>JAXMBP010000002.1:0-268808 GCA_046349795.1 Pirellulales bacterium | reverse complement strand
CCAATACTCTGCCGGTTAAATCCGTTTCGATGCAGGGTAAGAAGCTAGTTGATAACCATCAAGCAACCGTAGTTCGGGCGATGATCGACGAAGGTGGCACAGAAAAATACTACCGAAGGGACTTTCTGTTCGATGAAACCTCCAAGCAGTTGGTCGGAATTTGGTTGCCAAACGAAAAGCAGTTCGATATTGAAACTGCGCCTGATCGCGATAAGCCGGCCGAGGAAAAATGGTCGATCTCTATTCCGCTAGGCTACATGGAACACGAGATCGTTGTCAATGCGCCGCTGGATGCCAATAGTTTTAGCTTGGATGCTCCCAGCGATTACGCTCTAGAAAAGGCTGTGAAGCCAACCGTTACTGAGGAAGAGATGATCGCGTATCTTGGCGCGTCGGCGAAATTCAACGCTGGACAATTCCCAGATTCACCATTCCAGACATTCGACTCGGAGAAGTTCAACGCTTCCAGTCAAAAAGCTGAAACCGAACGCACAGCGGTAGAAAAAGAGATGATCGCACAGCACGACAAGTTCTTGTTGCGCGAGATCTATCGTTCTCCCATTAAGCAGTTCTTGGAGGATCAGGTTGTCGAAGGCTCGTTCCAATACGTGGGAGCTGAGGTGAAGGTCGACGGACCAAAGCAGCTAGTCTGTTGGTATACGCAAACAGGTTCTAACAAGCATCGAGGCGTTTTCTCTGATCTCTCCGTTCGCGAGTTGAACGTTAACGAACTGCCCTTTGAAGTAAAACGCTAAGCTCGTAACGTATTGATGATTGAACTGCGCATCAATCAAATAACCAGATCGCAGGCTGTAACAATTTTTGTTTGTTACAGCCTCCGCGAACCAGGGATTGGATCACCGGCACTGAAGTGAAGTAGAAGGTTAACTATAGCTTGGAGAATACTGCAGAGTTCAGATCGGGAGGTAGAATGCCATCGTCCCTTCTAACAGTTGTTACAAAAACTTAGATCTCATCTTCTCTCGGCGAAAACTACAGGAGCACTATTGGAGTAGCTCTCGAACCTTGCGCAGTGAAATATCGGCGATAACGAAATACTGCATAGTCGCAACTTGGCCTTCTTCGTCTTTTACCTGAAAACTAATTGTAATGGCAACAGGAAAGCCTGAAATCTTTGCTTTCAGTCGCTTGGAAATTGTTGATGAGAGTTGTGTTGAAGCCGCCTGTATTGTGGCAATTTGCTTTTGCAAGTCACCATTACCGGCGATCTGGCGAATTTTTGAGGTAACTGAATCAAGTAGTTCGCTTTGATTTATGGTAACCGTTCCCAGTTCACGATTGATCTGAACTCCCGCAAAATCGCTTAGAAGCGTAAATTCCACCGAGCCTTTGGCATTGAGAACATTGTGCTTCAAGGTGGTCTTGTTTCCATTTAGGACGAAGTGTTGCTGTTCAGGCACCACATGAAAACTATTGTCTTCGCTCTGAGATCCATCCCTTCTCTTCGGTGGTTGATACTTCCATCGGTAGATTCTATTGCCCACCGAAACATATACAGCACTTCCAGTTACTTGTATTGTCGCCTTGGAAGTGCTGTAAGCGCCCAAGTCATCTGAAGTCTCGTTAACTATCGGTATGCGGTCCAGTACATTCAACTCCTGATCATGAAGCAGAAGCGTGACCAGTTGCTTTGGGGGAGTCATCACTCCGTCGTCGCTATGCTTCGATTTGGAAAAAGAATCTTCAAGCGAAACCTGAAGCTGCTTACCAGGTAGAGGCAATGGACCTGTAAATAAAGCGTCTTTGTTCAATGGAGTTACGACTGCTTCACTACGAAGAAATGAGCCGGAATAAAGTTCTGGTTTTGGTTGTCCAATAACTGGCAGTTGCATCGGGGATACTAGCAACAAGGGATCATTGGATTTTAAATTGAAAAGTACACCCTCAATCAGTCTGCCGTCCAATAACTGATTCTTTTGGGAAAACCGCAACTCACGGTTTGGCTCGGCGGACCAACTACCTTGTTTTCCCGCCATCGGCCGCTGTGCTTTGAAACTACTCAAGTGGTAAACTTCCGTCGTATTTTCCATGTGAAGTAGTAGACTATCCTTTTCGATGGTAAGGTCGGTAAGCGGTCCGTTCGCATCCAGTGTTTTGATCTTCTTTAAGCCGTTTAGATCATAAACGTCAACCGACGTTCTTTTCGATTGCAAAACAACAGCAATTCGGTTGTTACCAACCACGACCTTCCATACGTTATCGTCAAAAGACAAAGTTAATGGCGCCTTCCCAGCTTTCAATGAGATGACTGCAACCCGAGGGGCCATTGGCCCTGGAGTAACCATGGTTCCGATTGGACGTCCCTCATTGTCCAATCTGGAACCATTCCAACAAACGATGTACCCGGCAGACTCATCGACAACAAAACTCGTCATCGCGATAGGACAGGAAGTGAAGGGTTGTGTAACCTGAAATACGGCATCGTAGTTTCGCACCATTTCCCCAACTTTCAACGCCAGCGGGATTGTGCATGTCCCGACTTGAGAATCATCGGGATTCCAATCAAGACCTCCCTGAGTTTCAACTGCCCCGTCAGGTAGTTTTAGATACTCCACTTTGACACGGGGATCATGAGGCTTGATAGGTACTTTTTGAGCAACTCCAACCCTCAGATCCGTGATGCCAATATCTACCGAAAGAGATGGTTCGTCCGGAATCCCCAGAGCAGCAAGTGGAACGACAGACAGGGCATTTTTCGTAACAGCCAAGATCAAGGAACGTCTCTCGTTAACAAGTATTTCACAATTCTCATTGCTCGTATCAGACCCACCCGTCATACGGTCAATCAACTGACGCTCTTCGCTAGAAATCCTGAGGTTCTGACCAATATTCGGTCCGCCAATAGCCAACTTAACTCCCAATCCAACTTCCCTCAAATCGTTAGTCGATACGGCACGCAAGACTTGGTGATCAAGCCCCAACGCGACAGGTCGTTCCTTTAGAAAACACTTTGGCTTGAAACTTGAGTAGGAAAAAACTTGCTGAGACATATCCTTGACAAAGATCGAGCCTCCAATTGCCGAATATTCGCCACGAGCGTCTGGAACGATCTTCGACAACTCATTGCGGTAGCTAAAAACCTTTGCAAATTGTGGCAATTCATCTGCAAACGTGGATTTCATTCGAAGCGAACGAAAGCCAAGTGTTTCGTTGCAATAAGCACACATTCCATCTGAAGACAGAATTAAACTCGTTACACTATCGATTACTTCGCCTCGATCCATGAGATTTCTTGCATCAAGCACTCCCACGCCACCACTTTCGCTCACATAGTAGATGAATGGGTCCTTAGAATTGGCTGAAACAGCCAGCTTTTTCACGTCAGCTTTTGCCAGCTTTACCTTCTTGACCTCTTCAAAGGTGCTTGTATTCAGAAAATAAACGTAAGAGTCTCGATCGCAAGCCAAAACGAACCAGTCAGTATCGGCGTACTTCTTGTAGACAATTGAAATCGGCGTTGATTCTAACTTAACGTTCCGATAAACCGCATCGGCTCTAGGTTCAATTCGAGGCTCGTAGTCAACTGCTCGTATGAGAAAGGCTGCCTTATTGCTAGGAGAAATCGTTGCAATGTCGCCTGTCACATAATTCATCGCAACCCCAGCTATCTCCTTCTCGAACCCTAACACACGATAATCGACACTCGATTCATTGGACTGCTCAAACATGGGCATATCGCTAATTCCATACGGGAAGCTGAACCAAGTGCTACCATCTTTACGAGTAACGCGCAGTTGAATGTTAGAAATGGGGCTGCCGTTGGGTAGATCAATTGTGGCATTCGCATAATTCCCGTTTCTTTCTAGCGTAGTTTCTAGGAGTATTTTGTCCGTGGCTTGCTCCCATTTCCCAATTGAGCTCGGGGAGGTGATTACTTGATTTTTGAAGCCGATAACTGAAACCAATTGAATTTGTCCTAGCGGATCAGTTATTTCCGCGAGGCAACTTATCGAGCTTTGTTTAAGTTGTCGCGACTTCGCCCGAAACCTCAAGGCATTGCCTTGAATTGTCTCTCGAACAATCGCTTGTGGAATTAGCAATCCGCCTGCCCCTTGTGTGCGAATAGCGACACCAACTACCTTGCCGCTGTCTGTAACTACTGGACCGCCAGCTTGAGAATTAGTCAGCTCAGAAATCAGTGGTTCATAGGAATTTGGTTGCTTTTGAATTTGACATTTGGATGTCGCTAATTCCGTGTCCCGATATCCTACCGTCCAAAAGCTGTTCGCCTCTGCTAGTACCCCGTCGGAAAAAATTGACTTCGGTATATTGGGGTGCTTGACATTCAACAACATCAAGGCTGTTCCCAAGTGCATCGAAGCAACAGAGCTTTTGACAGTAAACTCTTCCTTCGTTCCACTGTAAAACACACAGTCAATTTCATGCACCACGCTGTCTGTCGGTCTAATATTGTGTTGGTCCGTTGCAACCAGTCCTTCACCATCTGACTGATGAACCAAGAAACCTGTTCCGAGTTTTACTCCGGAACTAGTCGTCATCTTGAGCAATACAGTTGAAGCCTTAAGTTCCGGGCCAACTACGAATTCGCTCTGAGGTGAGGTCGATGCAACTGGAGCAGGCTCCGAACTTGGCGACTTTGACAAAGTGCTCGCGCCAGTTTTTTGAGAGGAAGGCTCAGCCTTTGATGTGGCCAAATCGATTGACGGAGTAGTGCTGGGTTGTGATTTATCAGATGCGACCGGATTGCCGCTGACGATCGAATTACTCGATGGTAATAGCAGTAGTCCAACAGTTACTACGAGCAGGAATGTAGCAATAGCAGCACATGACGATACCAATACTGCTTTTGAATCGAATTTACCAACAATTGACTCGCTTTCTTTTTTCACCGCAGGCTGTTGAGTATTCTGCGATGTATCAAACACCTGAAAGTTGTTGCTTTGCGGTTGCTCAAATGCCAAATCATCAAACATTGGAAGCGAATCATTGCTGGGCATACCCACGCCAGGATTGGTCTGCTCCTGAGGCATTGGAAAATCAAGTTGCGGTGAACTAGCACTAGCGTTAGATAATTTTGGAATGCTGAGTGGAAACTTGCACTTAGGGCACTTGATTTGTTTTCCCGCGAGTCGCTCGTCGGCTTTTAATTTGGCCTTACAGCTTGAACACTGTACAGGAATAGTCATACCTCAGCTCCAGGTCGAAGGCTTAGCCTTGAAAGTTCGTGATGCTATTTCGATTGAGCCGAGCATCATAACAGAACACAAAGAAAGTTTCAATTTAGTGGATTCAGGCCAATCTTTTCCATGTAGTCGGCAAGTTTGAGGTCAAAGCGATTTGAGACTTCGGCCCATAAGATTACCATGTTCGCTGCATAAACATCACCTATGAAACGGAATTGATAGCATGGAAGTACACGGTTTGATCGCTGCGGGTCTCGTTACGCAGTTGTAGGAGGATTGTTGGGGCCAGAAGCATATATTAGCGGTCATCTACGCCAGTCGTTCAATCGAAAGTTCGACTAAAGGACTGCGCCGTTGTCGAAGCTGATGCAAAAATCAGTTCAAAACTATTTCCAAATGATGAGCTTGCGGGCGTGAGCCTCCGCAATCGATAGAGTATCCTTCAATTAACTTGACACGTCAAAAACTCAAACAGCCTGCCCCGCCAAATCGAGATTCAGGCTTTGGGTCGAAGAACGGTCGCACAGCAATTCAATTAATACGAGCGTTATCGTAAAGCTCCGAATAACATGAAAGTTGATGGCAAGCCTCGGGGGCTTAGCTGGCGAGTTCACATTCTTCCATTTATCGAGCAAAACGAATCCTTTACTCCAAATTCGCATTGAATGAGCCAAGGACAGCGAGAGAAATCTTAGTTTGATCCCCTTCTTCCAAGCCAATTAAAACGCAAGACTCGCCTGAAACAATCTGGTCCATATCGAATGCTGCTTTCAAGTGACTTTAACCTTAACAGGATCGCATCTAATCAACACTGTACTCATTGCAGAAACATAAGTGAAGCTTCCGCCCCTGACCAAACCTGACGACATTTCGCTAGAGAATATCGATGTCTCTGCACTCACCAGCAAGAATACCATTCGGTCGTGATGTGACCAATTACGAAACAGTTTGAGATACCTAAAAGCAACCCAAACGAGGTTTTCATTGTGATTGTTGACGGTTCGATCCAGACCATCTTAGACTCAGGTACCTTTGCTAGATTTTCATGCCATGCCAACGGTACGCACTCTGATTTCAAGCCGATGCTAGTTCGAAATGGGAGTCTATGCAGATGCAAGAGTTAGTGCGATGAGCTTTATAGGTTATGACTTGCGTTCAAATGTCTCCTCCCAAAGTCCGTAATAATTCAGATCAAGTCAAGAACCGAAACCAGTTGGGCGCGTGCGTGCAGGTTGCCTTTCCTGGGTCATCGTGTCTCTTCGAGCAGTTCCGATTAAGCGAGCCATGATAGCGAGCAACGCAAGTCTACTCGGGTTCATGCCTGACGTTTTTCGTGATGCAACAGCTCCGTTTTATTCGACGACAACCTGAATCATGCGCTGTGCGTACACCGTGGTTCGCTCAGGTAAGCAGTACTCTTCGCGCAAAATCCCTGATGGTACTTTACAAACTATCGCTTTATCCAAGCCTGCTCTGCTTGATACAATTTCGACCAAACCTGACGCGACCTGCCAATAGATAAGCTGGAAGAGTTTGATCTAAGATTCGTATCAAATTGCATTATTAAGTGGAGAAATTATCGATCTGCTTCCTCAAATCGATCGAAAGGTCCAGAGCACTTGTCACACCTAGTGGCGGCGAGCTCTTAGAAGATTCAGATTGGAGGGGAAATAGATGAGCAAAAAAAGTAGAGGGCAATCACGGTTAATTTAGGAACCTCGCTCAATTCCGGTGGTAAGAACCAATTATGAGCGATTGTCGGGCAGGAGTGCCTGACCTACTTCGGTTAATCTGCTGGATTTTCGACGCATCGACAGCTCGCTTCCTCGCAGCTCGCAATCCAAGTCTTTGTTGAACAACAATGAATCTGTTGCGCAGCAGATTCGTTTTCTTGCTGGTGAAGATATGCCCGCAAAGGAAAAGCTACAAATGATCGGAAAGTAGAATCAAATTCACCAGCGTGGTTGTGATCGTCAATAGAATGACGAGCCCCATAGGAAACTCGATTTTCTGACCTGATCTCTCCAGTCGATATCAGTGGCACTAGAAAAGGAAAACCCGTTGTACCGGCTGTCATCATGATTGGTGCGCCGCTCCTCCGGCTCGCACAATCAATTCCCTAAGATCGACAACTACTTGCGTTGAAGATGTCGATAGCGGTTTATCAACATGATCGAGTTTCGGCAGCAATTCCCAACACCGTAACGAACCTGACCAAAGATATCTCCATCCTGCCGATCATTGGTCAGCGTTGAAATTCACCGCGAATCTGCCGAGTCCTTCAGTTACTCGCTTGTTCTTTGGCTAAGACTCAATCAGTGTGTCAATCGAACATCGCGAGATAGATTCGCCATTTGCATGTTGTTGCCGGACTCGTCGATACCGCGATTAGCAACTGACGCGGGTAGGATGGAGCAGGGTAAGACTTATCGGTGCTTAGAGAGTACCGCCTCTTGGCTCCAGTGGGAAAGTAGGTCAGAACCGAGGGTTTGCCAACAGCGATGCTTGAACCGCAAATCACCTCCAGCAGCACCTGAAGCTGCCAAGGTAGCTTGAAAGGCCGAGTTGTTAGATAAGCGCGGTTAGACTGTTTGTCCTCGCCTTCAACCATCTTCAAGGATTACAACTGCTGAATCGAAGTCTGACAAGGTGAAACAGACTCGATGTTCGACGTCCGCAACCATTCCTGCCGAGCGACTAAGTTTGGATCACAGCAGGCTGAACGGACTTAGCGGGTACTAGGCCAGTAGGGTTATTCCACCTACGAGAGCTGTCAGTAGTTGTTGATTCCGAACCATGCTGTTCTTTTCGAGAACAATGCTTGCAACCTTGAAGTCAGCAACTTTGCTAACAATTGTTTCGTGGCAATCGTTGAACTCAACCGGTGCAGCTATGGCTTGTAAGGGTTGATTGGATAGACCACGCGGTGATTTATTCACTACAACCGTACCGCGATTCGAAGATAACGATTTGCAAAGTCTGTGTCAGGATTCTTACTTATCCTGAAACAGCATTGGAGCGAATCATTGGAGGTGCATGCTGCCACACATCCAAGTGTGACCACCTTCGCCTTCGTAGGTGACTTGAAAGTTGCAAGTTTCTTGAACATCTCTGACAGTGCACGAGATGCCTTCCAATAGCAGTCTTCCTTGCCGTGGTTGCAAAATCCAAAGCAGCTTGAGTCCCCTTCTTTGGCTTTTGCATCGTCTAAAATCTTTTGCGTTGCTCCTCGAATGAAGGACCTTGTCGAGGCGGGCCGTTGGGATTGGGAACGATGCCAAACACACCAGAACTAAAGATACCCAAGTAAGCAAACTTTTCGAGGCCTGGAACTCCAACGCTAAGCGTTTGAGCGCCACCCATTGATAGTCCTGCCATCGCTCGACTGTCTCGATCTGTCTTCACGCGAAAGTGGTTTTCGACGTAGGGCATCAGATCTCCGGTAAAGTCCTGAGCGAATTCATCTGGCCCATTACCACCAAAGCGGAATGGTCCCGCATGTCCGGCTGGCATCACCACGATCATCGGTTTGGCTTTACCTTCTGCAATCAAGTTATCCAGGATAAATGACGCTCGGCCAATCGATGTCCATGAGTCATCGCTATCACCAGCGCCATGCAGCAGGTAAAGCACAGGAAACGTTCCTTCACCGCGCTCGTATCCCGGTGGAGTGTAGACATGCATCCGTCGAAAGCGACTCAGCGACTTGGAGTAGTAATTAACCTCACTTACAGTACCATGAGCAACATCTTTGGTGTCCATCCATTCCTTGCCTGGAACTGATAGCAGGCTCGATACGTTGGTTACCGATTCGCTGGTAGCAGAATTTCGCGGATCTACAACAGTGACACTATCCACGTTGAAGCTATAGCGATAGTAACCAGGTTTAGCATCTACAGTGACGGACCAAATACCTTCATCGCCTTTGGTGAGCTCCACGCCTTGACCACCAACACCGGGTAAGTCAGAACTTGACAGTTTGACCTTTTGAGCATTGGGAGCTAACAGTCGAAAGGTAGCCTTACCATCTTTGACTTCAGGCGAAACCACTTGCGGACCGCGCTGAAACTGAGCCCAAGCACAGTTGGAAAGCATGGTCAGCACGAAGATGAGCATTACGTTTCTTTGAATGCGATTCATTGGATTGGCTCAATTTGTTTGCGGCATCAGAACTGGATAATAGATTGACGGTGTTCGATGCTAACGTATTGCAGGTGTTTTTGCCATGTGTCACAAAGAAATCTGCTTCAGTCAAATCCATTTGGCGTATCCAATTGTCGAGCCGCTGTCGAGTTCTGTTGTCTTGATTAAGACCGCTTCAGATCGGCGCGAGGAAGATAGCTTTGGCAAGTAGCAACATGATCTGAATTTCTAGAGAAATCCATTTCTACGGAAAAAAAGGGCAGGAGATACTCCCCTGCCCTTTCTGTTGTCATTTTAATTTTTGAAGTTAGGCCTTACAGTTTCTCGGTATAGCTAGTCATCACCAACTTCTTATCGTCAACAGTCCCATTAGCCAGAGCGACTCCTTCGTTGCCTTCCAGGACCACTTGATAAACCGTTTCCAACTGATCGTTGGAGATGATTCCTTTGGCGTGAAACATACGAGCTTCTGCCATAATCTGCAGCCGGTCAGCACCGCCAGTGTGTATCTTGGCATGCAACTGCTTCATTGCTGAAGCTGGAGAGATTGTTTGAGGTATGTCACCGACGTTAAGGATAGTGTCAATCTGATTGAACAGTTGATCTACACGCTTCTGAACGACTTCGGTGTCCTGCTTCAATTCAACTTCGGTATTTTCGATCGGCTTAGATCCGCCAGTCGCAACTACCTTGAAGCTTGGTAGCATGAATCGGAAGCTTGTCTTGTTTGATACAATGCCGTTGCGATTTTTGATCGAGGCGTCGACATCAACGATAATTAAGCCATCAACGCCAGCCTCCATAGCTTTCTTAAACAAGTCGCAACTTGGTTCTCGGCCTTGCCGATGTAAAGCAAGCCGTTTGCCAGCCTTTTGCCAGGCATTGTCTTGGATGGACGCGAAGCACCACCCATTCCCATGCCACCCATTCCGGCGCCAGGTCCCATTCCACCAGCCATTCCCATTCCTCCGCCTCGGCCACCTCGGCCGGGTCCAGCCGCTGGTGCTCCACCCATGCCGCTGGCTGCGGCCAAGCCGCCTGCATCGCCCATGTCGCTACTCTGTTCAAAGCCCCCAGCGCCCATAGGACCGAAGCTAGGTCCAGTTTCTTCGTTCAGGGAGCTAAACAGCGTTCCATACTTGCCTGATGCACGGCGGCTGTCATAGGAAGAAACGATTTGGCTGCCGATATCGCCTGTCAGATCTTCGAAGGCCTCCATTTTGCTCGAGCCCAGATTTCCGCCACCCATTCCTCCGCCTGATCGGCCTCCCCCGCCCATTCCAAGTGGTCCTGGGCCACCGCCAGCACCTTCACTCATTCCACCGCCACCGCCCGGTCCGCCGAGCTGTCGAACGCCAACAGGCTTAACATCAGTAACGCCTTTGTCAGCCTTGAGCACCACACCGACTGCAAGCTTAAGTCCCGTCACCAATTTCGGTTTGACAGCTACTGCCGTTTCGTTGGCAGGAGCAAGCTTATCCTTTTCAGCTTCAGGAACAGTTGGCTTATACAGTTTGAAGTGATTCGCAAGATCTGAAACTTCCTTGGCATCAGCAGTAATAAGCTGAGCGTAGAACAACGACATTGCCTTCTCATGATCACCTTTGCGGAAAGCCATTTCAGCGCGATCCATAAAGCTCTTTTCTACTGGACCTTCGCCGCCTTGTCCGTCTAACAACTGACGAATCAATCGAATGACAGATGCTTTCTGAGTTGCATCAGGTTGTCGGGCGTTGCGAGGAGGCATTGAACCACCTTCAAGAGCTTCAGCTACTTCGGACCATAGTCGAGCATTGGCTTTCAAATCTCCGCCAACTTGATCTAGTGAAACGCCACCCTTCGGATTACCAGCGCTATGGCAGTTGATGCAGTTTTCGCGAACGAAGGTAACAAGTTGAGTTGTATCAGCGCCGCCGCCAAATGAGCCGCCGCCAAATGAGCCGCCGCCTTCGTTGAGCATTTCGCCACTAGAGCCGAATCCTCCGCCACCAGAGTTCATTCCCATTTCTGGTCCGCCGCTCATTCCCATGCCACCACCACCACGAGGTCCTCGGGTTGACCCGCCACCCATGCCAGCGCCACTACCGGGCATTCCACCAGAATTTCCACCTGAGCTTCCGCCAGAGCTTCCACTGGAAAATCCTGGAGCACCTGCCATACCTGGCGGGCCAGAACTTGGTCCACCAGAGCCTGGCTGTGTATATCCGTCACCACCTCCGCTCTCTGGTTCGCCCATCAACGCGGTGGTCGCACGTTCGTTGCCAACACCTCCGCTGCTACCTCCAGAGCTTCCGCCGTTACTACCGCCAGAATTTGTACTCTTTTGCTCGTTTGCGTACGAGCTTTGCTCCTTTGCCGGCGTAGAGCTTTCTGCTGGAGTAGAAGTTGCTGCTGGTGGGGGAGTGGTAGTCGCTGTAGGTGCTGATGCAACTGAGGTGTCACCCCCACCACAACCGCTTAGAGAAATTATCATGCCAGCGAAGGCACCACTTAACAGCCATGAATAGAATCGTGAGGACATAAAGTTCGCCTGTCAAAACGGACTGGTTTTGGTTCGATCAGGAAAAGTGGCTCAAATTGGATTTTTGCCTAGCCATGCATTATGGCCTTCCGCACTTGGAAAGTCGAGCGCGACTAGTGGCGATTTTAGAGCTGTTGAGCTAGTTATCGCTTGAATTTCGGGCCAAAATAGCTCGCCAAAGCCATTAGAAGCTCGTAACTAACAATTTGTAAACCTTGCCAGCCAACACCCTTAGAAATGGAGCTCAATTGAACACCTCTTCTAGCGAGCAACGACTTACCGATCTGGAGATTCGATTGACCTACCAGCAACGCTTGATCGATCAGCTCAACGAGATCGTCACCGAACATACCATGCAACTGTTGAAAGCAGAGAAACAGCTTGGCGAACTACTACAGAGAAATGAACTGTTACAAACACAGTTGCGCGAGCACTTACCAAATTTGCCTCATGAGAAGCCGCCTCATTATTGAGTCCGCTATTCAATCGACAAAGAGAAATCCGAGCCTCGAACACGCATACCGGATTCGATGGCGACCTGACCGGTCCTCATTTTGCCATCGACCTCGATTTCTGAAACTGTACGGAAGAACCATTGAGAACCTTGACGAAACATAAGTAGGTCTTGGCTCCACTGCGGACAGCGCACATGAGAGCTGACTGTTGGTCCCAAGATGCATGAGTCGGCCAGTAATAGCACGCCATCTACGCGAGGTTGAAAGCGATGTAGACTGACCATCTCCAATCGAGCCGTGCTGCTTAGTGGATGAGGCTTAACGAGTCGCGTTTTCACTCGACTGCCAAACTGAAGCAAACAATCGCTGGTCAGGAGAGATGCCTCTGAAATCTCGCGATCATCAACGCGAGTGTACTGCAAAGGTTCGACAAAGTAATCCGACTGTCGGCGTCGAATGACTGCTGCTTGACGACTGATATCGCCTACGATGCCAATATCTACAAGCCCACCGGCTTGTCCGACTAAGATGTCGTCGCGATCCAACATCAGATACCCGCCAACTCCATCGATCCACAGCGTTTGGCGATGGCTATGCGTAACCTCGGCGCGAGCTTCTTGCCGAGATCCAACATATCCGGCGGTGTGCCAGTTAGGTGATGAATGGTTCATGGCAAGATTCCTTTGTCAACGATACACAATAAAAAAGGGCATCGACGCTAATTGGTAGCAGTGCGTCGATGCCTCTTATCATATCCCACCGACCCGCTGACTGCGAATGGTGGAATTCGTTACAGACCTTTGGTACTTACTAGGCTTTCCACTTCAGCTCGGCCTTCGCCGAAGTAATCAGCAATTTCTTGCAACACATCGTGAGTTGATGGTGCATCCAGTTGGATTGTCCCTTGCAGAGCACCTTCGCTAGCAGTCATTCGCTCAGCGACATCAATTCGAGTTCGAATGTCGTCCAACAGTTGGCGAGTTCCACTCAGGTGGCTGTCGTCGATCGAAACTGGGTTGCTGGTTTGTGCAACTTCAACCATGGTCAATCGAGCTTGTAGGTTCTCAACTTCGACTTCAAGTTCTCGCTTGGCGGTTAGCATTTCATCTAGCTTGCGTCGAGCGGCATCCAGGTTCTTTTCGCGAGCTGACAAAACTTGTGTTAGCTTTTGAGTGGTTGCTTCGTGAACTTGGAATTGCTTGAAGCGATTGGTAAGGTCGTCTCGCACTTGATTTTCGGTGTACTTTCGACCGGCATAGACGAAGTGTACTGATCCGGACTTCAGGTCGTCCTTCAGTCGCATAATTTCGTCGCGGCTCTTGGCCAACGTGTTTTTCTTGGAACCGATCTCTTCGCTGAGGCGCTGTACGCTGACCTCTTCTTTGGCCACAACTTGCATGTTCTTGGCGATCTCTGGCTTGAGATCTTCGATCATTTGACGGGCTCGTTTGATTTCCCACTCAATGGGAACGCTGTCTTTGATAGCTCTGTTTGCTTCGCAGACGCCTGTACGCAGGTAGCTCCAAGCTCCTGTTGCAACTAAGCCTCCAGTAACCATGGCTACGATGAGGCTACTCATGAAGAATTTCTTTAGCATTTTTCTTTCTCCGAACCGAAGTTTCGTGTGCCCCAGGAGCTCCAACTCGGCTGGGTAATCTCTTTGAATTGCCTTAAGCCAGCGTCCCGATTCAGGCCAAGCGATCAGCTTTACTTGCTTGAGCTAGCCTTTTCTGCCTTAGCCAATCAAGCTGCGGCGTTGCTGTCTACACAGGGAATTTCGCAGGCCAGTCGGGCTTATTGGAAATTCTGAAAAATTTTTTCGCTAGAATTCAGAATCGCCGATTTGCCGCCTACTCAGACCCGTCAAAAACCTTACTGGGCCCGCCAAAAAACATGTCAAACGCTGAAAATGTGGCCTCAAAACCCGATCGGTTAGCCTCCCTGGACCAGTTTCGCGGTTACACAGTTATGGGCATGTTTTTAGTGAATTTCGTCGGATCGTACGCTGCGATTGCGGCCTTTTTGCCTACGTTAAAGCATTGGAACACCCATTGCAGTTACGCCGATACCATCATGCCGCAGTTTCTATTTGCTGTCGGTTTCGGCTTCCGAATGTCCTATCTAAAACGCTTGGAAAAGGACGGAGCGTCGCTGGCGAATTGGCGAGTTGTGCGTCGCATTTTGGGGCTACTGCTGGTGGCGTTCATTGTGCATCATCTGGACGGCAAGTATGCCAACTATGAATCGCTCGAAAAGATTGGCTTTTGGGGACTTATCCAGTCTGCGTTCCAACGCGATTACTTTCAGACTCTGGCTCACATAGGACTAACTTCACTATGGGTAGTACCCGTCATTGGTTGCGGGCCGTTGGTAAGAACGATTTTCGCCATAGGTTCGTGCGTGCTGTTCGTTTGGCTCTCGTCGAGTTGGTACTACGAATGGGAGCTGGAGCGACCTGGAATCGATGGTGGGCCGCTGGGTTTTTTGACCTGGACCGCGCCGCTAATCATGGGCACTCTTGCATTCGACATCTGGCAAAGTCAACTCAAAGCTAAAGTGCTTACGATCTTCTCCATCGGCAGTATCGTGATGCTGATCGCCGCAACCATTGAGTTGTGTTAATACAGTTACCTTCCCCAACAACCTGCCGATCAAGGCTTCTAATGGATACCTGGCTGAAAATCCATTTTTTCGCCTGATGGCCGCCAACGGACAGAACTGATGAAGCCGACAGCGACGAGCTGAACGTGACGATGAGTTTTCGAGGCCCTGCTAGCCAAGGTGCGGTCATTCCCAAAGCCAGCGGCCATCCAATTGAACACTGGGCCAATCGTCGCAAGAAGATCTTCGAACAGTTGCAGGCAAAGAGCGAACTTCCGGCCTGATGCAAAGCCCAATCAAGTCGAGATCGAGAAAAGTGGTTCGAACCTGGAACTCGCTATCTGAATCAGTGGACGATGAGCCAGCGGTCTGGATCTCCGGCCTACACGTTGTTGGTGGAGGGCTTCGGGATGGTGGTCTTCGCGTGATGATGGTCGTTGCGGTCTCTGGGGCGTTCAGGTCGGGCTGTTCGAACTTAGAGGTAGTGCACCTGATCCGGCTACATCCTACACAGCATGGTGATGGATGCGATCCAGCCGTTTACTCCAAAGGATTCGCCGCTCTGGTTTGTCTCTTTAGCTTTCAGGCTTTACATGGGAATCTGCTATCTAGTGCTTAGGACGCTCGAAAAGCAGAAGATCATCTTTCGGCTGCTAGTTCCCGATGTAGGACGGGCAATCTTGCCCGTCAATGACGTCTGGATCAGCGGGGTAGCCAACCTGCCGCAGGGGATTCCGTGACCTCGTCACTACGAAGTATTACGGTATGGGAATGGTTTCGCGGCGCTGAGCAGATCGTCTAAGCGTTTCTCGTTGGCGAATGACTTTAAGTGCTGATTCTCGATAAGTACTTCTGACGCGCCGGAAGCGACTGTTGTAGTTGCTGGACATGGCAAACCCATAGGCTCCGGCCACTTCAAGAATAAGCAGATCGCCTTGCTGGGCTAACGGAAGATTTCGTCGACTTACGAATCCGCCCTCTTCTTGAGTGAAGATGTCTCCTGATTCGCAAAGTGGTCAGCTACAACTACAGGCACCTCTTTTATCGCTGACGTTGTTGTCACGGTGACAGATCGAGATTGGATGATAGGCTCCATAGAGGGAATTGGTCTCGCCGTCCCAGAAGCCAGCGTCAGCATGTAAAACATGTTCTCGCCCATGGTTTTCACTGCTGCACAAATTTGAGGCTACCAAAAATCCGCTTTCAGCAGCAAATAGCGTCAGTTCGATCTCAGGTACGTCGTGACCGAAGGCATTCTCCAATCGCTTACGCGCGCATCCCACAATGGTCAAGTATTGATTCAAATCGATATAAGATTGAGTGAATCGATAAGGCACCGGTAGGCCTCACACCGCTGCTGATCGTGTTCACGGTTACGGCCAACTTTCAAACAAGCCTCTTCCATGGCTCCGCATACCTGCGAAAGATGCTCGAGTCTGAAGCGTTCCACTGCCGATATGCGCCATGCGTACCGGTAACGACCAGTGCAGTCGGCTCTCAATGGCATTCATCGATCTGCTCGTACCAAATGCCGTGCTTGGACCAGGGCCACCAGTGTTGGTCTTCTGTGAGTGTCCGTGCCAAAGCCAGGATTGATTCATGACGTGATATTGCGACCGGAAGCATCCCAACTGATCAATCATGTCCGGCGAACCGGCATTCCTGCTGAAATGTTATGCTTTACCACCAAATCAATGCATCGCGATCCGACACATCAGCAGTGTAAACTACCTGCGATGGATTGTAGCCAGCTCGCAATGCTCGACCAATTTCTCCGCGGCAGCTGCGTCTACTAAGACACCGGCGCGTCGCAAACGATCAAGGATAGCGATGTTGCTACAAGCTTTTGAGCGTAACGAATGTCAAACGCTCGAAGATCATTAACGCTCGGAGAATCGTATTGAGTCGTAAACGTAACACGGCGTGCCGGGTGAATCAGCCAATTCGAAGCAGAGGAACGGCTATTTCGCTACGTCAGGTTGAGAATTGAGTCACGATTGGCATGTTCATTCCTGTTTTTCTGGCAATTGTCTATTGTTGATTTTGTAGATTGGCATGGATTGCGTAAAGGCCGTTGCCCTGGCCACGCAGACGTTAATCGCAGGTCCTTTTCGCAGGACGACCTAGCTGGCGGAACATCAATTGGCTCGCAAGAGAGCCGCGCTGAGTAACCCAACAGGTCGCCGCTTGTCGCCCGCAGATCTCCAGCATCGAATCGTAGGCTCCCCAAGCGTTGGCTAAACGGCAATGTAGATTCGGAGCAATCCTGTCGTTCTGGCTCAGGCGCGATGGTTATCGTAGGCTTGAATCGCCTCTTGGTGACGCCCACGGCAGGACATCAAGTCGATCAAAACTTCCGGCCAGTAGACCAAAATGCTCTTGGTCTACAGTATCCGCTTTCTGGCGATAAAGGAACAGATGCCGCAGATCCACTTGCTGGCCCAATAGTCGGAAGAAAGCTATCGAAGAGCTGGGTAGTGATCAAAAATGGCTCATCGCCGGATATTGATACCGTGGATACAACTTGCGTCCCGTACATGGCGCCTAGATCAATGCCAAGCGAATCAATTCAGGATCGTCTAGCACTCTTGCAGGCGTACGGTGGCTGCGATATGGCTGGTATCAAATGGTACGAACCATGTTTGAGCAGATCGGGACGCTGCAAAATCTCTTCCGCGGTTGCTCTTCGGGCAGTTTACCCTCACGCCTTTCGATATCGCGACGCAAGTTGCCAATCAACTCGTGATGGACATGTCAATTAGAGTAGAGCAGCGGCAGTTAAATCGCTTCTGTGACCCGAGAGTTGACAAAGTTGCTCGAACATCGTGATGCGCAATTGATGCAATCGCTGAAGCGCCAGTACTTTAATATAGGCGATATCAACAACGCGCTAAATGAAGCTGAACATTGATCAAGTCTTGAACCTCGTCAGTGGGTTGAACTTGGGCAGTGCGGACACTGCATCACGATCGCCCACAGGCCTGGGAAATGCATCCAGCCCTCGCGGATTTTTCCGACTTTCAGGAATGCTTCGCCGACACGACGACGAAGCGGTGATCAAGCCTTGTTCACGGTTGGCTTTCGGTTTGCTCGTCAAGGCGAGATTCTTGTTCGGATTGAGCTGCTGGAAGTCTAAGTCGCGTCGGAGCTTCATCTTTAGGGCTTCAAAAGTTCATGGAACTGTTCGGTCTATTCAGGTGTTCGATGAAGCCTTACCGGTGCAATCTTCCTGTTTACCATGTTGGCAAAAGGACTGCAAGTTCAACATTAATGGGCTCGGTTGTCATGAACCTTGGCCGCCTCTTGGGTGGGAGTTATCGATATGGATGGGCTGATTATATCCAAGACAACAGGAAGCGGAGTCAAATCTTGCTGGAAGGCCGTAGATGCCCTCAATTTGGTGAGTTCGCTGTGGGTTTCGACCACTAGGCAATTAGGCTAGTTTATCGGCTAAAAGAAGTTCACACCCTTTACGCCCCATCCACAATTCGTCGGAGTTCATTCAATGTCGAGCAGTATTCAGCTCGCTAATTCTGTCCGCCCTGCTTCTCCTTGTCAATTTGAATGCTCAAGACGAACCCATCCATCAAGCCGTACCCGATTCGCCGAAACCTACGGCCACGCTCCTGGCGAAGCGCAAAGCAAGCCCACCGTTGAACCGATTACCAGTCGTTAGTTGGTGGACGATACTACTACTATCGCAGACGCCGCCCGAAACAACAAGCCTTTCGATTAAGACGGCGTTCGGCATCGCTGACTTTGCCGCTGAATGAAGTGGCCGGAGTTCGCTTTCCTCGCGGTGACGATACTTCCACCACGGTAGTGATGCTCAGCGATTCGATCGCAGCGCGGCGGACTAAGTTCGCCGTGGAGACCAGTTGGGGCAGCGCACGAAGATTAACGGTCAAGGCTTGTCGCGTCGATGATGATGGTTCAGGACTAGCATGGCAGTCAGTAGATGTGTTGAGCGGCAAACGTTAGCGGCTGATCGAAGCTCCACGCTCGGCCAATCAATCTGGCAAGATTGGCAACAACCACAACGGACAACCTAGCTCTGGTACAGTATTACCAGGAACTTCATCCATCGGCTGGTTCAGCTTTGCCAAGAAGTTCAGGACAACTTTAGCCTGCACCTCTACCACCCCGCATTGGTAATTGGAACCTTGGGTCCGAGAATTGACTTGTGCGATCACGGCACTCAAGCGTCGCTGCTCAAGCCTGTTCTACTGAAGAATGAACGAAGTCGTGTTATTGGCCGACTCTTCATTGTTCAATCTGAAATTGCTTGATTGTTCGACCTTAGCTCGTTCGCTCTCTGTGAATTGCCCCGGATCAACTACCAGTCGTATTTGGAAAGCCGAATTCCGGCTTTTGATAAGTTCGTCACGCTGATTTTGTGCCGCGAATATCAATCTCACCAACACCAATGACGACAAATGTGCACCAGCTTGTAGGTGATTTGGTACGAGCCAAGCGTACAAGAATAAGGTTCTGGGCAATGTTCTGTGGAATGTACTGAATGGCCTTATCATCGACGCCTGAGGAGCTAAGATCCAGAACCCGAATTGAGCGCAATATTGATCGAGCCCAAAAACGATCCATGAAAATTCGGATCGTGGATCTCCTAGAATAGCAACCGAGGGTTAGTAGTCGATTAAGTTTTGTTCGGTAATCGAAGTGCCCTGGCCAATGCTCAGCTTTTGTAGGTTCGGATGACTTGCGATAGATGCGAGCGACTTTCCAGTTTGAGGCGTGTTGGCAAGTCAATGTGGTGATTAACATCGGATGGGTTTTTACCAATCAGTCAAAGATTTCGTCGGTGACATTCATGGAATCGATTTGAAGCGTCTTGAGTTGCTTGGACAAATCCAAAATGGCTTCAGCGGATAGTCGTTGCTTCCAAATACAAATGCATCAGTTTACGCGGCAGTGAAGTGAGCTGAACATCGCGTAGATCAAAGGAAAAGTTTGATCAAGGAGGTTAATCCTATCGATCTCTTCTGGCATCAAGCGCAAGCCGTTGACGATTAACTTGTCACATCGAATTGTTCTAGCGATGTAATGAGTCCACCTTGCCAGTAACGTTGGTTCGGCTTGGGATTCAGACTTGCAATTGAAACTTGCCTGGTGGAATAGTTTCGAAAACTGTGTCATCAATGGATGTATCAGAGAGATCTAAAACCTGCGAGTTACTGAATTGGGCAACTAGGGCTGCGCGCGGTATTGGTGACCTTGGAATTCGAAAGATCCAGCGTGTACAGTTGATCGTGTTCTTGCAGTCTCCGCAATCCGGCATCATCGGCTATCAACGGCAGCGAATTGATAAATCATTCCATCTTGCAGTTGAACGCGCAGGGCTGCAAGTCTGTCGATCTGATTTTTTTGAGCGGATTCAATAGCCACTCTTTGTGCGGCTTCGCGTTGACCTCGCCAATATGCGCCCATGCTGATTACGAAGCACACCAGCAGCATTGCAACAGCAAGAATGCGGTCTACCAGACGACTCGGCGGTTTTTCGAGTTCAGCTTGGGAGTGACTTCGTCGGAGAATGGATCAGTGACTCGATGATCTTGAATGGGTTGAACCGGCGGTTCTGACTCGAACAATTCAACAGTGGGTTGATTCGATTCTTCTGTATTACTAGCTGCGTTTAAGTTTCGAGCGAGAGTGGTATTTGCAACTTGTGCTTCCGTCATCCTGTTGAAAAACAGTTGGTTTCCATCGTAGATGAAACAGGCTAAGCCAATCCCTAATACTGTAAAGGCAGATATTGATCCTACAAAGATGAAGAATATTGCTTCCCCCGGCATTTGGCCCTCTGATAGGGCCAGTCAGAGCATCAAAGAGGCAAAAAGCTAATTAACCACAAGCCAAACATCGTTGCCAATACCTTGCCAGCCTGTAGCTGGCTGGCCACTTCCGGGCCGCAATCATCGAAATGGGAGCGGAAACCAAACCATAGATGGCACTGACAGTTGCTGGCAAGGCCCACATGGATTGACCTCCTATGGGCAGGCTTCCGGTTAAGAACTCACAGAGCTACGCGACAACATAGTGCACTAGCAATGAGAGTAGTAAGAAACGGGATGTCTTCGATACCCATCGATCGATTGTGTTTTGGATGAGGTAACCCCACCGGCAGTCGCCAACCTCTCAGGTAACGCATGAACCACAGCGGCAAGCTCATCGTCACCCCGAACAGCGGCACGAATAGAAGAACAGCGAAGAAGTCGCTGGGAAGTTCTCCTGCGGAAGTGATGAGCATTAGCACCATTGCCGAGGTAACCAGTGCCACAGCTTCTAAATAGGATCGAATCCACGACTGGCCAAACAAGCCGCTCCAGATGGTGGCAACTAGCATCAATCCTGCCATAGATCCAGTGAACAAAGACGCCAGGAATTCAGCTCCGGCTGGCAGCGGTCAGACCGCATGATCAGTCCGATGAATAGGAAGCCGATCATGGCAACAACATTAAAGACAATCAGACTTGGTCCGACGATGCGATAGTTCAATTTTACCTCGGGCGTTAGGATGTCTTGTCTTTCGAACAGCCACCAACGAAAGGAGATCGACCTAGTTGGAAGAGTTTTTGCTCAACTCGCCTCAATGATGAACTCGTCATTCTCGCCGAGCGGGAGCAGTTGCTCGATTGAGCCATTGCAATAGATGATGTAAGCCATAGGCAACCATCCCCAAGCCCAATGGCGAAGCATACAGATACATCAAAAGACCAGATGGGCTCGTTCGAGATTCTTCAGGATCAATAACCAGTTCTGTCTTGCCCATATGGGGCCCGAAGTTCGAGGTGAACGCGGGGACTCGCATCACTAGCAAAAGCAGCATCGCACCGCCAACGGCGATGACCATTAAGACCAGAAGCACGACCAGTGAGAAATTGAACCGAAACGGTTTCGACTCGACAAACGGAGATTCAATGCTTTTCTCCACAATTTGGCCTCAGGGGATTTAGAACGCGATAACCAGGTCAAACTGCTATCGAAGGCAAGTTTTGGCCTGTGTTGGCTGTGCATATAACGCGTCCGGTTATACCATATTGACTACGAAAGCTAACTTTCTTAACACTTCTCGCTGATGGCCGGTGTCTGGTTCCCAGGCTCCGCCTGGGAATCCTATGTCTTGCAGGCTCCGCCTGCGGTTTTCGTTCGCCGCGATCGCCGGATCGACCCCGAGCCGTGGCGAGAGACGGAGCCTCGAAGACGTGCGTTTCCAAGGCAGAGCCTTGGAACGAGTGAGGTCTGCAGCGAGCCCTGGCAGGTAGGGCGACCGTGATTTTCGCCCTCCCCAGAAAGCTCGCATTACTCGCTTACCGACCCTCCCGCAAAATGACGTATCCACTGTAGTTTCGTCAGGGTGCGGGAGGGTTCGTACAACAGCGAGCAGTGTCACATTCTTCCGCATTTTAAGCCTGGTCGAGGTGATCATTGGACCGAGTACAAATTGTAGATTCGCACACTGGTGGCGAACCAACGCGAGTTGTCGTCGCTAGCCCGATCCAATTAACTGGTGTGACCATGCAGGATCGAGCCAAGCAGTTCGCTAGCGATTTTGATCACTACCGCCGCGCAATCGTTTGTGAACCTAGAGGCAGCGACATTATCGTCGGGGCCTTGATATGCCCTCCAGTCAATTCGTCCAGCATTGCCGGAGTGATTTTCTTCAACAACGTCGGCAATCTGGGGATGTGCGGCCATGGGCTGATCGGGGTTGCTGTCGTACTAAAGCACTTAGGCAGAATTGAACTCGGCAGATACTCCATCGATACACCAGTTGGAACGGTTCACTTTGAGATGCTGGATGATCATCGAGTCAAAATCGAAAACGTACCCAGTTTTAGATGGAAATGTCACCAACCTGTCACGCTGTTCCCAGGAACCGAACAGGCGAGAACCGTTCATGGAGATATTGCTTGGGGCGGAAATTGGTTTTTTATCTGTGACGACCACGGACTAGAAGTCGATATCCAGAATTTGCCCGAGTTGAATCGAGTTAGCCTAGAGATTCGACATCAAATGGATCGTCAAAAGATTGCGGCTCAGGATGGCCAACTGATCGACCACGTAGAATTAATCGGACCAGCCAAACCGGATAGAGCCGATGCCAAGAACTTTGTGCTTTGCCCAGGTGCTGCCTATGATCGATCGCCTTGCGGAACCGGCACAAGCGCCAAGCTGGCCTGTTTAGCGGCAGACGGCAAACTGGTTGCTGGTCAGGTGCACCGTCAAGAGAGCATCGTTGGTAGTGTATTTACCGGAACATACCAATGGGCCAACGATACTCAAGATTCAAACAAACGCATCATCCCGACGCTCACTGGCTCTGCTTATGTGAATAGTCAAGCAGAATTATTACTGGATTCCAACGACCCATTTTGCTGGGGACTGGTTGCACAATGACCGTTTCGGAAACGATAGACAAGATGTCAGCTTTGCAATCCGTGCGTCCCGCTACGGCTGGAGCCAAAGGATCAGTAGTGATCGTCGGTGGCGGAGTCATCGGAATAACTTGCGCTTGGTATCTGCATCGCGATGGCTGGAACGTGACCGTCATGGATCGCGCGGCCATTGGTGGCGCATGCTCGTTTGGCAATTGCGGGTTAGTTTGCCCAAGCCACGTTTTACCGCTCACCGAACCAGGCGCATTCAAAGACGCCTTTCAATCGATTTTCAAACCCAACAGTCCATTTCGAGTAAAACCGCAATTGAATCCTCGATTGTGGTTATGGATGCTCAAGTTTGCAGGTCGCTGCAATCGACAATCGATGCTCCAGGCGGCCGAGGGTATTCAATCGTTGTTGCACTCGAGCATGACGGAATACCATCAGTTGATCCAGCAAGCTGGGCTTAATTGTGAATGGGTAGAACAGGGATTGCTTTTTGCCTATCAAAGCAAGCGAGCCTTAGATGCTTATGCGCCGACCAATGAACTTCTAACTCAACAATTCAATGAGCCTGCCAAGTATTTAACCGGAGACGAACTTGTGCAGTTAGAGCCAGCTTTGCGAGAGAATCTTGCCGGAGCTTGGTACTATCAGCACGACGCTCACCTTCGCCCAAATCGTTTGGTCCAGGAGATGAAGCGTCGGCTTGAAAATGAGGGCGCGAGGTTTCTCGAGCAAACAGAGCCACAAAAGATCAATGGAACAGGTGCTACCGCGACCAGCATCCAAGCAGGCCGCGAGACTTTGGCTGCCGATGCATTCTTGTTTGCATGCGGAGCTTGGACTCCGATGATGTCTGAGTATCTTGGTTGCCGCGTGCCGATTCAGCCCGGCAAAGGTTATTCCATGACCTTCAAACGCCCATCGCTTTGTCCAAGTATTCCGATCATCTTTCCAGAGCATCGCGTGGCTGTGACTCCTATGCAATCAGCGTTGCGTTTAGGTTCGATCATGGAGTTCGCAGGTTACGACGAAACGATGCGACCAGACCGTTTGCGATTGTTGACAGATGGAGCCAAGCATTACCTGAAGCAGATGCCCGAGAGCGCACCAGATGAAAAATGGTATGGCTGGCGACCGATGACGTACGACAGCTTGCCCGTGATCGATATCAGCCCCAGGTGGAGCAATGTTTGGATCGCAGCCGGGCACAACATGCTAGGGCTTACGATGGCACCGGGTACCGGACGATTAGTTTCCGAAATGATCGCTCAGCACACACCTCATATCGATCCAAAGCCTTTTTCCGTCAGCCGATTTTGATCGGATTTAAGGGCATCGCCGGGCGGGGCTGAGTAAATTGTTGGACCTTCGGCCCGAAATTCGGAAACACCGCAACTTCAAAATGAATGCTTTGGGTTGGGATGATAGTTGTTCGAGTCAACCGTATTTATTGATTCTCGAATCGTCCGCGAGAGCGAATGAAATTGGCGGTAGCGGCTTGAACCTCTGGAGCGTCCATCAAGAAGCTGTGTAAGCGAGGGACGGCTAACGTATCTGCGGCTCCGTCAAGTTGAGTCTCTTCCAGGCTGACTACAAAATCTCCATCGCCATCCACCAACGGATTGGACAGAGTTGAATCGGGTAACTTGCCAGAGACGATGCCAAACGGGCAAGCAGGAGTTGCTAGATGCTTGTGAAACTCTTCCCAGCCTGGGCCAAGCTCTAGTCCACCTTTACCGGCTATCCAGCCGAACACTCCAGTTTTGGCAAGTTGCCGAGCGATCGAAGCGCCTTGATTGGGAGGTCCCAACATGACGACTGACTTTACTCTCGCCAGCTTCTCGTGTTGTCCGGCTCTAGTAAGGTCTCCTAAATAATGTCGAACCACAATGTTGCCCATGCTGTGACCGACAAAGTTGAGCGACAGGTTGGCAGGTAAGCTATCGACAAATTCCGCCAACGCCGCCGCGTGATCCGAAATGGAACTGCGTGTGCTCGCGTATTCGAAGTAGATGGGCTGTATTTGAAGTTGGTTCGATACAAAGTCTCCCACCGGACGCATTGACGACGAAGATCGCATCAAGCCATGTAACAGTACGATAGCTTCGGTTGCTGGAATTGATTTGTCTGGCACATTCTCGTCAAGCGTTGCCTGACATTGCTCTTTCGTGCCCCAAGCGTATCGTACATTCGAGTCGTTCAGCAAACGCCAGTGTCCAGTAAATGCATTGTGCTGAACTCTCCAGCCTCGTCGCCAAACGTGATCGGTCCAAAACTGTTTTCCGCCAAGCGTGGGTGTCTTGAGATTGAACATGGAATCGTCCTGAGGCGAGGTCGCGAGTGGTTGAGCAGGCAATTGTTGAATCGCAAATTGACGAGCTGACAAAATTGAATTGCTGGCGAAAAAAACAGCAAGAACAAGCAGCCTGAGTCGTGTCATTATTGTCGCCGTAAATTAAGTTGCGGTCGGATAGCTGTCATTATCGTTGCGGATTTCGCCCAACCAAGTCAATGCGAATTCTAGATGCCAGCCCAAATCCGGTTATGCGCGGTAAATCGAGGTTTAAGCCAAGACGCTGTAAGTTTCAGAAACACGATGTACAATTAACGACAAACTTCACTCGCCATACCCGCCTGGAAAACAACTTCTACTGATGATCATTGAGGGACTGTTAACTTCGATTGCCGCCGATGGCAGCCCTCATGTTGCGCCGATGGGACCTGTAGTCGATCCAGAGCTTAAACAATGGGTATTGAGACCCTTTCAAAGCTCAACGACATTTGGCAATCTTCGCAGAACCAATTCTGCAGTGTTTCACGTCGTTGATGATGTCCTGCCAATCGTGCAAGCCGCGCTGAACTACGAGCATCAGCTTCAGTTTCAACGTTTGGAGGATGGCAATTGGGCGATTGCATCGGCTTGCCACTGGTATCAACTTCACTTAGATCAATGGAATACGGACCGTGACCGCGCTGAGGTTTCTGCCAATGTCATCCGCTGCGAGGTCCTGCGTCCGTTCTGGGGATGGAATCGAGCCAAGCATGCTGTGCTTGAAGCTACCATCTTGGCCACTCGAGTTCATATGACAGGGAAAGATGTCATTGTTGCTGAACTCGAAAAAATGAACTCTGCGGTAAACAAGACTGCGGGGCCTCGTGAACTTAAAGCTTGGCAATTGATTCACGACTACTTAGACAACTGGAAGACTGATCGCAATGATGATTGAGTTGCGTACAGGTTGTCGTCTGCATTTTGGGCTAGCAGAACTCTCTCCTGGTCAGCCGAATCGCTATGCGGGTTTAGGCGTGATGCTAAACTCGCCGAGCATGCACTTGCGCATCACTTGGGACGCCGCGGTTCCTGACATCACTTTGGTTGAAGAGATTGATGCCGCCAGTCAACAAGAGTATCAACAACGAATTCAATCTTGGCAGCGAGCCAACAACGACACCCATGTTGAATTGTTGTCGGGCTATCCATTTCATAGCGGTTTAGGCGCCGGGACTCAATTAGCTTGCTTGCTGGCGGTAGCTCGTCAATTGCGGACTGTTTCAGCTTCGACAGTTCCTTCGTCGCTTCCTTGGTCAGATGCTAGAGGCAGTCAAACTTCAGGTACGGGTTGGATGCAGGTTCGGGATGTCTTAGCGAACGTATCTACTCAGGATTTGGCAGGATTGGCTCAACGAGGTCTGCGATCGGCGATCGGCTTGCAGGGCTTTTTTTCGGGAGGCCTAATCTTGGACCAGGGTTACGAAGGCTCGGACTTGGGCTCGATTCGTCGAGAGGTCAGTGCCGAGGCGGGTAACCTGCCGGAGTGCTGGCGATTTGTCTTGATCCGAGGTACCACCAATTCTGCCATAACTGGTGCACTGGAATCAAACATGATTGGCGAGATGGCCTCCAATCCGCATGCTCATCGATCTCGAATGTTGGAGCTTGCAAAGCTTGCATTGGCTGCGGCTAGAAACGCGGAGTTTCAGATTTTTTGTGACGCTATGGACGAGTACATGCAGTATGCTGGCGATATGTTTGCCCCGATTCAAGGCGGTAGATACAACGGTGCAGTTTGTTCGCAAGCTGTTGCTGTAGCTAAGCAGTGCGGGCTGAAAGCGGTTGGGCAAAGCAGTTGGGGGCCAACAATTTTCGGGATCTCGTCGGACCCCGATCAGGCGGGTCAGGTCGCCCAGCGAATTAGGGCTCAAGCATCCAATTGGCAGGTGCAAATAGCAGTGAGTTCTCAGGGAGGAGCCGAGGTTCGCTTCCAGTGATTGCCAGCCGGGCCCTACCGAGCTTGCCTCCGTAGAACCCTAGTCGGAACCTAGGAGCCGAGCTTGCGGACCACTGGGACAAGCACAATGGGGCCGCAGCGTGGCACGTCCCTAAGTCTTCAAAGAGCTTGTCGGTATAAAAGTTGCATTTTTTTGGCAAAATCGCTACAATAGAACCCTCGTCGTACGCTCCAAAAACCTTTTCAGGAAGCGACCATGTTCCACGATATCGCGCACGAACTTGGTGTTGTACCGCAAACAAACTTTGTTTCTGATGAAGCTTTAATGCAGCAATTCGTCGAAACCGGCGATCGAAACTGCTTTGAAACACTCATGCGGCGATATCATTCTGAAGTCTATAGTTATTTGCGACGTTACTTGGGCGATGACGAATTGGCTGAAGATGCCTTTCAATTGACCTTTGTCCGCGTATACCAACGCGGAATCCAATTCGATATGTCGCGAAGGTTTCGACCTTGGCTCTATAGTATCGCAACCAATCAAGCGATCGACCTTAAGCGACGCAACAAACGACAACCCGCCTATAGTCTCGATGCCCCTTCAAAGCAGCTCGGCGATCGTGAAACAACCTGTGCGGCAGCTATTCCAGATCATCGTTCTGCCGAAGCTGACCAGTTAGAACAAGCTGAACTTCGCGAGCAGATGAAGCAGGCTCTAGAGTTGGTCGGCGAGCCTGGTCGAAGTGCATTGGAGTTGATCTATCTTCAAGGAATGGCCTACCGCGATGCTGCCGAAGCCCTGAATATTCCCGTTGGAACTGTAAAAAGCCGGGTTCATGCAGCAATTCGCAAACTAGGATCGGTTTGGCAACGTATAGTACCACAACAGCCTGAAAGGTAAGCGGTTTCAACGGTTTGATGCTGTTTCAAACGGTAACGAATCTGGTTTTCCTGCCCGTCCGAAAGAGTTCCCCCACCCGCCATGTCATTCTCGGATGAAGAAATCATAGCTTTCCTGCTCGGTGATGCCGACGCAGAACTAGCTGGTCGAATTCGAGCCTGCCTACCAAATGATCCCGATTTGGTGGACAGAGTAAGTCACTATCGAGAAGTTCTCAACCACTTGGATGGCGTTGCACAGCGATTCGAACCCCCAGCAGATTTGGTGGATCGGACGATGGCGCGAATTGATGAGCTTCCATTGAATGAACTTCCGCAAGAGTCTCATGAAGAAATTGCTTCAGAAGAGTTAGTGCAACCGGCCTCGTCAGTGGCGTGCCTAAGCAGCCCGATCGAGCCCTCGACGCGACGTCGCAGTTGGTTTGACTCAGCAGCCTTAACGATCAGCTTGGTCGTATTGTGTAGCTTGACTATCCCTGCAATGGTTCGGGCCAGATACGAATCCCGTCGTGCTCAGTGCGCGTACAATTTGCGAGAGACCGGTTCGTTGATGTTTGACTTCGCCATGCGGCAACCAGATCGTCGCTATCCATTTGTTGCTAAGAATGGACCGGAAGCGTTCGCTGGTGTTTACGTAGTTCGGCTGATGGAGAATGGACTTTTACCACCGACTCGAACGCTTCGCTGCGCGAGTATGGTTGGTATGGAGCGAGTTCATCAACCAGCAGTGATGTCATCAGTAATCGCTGTGCCTTCGCTGGAACAGTTGCATCAAGCCAGTCAGCAACAACTGGAATGTTGGCAGTGTAGCTTGGGCGGGGACTACGCGTACAATTTGGGCGTGTTTGAGGATGATGAGCTAGTTGCTCCAAAGAATGTGGGCAGCAGCCATTTCGCAATTCTGGCTGATGCACCCTGGTTCGAAGACGACGTCGATCAGTTACTGGCTCATGATGGCAAGGGAATTAACATCTTATATGACGATGGCCAAGTTCGTTTCGTGCGAAGTGATTGGATCACTTCTAGAGATCCAGTTGCCGATCATCCATTTAGAAACCTTCGTGGAGATCGCGAGGCTGGTATTGGGATCTCGGATGCATCACTCGCTCCCAGTCAGTTTCCGCCGATCGCTCACTAGAGTTGATTTCCAACAGGCGGTCTGTTCCAATTTTTCTTCGTATCGTTTCTCGCTCTGTTGATGTTTGGCAATAACGCGAACGCACCCGGCTGAAAGACATGCGAACAAGACCTTCAAACTGGTTCACTGCAAGCTTTCGATGTTCGGCTTGTGTGTTGTTCATATGCATTGCGAACATAGCATTGGCACAAGAACCAGAATTGATCGTAGAAGTGGATCGTACGACCGTTTATCTCGGCGATTCGATTACCTATGCGATCATGGTGAACAATGCTCAAGATCCTTCGGAGCCGACGCTAGCGGAGCTACCTGATTTTCAAGTTGAATTCCTTGGCACACAGGATCAAAACTCAAGAAGCATGCTGATTGAGAATGGCGTTCGAACGGAAATTGTTCGCCGCGGTAGACAGTACGCCTATCGGCTTACTCCAAAGACCACCGGCAAGTCGACGATTGGCGCTCCAAAAGCCACCATCGATGGCAAAGATGTAGTGGGGCGATCGATTGAAATTACCATCAAAACGCAAGACGCTGTTCGATTGCAAATGAGCGTTGATCGCCCCTCAGTCTACCCGACTCAGGAATTCACACTTAGCTTAAAAGTTTTAATCAAATCGCTCCCCGAGCCGAACAGCGATCGAGATCCAGTAGCTGTATTGCCAAACCCACCCATTCTCAACATTCCCTGGTTGGATGATGACTCGCTACCAAAATCTTTGAAGTCGAATCAACCATTGAAGGAGACTTTGCAGCGGTATTTATCCAATCGAGGAACCGGATTTGGAATCAATGGCTACCGAGACAACTCGCCATTCTCGTTGCTGGACAATCGACCTTTGACTTTTCAAACTCGGCCGAAGGTCAAGAAAATTGCCGATGCCGACGGTCAAGAAATAGAGTTCTGGGAGTACGAGTTCAATCGCACACTTACGGCCGGCGGACCGGGCACAATTGAGTTCGTTCCTGCCACTGCCAAGGGCGTCTTCGCGACCTCGGTCGTCCGTGGCCGGTTGCAAGGAGAAGAGCTTTTCTCAAAATCGCAGCCGGTAACCGTTGAGGTTAAGGATGTTCCTGCCACTGGGCGCCCCGCTTCGTACATCGGTGCGGTAGGCAAGATTTCGTTGGTTGCAGAACTGTCTCCAACTACTGCACACGTTGGCGACCCGCTAACTCTGGCCATTACGCTAAACGGCTTTGGGCAACTTGCCGACGCACAGCCACCTAAACTGGATGCGTTGAAGGCGATTACAGACAGCTTTAAAGTCTACGAAGGCACGACGCAAACTACGGATGAAAGTAAAAAGTTTTCCTATAGTCTGCGAGCTTTGAACAGTTCTGTAACGCAATTGCCCGAGATCGAGGTCTCTTACTTTGACGTAGATTCAGAGAAGTTCGTTGCAATAAAGACGCCACCTATCGCTGTCACCATCACTGAGGCCGAACGACTGAGCAGTTCCAGTGTAATTTCTTCGAATAACTCGAGCGGAGAATCTTCGAGCGGGCTACAAATTGCTGATGGCGGTCTGTTCGGCAACTACGATCAACTGAGCGGGCTGAAAGATGAGCGTCCTAAGCTAACTTTCTTCGCTGGGCTATGGCTAGCTATGGCGTTGTCGGCATTCTTTACACATGCCATCATAGCTTTGGTGCGACGTCGTAACGCCGATCCGAAACGTCAGCGAATCAAATCATCTCTAGCCCGCGCGCAGAGCATCCTTCAATCGGCAAAAGTTAATGCAGATGGACAACTCTCCGGCGCAGAACTAGATCGAGCACGACAGTCTTTGGTAGCGTTGCTTGCAGATTTCGCCGATCTGCCCGCTCAAGCTATTTCGACGCGCGAAGTAGATGATCACTTATCAAAACTAGACGTCGATGAACCGCTAAGATCTGAAGTGCGCAAGCTGCTCGATCAGTGCGATGCCGTGCGATTTGGATCGACTAGCCAAACCGCGTCGCTGGAAATGGTACAGTCTCTCTTAGTTAGGCTGCATCAATCTTTGAGTCAGACAATTCAACTGATTGTGCTTCTTGGATTCTGCGTGTTGGCAGGGTGCACTTCGCCAGCAAGTGATGACCTGAATAAGCAGTTTGTCGAAGCTGGAAGATTATTCGAGTCCGCCAAGACTACTGAGGACTTTGTGAATGTCGCGGCTCGCTATCAACAAATTGTAGATGCTGGCCTCGCGGGCGGAGCTGTGATGTTCAATCAGGGAAACGCATGGGTAAAAGCTGGGCAGAACGGACGAGCTATCGCCTGTTACCGACAAGCACTCCAGTATTGGCCGCGTGATGAGCATATTCGAGCGAATCTCAAGTCAGTGCTGATGAAAGCGGGACTGGATGCGACAAAGATTGAAACTCAAAACTCCAGCGCCTTGAACTATGTCTATTTTTGGCGTGCCTGGTTGAACTTCAAAGAGAAGTTGGTCGTGCTAACAGTGCTGCTTGGCCTAGTCCTGGGGTCTAGTTTGGCATTATGGCGATCAGGCGCGTCGCGCTGGTGGATAGGCGGCCTACTGGTTGCTTCGACTATTTTCGCGGTACCGACTTGGTTTGACTATCAGGATCAATACTTGACCGAGCGAGGAGTGGCGATCAGTTCAGTTACAGCTTACAAAGGCACGGGCGCAGATTATGGACCTGCTTTTACTGGTGCATTGACGGAAGGTACAGAGTTTGTCGTTGTCGACCAACAGCTCGATTGGTTGCAGATCGAATTGAAGGATCTTGGTCGAGGCTGGATTCGTCGCGATCAAGTGGTCATCTATCAGTAACGTCATTAAAAGACGCGTCGTCGCTTGCCGAAATTGAGAGTAAATGAAGTGGATTCAGAAGCGCTAAGAACGCCATCACCGTTGATATCGAAAGCAGCGTTGTAGTTGCCCGGACTAGCGAAGGCATGAGCTGCAATATAGTCGACCGCATCAACGGGCCCATTTCCGTCAATGTCGCCATACAAGCGGAAGAACTTGTCCGCAGCCGTAGCTCGATCACTGCATTCGTTGGCATAACACGCTGAACGGCATCAACGACTTTGGTTGCGTCAACGTCCAGTCTATAGTTGCCATCTAGTAGAGAGTTCCCCACTAGCTCTTAGTTTGAACACCCGAACCAGCGCAAAGGTGATGGTAAAGGTCGTGCTAGGAGTACCAACGCAGGCGTCACAATAATCTGTGACTGTGAAAGCGGAATGTTCTGAACGGTCGGTCAATCCGATGTTGGTGATCGAGAATGCACCGGCAGTCAGAGTCACCGGAGTGTTGAAGGTCAAGGAGATCGAAGTCAACATCGAACGCTGAGCGGCACCAGCATTAACGCTGTAAGAGGAAACGGCAATCGGACTAAGGATGCTTAGCGTGCCTGTGGTGAAGCTGATAGTGTAGTTGCCATTGAGTGCCGTCAGAGTGCCTTGACGGATAGTGTACACCCCAACCGATTCCCCAGTATCACGAGTCAGCGCCCCTGTCAGAGCCGAAGCAATCGTTTCGTTGTTAGCAAAACCTGTGGCTGAGAAGGTAAAAGCAGGATCGCTCTGTCCAACACTCTTGAAGACGGAATCAGCTACGACCGTGAGACCCTTAGCACTGATATTTGCAGTTGTCGTCCCAGCAGAGCCAACTGTGTAGTTACCAGCATCGATTCCACCGAGTGTTACTGTGCCAACAGTAACCGTTTTACCGGTACCAACATTCTTGGTATCGAACGTACCCGTAGCAGAACCAGTGACAGTATCACCGCTGATGACACCGCCAAGAGCAATAGCGACGGTTGCATCAGTTAGTCCATCGTAAATCTTGTTCGAAGCGGTTGCTGTAGCAGTTAGTGATGCCGGAGAAATAACAAACTGTGTGATCGCAGACTGAGCGGCGTTGTTCCCCGAGTTGGCAGTAGTAGCAGCTCTCACGAAATAGGTACCAGCGTTCGTCGGCGCTGCGATAACCTGTGTACCGTTGGCATCAGCGTAGTAGGTATATGAAAGCGAGCCGGAAGGATCTGGTAATCCGAAACCTGTAACAGACGCTGTTGCCGTATAGGTTGTTCCGTTGTAGACCGCGCTGCCAGAGGTGACAGTCACCGTTGGATTTGCCGGTATGGTGTAGTCTGCAACTACGGGCAGGTGATCTGAAACGGTAGTCAGCAGATTCAATACAGTTAGTCGATTCGATAGGCCCGACAACGCTGTACTGCTACTGCTGTTGATATCACCGTTGACTGGCACTGAGCCATTGTTCCCAAAGGTGTGATACGAACCTGAGCGATATTCGAGGCCTTGGCCATCACTCAGCTCTGCCGTGTTCAATTGAAAGTCAAAGCGATCATCAAGTCCCCCGCCGGTAAGCCCAGATGGAGGTGAAACCGCGGGAGCTTGTGTGAATATGTCGTTGAAACTAGCTGTTCCGCTCCAAGCTCCTACTCGGTTCACGGGATCTTTAGCTTGACCCGCGCCAGTCGACAACATCTCTTGAAATCCCAGATCGCTTCCTCGATAAGTGTTGTAGTCACCAACATAGATGATATTGACTCCATTACCGAGCGAGTCTGCATCGTTGCGAATCAATTGAGCCTCAATCAATCGCTGATCTTCACTGGGCTGATCGTCGTTGGCTTTCCAGTGACTGTTGTATAGATAGAAATCGTTTCCAGTTCCACCACTGCGCGGTCGAAAATGATATCGCATCGTTTGACGTGGCTGCGAACCAGACGTTGCCGAACCAATTACCGCCTCGCCCAGCAGTTGCAAAGTCTGAGTGTTGTAAACGACGCCCTGTGTTCCAGAGCCGATGCTGGCACCGTTCAGAGACCCTCGTCCGTAAATGCCCGAACCGTAAATCGCATTCATTTGGTTGGCAACTGTCTGTGTCGTCGAACTTTGGCTGAAGACCTCTTGCAAGGCCAGCAGGTCAATTGGCTTCGCAAAGTTGCTCACCGCTTCAGATCCAATAGCCGCGAGAATCGTGTCCAAACCGGTTCGGGGTGTACCAGGTGCGTCCGCGCTGGCAATGTTGTAGCTGACTATCTTCAGGGTGGTTGAATTAGCGCTCACAATCACTTGAATGGCAAAGACTGCTTCAATGGAAAGGCTACCTTGATCACTTGAGCGAACTCGCACGCTCAAGTTCGATGAACTGAGGCTGGTAGTTGCTCGAAGCGTACTTCCGCTGATGTTAAAGCTTGAGTTATTGGTACTTCCCGATCCTGTAACGAGAGAGTACGAGAAAACGTCGCCAACGTCAGGATCGACTGTCGTAAAGACGCCAACAGTTGCGTTTATGCCTGCGTTCTCTTGGATCGTTGAATTCGATAGGCTCAACGAAGTTGGAGGATTGTTGCCCGTTTGAACTGTGAATACTGCGGATGGAGGAATCACCTGTGCTCCAGCAGTCGTAAAGGTTGTCCAGTTCGTCACGTTGTGTACGGCAGTGCGAATTTGATCTACGGTACCTGTAACGTTTCCACCGCTGTAGACTCCATTCTCATTGTTAGCACCATTGGCTAATCCAAGTGAAAGCTGAGAATTTGTTGAAGCGAAAATTGTCGGCAAAAGCGTTAGGTTCGCAGTTGCGGTTCCGCCAGTTGGTAAGAACGCATTCGTTGCAAAAGCTGCTACCCACAAAGAGCTTGATCCCGATGTTGGTGCAGTGGATCCGTTGTAGGCGAACAGGTTATCGCCCGCCGCGGCCAGGCCAAAATTGCCTCCCGTAACATCGGCAATGTTCGTTGCAGTCGAACCGACCGCCCATCGACTGCCGGCCGTGCGACTTGCGTCAAAGTTGAATTGAGTGCCAGCAGTGAAGCTGCCAGAAATCGTGATGACGCTATTGCCTTCCGTGTTGTTTAGTGCGGTACCATTCCATGCGTTGTCCGTAACAGTCAAAACTGTGCCGCTATCGATTGCCTTCAACAGAACAAATGAAACTTTGTCAGTCGTAGTGGCCTGATAGCCAGTGAACGCAATATCTCCCAAGCCAAGCGTTGCCAGAAGTGCTCTTTGCTCAAGAGGCTCAACACATGGGATTAACTTGGAAATGTAGGCGCGAGTGAGCCGACAGTTGGAGGCAACGAAACTACGTTTTTGCCTTTTCACTCTCCGAATCATGCTGAACAAAAAATCGCCAATGTCTCGATGCCAGCTAAAACCGTTCAGCAAGTTCTGCATAGAAGTCAATCCCTTAGAATATGTGCCCCGAAAATGGAATCAATCGATTTGAATTGGCCATCATTGCAATTTGAAGCTCAGCGAGGCCATGATACAAAAACAAACTCGCGAGGTAGTGAGCCTCGCGAGATTTGATTTGGTCTACTTTGAGAGTTAGTTCTTGCTTCGACTTGGGCGATAAAATCCAGCCAAGCCGATTCCAAGAATTGTTAGAAGTGCAGCAGATGGCTCGGGCACTGCGGTGATTACTAGAAGTTGAAGGTTTGCACCTAAGTTCGGTGTAAGTAGATTGACATTGCCGTCCAGGAATAAGTTGAGTTGCGGGTTGTCGAAGGAAACGCTTGCAGGTACCCCAGCATTTCCAAAGGTTCCACTGATTGAGCCAATCTTCAGTGTGTAGGCAGATGGCCCGTCCGCTTGACCTGTAATTCCATTACTGCCTAAATTTTGAGCGACGGTGACTGAAGCAACTGTATTGGTTTGATTAATAACAGTTGGATTGTCGAAAGCTACATTGGCTGATGCACCGGTAATGATCGTGCCGACGCTACCTGGATCGGAAAGCGTAACATCAAATCCTCCCGTCAACAAACCAACTCCCCCGGTTGCCAGGATTGGAGTATCGTTAGCTTGGAATGTCTCTCGCAAAAGCACATCAACCGACCACGGTGTGCCCGTATTGCCGCTAAGCGAGGTAGAGGAAAACTCCACGGAATAGACTAAGCCCGCCTGGGCAACGCTAGCCGAACTGGCCATCGCCAACGCTATCGCGGCTATCACAAACTTGACATTTTTCATACGTGTATCTCCTGAAGCTAAATCTCGAATATCTTAGTTGCCGATTAGCAAAAACAAACGAAATTGCGGTTAATTTTTGCCGTAGTTTGGATTAAAAGACGCGTCGTCGCTTGCCGAAATTGAGAGTAAATGAAGTGGATTCAGAAGCGCTAAGAACGCCATCACCGTTGATATCGAAAGCAGCGTTGTAGTTGCCCGGACTAGCGAAGGCATTACGAGCTGCAATATAGTCGACCGCATCAACGGCGCCATTTCCGTCAATGTCGCCATACAAGCGGAAGAACTTGTCCGCAGCCGTAGCTCCGATCACTGCATTCGTTGGCATAACACGTTGAACGGCATCAACGACTTTGGTTGCGTCAACGTCCAGTCTATAGTTGCCATCTAGTAGAGAGTTCCCCCCACTAGCTCTAGTTTGAACACCCGAACCAGCGCCAAAGGTGATGGTAAAGGTCGTGCTAGGAGTACCAAACGCAGGCGTCACAATAATCTGTGACTGTGAAAGCGGAATGTTCTGAACGGTCGTCAATCCGATGTTGGTGATCGAGAATGCACCGGCAGTCAGAGTCACCGGAGTGTTGAAGGTCAAGGAGATCGAAGTCAACATCGAACGCTGAGCGGCACCAGCATTAACGCTGTAAGAGGAAACGGCAATCGGACTAAGGATGCTTAGCGTGCCTGTGGTGAAGCTGATAGTGTAGTTGCCATTGAGTGCCGTCAGAGTGCCTTGACGGATAGTGTACACCCCAACCGATTCCCCAGTATCACGAGTCAGCGCCCCTGTCAGAGCCGAAGCAATCGTTTCGTTGTTAGCAAAACCTGTGGCTGAGAAGGTAAAAGCAGGATCGCTCTGTCCAACACTCTTGAAGACGGAATCAGCTACGACCGTGAGACCCTTAGCACTGATATTTGCAGTTGTCGTCCCAGCCGAGCCAACTGTGTAGTTACCAGCATCGATTCCACCGAGTGTTACTGTGCCAACAGTAACCGTTTTACCGGTACCAACATTCTTGGTATCGAACGTACCCGTAGCAGAACCAGTGACAGTATCACCGCTGATGACACCGCCAAGAGCAATAGCGACGGTTGCATCAGTTAGTCCATCGTAAATCTTGTTCGAAGCGGTTGCCGAGGCTGTCAAACTCTTAGCTGTGATGTTAGCCGTAGTCGACCCAGCCGAACCAACGGTGTAGTTGCCCGCATCTGCACCAGCCAGCGTTACTGTGCCAACGGTTACCGTCTTACCCGTACCAACATTCTTGGTATCGAACGTACCCGTGGCAGAACCAGTGACAGTATCGCCACTGATAACTCCGCCGAGCGTAATAGCCACAGTTGCATCCGTCAGTCGATCATAGGTCTTGTTCGAAGCGGTTGCCGAGGCTGTCAAGCTCTGGGCACTGATGTTCGCTGTGGTTGTACCTGCTGAACCAACGGTGTAGTTGCTCGCATCGGCCCCAGCAAGAGTCACTGTGCCAACCGTGACCGTCTTGCCAGTACCAACATTCTTGTCAGCGAAAGTACCAGTAGCCGTACCGGTGACAGTATCACCGCTGATCACACCGCCAAGTGTGATAGCTATGGTTGCATCGGTCAGTCTATCGTAGACCTTGTTCGACGCCGTTGCTGAAGCCGTCAAAGCTTTTGCGGTAATGTTGGCAGTGGTCGTACCCGCGGAACCAACTGTGTAGTTGCCCGCATCTGCACCAGCAAGAGTCACTGTGCCAACGGTCACAGTCTTGCCGGTACCAACATTCTTACTGTCAAAAGTACCTGTGGCAGAACCAGTTACAGTATCGCCACTGATCACTCCTCCAAGCGAAATAGCCACAGTAGCGTCAGTCAGCCGATCGTAGATCTTATTCGAAGCCGTTGCCGTAGCCGTTAAGGCTTTGGCTGTGATGGAAAAGTTGAAAGGCGTAGATGGAACAGCCGAATAGCTTGAGTTGCCGGCATAGGCAATGTCCACTGAATAATTGCCGACATTCTTCGGAGCTGAAGCCAACGTGCCACCGGTTAAATTCGGTCCAGCGTAATAAGTATAGGTGAAATTTGCAGAGTCAGCAGCGGCTCCACCAGGACCATCATCGGCCGTAGCGGAAACAGCAATTGGTGATCCGTCATATACCTTGGTTGAAGGTGTTGCTGTAATTGTCGGAGTCGTCAGATTCACGACCGAGAGATTAGTACTAAGAAGCGTTCCGACGGAAGCTGCAGTCCAGTTGGCGGCGTTGCCAAAGTAGCTCAACCAACCACTCTTGTTTCGCGATGAGCTGTCGTTGTTGATGGTAAAACTGCCCGATAACGGAGATGGCCCGAAGGTCAAAGCCGTGGTACCAGATGTCAATCCAGTGGCAACGTTCCCTGTTGCCGAGTCGGTAGCGTTCTCAAAACCATTGGTATCATCAAGCGTGAATAGAATGCTCGAAGGAACAAGCATTGGATTTAGTGTAGGTCCTTGGAAGGCAGTGATTTGGTCACCTGCCGTTGCAAATGAAAGTTCAGCAAATACTCCAGTAGTTGTTCCAGGAATACTACCTGACTTGGTCCATGTAAACGTAGACGACGTTGCACTAGTATTGATGACTGTACCGGCCGCAATCGTTTGATTGGCTGTGAATTTGATTAGACCTTCGTTACCATCACCATCAGCGGCAGTTACACCACGAAACTCTGTGCCTGTCCAGCCATTATCCGTGAAGTAAATAACGGTATTTGGCTGCAGATCGACAAGTGGAACAAACACGAATGAGTCTGGCGTCCCATTATTGATTCGCCCAAGGATGGCAATGTCCCCAGCCGTCAAAGCAGGTGATGCTGCGTTGGTGGTGAATGTGCTGACCGGCGCTGAATAGGTAGTTCCCGCGCTATTGGTTGCGAAGGCCACGAAGGAATAATTTGTTCCAGCAGTCAAAGTTGATGTTGAAGTTGTGAAAACGCCAGTTGTACCAGCCGACGTTAGCTTGGTTACACCAGTACCATTGAGTTGAGGATTCGCGTTCACAGATGTTATCGCAAACAATATTCCCCGCTCGGTAATGCTTGCACCACCGTCACTGACAACTGTTCCTCCAAGTGTTGCACTAATGTCGCTAACATTGGTGAATGTTGGTGATGAAACTGTTGGAGCAACTGCCGCTAGCGTCGAAAAGCTTGACGTGGCATAGGTGGTACCGGCATTGTTTGTTGCATAAGCTGCAAAGGAATAGCCGGTACCGGCAGTCAATCCGGTTACATCAACGGTGAATACGCCAGTCGTTCCCGCATTCGTAATTTTTGTAACGCCTGTTCCACCGATTTGTGGCGCGCTATTCACTGAAGTAAGTGAATATACGATACCTCGTTCTGAAATCGCTGCGCCGCCATCGGCTACAACATTTCCACCAAGTGTTACAGTGGTTTGAGTGATTGCCGTTGAAGTCGGAGATGTAACGGTAGGAGCCGTTGTCGATGGTGCGTTGGTGGTAAAGGTACTAACAGGCGTGGAGTAGGTTGTTCCGATCGCATTAGTTGCATAGGCAACGAACGAGTATCCAGTGCTCGCCAAAAGGCCAGTTGCTGCTATCGTAAACGTTCCGGTGGTGCCGGTTGACGTTACTTTCACAACTCCGGTTCCATTGAGTTGAGGATTAGAATTAACCCCCGTTACTGCATATAGAATTCCTCTTTCTGTGATAGCAGATCCACCATCGCTTGAGACCGTGCCACCTAAGGTTGCGTCAGTAGCTGTAATTCCGGACGCGGTTGGTGAGCCAACTACTGGAGCTGTGTTGCCAACCAACAAATTTGTGCTCAAAAGGCTGGTAGCGCTTGTTGACCAGTTAGAAAAAGATGATGCGTAGGCAAGCCAGCCGGTTTGACTGCGCGTTGCCCCATCGTTAACCATTGTCAGTACACCACCCGTACTGGCCGCAAACGTGATAGCCGTTGAGCCTGCTGTCAGGCCGGTAGCCACACTACCTGATGCCGCATCAGTTGCATCTTCAAATCCGTTGGTATCATCCAGCGTGAAAACGAAATTGGTAGGAGCGAACATCGGATTACTTGTAGGCCCCTGAAAGGCTGTAATTTGATCACCGCTCGTCGCCAGTGAAAGATCAGCAAATGTACCAGTTGTAGTCCCTGGAATACTGCCCGACTTGGTCCAAGTGAATGCCGCATTGGTCGTGTCGTTTGAGTTGATTACCGTTCCAGCACTCACCGATGAATTGATAGTCAACTTCATCAAGTTCTCATTGCCGTCACCATCGGTAGCGGAGGCACCTCGAAAGGCCGTTCCAGTCCAGCCATTATCCGTGAAGTATACAACTGTGTTCCCTTGCAAATTCACTAGCGGAACAACTGCGAATGTATCAGGTGTTGTGTTGTTGATTCGTCCAAGAATCGCAAGATCACCCGGCGCAAGGGTTGGAGATGGCGCTGTCGTGCTGAATGTGCTCACTGGAGTTGTGTAGGTTGTACCAGCACCGTTGGTCGCATAGGCTACGAACGAATATGCAGACCCGGCTGTCAATCCGGTTGCTGATGCTGTGAAAACGCCCGTAGTTCCAGTTGCAGTTACTTTGGTAACACCTGTTCCATTGAGCTGTGGATTGGCGTTCACTGAAGTTAGAGCGTACAAAACGCCACGCTCAGTAACCGAAGCTCCACCATCACTAGTGACATTGCCTCCTAATATGGCAGAGACGTCGGTAATGCTGCTAGAGGTTGGCGAAGTAACAGTTGGGGCGACGGCTGAGGCAGCTACAGTCAATGTAGTGTCATCGACAACCGGAGTCACCAGAGAATTGCCAGCCACATCTTGAATGATGGCGCCTGAAGGGATTCTTAATTGCAAAGTACCCGCTGAGTTAGCCGTAACCTGAACGGAAAACACACCCGGGGAAGTCTCTGAGATAGTCCCAATGGAGATTGACGAAGTGCCCGCGTTGTTGAAATCAGCACCAGTAACCGTAGTCTCGTTGATATCTTCATTAAAAGTAACGGTGTAACTGAGCGTGTTTCCAGCAACTACAAGATCGTCAGCATCTCCATCATCTATCGAAGTGACCAAGGGTGGAGTTGTATCGGCGCTAGACGAAGATGCGAGTACGGTAATATCATCAATGGCGATTCCTTGAGAATTCGCGCCTGTAGTGTTTATGTTCCAACGAAAGTAAATGTTGCTTCCATTGGCAAGATTTAGACCAGTGGGAGTATCAATGCCCGAACTTGTTATTCTAAGTCCACTTGCAAAAGTGTAACTCGAAGCCCCCGTAGGAAAGTTGGAAGCAGCTAGGTCCCCGGCAGTAATCGACTGCCAAGCAGTTCCATTTGTTGAATAAAAGAACTGAATCGAGGCCGAAGCCGTATTGATGCGATAACGCTCCGCAGCATAACCAATCGTCAGTTTATCAATCGTCGAACCTGTATTGTTCGTTACTTGGACCATATAGCTATTAGGACTGGCAAAGCTGCCCGAAGTCATCGCACCGACTGCGCGCTCAGAACCGGAAGAGCCAAAATTATATGTGCCCCCGGCAGTTGGACTGCCACTACTTGCTTGTGCAGTCACGGTTCCCGAGCCAGCCGTGTAGGTCGGAGAAGTTCCTCCCAGGACCCGCCAACCTGTTGGTAGCGCAGTTGTGGCTGCCATACCATCAAAATTCTCTGATTGTGCGATTCCAATTGCCGTTATTGAGTCAACAGCCAACAATTTTCGATCTTCAAGCTGTTCGACGAGATGTTGGCGGATTCTTGATCGGCGCTGAAAAGTCTTGTGGGCAGCAGCTTGTTGATTGGAGCGACGGAACAGGTTGCGAACATACTTGAAGGGCATGAATGACATCTCCGATGAGTTGCGTCAAACGGGTCATATGGCAGCCTTTCCAAATCGACCCGCTCAGGTTGGCTTCGATTTGATCATCCGTGAAGTGTTCCAAAGTGCCGATAAAGATATCCATTCATCACAATCATAAAAGTCGTCGTGAGTTAACTTCTGATGAAGTTTTCCAAATTCGACCTTCCCAACTTCGCCTCGCTTTCAACAGAAAAATAAATCAAATTTCATTCGGACTTCCATTCAAAGGCGTTGCCATTGCCGCTAACTGAGGCGGAACGGCGACCTTCGATGAGCTTAAGAGTACGTAACAGTGTGTTGCAAACGCGAAACTTTCGCTTTTTGCCTAAGGCTAGGCAGAGCAATTGTCCATTCCCACTCGGTTTCATAGCTCGACGCGGGAAAAACTACAGCTCTGCTTCACGCAATCATCACAGTAACTCAATCAAGCTCTAACCGTCTCTTCACGGATTCTTCCAACGGCATCTGTAACTTGTTGATCGTTCTGAAGGCCAAGCTCCGCGGCTTGGTCCATGTCCTTAATCACACGTGAAACAGGTGAGTCTAAAATGAAACGATGTAATTGGTCCAAACAGGCGTTCACTCTTGTAGAACTACTGGTGGTCATCGCCATCATAGGCATCTTGGTTGGTTTGTTACTACCTGCCGTTCAGGCAGCCCGCGAAGCCGCTCGACGTATGCAATGCGGTAACAACATGAAGCAGATCGGACTAGCGATCATGAACTTCGAAAGTGCCTACAAGAGCATTCCGGCTGGCGGCTACGACGGCGACCCGCGACTCTCCGGTATGGTCTACAACGAGCCGATCGGATCTTACGAGTCTGGTACAACATGTTGTCGAGCTGGACATCCCAACGGATGGAATCAGTTTTTTAAGATTCTGCCCTTTATGGAACAACAGAATGTTTACGACCTAGCCAACTTTGGCGTTGCTCCGCTGCACCCAACGCGACCATCTAACTATGACGGTGAAGATGATGTAGCTAGATCGATTATTCCAACCTACTACTGTCCTTCGCGTCGTCTAGGCGATACCTATGGAACAGCTTTCTTTGCGCGCGTAGACTACGCTGGTTCGGCCGGATTCTACCAAGGCGAGATTATCGAGAATGGAACTCAAAGCGGCTGGAATCCCGCTCTGTGGCAACCTCAAATACCAGCAGCACCACTCGGTATGTCGCCTCGGCGCAACGAGCGTACGCCAGAGAACTTTGGCAATACTCCAGGCCGACAAGGTTACATTGTTTGGAATGCACAAGGTGCCAAGCGCCGCCTCGCAGATGTAACGGATGGTACATCCAACAGCATCATGGTTTCAGAAAAAGCCATTCCAAAAGGTCGATATGGTGCCGACGGCGGAGACAACGAACGCTGGAATAATAATGGTTGGGATGAGGACAGTATTCGTTGGCACTTTCCGCCGATGTCGGATGCAGATTCACGGAATCGAGCCTACGTTGACATGACAGCCAATTCTGGAACTGTTTGGCGAAGGTACTTTGGCTCAGCCCACACAGTTGGCCTAAACGCTGCATTTGGCGATGGTTCGGTCCGTTTCACTGCATATACCGTTGATCCATTGGTTTGGATGCAGATGAATGTCATCGATGATGGCTCTGCTATCACCCTGCCTGATTAAGTCATATCTAAGTTAGACAGTCTAGCTTGGCAAAGATTTCGGTGCCGCCAAGCTTACGTTGAGTTTCCCCAATACTCTCCCGCGCATGTGAATTCAACTTTGAGTAAACAGCAGCAGTTCGCGGGAAAGTGTTTCTTTCACATTTGTTTTTCTACAACAAAAACTAGCATTCAAAAAACAGGTCGAAACATGTATATAAAAAAGACTCCCTTCATACGATACTTCGAGTGTGTGTTGTTTGGGTCGCTAATCTTCGTTGCAGTTGGCTGCGGAAGTGGTTCAAAACAAGCTGTTCTTCCCACTGGTCAGTTGACCGAAGAGCAAAAGGCTGCTGTCAAAGCTGCCGATAGTCGCGTCGACGAAGAGGAGAGCCAAGGCAACTTCAACAAACGCAAACGATAACCCTTGGCGAGATTTACCAGATGAGAATCCAAATGAGACTCTTGGCGATTATGCTCGCGATAACATGCGTTGGTTGCGACAAAGCTGTCCAACAATCAATACCAACGTCGTCAGCTCCAAAACTAAAGTCAATCGCGAGCGCCGATTATCAGAGCTGGCAGCGCTTCCCGGTTAGTACCCAAGTCGTCCGTCGCAAAGCAATGTCCAATCAGCACGGAAAAGTTGTTGTGACGACAACACTCAAATTGAAGGCAGTTGACTCGGATCAAGCTGAGATAGAAAGTCAGATTACAGTCGATCGACTCACTGTCGATGATAAGCCAACTGATTCGACGGTGAATCCGTCAAGTGTTCTACAGTTTCCCGCCAAGCACCTTATTCCTGAAGATATGTCCGCAGAGCAATTTGCCTTGCCCGCGCCAGACGCAAAACTGTTGAGGCAAGAAAAGTTCGCTGTTGTCGGTAAGAGCTTCGATGCTTCGGTTTATGGTTGGAAGGCGACACTGGAAACCGGACCAGTGGCTGTGACTGGTTGGTTCAGCGACGATTTCCCGGGTCGGCAATTGAAGCTTGAGTTTGCCTACACCGACGAAACGACAAGCCAAGAACAGGTTGTTTCTGTGGAGATTCCGAAGGCAGTCGAGCAGGTGGACTAAGTTGTTGTCGACGAACCCTCCCGCGCGCTGAGGCCGGCGAACGACCACTCAAACTTGTTCGCGGGCAGGGTCCCACAGCGAGGCCCGCGAGCATTTGCGGGGAGGGCAATAGGGGCTGGGAATTACGTCTGCGTCTCACAGTAAGTTTGTCCTTTGGCTCAAGCAGTCGATCCGTCTCGCAGCACGCAGCAGTACTTTGGCAACATTAAACTCTATATCGAAATCGTTTGCAGCACAAAAAAGAGAGCGTTCAATTCGCCCTCCCGACTCCGCTCGTCCCTCGCTGCGTCACCCTCCCGAAAATTGATCAATCGGCTGTAGATGCTCTCTCGTTCGGGAGGGTTCGACCGTCCGAACCCTCACGCGCGCTGAGGCTGGCTAACGACCACTCAAACTTTTTCGCGGGCAGGGTCGCACAGCGAGGCCCACGAGCATTTGCGGGGAGGGCAATACTCAACCCGCTCCCTTAGTGAACTCGCATACCAGGTTTTGCACCGGAATCTGGAGCTAGCAAAAATACTTCATCACCACCTGATCCTGCTGCCGTTACCATCCCTTCGCTAAGGCCGAACTTCATCTGTCGCGGCTTTAGATTGGCAACGCAAACAACCAAGCGACCCACAAGTTTTTCTGGATCGTAAGCGGCTTTGATTCCCGCAAACACGTTCTTGCGTACATCACCACCCAAGCTGAGCGTCAATCGCAAAAGCTTGCGAGCCTCAGGGACTTGTTCGGCAGCGATGATGCGAGCGACTCGCAGGTCGACTTTGGCAAAGTCTTCGATCGTACACTCTTCCGCCAGTGGCTCGGCTGCCAGCGCGTCGCCGGTGTCGTTCCATGGATCAGCAGGAGTTGTTGCTTCTGGGGCTGAATCTTGTTTGCTTTCTTCGATCATCGCTTGAATATCCTCAGGGTTAACGCGAGCCAACATATGCTCGAATGAATTGACTTGAGTTCCTAGTAGTGGAGTCTGATTTTGACTCCAGCTTGTAATTGTTTCACCGAGGAGTGCAGCACACTGCTCGGCCAGCTTGGGTAATACCGGCGCCAGATAGATGGCTAACTGTCGGAACAGGTTGAGTCCAACGGTGCACACATCGCGCAGTTGATCGGTGCTGTCGGCTGATTTGTTGAGCACCCAAGGCTGTGCATTTTCGATGAATGGATTGGCTCGATCGGCCAGCTCCATGATCAACCTCATCGCCTTAGCATAGTCGCAGTCCTCATAAGCTTCTGCGATCGCCTTGCCAGCTTCAGCCGCTTGGGCAAACAGGCCACCATCACCGGGATAGACTTTCGACAGTCCAACCTTGTTGGCAAACTTAGCCGTACGACTAGCGATATTGACAACCTTGCCAACTAAGTCAGCGTTGACCTTCGTAACCAGTTCGTCCAGATTCAGATCAAGGTCGTCCAAACGCGGACCAAGCTTGCTGGCGAAGTAATAACGCAAGTAGGCAGGATTGAGATGCTTGAGGTATGTTTCAGCCTTTACAAAAGTACCTTTGCTCTTGCTCATCTTTTCGCCACCCACGGTCAAGAAACCATGGATGTGAACTTTGGAAGGCAAAGAAAAGCCGGCAGTCTTTAGCATGCCTGGCCAAAACAGAGTATGGAAATAGGTGATGTCTTTGCCGATGAAGTGATGTATCTCGGTCGACTCACTACGCCACCAATCATCCAGTTTTTCTCCGCGAGCATTACACCAAGCCATCGTACTTGCGATGTAACCAATAGGAGCATCGAACCAAACGTACCAGTAATTGTCTGGTGCGTCGGGAATCTCGAAACCGAAATAGGGCGCTGGTCGCGAGATGTCCCAATCTCGCAGCGGCTCACCAAGGAAGTGACCTTTCAGGTAGTTCGCAACCTCTGGCTGTAAATGCTCGCCACACTGCGTCCAGCTTTCCAGAAAGTCATGCAACTTTTCAAGCTCGACAAACAGATGCTTCGACGATCGCAGCTCAGGTGTAGCTCCTGACAGTGTGCTCTTGGGGTCGATCAAGTCGGTTGGCGAATAGGTGCTGCCACACTTATCGCAGTTGTCGCCGTATTGATCGATGGCCTTGCACTTGGGGCAAGTACCTTTGACGAAGCGATCTGCCAAAAATGTTTTAGCTTCGGGATCGTAGAGTTGGCTTACATCGCGTTCCGCAATCAGTCCGGCTGAACGAAGCGAAGCCCAAAACTGATTGCAGAGCTCATTATTCTCCGCCGAATTCGTACTGCCGTAGTTGTCGAACTGAATATCAAAGCCAGCGAAATCACGCTGGTGACCAACTTGCATTTCGGCGATTAACTGCTCTTCTGTGCGACCTTCCTTGCGAGCCCGAATCATGATGGCGGTGCCGTGAGTGTCATCGGCACAAATGAAGATGCATTGGTTCCCGAACAGCTTTTGAAAACGCACCCATATATCGGTCTGGATGTATTCGACCAAGTGACCAATATGGATGGGACCGTTTGCGTAAGGCAGCGCGGCTGTAACCAGGATGCGTCGCTGTTTCGCTGGCAAAGATGGATTTGATGTCATTCGGTCGCAACCAAACTGGAGTTTCACTAATGGCGTACTTTACTGATTGCTGAGAACTTTTTCGCTGGGGCTAGGTTCAGCCAGCCAGCTCGATTTGGGAAAGTTCTAGGCAAATCAACGCGATATTGTGAAGCTTAAGGCAATTCTCCGCAATGCACGAACCTTCCCAAGGTCGGGAAACTTTGCCACTCTTGATGCGACGGTTTCTAACGGACGCCAAGTTCTAGTAGTCTAAAGCCTGGTTAAATCACTCAGGTTAAATCACTAGGCAAAGTTACTCAGGCAAAACATAAAGATCGGCGGGCACTGGTCTTACGATCTGATCGACAAGTTCGATGCCATGTCCCGTTGGCAGTAGCGCTAGAAATCGATGGATGGCTTCGCGAGGCTCGTACTGATCGACAAGCTGCTGAAGCTCGGAAGCAAGTTTGGCGATTTCGCGGGGATTATCGACGGCTTTAGCAAGAACCGATTCGAGTTGAGCGATTAGAAAATTGCCCAGGCTGCCAGCATGAACTACGAGTACTCGATCTCCGTCTACAAGCCGATTCTTACCACGAGCCGAAAACTCGAGCAGATAATCTTCGATCGCCAGTTGCCAATGACGTTGGATGGTGGCGACTTGACTCTCAGTGGGCTCAAGTCCTTGGCGAACTAACACATCGCGAATCTCAGTCTCGGTAATGCCTCCACAGTGAACTCGTTGAGCCATCTCAAACTCGTGAGCTTGTTCGTAAAACTGAGCGATGCGATCGGGATCAATCAAAACGACCTGATGTCGACTCGCCAATTCGCAAGCCTCGTGATACATGCGATCGATGAGCGAAAAATTCTGAGACAGTCGCCCGTCAAAACTCTGCCCGGCAGAATCATCGCTAGGCCGAATGACAGAGGCAGGAGGATTACAGGTTCCACCCCGCTCGCCATCACCCAAATCGAACAGGAATTCGACAAACGGTTCGACGGCATCCTTAGCCATACGAATGGATGCAACCAAAGTTCGATCTTGCGAGAGGTAGGCGCATAACTCTTCGCCCTCCCATTGATCGACTCGGAAGTAGCCGATTCGCTGAAAGTGTTGGCGCTGCATCCATTGATCGATCCGCTTGCAAAGCTCGTCGACCAGATGCCAACGATGCTCGATTGGCTCGAGGAAGATGCTCATCGGTGGAATGATGGGTCGTGGATCTAAACGACTTTCAATCTGATCCAATCGATCATTGACCTGAGAGAGTTGAACCTGCAACTTACTGGCTGCCCGCCGCGACCATGCTAGGTGAATTAGCACGGCTAACACTAACAGTGCCACTCCCAAGCTCACTGCAGTTTCGAAAGCAATCACAGCTAACCAGACAGCTAACAAGTTCTGCTCTCCCAATCAGCGCAGGCGGAGATTTCGTTTAGTGGATCACATGTTCAACAACGACAACCTGATTCTATCAAATTGTGCCAACTGTTCCTATGGATTTCTCTCAAGCGCACATTGCATTTGGAAACACGGACAACTCACGAGTAGATTATGACTTTCTGCCGATGAGGTTCAGGAAGGGTCGCACAGTTTCTTGCTTAGCTCACGTAGGTAGGCTAGAAACGGCTCAGCGTCCTCAAGTCGATTGACAGGTAGAGATTCGGCGAATTTGGGGCCGGTGTGAGCCCCGACTAATGCACCGGTCAGGGCTGCAATGGTATCGGTGTCACCGCCTTCCACTACGAAGCTTCACGTTTCAGAGCACGGAAGCGAAGTCGCACATAGTCAGCAGTCCAGTTGCCAGAACTATCGCATAGAGCAAATCGCAAGTTGTCGACGATTTCTGCTAGAGCTGCATCGGCTTGATCGCCTAGCTTCTCGCGCAGGTAGCTGCCACGAAATGTTTTCAGCCAGCCTGTCATACCTGTTGGAAGCGGCGTTGGTCTTGGGATAAGCTGGATCGACTCGACTTCAAATCCCGCCTGCTCAAGCACAGAGCGATACTCGGCCACTGCGTCGGATAGTACCAGCCAAGCCGATCTTCAAGTGGAACACCGGCGAAGCCTTAGCCACCAGCGCTGATCATGATTGCGCAATGTTGCCGTGCCCTCCGAACTCGCCCACAAATCGACCGCCCGGTTTCAAGGCTTCAAACCCGGCTGCAACGCTCGATGCTTCAGGAATCCAGTGCAAAACCGCATTTGAAAAGACGGCGTGAAACTGTTGGTGAAAGTTCAGGTTTCTCAGCATCACCGATCTGAGCGTCGACACCTTGAGCGATTGCAGCGCTGACAAAATCTTCGCTGGGATCAATGCCCAGTACCATGCAACCCAGCGCTTGTAACTTAGAGGTTAAAACGCCATCACCACATCCTAGATCCAGGATTCGCTCACGGGGCCTGGGGTCGAGCAGCTCCACGACGGGCATCCCAAGATCTGACACGAATCGTGCATTCTGATCATAAGTACTTGCGTTCCACTGATTTGACATCGATTCGACTTTATCCTTAGAGTCAATTCTTGGGCCAGTGCTTGGGTAACTGCAGCGACCAAACTTCGCTACTCAGTGGTTGAGCGTGACCACCGGCGATCCATAACTTATCCTGAAAGACAAACGCCGAATGTTCGTGGCGTTCTTTCCAAGATTCTTGGCTTATCAATTGTTGCCAATTCTGGCCATCTTTCGAATACCAAACATCATTCCAATTCTTGCTAGGATTGTTAGACCAACCACCAAGCACCCACATATGTCCGCGGTAAGTTGTTGCCGAGAACCAAAGTCTAGGCGACCATGCAGCAGCGTCGGTTATTTTTGTCCAGCTCGCTCCATCTTCAGAGCACCAAACATCGTTCATCGCCTGGTACTCAGGTACATAGTTGCCTCCGCCCATGACATAAATCCTGTCGTTCAGCACTACCGCTTGATGGTACGCTCTGGGTGACCAGCCAGCCGCAGGAGTAATCAGCGTCCAGTCTTTGCCGTCTGTCGAGGACCAAACATCGTTCTTTAAGCTGCTCGCATCGCCGAAGTAGTAATCTTCCGTTCCACCCAACAAGAACATCTTTCCCTTGAACTCCACGATTGCTCCAGCCAGTCGTGGTGACCACTGTGCTGATTCGTTTACCTGTTGCCAGTTTTCTCCATCCGTAGAAGACCAAACTTGATTGCTGGCAGAATGAGTCGATAGTCGACCGTCTTTCCATCCGCCCATGATCCACATTCGATCCTTGAAAGCTAGTGTCATCGGCAGGTCGCTGTGTAACCATGGCGCTGACTTTGTCACCAGATTCCATGAGACTCCATCGCTTGAATTCCATACATCGCGCGGTGGAGCTGAGAACGAATCGAACCATCCGCCCAGCATCCATAAGCGATCTTGAAACACTACTTCGCCTTGAGAATCGCGAGCCTGCCATTGAGCAACTTCGGTCGCTTTGACCCACTTAATCTCTGCATCTTGAGCCAGTAAAGTGCCACAATGCAAGAGAATCAATGCCAACCACACGAAGTAGATTCGGCTGATTGCGAAAGATTGCTTTGGCAAAGATATCAACAGAGATAGCATGGCGAGGAAAACTCTTTGCTCAAGATGATCCCATGAGCAGGACCCGTTTAAAAAAAGACCATAGGTAATTTGTGCAAGAACGACGCGGCCTAAATTCGCTTGTAGTTGGCTTAGCCGATGGAGTATAATGTAAAAAACACTCGCAACGGCCAATTTGCGACCAAGTTTTGTTGCCTTACCCGCCGCTTGGCTTCCGCCCCAAAACAATTTGCTCGAATTGGTCAACCGGTCGACTTGGCATTTTGCAGAAGTTGACCGACCGTTGGCTGCATTTCGGAATTACAGGCTCTTGGATGTCCAGACAGTCAGCCCACAGGTTGAATCGAGATGCGCTACCCACTTGCGCCTGCATTCGATTCAACAGCTCCAGTAAAATTAAGACATGCGCCGCCGCGATTCGCGTTGGTTGGTTCATCTCTGCTGGATGGTGGCCTGGATTGCTTTTTCCAATTCATCTACTCTCTTGTTCGCTGATGACGGCGACGGTGTTGCTGCCATTGCTGCTGTCAATAATGCTAACAACAGCGAGCAAACGCTTGAGCAACTGAAAGCCATTGGTCGAAGTCGATCTAGGTTTTTGACCTCAATTTCGGTAGATAGTTCACTCACAGCACTTCAAAGCTGCAGAGGGAAAACTACCCGAACTAAAGTTGGCAGAGTTTGACCGGGAGATCGCTCCACTTGCGCTTAATAGAGGCATCGAATGTCATGGCTCCGATACTCAAGAAGGTAACAGTGCATCGACACGCTCGACCCCAACCTGCAAGTTGGTAAGACGCAGCCGGTGGATCGAGATCTTTGCGGTCGTGAGCAAGTGCGGTACGCCTCCGCCGGATTCCACCGCCTTTGACCGATCAACAGCCGATGTGATGGACTGGCTATCCACTGAGCTACACGCTGCCTCACTTCGTGCGCGTAGGCAGTCGGCATCGCAATCGGTATTTCGACGAATGACTCGCTACGAATTCAATTGGCGCGTTGCAGGACGTTCGTTGGCCCCAAGCCCGGATTTTGCTAAAGATCTGCCACCTGAAGCCAAGTCGTCCGAAGGTTTTCGCAATACGGCTGATCAACGCAACGCCTGTAACGCAGCTTGCGACCTTATCGATTAGTCAGTGTCAAGCTCTTCAACGGGCGACGGTTCAAGGCGACGACCCTGACGATTTCATGGTCGATAACCATGCCAGTTGTGTTCCGACTTGAATGGCCCAAGCAAGAACAGGAGATCGACAAGCTTCGAAAGGACTCAAAGATGACAGCGAAGCCGTTAAAGGTCGAGCTAGAGGCGCTGAACATTTACTAAGCCCGGCTCAACCTACTTCCGCAACTTGGAAACCAGCCGTAACGTACATCGGGCATTGTATAATTTCGGGCTAAGTATGCCGGTCTTTCACCGAAAGAAAAACTGGAATCGCCGCCAACGAGTGTTCAGCAAGTTGCCGTTATCCCGCAGGAAAGTGGTTAAACATCGTCATTTCTGCTGTGGTATTGCCCGATGAGGGTACTTTGCGAGTTCGAGTGCGAGCCTGGCGAGCAGACAAAGATTCTGTCGCTCCACCTAGTCTTCAGTTGCACTTTGGCTGGCAGGCCAGCAACGAAGGCCGCGCGCTGATGCGTGTTAGCCAACAGGACCATGCAATTACAGCAGTAAATGGCGCAACCGAGTTCTATCAATGGGATATACCGCTGGGAGAGATATATCCGCGTAACTCGGTGCGAAGAACATCGCCCATGGGTGTTACGCCGAGTCCGTCCGAGTACATTCGGCTGGTTAACAGTTCAGCATCGCCCGGCGATATTGAAATCGATTACGTCGAGGTACAAGCACCAGTCTATGATCAATGGCCCCCAACTTCGCATCGCCGAATCTTCTTTGAGAGCGAGAACTCTGCGAATGAAATGATCTATGCCCGAGAGGTCATTGCCACGTTCATGCGACGCGCTTGGCGAAAGTCGATCGAAGCTGACGAGCTTGATCACAAGATGCGACTGTTTAGCCAACTGCGCAAAGACAGTTCAAGCTTTGAAGAGGCTGTCATCGAAACTCTGGCAACCGTCCTGGCCTCTCCCAAGTTTTTGTATCTGGTTCAAGCACATCAAGATAAGCCGAGTGAAAATCCGACGACAATAGCCACTGAGAATTCAACGGGTCGGCAAAAGCTGAACGCTGGCGAACTGGCCACAAGGCTTTCGATGTTCCTGTGGTGTAGTCTGCCGGATGATGAACTGCTTGAATTGGCCGCCAGCGGAAAGCTGCTCGAACCAGAAACTCTCCAGCGCCAAGTCCAGCGCATGTTGGCAGATGCTCGTTCACAACGACTCTCGGAACAATTCGTGCATCAGTGGTTAGATCTGGAACTGCTTGACTTCTTGAACTTTCAGCAGCATTTGCCCCGTTTCGATCCACTGTTGAAAGAGGCGATGCAGCATGAGCCTGTCGCACTCTTTAGTGAAGTCTTACGAAACAACGAAAGCGTTTTGAATTTTCTTCACGCTGACTATGTGATGACCAATCAGCGTTTGGCTCAGCATTACGGTCTTGGTGACGTTTTGGGCAACGACTTTCGACGAGTCCCTGTCAAAGTCATTTCTCGTCGCGGTGGATTATTGACGCAAGCCGGCATGCTGGCGATGAACGCTGACTATCCCGATTCGCATCCACTCAAGCGTGGCAAGTGGATCTTGATTAGCTTGTTGAACGACCCTCCACCGCCGCCGCCACCTGCAGTACCGCAAATCGATTTGACCAATCCTGAGATCGCCAAGATGACTCTCAAGGAGCGGATAGTCGATCACCGCAATCATCCCGCCTGTTACGCTTGCCACGTGAAGATAGATCCGTGGGGCATTGCGTTCGAGAATTACGATGCATTAGGAAAGTGGCGAGATAGGGTTAGAGAAAAGCCTGTCGATGCCTCCAGCGAATTAGCCAATCACTATAAGCTAGATGGCATGGATGGCTTAAAGCGATACTTGTTGGAGAATCGACAAGATCAGTTCGTCAGCGCTTTGACTCACAAGCTTACAACATTTGCTTTGGGTAGATCGCTTAAGTTTGCGGATCGAGCTGATCTGGATGAAGTAACTGAAAAGGTACGTCGAAGCGATGATGGCCTGAAGACTTTGATTTCGGCGATTGTTGCCAGTGAGTTGTTTCAGACCAAGTAGTTTTTTGTAGTTTCTGAGTAGATATTCCCGATTCGATCACAGGATAGGCCATGAGAGTAAGTTTAAGTCAAATTGATCGACGACGATTCCTGCGCGGAACGGGAACTGCTTTGGCATTGCCTTTGTTAGGATCATTGCTCGGCGGGGATACGTTGGCTGCAACTCGAGAGAATCCAAAACGATTTGCCAGCTTCTACTTTGCAGATGGCGTTCCCATGCCGCTGCCGAATGATCCGGCCTACCAAGATTGGGCGTGGTTTCCACACGGCAATGGTCGCGAGTATACCTTCACCAAATGTATGGAGACACTTGAGCAATTGCGTGATCAGTTGACCGTACTATCTGGTTTTTCGAATGTGGCTGCTCGCAATGTCCATGGTCATAACAACGCCGATCAGTTTTTGACGGCGGCCGCTACTGGTACTGGTGATATGGAGTATGTCAACACGATTTCAATCGATCAAGTTTATGCCAACTTGATCGGCGATCAAACTCGCATCGCCTCGTTGGTTATGTCTACCGATGGGGGTACCGGAACAGCTCGGGGCGCACACACGATGTCGTTCGATCGACAAGGGAGACCCATTCCGGCAGAACATCGTCCTAAGCAGATCTTTGACAAACTGTTTTTGACCAGCGATGCAGATTCTGCCAAGCGTCTGGCGCTTAGTCGAAGTGCGTTGGATGATATGTTAGCCGATGCTCGTTCACTTCGAAGTCTGCTGTCCACTGAGGATCAAAAGCAGTTAGACGAATACATGGAGTCGGTCCGCCAAGCCGAGACAAAGGTAGAGAAAGCGAAGCGTTGGTTGGATGCCCCGCTACCGAAGATTGATGCCGATCACCTGAATTTAGAGCTTACTGTCGATCAGCCTCGCGAGTATCTGCAGATCATGTTCGAGCTGATCTACCTGGCCTTCAGGACGGATTCGACGCGAGTGGCTACTTATCAAATTCGTCGCGAAAACGGAGTTGGCAAGAGCGATCATTTGGCTCGAGCCGTTGGGTTTAACTTGGCCCATCAATTGACGCATGAAACAAAGAACCCTGACGGATGGAAGAACCTAGGAATCTATTGCCGTTTCTTGAACGAAGAGTTCGGTAGACTGGTTACACGACTGAAGGAAACGCCAGAGCCTGCCGGAAGCGGATCGATGCTGGATAACACTCTGCTGTTCTTCGGATCAGCTTCTAGTGCATTCCATTTGTCGCGCAACTATCCATTGATGCTGGCAGGAGGCAAGAACATGGGGTTCAAGCATGGCCAGTATATCAACATGGCAGGCACCAATTATCAAGGCGGTCCTTGGATGGGTGACCGCGAACCCTGGCAAGACAAGGCTACTCACGAGGATCTGCCGCTGAGCAATCTATATGTTACCATGCTTCAGCGCTTGGGTGTGCCAGGCGATCGCTTTGCCGACAGCACCGGCAAAGTCGACGAAGTCTAAAGAGCCTAAGCTCGCAGAAGTTACTTCGACGAGAGCAATCGATTGGAATTGCTCTCTTGGCCGATCGGAATAACTTCGGTGTGAGCTAAGATTTTAGCGTAAAGTCAAAAATGTTTGGGCCAGCTTTCACTTCAACTTTGAGTTCAGTTTGAACGTTGTAGCGAGCGGGAACTAGTGGTTTACTAGGCTTTGACCGCGTCGGATTTGGTGCGCTCTCTTTGTCGCTTGATTCTGCCTGGTCTGTTACTTCGTTTTCGCCTTCCTCGCTTGGAGCAATCTCGACACGATTGGGTCCAATCTTAGTCCCCTTCGTCTGGCGAATGTAAGTTAATTCATACTTACCATTCGGATCAGTTTTGCCACGCGCGGGACGACCGTTTTCAGGTTGAAAGACAATTGCTACACCGGATAGCGGTTTTCCATCCAGGGTCACAACTCCGGTAACTTGACCTAGATCAGGTTGATCGCTTGGCGATGGCCATCGCAACCAAGGTAATGATAACTAGCTGCTTGCAAAAGTGCTTCATTTTCGAGCTCATACTAGTTCGAGTAATCTACTGATTGATGACCGCAACTTCGCCACCAGCTCTAGTTGATAGACCTTGGTAGATTGTCATATCCATGTTCTCGGACAGGAACTGAACGCTACCATCGCCCATCAGGAAATTGGCTCCACCCGTATGCCAGCTTCCAGCAGCCTCTTCCGAACCACCGTTGATCGGGTCGTTGCTTTCCGCAGCGATGAGAAACTCGGACATCTCTGTTGGTGGATTCGAGTCAGCTCCGCCGGAAAACACAGCTCGACGGTCAGCACCAGCGCTGAATTGACCAATGGCGTCACCGCCGGAATCTGGAACTTCGCTCACGAAGATCGTGTTGGCTAGCCCGTCAGTTACATCCTTGAATTTGGTCTTGCTGCGCACGTAGAAGATTCCATTGCCATTCATGCAACCCCATGGGTTCGACAGCATATCCGAAAGGTTGGCAACTCCAGTGCAGATGCAGTCGTCATTGCCATTGCCAATTCGCGTTCCCATATTTCCGTTGTAGTTCGAAGGCTGATAGCCGTTCTTTTGCGATGCTTTAGTAACGTCTGGTTGAGACGGGCACCAAAAAATTGGCATGATCGTTTGACGAACTACCAGTGGCTTACCTGTATTCTGATCACCCAACTCATTACCCATGCCGTCTGGGCCTTGAATAGCATCATAGACGTTGTTTAGTTCCACAAATGGAAGGATGCTTGCATGCCAGGTCCAGCCATGTCCGTTGAAGTTTGTTCCGGCAGCATTCGGCAAACCGTTACAACCTGCGGGAAGTCCTTTAAACGCAGATTCGTAATTGTGAAGTGCGAGGCCCATTTGCTTCAAATTGTTGGAGCATTGCATGCGTCTAGCGGCCTCGCGAGCGGCTTGAACTGCAGGCAACAAAAGTCCAACCAAAATTCGGATGATGGCGATTACTACAAGTAACTCAACCAGTGTGAATCCAGCTTGAGGCCTAATTGTTCGCGACATGAGATATTCTCTGGGTCTGTGAAAGCTAAACGTTCAGTGCAAAGGTTTGCAGAGTACCAACTTGTGTGTCTTGACTCGCTCCTCACGCACGAAGAAAAGCGTAAAGTCATAGAGGATGGCATGAGGTTAGAAGAGCCAGTGAAGACTGTCCACCCAAACTTGATGGTCTTCACAGGAACTTCATACTTCAACAATCTCAATTGGTAGCTGGCGCATTATGATGAACTGGACAAAGCATGTCGGAATGTATCATCACTAGGTCTAATTTTGGAGTCAATTGGTTATGATCAGAGGTCTCGTCCAAGTTGCAGATTTTGAGAAGCTGGAAATCAGAGTTGGTTGTGTTGTTGATGTGCAACCATTTACGGACGGAAGACACTCGACGCATATCCTGATGATCGATTTTGGAGCGGAACTCGGTATCAAGAAGTCGTTGGCTAGACTCGCCCCAAACTACCACGGGCCGGAGTTACTTGGAACGCAAGTACTTGCCGTTGTGAACTTTCCAGCTCGGCAGATCGGCAAACATCTTTCGGAGGTTCTAACGCTAGGAGTACCAGACAATGATGGTAACGTGGTGCTTTTGCGACCCGAGCAGGACGTGCAGCTTGCCAGTCGAGTTTTCTAACAATTTATTGACTCCACAATTTGTGAAAAAACTCGCGGAAATATAGTATCGAAATCGCAAACGTGAGATACTGGGTTTAGTGCATTTCGGGGTCTTTCTCACGTTCAGTTTTCCACTTGGCCAGTTCTAATAGTCGATCAAGCGCGCTGGACAAATAAACCTTGAAGTTCTGTGGAATGTTTGATTCACGTTCCTTCATTCCTTTGTAACCCTCGAGTAAAAGGGGTTCCGCTTCGGAGTATTTCTCTTGTCCAAGCAAAGCTCCCCCGAGCATCGATTTGGCATTGAAGGCATTCCATAGATTGGGGTTAGTTTTGTCCCTAATCGTAACACATTCGCGTAGAAGTGGTTCCGCATCATTCCAAGCCTTTACTTGAAGTAGTGTCGCGCTGATTAAGGCTAATTGTCCAGCAAGATCGGGACTATCTTTGGGAAACTTCTCGCGCGCACTTGCGACGAGTTTTTGCGACAGTTGCAGAACTCTGTCGATGCTTTCTGGCACGTTGGAATCAGCTGACTTTGCGTACGCGTCAAGAATCGCAAGCCCAATCCAAGCCATTGATGGCTCGGGCTTCAATAACTCGTAAGCCTCCTCAAGTAAAGGAATTGCTTCTTGTGCTCGGCCAATATCCTTGAGATTGACACCGAGGTTTACCATAGCTCTCAGTGTTTCAACATGTTTCCGACCGTATATGTCTTCGCTAATCTTAAGCGATTCTTTGAACAGGGGAATTGCCTCATCTGGTTTGCCCTGGCGCCAGTATCCTGTGGCGAGGTTGTTAAGGCTGAGAGCGATATCAGGATGGCCAGCCGGCAGCGCCATACGGCGGATTTCCAGGGCCTCACGCAACAACGGGACGGCTTCGTCCCAGGCCGACAGTCCTACGAAATTTTCTGCGAACATCATAAGCTTTGCGGCCAGTTCAGGGCTATCTTTCGGAACCGAACCCCGAACATCAGTAATCAGTTTATGTAGCATTGCTTTCGCCCTAACCGTGCTCGTAGGCTTAGCGGGATCGGCTGCTTTGAGGTGTGCATCAATTAGTTGCGTACTTAGCCAGGATTTAGATGAGCGGTGCTTCAGCGCTTCGTAAGCCTCCTCTAGCAGCGGGATTGCTTCCTCAAGTCGGCCTACATCTTTATAGTTAACGCCAAGATTGGCCAAGCAATCCAGAGTATCAGGATACTGCCGTCCGTTCGCGGCTTCCAAAATGTGCAACGCTTCCTCAAGCTTCGGGATTGACTGATCGAATTTCCGTTGTCGCCAATAGTTGGCGCCAAGTGATCCCAAAACTCGACCAATTTGGGCGTCGCTCACAGGATAGGTTTTGCGATAAACTTCCAGCGATTCCAATCGAATCAACTCAGCTTCTGGATACTTTCCCTTCTTCTCAAGGATCATCGCAAGTGCGAGCCGAGGTTCCTCGATTTCGGGGTGTCCTTTGGGTAGGGTATCTTGCAAGATCTTGATTGATTCGCGGACCAGCGGTTCAGCTTCACTTAATCTGTCTTGCTTGATGAGGAGTTCAGAAAAACCGAGCAAGCTCCTACTGAACGAGGTACTGTTAGCAGGTAGTGCTGCTCGCCGAATTTCGAGAGCCTCTCGGTAAAGTGATTCAGCTTCAGAAGTCTCATCTTGTTGTTCAAGAATAGCGGCTAGATTATTTAAGCCGTGAGGGATGAGTGGATGCCCAGCGGGAAGAACTTGGCGGTTGATTGCCAATGATTCGCGAACGAAAGGCTCTGCTTCCGCATATCTGCGTGAATTGATTAAGAATACAGCAAGATTATTCAAGTCCATTGCAACCCTGGGGTGCTTGGCTGGAAAGGCGTTTCTACTATTCTCAACCGCTTCTCGAAAGAGAGCTTCGGCCTCAGCTAGTTTGTTTTGTCTTTGTAGAATATTACCAAGGTTTATGAGGACCCCGTTACGTTCCGCATCTTCTTGTTGAACAGTAGACTGCACTATTTCCAGTGCTTTTCGGCAGTTTCTTTCCGCCTCATCGAACTTGTTTAGATCAATTAGAATCGTCGCAAGATTGTTGTAGGCGTGAGCCAGTTGAGGATGCTCTGGAGGAAGTGAGTTGCGGCATATTTCGAGCGACTCTTGCCAAATTGACTCAACCTCATCGATCCTGCCCATCGTTCGTACTATCCATCCCAGTTCACCAAGATTGTAAGCCAAATCAATATGTTTTGAGGGAAGATTGTTTTTACGAATTTCAAGAGCCTTGCGATAATTGCGCTCGGCTTCTACGTAATGACCCAACCAAAATAAAGTTGCTCCGATTGTATCTCGCACAGAGGCTTCGACCATTGGTTGGTCTTTAAGGGATCCCTCGTCCAGCTTCTTCGCTCCAGAAGTTATCGCCTGAACAACTGTTATAGAATCATTCGGAGGCTCTTTGGTGGTTGAATGGAGCGTAGCAGTGTATGGATTTGCGGAGTCAAACATGTCCCTCTGGAACTTTGCCACCGCCTGAGCAATCGCAGTTTGCTTTTTCGCCTCGGCCTCTTGTTTTCGGGCTTCGGCTTCCTGTTCTTCGGCTCGAGCCTTCTGCCTGAGCGCGTCCTTGGTGGAAGCTTCCGCAATCTTTCGCTGTTCCTCTTGGGCTTTTCTGGCTTCGATCGCATCGTCACGTTCTTCGCGAGCAACTTGCGCTTGCCACGCAAAGGCAACCAACCCGATCACTAACAGTAGGACAATTCCTCCGGCCGTAGTCAACACTACTCGATTTTTCTTAGAGAACTTTTGGAATCGATAGATTACCGAAGGTGGACAAGCCTCCACCGGTTCATCTGACAGGTAGCGCTGAATATCCTGGGCAAGTCCGTTGGCCGTCTCGTAACGCCGCGTTCGATCCTTTTCTAAGGCGCGCATCGTGATCCAATCGAGATCACCTCGTATCAATCTCGATAGTTTCGCTGGTTCCATATGACGCTGGGCGGCGACCGAGGCGATTGATTCGGAAGAACTCAAGCGAGTGCTGGGCTTGGGCGGTTCTTCCTCACGGATTAATCGACGAATTTCATCGTAAGCCGCTTTTGCGAACCGCATCCTCTCAATCGGAGTACTGCCTGTGAGTAATTCATACAAAAGTACTCCCAGCGAATAGATATCAGTTCGAGTATCGATATCCAAGCCGCTCATTTCAGCCTGTTCAGGGCTCATGTACAGCGGTGTACCGATCATGGTTGCAATGTTCGTATAGATACTGTGATCGGTCAGTTGTTGGTGAATTGCCTTGGCGACGCCAAAATCGATTACCTTTGCGACGGGTTTGCCATCATGCGAAGTTACTAGCACGTTTGATGGCTTGATGTCCCGATGAATGATCCCTTTCTGGTGAGCGTGCTGAATTGCCTGGCAAACGGTAATGAATAACTCCAGGCGTTCCTTGGGTGGCATTTGATGTTTATCACAATACTCGGTGATAGGAATTCCACGCACTAGTTCCATCACGAAGTAAGGCATACCAGATTGAGTTGTACCGGCATCCAGCACTTTGGCAATATTAGGATGATCCATCATTGCCAAAGCTTGACGTTCGGCCTCAAATCTGGCGATAACTTGCCTGGAGTCCATTCCAGGCTTGATGACTTTGATAGCTACTTTGCGTCGAACTGGCTCGGTTTGTTCGGCGACAAATACGAGTCCAAACCCTCCTTCGCCAATCTTCTCTTTCAGTTTGTAGGGTCCGATCGCCGCACCAATCTTCTCCGGTGCCTGCTTGTTTTCAAATGAGAGCGTTGGTTGGTCTGGAACTGGTGGTAAAGACTGCGAGTCATCATGAGCAGCCAGAAGTCTCTCAACGCGCTGTCGCAATTCTGCATCTTCCGCGCAGTGCTTGTCGATCTGTCGCCTCGAGCGCAGCTAGGAAGATTTGTTGTTCTCGGTTCGCATCGGCAGACATCGGTTATTCCCTCCAAAAAGGCTCGTACATCTATCAATGCGGAATTGGCGCACCGAGGCGTCGAAAAAAACTAAGAATTTTTCAACTCGGATTTTAACCAGGCTCGAGCGTATGCCCACTTTTGACGAAATTTATGGCCGGATAGACCTAGCGCTTGAGCTACAGCGTCTTGAGTCATTCCAACAAAATGGTGTAGTTCAACGACCTTGGCAGCCAGAGGATCGATGGAGACCAAGAGAGTTAGAGCACCGTTGAGCTCCAGAAGCCGCTGATCGGCCAATTCTTCTGGCACATCGTCTATTGATATTCGTTCAAGTCCACCGCCGCGTTTTAGGCTTAGCCTTTCTCTCGCCCGATCTACGAGTATGCGCCGCATTGCTTCGGCAGCAGCCGCAAAGAAGTGTCCGCGATTCTCAAATCTCTGATCCCCCACCAATCGCAGATAGGCTTCATGCACTAAACCTGTAGCATCTAGAGTCTGGCCTGGTTTCTCTTGCGCCATTTTGGCTGCGGCAAGTCTTCTTAATTCCTCATAGACGAGTGACAATAGATGTGATGCTGCTTCAGAATTTCCAGCATTGATGGCTTGCAGAGCTATCGTAACTTCCGACACAACTTGAAATCCAATTTAGACGCAATTTCGATTACTCACTGAGGATCATTGTACCAGCTTAGGGGTCGATGAACTTGCTTAGTAAAATTCTCTCATTCACCTCGGTCTACCGGATGGTGATGCAGGTCGATTTAACTAATCCTCGATCAATCTCATGTGACCGTCAAATATTACCAATCAGGAAGAATGATTCCAATCTTGCGGGATCACGGACCAACGCAGTAATTCCGTCTATTTTTTGCTTTTTACTCGGCAGTAACTTGGCTATGATGTTCGCGAGACCAGGTGAATCCCGAGCTTACACTGGTTTCGCGGCCCACCAGCGAATCCTACTCAGTTGAAACAATCTTTCATGGCTCCAACAGCTCGTCCAGTAATAGAACGAGTTTTTCCGCTCAACCTAACACCCTTTGAAGGCTACATGGAATGGGATGATCGCGACAATTATCCCATGACTTTTATCGTTGAGCTTGAGTTCACAGGCAAGCTCAACCGCAACGCTCTTGAGGCTTCACTTCCCGATGCACTGGCTCGTCATCCCTTGCTCAGGGCTTGGATTGGTAAGGCGAAAGGCAATCGCGATTGTTGGATTGCTGCGGCGCAGCCCAATCCTAAACTGGACTTCGCCGAACTGGGGAAGCCGATCGATCTCCCCAATGGCGAGAGAATCGATCTTCGAAAAGAAGTTGGGCTGCGCATTTGGGTTCGTTACAACGATGAAAGAACGATTCTGACGACTCAGTTTCATCACGCGACCTGCGATGGCATTGGCTCGTATCAGTTTCTAGGTGATTGGCTATGGTTCTATGCGGAGCGCTTAGGCCAACCGGCTGAAGGTAGTGTGCCCGAGTTTGATCCTGCCGGAATTCGAGCCAGAAACAGAGCTAACTACAATCCCGATGACTATCGATTACCAAACGGTAAGATTCGTGCTGAGTTTGGAGAACTGAAAGAGGTGGTTGTTCGCGGAGCGATTCCCTTGTCGCGGCCGTCGCCAAGCAAGCGAGCTGAATCGTTTCCTGGAATTTTATCTACCGAATTTGATAAGGAGCAGTATCGCCGCTTGCGACTAGCCGCGGAAAGTCGAGGGCAATCCACTAATCAACTGCTGATCGAACGGTTACTGGTCACCGTTGATCGCTGGAACGAGTTGCATGGCCAAAAACGCTCGGGAAAGTATGCGATCATGATGCCGATGGACCTGCGGCAATCGAGCGACCCCAATTTTTCGGCTGTCAATGTTGTGACTTATGCTTTTTTGCGACGTTCAAGGGCGGAACTGAAAGATCCAGCTCAGCTTCAGGATTCATTGCGCGAAGAAATGGTTCACTTGATGCATCAGCGTCATGGAGGGCCTTTCATGAATATGCTGGCTTCGATGCAGGGCCCCGAGATGGGTGAAACGGTTGATCGCGTAGCAAGCGATGCTTGTCTTCTGCAATTATTTCCAATACGGGTGACCCGACCAAGCGATTCAACGTGCAGTTTCCACGCGAAGGAAGCCTGATTCGATGTGGAAATCTACTGCTAGAGGATATACGCGGCGTGCCTCCCATGCGAATACACACTCGAGTCACTGTTTCTGTCTTTACCTATCGTCGAGTGCTAAAACTGTGTATGCGTTGTGACCCAAACTGCTTCGATACGGAAGCTACTGGGCGCCTGCTGAGCATGTATCGGAGCGAGATAGAGTCTGTTCTACTGAAGTAATCGTTCCTCAAATCCCGAAGAGCGAGCACGATTAGGAGCACCGCGTTGCTGAGCACGAGCAGGAGAAAAGACTTCCGATTAACTGCCGTTTAAGTCCCTGTGGTTAGCTCAATCGAAAACGTGTTTAGAGGTCAGTGACCGGAGGGTTCGTGTACCGGCCATCAGCGAGAAAAGTCCTAATTGCTCAATTTTATGGGCTTGACGAGACGATGGTTTACATGTAAATTAATGAAGGTTGAAAGTCACCCGTCGGGAAATGTTTGGAGCGTAATACTCGTGACGGCCCTGAAAGACGAACTCAAGAAGCGAGATCCGTTCGATTCTGTCGAGCAAGAAGCGATGTTGGCAGTCATGCGCACCAGCGACTTGCTAGAAAATCGAATGGCACGTCTGCTTCGGGAAAATGGTCTGACGCTTACTCAGTACAACGTTCTGCGAATCTTGCGCGGTGAAGGACAGCCCATGCCTTGCCTGGAAGTTGCCAATCGCATGATTCAAGTGGCTCCGGCTATAACTCGAGTTGTGGATCAGTTGCTGGCGCTGGATCTCATTACCAAAACGCAAGCGTCTCACGACCGCCGCGTGTTTGAGATCGAGCTAACTCCATCGGCAAACAAGCTACTAAAGAAGCTGGATCAACCGGTACTGGACTTGCATGCGGTCCTGCTATCGAATGTTTCCAAGGCGGATTTGAAGAGCTTGATCCGAATCCTAGAAGTCGTTCGAGCTGGCGTGCCTGAATAAGAGAAAATTTTTTCGACATTTCGTTTACATGTAAACAAAGATCATCCTAAGGAAGGAATATCATGGCTAAGCTACTCTACATCGAAGCATCCCCCCGCAAAGACCGCTCAAAGTCAATCAAGGTGGCTCAGGCGTTCATCGAGAAATACAAAGCCGACCACCCTGCCGATGAAGTTCAGGTCATCGATCTTTGGTCGAAAAAACTACCAGAGTTCGACGGCTACACGATCGACGCGAAATATCAAGTGTTGCATGGCCAGAGTTTTGATGCTCAACAGCAAGCGGCCTGGCAAACGGTGGTGGATGTATGCGACGAGTTCAAATCGGCCGACAAGTACCTGATTAGCTTGCCGATGTGGAATTTCGGTATTCCTTATAAGCTCAAGCACTACATCGACGTCATCGCACAGCCTGGTCAAACTTTCAGCTTTGATCCTGCCAAGGGATATAGCGGCTTGGTTACAGGCAAGCCAATTGCCGTGGTGTACGCTCGAGGAGGAGCGTACGGTAGTGAGGCCGCGAAAGGGATGGACTTGCAGAAGGGCTATATGGACCTGCTACTGGGCTTCATTGGCTTCACCAATGTGCAATCGATCATGGTTGAGCCGACCTTGGCGGCTCCACAGGCAGTAGCAGAAACAGAATCGGCGGCAGTAGCCTTGGCTCAGCAAATCGCCAGCACATTCTAGCTCGTAGTGGGATTCGCCAGAATTCCTGAGCAGCAATAGTTACCTCAAATTCGCAGTGCCAGAACTTGGTAACGGACAGATGTACGTTGCGTTTTGTCACCCAAATAGTTTACATGTAAAATAAATCAAGTGAAACAGGAGATTCCACAATGATTACGATTCGACGCTCGCATGACCGTGGCCATGCTGATCACGGCTGGCTGAATTCTTATCATACGTTTTCATTCGCAAGCTACCACGATCCGCAGCATATGGGCTTCCGATCGCTCCGAGTAATCAATGAGGACCGCGTGGCTGCGGGCCAGGGCTTTGGCATGCACGGACATCGCGACATGGAGATTGTCTCGTATGTGCTTGGTGGGCGATTAGAACACAAAGACTCGATGGGCAATGGCGAGATCTTGAAACCTGGCGAATTCCAGCGAATTACGGCTGGCACGGGCATTTTGCACAGCGAGTTTAACCCGTCCGAGGATCAACCGACGCACTTCTATCAGATTTGGCTGCTACCAGATCGCAATGGTATTCAGCCCAGTTACGAGCAACGCAAGTTTGAGACTGCGGCTCGCCAAAACCGCTGGCAGCTAGTCGCTTCGCCCAATGCTCAGGATGGTTCGCTTCTGATACATCAAGACGCGAAAATCTACTTGGCTGATCTTTCGCAGGGAGCTGAACTAGATTACTCGATCCCGTCCGATCGCCATGTGTGGATACAAGTCTTACGAGGCTCGGTGAGCTTGAATGGCCATCAGCTCGATACGAGCGATGCGGCTGCCTTGAGCGACGAACAGCAGCTTTCGTTGCGAAGCGAAAGTGGTGCTGAGCTGATGCTCTTCGATTTAGTATGATCATCATCCTATTGGTGAGAAACAAAAACGGTCAAGTCAAACTCGTGTTCTCAGGGTTTGACTTGACCTGAAACTCACTAAAGTAGTGAAACATCAATTTGTCGAGGCGACAAAGCGATCTTAGCGTTTGGCATCGACTTTCAATTCCCTGGGCGCGGATTGATAACCACTAGGCGTCATGCTGAAGGTGCCTTTGCCCTGAGTTTGTGACCGCAGTTCATTGGCATAGTCGAGCAGTTCCGCTAAAGGAACTTGCGCGATGATTCGACAGGTACCCTCACAATCGTTCGATGAACTGATGCTAGCTCGTTTGCGAGATAGAATACCTACTGTGCCTCCTTGAACCTGACTTGGTACTTCGACTTCCACCTGAACCATCGGTTCAAGTAGTTCTATGCCGGCCCGAGGTAATACAACTTCTCGCATTGCTTCAGCCGCACAGCGACGAAACGACATTTCCGACGAGTCTTTTTCGTGTTCAAGCCCATCTTCAAGTACGATTCGAACGCTGACTACCGGAAAGCCGCCCAAGGGGCCACAAGTTAGCGCTTCCTCGATCCCTTCTCGGACAGCTTGAATATAGGGTGGCGATATTCGACCGCCAGAAACCTCGCTCGAAAACTCGAAGCTGCTTCCCGAGTTCATAGGTAGAACTTCCAATCGTCCAGCAATCTGTGCGAACTGGCCTGGACCACCGTTCTGTTTCTTGAGTCGATACTCAAATGATAATGATCGGGTTGGCCTTTCCTTGAACGATACTTGAGGTTTGCCGACGTGAACTTTGCAGTCGTACTCGTCTTGCAAACGCTGCAAGTAAACTTCCAATTGCAACTGTCCCATTCCGGCGATCAACATTTGTCCCGATTCAGCATCATTCCAAAAACGAAATGTCGGATCTTGCCTACGGAATCGATCAAGTGCTTTGACTAGCTGATCAGCATCTTCGCGAGATTGCGGTTCGATCGACAATCGCAAAACAGGTTCGGCGACGTCAATGCTCTCCAGAGCGACCTTGAAGCCGTCCGACGAATATGTCTCACCAAGTACGCTATCAAGTCCGATGACTCCACAAAGATCGCCAGCTTCCGCCGATTCGATCTCAGTTCGTCGATCCGCGTGCATTCGCACCAGCTTCACAAAACGCTGTCGCTTGCCGCTGCGAGCATTGATCAACGTTTGACCCTTCTCGATTCTACCTTGGTAGACTCGAATAAAGGTCACTGGACCAAAGTCTTCGACAACGGTCTTGTAAGCCATGGCAACGCAAGGATCTTCGACATTGCTCGAAAGCGCCACCAGCGACGGTTCTTCGCCGCTGGTGGCTGACTGTCGAAGATCAATCGCCCAAACTTGACGGTCGGTCGGTGCAGGCAGATAGAACGCAACAGCATCCAAGAGTTCTTGGATTGCGCAGTTCTTGCCGGCACTTCCCATCAAGACCGGAGTCAAGCTTCTTGCAATCGCCGAGCGACGGATCGCTTGCCGAATCTCTTCAATGGTTGGCTGCGAGTCACTCGACAGCTTCTCGAAAAGAGCTTCGTCAACCAATGCGATGGCTTCGATCATTTCGGCTCTAGCAACTTGTGCAGTCTCTTGCAACTCTGCTGGAACAGCCTCACGACGTACGATTTGACCGAAGCTACCGTCGAAGTAAACGGCTTGCATGGTGATCAAATCGACAACGCCGACGAAGCTGTCTTCAGAGCCGATTGGCAACTGCAAGGCAACGGCATTCGTCTTCAGCTTGTCACGCATCTCTTGAATGACGCGAGCGGGATTCGCTCCAACTCGATCCATTTTGTTGATGAATGCAAGGCGAGGAATACCATACCGCCGCATTTGCCTGTCAACGGTAAACGATTGACTTTGTACACCGCCGACGCTGCAAAGTACCATCACGGCACCATCGAGCACTCGTAGCGACCGCTCCACTTCAACCGTGAAGTCGACGTGGCCGGGCGTATCGATGATTTGGAAGATGTGATCTTTCCAGTCGACACTGGTAACTGCGGACGAAATCGTGATGCCGCGTTTGCGTTCAATCGGATCGCTGTCCATGGTTGCTCCAACGCCATCTGCACCTTTCACGTCATGCATCTGGTGGATGCGTCCACAATAGTACAACATGCGTTCCGTCAGCGTGGTTTTGCCGGAGTCGATGTGAGCGGAGATACCGATATTTCTGAGTCTTTGAATTCTGGTCATGTTTTAGCCTATAAGCCTATCCAGAGTTTATTGAACGGTTCAGATAGAGCGCAGAGCGATCGTGCGAATGATTCAACGCAGAACTACGGGACATAGTTCACTTGGAGAACATCCTGAAAAGTGACCGCAACTGGCCGAGGTGTTGTTTCAGACTTGAAAGCTAGCGCTGCCTGATGTCAGCTTCTAATTGCAGCTTCAACCTTCGAATTCAAGCGATCTGAGTAAATCAGTTTCACGAATTCAAAGCGAAATTGCGTAGAACGGACGGCGAGGCCGCGCGTTAGACTATCGCAGCTCGATCAGCAACCAATCGAGTGGAAACACCACCGAAGAAGAAGTTTGTGTTGCTTAAGAATCTCACGGTTACACCATGACTTGAAGTTAGATAATCCCACAATAGGTCAAGCTTTAGACACACAAATCGTCAAAAGGTTCGCGGAAAATTGTAACCTCGTCGCTCCGCGACAGGCTTTCTTTGGCAGTGATTCGTGTGTTTGCATGGGCTGTTAACGAACCCTCCCGCGCGCTGCGCTGATAAAAAGTCGGTCATAAAACCCACTCAACGGGTTATGCCAGTATAGTTTTTGTTGCCGAAAGTATGTTCCTGAAACGTTGTTTCACCTAGCAAAAAAAGGATGCTTTCGCGTGTGTGCAACGTATGCAACGAGGATTTCAGCGGCGATTCAAAGTTTTTATCAGCGCACCCGCACGCTGAGGCATCTAACGATCACTCAAATTGATTCGCGGGCAGGGTCGCACAGCGAGTTCAACGAGCATTTGCGGGGAGTGCAAAATGGGGCGGCTCTCACGTTAGAGTTTCAATCGCGTTTGACAGTCAATGCTGTACACCGCGTCAGCTAAAACCTCTACGAGATAATCCATAGTCGCACTTGAGGAGACATTTAATTGCCCTCCCGGTGGCGCTCGTACCTCGCTTGCCACCCTCCCGCTAAATGATCAAACTGCTGTTGATACGTCTTCGAGCGGGAGGGTCCGAAGAACAGGTTTGAGCAGTGAGGTATGAGGTTTGAGATTGAATTGGTCCTACTGAGTCGGCTCGAGCCGCTTGAGTATTCGCTGGCGTTGTTCCAACGAAGCTCGGCTGACTTGATCGAATCTGCCTGCAAGGGCGTCGCGAGCGTCATCAAGGAACCAGGGCAGTTGTGTGGCTCCGCGATCCATCAGAAGCTCAAAGACGGTGTCGGCTCCTGCTACAATCGCCCAGCCGGCTGGGGAATTGTTATGCATTGGGCCAGAACGTATATCTATCGCAGCACCACAGTCCAGCAGAGCAGCGGCAGCTTTCGCACAGTTGTTCCAAGCCGCCAAATGCAGTGGAACGGAATGATCGTAACCTCCACGAACTTCAGCAGAGATGCCATGAGCCACAAGCAGCTTGATGGCATCAGCTTGGTCGAATCGTGCTGCGGTATGTAACAACGTGACGTCCTGCCCCACGGTGAAGGTCAAAACATTATGCACGTTATGCTCGGGGCCAGGTGGGAAGAAACGTTGGTTGATACGAGCTTGGCTAAGCTCTCCATTTTCGCTCAACATTTTTTCAAGCAGCGTTAGTTCGCCGCAGATCAGCACTGAGAAAACGTCCGCCGTTGCGCAGCGCGCTAGCAGAAATCTGGCGACCTCGGGGCATGAAGTACAAAGATATTGAACTGGAGTACTGTAGTGATCGATACAACGAGCGTTGATATCCGCGCCTCTGTTCAATAACAGCTCGGCAACTTCAACACTACCTGCGAAGTGTAACGGTTGGCATCCATCTCCGCCAAGCTCGCCAACTCGCGCCGGATCTTGATCGAGCAGCATTTGAAGCTGGTCAGCTCGACCCAATCCGGCTGCGGTGTGAACATCGAGCGTGGCTCCGCTGGCTAATAGAAACTCCGCCAACTGCAAATCTCTCCGATAGATAGCGCAATGCAATGGGCTCCAAGGTCCCATTGACCAAAGGCTCCGGAAATTAGGATCAGCGCCCAATTCGATCAGCAGTTTTGCCAAGTCGAATCTACCGCTAAAACATGCAGCGGTGAGTGGTGTGGCTCCAAAATTGCGATTATCGTAGCTACTCAATAGCTGTGGATTATGAGTGACTTTAGCACGAATTTGATCGAAATCCACGGAGTCTAGAAGCCTAAAGAACTCGATCTCTTCGGTTGTATTCGTTTGTTTCATGTTTGTTGGGATAGATTGGACGTGAGCAACACTTTACGAGCCGCGTAGTTTGTTTGCCGCTCGATTGCAAGTTGCCTTGTCAGCACTTGCAGCGATCAGATTATCAACCCGACTGCCCTATCTGCAAGTAGTTGTATCTTATCCCATTGCTCTTGCAAAAGCGTGTCTGCAGAACTCGATCAAGGCGCATTTGGCGGAAGTAAAGAGTTGTTAGCCGGTGGTGGGCTTACCGATTGAATTGCGGAACGCAAAGAATCTGGCGTGGGTTGATCGAGATCCAGTGCATCGACCACAGATCGGTGAGAGTCGGGAGCAGTGGACTTGAACAAGCCAAAGTTTGGATTCTCAAGAATACTTAACGCAGGAACTTGTGACCTAAGAGATGATGGCGACGAAAGGTTTGAAGCGGTAGGATGAAGTTGACTGTATTCGAAAAGTCGTACGTTATTAGCTTCATCATACTCGGAAATTTTGTTGAAACAGTCGACGGCTACGATCAGCCTGTCGTAGCTCTGAACATTTCCGTTGAGGCGTCCCATCGCAAGCGCCTCGACCGGTAATTGGGCTACGACTTCGATGGCTTGACCCGCGCCGATTCGATCCACTCTCACTGTGCTAATTGGGGAATGCGAGTGAATTTGACCTAAGGCGGCCACGACCGAAACATGGAAGTCTCGAACTTCAGTCGAGCCATGATTCATGATTGAAATTGCAAATTTCGGCCCACTGGAAGCTCCTGGTGTTGGTAGCGCATTAACCAGCAGAATCTCAAGATCTCCTAGACCGGTCATGGCCCCCGTCATGGCTCCTGGTATGCCAGTAACAGTTGCTTGATTGAGTAGTTGGCAGCCCGACATCCGATTCAACTGATTGTTGACTCCGTATCGCATGATCATTTGCATCACATGATCGCAGGGAGCGACGGGGATAACAGTTGTAGAACTGAAGGTAACAATTTGTGCGTTGCATTCAGTTACGAAGGCAAGTGCTAACAAACTCAAGAACAACTTGAAGATAGGTATAGAGGATTTCATCGAACGATTCCTTGTCAATGTGGTTTTCGACTGTGATTGGTTATTGGAGACTTGCCGAGTTCGCGTTTGGTGCAGGACGGGCCCGAGCAAAGCAAACGGTCATCGAATCTGATCGATGACCGCGTGGTTCGTTTTCTTCTGATCGAAGAGAGACTTCGATCGTTTTGAGCTATTTTGCTAACAGGTTACCGACCGTAAGGAACCGATTGATTCCAGCCCCAGTCGCTGCAGCTATTCCATGATGGTGTGCAGCAAGATGATTGCCATGTAGGTTCGTAGCTGGTGCAGTAATTTGGTGTGTAGGTGGTGTAGGTTACGGGTGTATACGTGGTGTAAGTGGTGGGTTTGTAAGTAGTGTAGGTTGTAGGTGTGTAAGTTGTGCAGCAGGTCGGTGTGTAGCTGGAGCAGTACGAAGGTGTGTAGCAGTATGAAGGTGAGTAGCTGCTGCAGTACGATGGTGTGTAGCAACTGGTCGATGGGTACCAGGTGTCGTATGAGCAGTAGTTTGGATAGTAGTAGCTGGAGTAGCTGCTGCTGTAGCAACCGTAGCTGCCGTGGCTGTGACCGTAGCTCCCATGCCCTCGGCTATGTCGGAACGATGCCGCAATCGCATCCTTTTCGTCAACGGCTTTTTCTCCCAGCAGTGCATCAACGTCTGCTTTTCCCAAGTTGTCATCTTTAGCAACATTGGCCTTTACATCAGCGACACCGCTCTTCGCGGTTTCAAAGTTTGCGACGACTGACGACAAATCGTCGGCCGCAAAAACGTTTACTGTGAACAACAGTGCTGGCACAACAGCCATGGCGAATTTGCTTGAACATTGAATTGTTCCTTTCTTTGGACAAGAAGGTTCTGATCAGGTTTGCGAGTCTGTCCAGCTCGTCATTCCTGTTTTCTGGTTTCACTGAGGGACCAAGCGTGGTTACTCGGGGACTGTTACAGAAAAAATCTGCAGCTCGAGAAATTCTCCGATTACTCTGTCAAACCAACTGAGATCTACCTTCAATTCACCATGTCAAAAAGCCATGGAGATCTCAGCGTAGATGCCTGCATAGATAGTGCTAACTTCTTCTGTAACACTCTTCATAGACTTCGCTTTGTCTATTAATCCGGCGCATCAGAGCGACGGAAACCGCGAAATCATTGAGAAAAAGGCAAATCATGAAGACCAGTTTTCGATTCACTCTATTTCTGCTGAGCGTTTGCAGCGTTTCCCGAATGGCCTTTGCCGACGACCTTTTCTCAGAAGTTGCGATGGAGTCGGTATTCGAAAAGAAAGCTGCTCCAGTAGTAATGGGAGCAACGCAAAGCGACGGTGAATCATTGGAGAGAGTTACCGGCGTGGCTTCGCTCAGTCAGGCTCTGAAGTATGCTGGGTATGCTCCCAAGGAAAACGCTGGACGAGTTTCGATACAGGTGCCGCACGCGGGTTGGAACTTTCCTGCCGATCTGCAAGTTCAGCTTGAAAGTGATCGGATCGTGGTAGAAATGGCCTTAGTAACCTTGGCTGATTCTAACGCGGTTCAATTCAAGGAGCTGTTGAAGCTGCTAGAAAAAAACGATGCAGTGACTGGCTTCCAGTTTGCCTACGAGCCTTCGAGAAAGCTGCTAGTACTGCGTTCCGCGCTGGAAAATCGAGCCCTTTCACCAAAAAAGATTCAAACTCACCTGACACTGTTGGCTGCCTTTGGCGAGAAACACTCGAGCATTTGGTCGCCGATGAAACCGAAATCGGCTGACCAATCAGCCAGCAAAACGGGAGCTTCAAACGTTGCTTCTACCGTACCGGCTGGTTTGTCCCTGGTTGGAACTTGGGGCGCGGCGTTGAAGGACAAAGACTCAATCGCCATTCAGATCAAAGAGGACACAACTTTCAAGTTAGTCACCGTTCAGGCAGACAAGCACAAGATCTCCACTGGAAAGTGTGTCCGAGAAGGTACTCGAATGTCCCTGGTCGGCGATGACGGAGTGACCCTGCAATGCACCGTTTCTCAGTCTGTTGCCAACCAATTTCAGCTTTTCGTTCACGACGAGCAAGGTAATGCCAAACTGAAGGTCGACTTCCAGAAGGCGAACTAGAACTTTTTTCGTAACACTCCACCAGCTCACCCCGCTAAGTAATTCGTAGGCAGCACCCGAAATGTTGCCCTGTTAAGAAAATCAACATTTTGCCGAGGTATTCTCACTATGCTTTCTTTGAATCAAACAACGATTTTCAGGCTGTTTTGGATGGCTTGCACCGCATTTTGGATTGCACCGGTCGCCAAGGCTGGTTCGGAAACCTACTCCAAAACAGTCGGATCCACAGTCTGGATCATTACCCGGGATGCGGATAACGAAACCTCGACAGGTACTGGCGTTCTTGTAGATGCTGAAAAAAGAATTGTCCTAACGAACGCCCACGTGGTCGGTGACAGTCGCACAGCGGTAGTTTTCTTTGCTGACCAAGGTCGCGGCGAAGTCGAGAATAAGCGTCAGTTTTACCTGGATAACGTTGTGCGGCTCGGTCAGGCTGGCAAAGTGATATCCGTTGACCGACGACGCGATTTGGCCCTGATACAGATTGCTCAAGTTCCCCAAGGAGTTAAGGCAATTGAGCTTGCCGAAACCAGTGGCAAGCCAGGCTCGGCAGTCGATGTCGTCGGCAATCCGGGGGGTAGCGACGTTCTTTGGATTTGCACATCAGGTACTGTACGCTCAGTTTATGACAAGAAGTTCAAGTCTGATCACGGCGAGCACCAGTTTCATGCAGTTGAAATTCAAAGCCCAATCAAGCAAGGCGACAGCGGTGCACCTGTTGTCAACGAACAAGGACAGCTAATCGCTCTGGCACAGTCGTTTTCCTCGCAAAATGCTTCCGTCTCCTACTGTGTGGACATCAGCGAGATCAAGGCTTTGCTTGCCAGCGCTTGGCGACCAGCACCTCTGCCCAGCAAAAAGCTGCTAGAAGACGCAGGAATCGAGCATAAGTTGACCGAAAGTGGGCACTATCAGATCGAGCAGTCGATCGGTAACGGTAGAACCCAATCTGTGTTTGTCGCCAAGGAAACAGAGTACTTTCTTCGAGCTGATGTACGCAAGATTTGGTCGTTGGTCTCGGTGAGCAAAGAGGCTCCCAATTCAGATTTGATGATGCGCCTGCTTCGACAAAGTGCGGCTACCAAGATCGGCGACTGGGCAATCGAGAAGAATTCGGCTGGCGAATTCATGGTGATCTACGTGGCCAAGCTGGATGCTTCGGCATCGGACGAGGCCATTCAAGGAACGATCGACTACGTAGCCCGGATAGCCAATGCCATGAAACTGGAGCTTTCTCCCAAGAAAGACCCACAATCCGCAGCCGAAGTCCTAGCCTCTTGGCTCTCCAACTAGAACCACAAAAACCCAAGGAAGCGTTGCTAAAAACGTTTCTGAAAATATCTGTAACAGAACTGAAACATCTACGCTTAACTAACTAGCCCGGGCAATTTGCCCTCCACCAACCAACAAAAAACGATCGAACCTTAGGAATTGGAATCATGAAACTTCGAAGCAAATTGCTAGCCCTGATGTTAGTAACATCCTCGTTCAGCGGTGCATATGCCGATGGCTGCGGCGGTGGAGGCCATGGACGATTCTCGTTCGGTGGTGGTTTCGGTGGCGGCGGCTTCAGCATGGGGCCTTTTCAGGTCCAATCGTCAGGTCATCAGTACCGCCAGTACTCTTCACCCCAATATTCAATGCCATCGAACTATGAGTCATCACCTCAAGTGATCTACCAACAGCCAGTTCATTCGATTCCCTCTAGCTCAAGTTCGGTGCCTTACCAAGGTCAAGTCATTCAAGGCCAACCGGTCATTCAGGGCCAGCCTGTTGTCCAAGGCCAACCAATGAATCAGGGCCAGCCAGTAAACCAAGGTCAGTCGATTATTCAAGGCCAGCCCGGCCAAATGCAAGGACAAACGCAACCACAACAAACCACTCAGTTTGCTGGTCAGCCTGGAATGAACGCGGGTGTTCCTGGACAGGCACCCAACAACCAAAACAACATGTCTCAAGCGATGCAGAACAACGGCATGAATATGCAACCACAAATGCAGCCCACTCTGGCACCACCCATGCCGGGCACGCAGCCAAACATGCAAAATCGCCCAGCTCAGCCCAACGGGCAACTCGTATCAACCGGCGGCAATGGATCGGGTCTTTCGGCTCTGCAGATTTTGGGCTCGATGGGCAGCGGCAATGTAGATGCTCGACCGGCAGTTGATAGTGCGGCTGGCTTGCAAACAGCTACTCAGCTACCTCCGAGCCATTTTGGAACATGGATTGTGAACATGAACGGTAACCAAATGATCAAGTTATCGCTCAATCAGAACAACACTTTCGTTTGGAGCGTCATCAAGGAAGGCAAGGAGTCGCGATTGGAAGGTCAGTATCGACTGGACGGTGAAAGATTAGTTCTAGTTCGATCGAGCGACCTACAACAGATGGCCGGATCATGGACAGGGAACGGAACGAACTTTGTATTCAAGCTTGATGGAGCTTCAGATGGTGGCCTGCCCTTTGCACGTGCTCAGTAAACTCTAGAGCGATATTCAGAAGCTAGCACCTGTTCATCGCGAACAGGTGCTTTTTTTTCCAACTGTCGCAATCATGAGTATGCCTCGATGTAGAGCGCGATGGCAACTCCGTATTCCAACGGAACCGAATCGGCTAGGAAAACCGCGTTGATATTCACTCGAATTGAGTCGTTTGTATCCGTCAGATAGCCATGACGTAAAATGCAGGGCCGAACACCTATGCAGATGTCGTAAATGGTCTCGCCGTCGGTTCGCGGAAGTCGGTAGATGGGGGCCTTAAAAAATCCGTGTTCGACCTGTAGTTCAAAACAAGCTGTCCCATCGCGTAGGACTCGGACTGAATGAAGTTGTGATCGCTTGAGATGCTCTCCAGTCGTAGCTCAGAACCAAAAAAATCTGCAATCGATGAGAAAGGCGAGTTGTCCTCGTCTCGCTTCAGATTGACGACGTAGTTGGTTTCTTTATCGGACACCGAGAGCCTTCGAGTGTGCCAAAATCGAGATGTCGAAATACGTTTCATCCATGCCTCAATAAAGCAGAGATTGCTTGGCTCTGCCGCAACAGTGGGTAATCGCACTAATCTTAAGTGGCACCAGTTTTTCCGTAGAAACAGGAGTAACAATTTATCGCAGTTTACGCATTGTATTTTGGGGAAAATTTGGGCTCGGCTGAATACCCCAGGCTACCAGAGTGGTACCACCCGAGCGAATCTCAAAACCACCGTATTTCGCCTAAGTTGGGCTGGATAGCTGTCAATTGGCTGGTCGGTTGGGGTCGTGAGGGGAATACTACTGATTCTGTAGATGTGTGTCCCGGTAGGTCGATGACTCTCGCTATGTACCCTTGGCCCATCTATGCGTGATTTTGCTAGCTTTGTGTGTTTGTGAATGAGAGTGTTACCGTGCGATTTAGCCAGCTTATCTACAAGAATCTAGCTCGACGCCCCGCGCGTTCAGCTCTGACTCTGCTGGCCCTAGCTACAGCCATCACTGCCGTCGTAGCCTTGTTTGGTGTCGCCAAAGGTTTCACACGCTCTTTTGCTGATGTTTACGCGTCGCACTCCGTCGATATTGTGGTTTCTCGCCAGGGAACTGCAGATCGTTTGAGCAGCGCGGTTGATTCGGCTTACGTCCAAAAGATCGCTGAACTGCCATCGGTGGCCCGAGCCGCCGGAGTCATGCTCGACACGCTTTCGTTGGAAGAGCAAGGCATTTACGGCATTCCCACGATGGGCCTAGAACCTAATAGTTGGTTGCTGGAGTCGTTTGAATTCGTTGGTGGTAAAGCAGAAAAATCCGAACAATCGGATTCTTCTTCTGCAATTGTCACAACGGACTCAACCGCCGCTGAATCGGCCGCAGAGCAGAAAACCATGATGCTAGGAGTACATTTAGCTGACCGACTGCAAGCCAAATTGGGCGATTCAATTAATCTGTTTGAAGAGCCTTATCGAGTTACAGGCATTTTCAAGAGCACCAGCACTTGGGAAAACGGCTCGATGATTCTTCCACTGGCTCAGCTTCAAAAATTGACCGATCGACCCGGACAGGTAACATACATCAATGTGGTCTTGAAATCGCAGAGCGGTAAAGGCTCGGCTCAAGAGACAATTTCAGCCATCGAGCAGATCGACAAGCGACTGTTGGCTCTAACCACTTCAGAATATGTCGAGACCGATACGCGAATGCAGTTAGCTCAGGCAATGGCTTGGATGACTTCTGCAATAGCCTTGATGATTGGCACCATCGGCACTTGGAACACAATGTTGACCAGTGTGATGGAACGAACTAAGGAGATCGGCATTCTAAGAGCTATTGGTTGGAAGCGTCGCCGAGTGGTTAGTATGATCCTTGGCGAGTCTTGCAGCTTGGCTCTACTGGCGAGCGTGATAGGGATTGTGATGGCCAAGCTGCTCACCTGGGTACTTAGCCAAGCACCAGCGGCTCGCGGACTTCTAAGCCCACAGATTGATGTACAGGTTTTGATTCAAGGATTGGTGTTGGCAATTGTCATCGGATTGCTGGGAGCCTTTCTTCCAGCTTGGCGTGCCGCTCAGTTATCGCCCACTGAAGCGTTTCGAGAGAATTAACATTACAGGCGACGAGAGAGCTATCATGACGACTCATTCCGCTCAACGATCTGGTTCCGATTCGGTTCGAACAACCGGCGGCGAGCCGATTGCGATTATTGGACTGGGATGTCGCTTACCCGGTGGTTGCGATGACTGGCAAACTTATTGGAGCATGTTGGAGAGTGGTCGCGATGCGATTATGGAAACTCCGGCAGACCGTTGGAACTTGCAGAAGTTCTACGTTCCCAACAAGACGTTGCCTGGCAAAACGCAGAGCAAATGGGGTGGCTACGTCACCAACATCGATCAATTCGATGCACAGCTCTTCGGCATCTCTCCGCGCGAAGCTGCCAGCATGGATCCTCAGCAACGCATGTTGTTGGACTCAGCCTTCCGAGCCTTAGAAGATGCCGGACAGCCGCTGGATCGAATCGCGGGCCAACCTGTTTCGGTGTTTGTTGGTATCTCCAGCTTTGATTACGCAGTCGCTGGCTTGAGCTATCAAGACCGCGGAGTCATCGATGCGTATAGCAACACAGGAGGTTCGAGCAGCATAGCTGCCAACCGCATTTCGTACTGCTTCGATCTACGTGGTCCTAGCGTGGCAGTAGATACAGCTTGCAGTTCTTCGTTGGTCGCTGTTCACATGGCTTGTGAAAGCATTTGGCGCGGCGAAGCTGCGATGGCTTTGGCGGGTGGTGTGAATGCGCTGATATTGCCAGACTTTTATGTGGCCTTTAGCCAACTGGGCGTGATGTCACCCCATGGACGATGCAAGACCTTTGATGCTCGAGCTAACGGTTATGTTCGCAGCGAAGGTGCTGCCGTGGTGATGCTCAAGCCGTTGAACGCAGCACTGCGAGACAAAGATCCAATCTATGCAGTGATCCGCGCAACCGCTCTCAATCAAGATGGTCGCACGCCGGGTATGACAGTACCCAGCCAAGAAGCTCAAGCATCGCTGATCAAGGCTGCTTGCGATAAAGCTTCCATCGCTCCCCGAGAGATTCAATACGTCGAGGCGCATGGTACCGGTACTCCGGTCGGCGATCCGATTGAGGCTAACGCCATCGGTAGTGTCATCGGTCAAGGACGCTCTGGTGACGATCGTTGTTGGGTTGGATCGGTAAAGACGAACATCGGCCACTTGGAAGCTGGTGCCGGTATGGCCAGCTTACTTAAGGTGGCTCTGGCGCTTCACCATCGCAAGATTCCTCAGAACTTGCACTTCCAAAAAGCCAATCCAGCGATCAACTTTGAGAGCTTGGGACTGCGAGTTCCAACGCAAACCGTTACCTGGAATTCACCGATCGCTCGACTCGCTGGAATCAATGGTTTTGGTTATGGTGGCGCCAACGCACACGTGATCGTCGAGCAAGCTCCGGAGCCTGCTGGTCAAGTTCACTCGACCACTCCTTCGCGCAGATCAACTGCAGCAAGTTCGAAGCCATCCAGCGGCGAAGTTCCATCGAGCAGTGTTCAAAACAGCGGCAATGATAACGGATCTTCTGCTGTACCCGTGTTGTTGCCACTGTCAGCGCGAAGCCAAGCGGCTTTACAACAATCGGCTCAAAGGTTGGCCGATTGGTTAGCTGGCTCGGGTAGCAGTTTCCATTTGGCTGAAATTGCTGGCTATTGTGCTCATCGCCGCACGCACTTCGATGTTCGAGCTACAGTTTGTGCGAGCGATCACGCATCGATGGTTGATCAATTGAACACGGTTGCCAAGAGTTCCGTTGCAGAACTCAATCACGATCTTGGTGCCGACCAATTGTCCAAGGGCGTCGCTTTTGTCTGCTCGGGTCAAGGTCCACAGTGGTGGGCCATGGGACGCGGGTTGCTAAAATACTCACCTGCCTTCCGTTCGGTGATCAAACGTTGCGATGCCGAGTTCTCCAAGTATGGCGACTGGTCACTGATCGAAGAGTTAGAACGCCCTGAAGCTCAATCGCGAATGCAAAAGACCTCGATCGCTCAACCAAGCATCTTCGCGATTCAAGTTGCACTAGCTGCTTTGTGGGAAAGCTGGGGTGTGAAGCCGACAGCTATAGTTGGACACAGCGTTGGAGAAATCGCTGCCGCCTATCTTTCTGGTGCGCTGAGTTGGGAAGATGCTTGCTGCGTTGCCTTCCATCGCGGTCGCACGATGGACCTAGCCAGTTCGCAAGGTGCCATGGTGGCTGCGGGTCTTTCAGCCGATCAAGTTCCACAATGGATTCAAGGCCTTGAAAGTCAAGTCTCTGTAGCTGCGTGATCAACGGTCCCCTCCAGTGTAACGATCTCTGGAGAGGCGAGTGCAATCGAACAGATTGCCGAACGACTTGAATCTCAAAACATCTTCTGCCGTCGATTGGTGTCGAGTATGCATTCCACAGCCCTCAGATGGACCCAGCGCGAAGAGCTACTATGCAGCTTGGCTCACATTCGTCCACGAGCCACTCACACCACTTTGATTTCAACGGTCACGGGCAAGGCGGATCGATGGTAGCCAAGTCGGAGCTGAGTACTGGTGGCACAACGCTCGCGAAAGCGTTCGCTTTGCCGATGCGATGTACGAACTGGCGGACATGGGCTATGGAATTGCAGTTGAAGTAGGTCCGCATCCAGTACTGGCCTACTCGATCAACGAATGTTTCCAGGCTAAGGGGCAGACGATTCGCAGCGTGGCGTCGCTCAATCGCCAGCAGAGCGATCTGCTGTGCATCTCCAAGTCGCTGGGCACGCTCTACTCGTTGGGCTTGGATATCAACTGGAGCGGCTTCTACAACCAGCCGACTCGAAAGCTGTCCACGCCAACCTATCCATTCCAGTGCCAAAGGCTATGGAACGAGTCGCTCGAATCGCAGTTGTCTCGCAACGTTGAGATATCGCATCCTTTGCTTGGCGAAGCCTCCGATCAAGTTCAAGCAACTTGGCAGCAGCGCCTTGACCTGAAGATACACGACTATTTGAGCGATCTACCGAGTACGAGGCAGCATCGCGTTTATCCAGCGGCTGCAATGCTTGAGACCGCCTTTGCTGCAGCTTGGCAATTGACCAGCGAAAATGGCGAGCCGACTCAGTTGCGACTCGAACGATTGCGACTTCACAACCCGTGCTTGCTTGCCGACGATCAGCCTCAGTGGATCGAAACTCGTTGGAATAAAGAACGTCGCCAGTTGAGCCTTGCATTCCGCAACTGCAAGCCATCCAGCTCGGGTGAATCTCGCTGGAGTGCGCTGGCAACCGTGAATGTCGAGCAGCGTGCCTTCTGAGGCGGCTGACACGAAAGCTCAATTGCATCGCATTCAGTTGGCCAAGAGTCGCTGCAACAATCACTTTTCCAAACAGCGACTCTACGACCTGCGCGAAACTGGGATCTGCAATACGGACCTGCATTCCAAGGTATTTCCAATGGCTCACAGCGTCCTGGTGAATCGATTGTCGAAGTAGCTCTGCACGGCGACATCGATACTAGCAACTACCTGATGCACCCAGCCCTATTGGATAAGCTGCTTTCCACGCCATGATCGCCGCTGATCATTGCTTCGATTCGGCACTGGATGGTTTGTATCTGCCAGCCGAGATTCGTGAAGTTGTGCTCTATGCCGAAGCAAACGGGCGAAGCTACATCCCTTAAGAATTTGCCGACGCGATTGGTGGTTCACGCTCGAGTCCTTCGCAAAACACCTAAGAAGATGTGGTGCGATCTGGATATCACTACTGCCGAAGGAAGTTTGCTTGTTGCGATTCGCGGCTTTGAAAGTCAGCGAGTTGTCAGTCCATCGACGGTCGAAACAACGGAAGATTTGATATACAGCTACCGTTGGCAGGCTCAACCGATTGCTAACGAGACGAAGTTCATCGGATGCTGATCTGGCAACAGTCGTTGAGGCTACTTCGAACAATCCAACTAGTGCTGGTTGGTTAGTGTTTATGGACGAAGCAACTGTGGGCCGCGAGTTGGCTCAGCGGCTTCGAAGTCGAGGAGACAAAGTTGTCGAAGTGTACCGCAGCCGTTCAAAGGTACCTCAGACATCGGTACAGCCTTCATCAAGTGGACCCAGAGAGTCAACATGAGTTCGAGCAACTGCTCGGTAGGCTAACTCCTAACAGCATTTCCGGCGTCGTTTACTTGTGGGGCTTGGATGTACCCACCGCAGGTCAACTGCACTGCGATAATCTGCGTACTAGCACTACGTTGACTACCTTGGCTCCACTGCATTTAGTCCAAGCCTGGGAGCGCGTTAGCCAGATAGGCAGCGCTTCGCTGGCCATTGTGACTCGAGGTGCTCAAACGACCGACGAAGATCAAGATCCTTGCGAAGTCGCTCAAGCACCTTTGATCGGCCTGGGACGCGTGGTGGTTAGCGAGTACAGCCGCTTACAAGCCAAGCTGGTCGATCTACCGCTGCAAATCGCTAACGCCGATCTAGATCATCTGCTCGAAGAGATATTGGCTCAGGACAATGAAGACGAAGTGATGTGGCGCGGGGGCGTTCGTTACGCTCAACGATTCCTGCCTCAACAAGACAAACCTTTGACATCTGCAGCCGTCAAGCACTTGCCGACGCAATTGCGACTGGGACGATCCTCAGGAGTCGAGGATCTGCGCTACGAAACGAAGGCTCGCGGCGTATTGGCTGAAGGTCAAGTTGAAATTGAAGTTTGTGCAGCCGGGCTGAACTTCAGCGACGTGATGAAGGCGCTGGACCTTTATCCGGGGCTGACCGATGCGGTCGTTGAGTTGGGCGCAGAATGCTCGGGACGAATTTCGCGAGTAGGCCCTAACAGTCGATGGTCGATTGGCGACGAGGTTATCGCGGTTGCTCCTGGTGCGTTTGGTAGCCACGTTACGGTGAATGAAAAACTGGTAGCTCGCAAGCCTAACAATCTTTCTCATGAACAAGCTGCGGCGATACCTGTAGCATTTTTGACTGCCCATTACGCCTTGCATCATTGCGCTCGATTGGGCAAGGGTGATTCCGTCTTGATTCACGCAGCCAGCGGTGGTGTTGGTCTAGCGGCAATTCAACTGGCACAGGCTGCTGGAGTTCGCATTCTGGCCACGGCAGGTACGTCCGAGAAGCGAGAGTACGTTCGAAGATTAGGTGTCGATACGGTGATGGATTCTCGCTCGCTGGCCTTTGGTGCTCAGACTCTGGAAGCAACCGCAGGACAAGGTGTGGATGCCGTGTTGAACTCGCTTCCCGGCGAAGCCATTACAACTGGCTTAAGCGTACTGAAGACGGGCGGTCGATTCTTAGAAATTGGCAAGCGTGACATCTACAACGACGCGGCTCTGGGACTCTATCCCTTCCGCAACAACTTGGCCCTGTTTGCCATCGACTTGGATCAAATGTTCAAGCAGCAACCAGCCAAGATGGGAGCCATGCTGGATGAATTGGTCGAGCGATTTGAATCGGGTGAATTGAGACCATTGCCTGTCGAGGCCTTTTCGGCTCAGCAGACGCAAGAGGCCTTTAAGCTCATGCAACAAGGCAAGCACATTGGCAAAGTCGTTGTGCATTACCATCAACGCCCCACTCAAATTGTGGCCGGTGCGTACGATCCAGTGCGGCTCAAGTCTGACGCGACGTATTGGGTTGCCGGTGGCCTTGGTGGTTTCGGGCTTGAGATTGCCAAGTGGATGGTTCAGTCCGGCGCCAAGCATTTGGTGCTCAGCGGCCGAAGTCAAACTCTGCGACCAGCAGCAGTTGATGCTATCGCAGCGATGGAGGCTCAAGGCGCTTCGATCAGCGTCATACCTGCCGATATCACTCGGCCTGAGTCTGTTCGCAAGGTTTTGGCAACCATCGATAGCACTTTGCCAAAGCTGGCTGGTGTGATCCATACGGCCATGGTTCTCGAAGACAAACTACTCGTGGATCTTGACCGAGCTACACTTGAACGAGTTCTGTGGCCTAAGGTTTTGGGAGGCTGGAACTTGCACCAGCAAACCTTGGATCGCGACTTGGATCTGTTCTTGGTCTTCTCGTCGTTGTCCAGCGTCTTTGGTCATGCTGGCCAAGCCAACTACTCAGCCGCTAATGCTCTGCTGGATAGTTTGGCGCATTATCGACGCCATCATGGACTGCCAGGTTTGGTCGTAAACTGGGGACACGTTGGCGAAGTAGGTTACTTGGCCGAGCGAGAACAACTGGGCGAACGACTTGAGCGCCAAGGCGTCTTGAGCTTCTCGATCAAGCAGGCTACCAGTTGCCTCGAATATGCAATTCAGACGCAAGCAGTACAAATTAGCGTATTGAGAATGGACTGGTCGATCTGGCGCGGGTTGGGAATTACCAACCGCGTTTCACCTAAGTTTGCTCATCTGTTGCGCAATAACGATTCAGCTCAGACCGGTGGCGGTGAGGTAGCCAGCTTGGAAGGTTTGCGATCCGCATCCGGAACTCAGCGAAGCCGAATGGTCAGTACACTGCTTCGCAACAAGATTGGCAGTCTGCTTGGCATGCCGGCGGAGCAAGTGCGTGAAGAACGAGCCTTGTTAGAAATGGGGCTGGACTCGTTGATGGCAGTTGAGCTACGCAATTGGATCGAAGGCCACATGCAAGTCAACTTGCCAATTTCAACTTTGATGAAGAGTCAAAGTCTGGGCGGCTTGATTGCACAGATCGCCGAAGGCATTGGCGCTTCAACCGCAAGCAGCTCAGTAGCTTTGACTACGACCTCGCCCGCTTCAGGAACAACGAGTGGCGGGCCAGCAGTCCCAGTCCAAGCGCTCGCAGCCCAAACGAATGCGGCCAGCACAGGGCAAGTTGACCAGGGCGCAACGAACGTCGGTTCGAAGTCTGTTTCCGCAACCGCAGTCGCTGCGCAGCTAGCTAACCAAGATTCAAATTCAGGTTTGGATACTGACGGCGCCAACAGCCTGCTCAACAACATCGATCAATTGACCGACGAGCAGGTGAATCAGCTCCTCAGCCAAGTGCTCAAACAGATGTAAAGCTAACTTTAGCTCAACTGAGCCTACAGCGCCAACTGAGCCTACAGCGCTAGCTGAGGGTTTTACATGCAACATCACTATCTAGAAACGAAAATGATCAATTCGGACTGAATATACTTGGACGTATTTCAAAATCGCTAGTTTCACGAATTCCACACTCTTCCGTCTTCACGTGCTATTCTCCTCTCTTTTCTCTAGGTATTCCGCCCTACACATCAATGATATGTTAATGTAGCGAGGACTCAATTTCAGCCAACAACTGATTCAGTAGTGATCGAGAGGTGTGAGAGAGTTCGACCTTTTCCGACTTTAGCTTCAACAGAACGGAGCGTAAGGACATCAGGATTTCCGTCGCAGTAAATCCTCCAGAAATTTCAACTTCGATCCTTTGGCTCCAATTGTCGTAGCCCTCCTCGCGAAGCAATTTCGCAAGCTCGTAACTTACTGAGTAGTGATCGTAAGCTCTGCTCATACCGTCGTCAGTACTGTTTCGCTTTGACTAGTTAGCTCGACCTAAGCTACTGGCTGCTTTGATACATAGGCCGCCAGGGCGAAGCAGATGAGCATGATGACCCAGACGACATCTAAGAAGTGCCAGTAGAGCGCGCAAAAGCGGACTGGGAAATTTCGTTCGTGATCGTAGGCTCTCCGCTGTATGCCAAACAGTAAGAAGACCAGACCTGCAACTCCTCCGATAACGTGCAGGGCATGCACGATGACCAAGAACATGGTAAAGCCGTACAGGTTGACCATGGTGCGATGCGGCTGGAGAAGCTGTCCAATCATCCAGAACATGCCGGTGCCTTGGCTGATGAAAAAGACAATCGCCAAAATCAAGGCTAGGATGACGTACCGATGAAAGTCCGTGTGTCGCTCGGTCCGGATGGCTCCGACCGCCATGTGCAGCAAAACACTAATGGCCACCAAAATGACAGTTGTCAGCAAAAATCCTTGAGGAATGTAAAAAGGGATAATTTGCCCAACTTCGGGTGCTAATCTGAGCAGAACGTAGATGGCGTAGAGCAGCAAGCTGGTGAAGAAAAACACGCCCAGCGAGACCAGAAGCAGAATGGCTCCCTGCTGGCTACGAGCGTCTTCAGCGACCTGTGGTGAAGATTTGTTCACTTAGTGCAACTCCCGCATCTTTCCAAATTCCAGCCAAAATCGACGTAAGTCTTTGGCCTCTAGGCACTTCCGCTAGGTCGCTTCGGCGTTGACCCTTGAGCTGGAAAACCCTAATCTTAGATCATTAAGCTCTTGTGGCTTGATGGATTGATCTGTAAGACTGCATGCAAGGCTGTCATATTAACTGGCAATTCAGCTAGTGGAAACCGCTAGAAACGCTGAATTAGTTTGGCTGGATATAGCTGTTTGCCTGGGAAAATGCGTCCAGACGGCGTGCAATTTCAGCCTTACAGGAACCCCTCGAACCACTCGGCAGGTACGTCAAGGGGCGTACAATGGCGGATGGCTGTAAAACATTTCAAAAAACACTTCGACTTCGAAAATCTTGGCCATGGATCTATTGGAACGCGTTTGGGAAGGTACTGGGACATTTTTCTCGAGTGCTCTTCAGGGTATCGAACGAAGCGTAACGAGTCTGTTCGGATCGTCGAACGCTCGGCAAGTGAAGCGATTCGAAGCGCTCGTACAGAAGATTAATGCACTCGAAGAACGCTTTTCACAGTTGACCGAAGAACAGCTTCGTGCCAAGACCGAGGAGTTCAAGCAGCGACTGCGCGATGGTCAAACGCTGAACGACATTTTGATTGAGGCATTCGCGATCTGTCGCGAGGGCGGCAAGCGGTTTCTCAAGATGCGTCACTACGATGTTCAGATGATTGGTGGCATCGTCTTACACAACGGCATGATCGCCGAAATGGTGACCGGTGAAGGTAAAACGTTGGTTGCGACTCTGCCTGCTTATCTCAACGCGCTTGCCGGTCGTGGTTGCCACGTTGTTACCGTGAACGACTATTTGGCTCGACGCGATATGGAGTGGATGGCTCCACTGTACATGGGCTTGGGTTTGACTGTTGGTGCGATTCAAGGTGGCATGTCCAACGATGAACGCCAAGAAGCTTACGCCAAGGACATTACCTACGCGACCAACAACGAACTGGGATTTGACTATCTGCGCGATAACATGCGTTTGGCATCTCGCAACGATGATCGTTTTCCAAAATACTTGCAACAGGTACAGGGGCCGCTTGCGTATGCCATCATCGACGAAGTGGACAACATTCTGATCGACGAAGCTAGAACGCCGCTCATTATCTCCGGTCCGGCTCACGTTGACCTCGGAAAATATGCTGACGCAGATCGCGTAGCTCGAGGCTTGAAGAAGGAGACGCACTTCGTAGTCAATGAAAAAGATCACACAGTTAATTTGACCGACGAAGGCGTGCGCACGGCTGAAAAACTGGCTGACGTAGAGAGCTTTTACACTGCGGGCAACATGGAATGGCCGCACCTGATCGACAACGCCTTGAAGGCTCATTACCTGTACAAAGTCGATGTGAACTACGTCGTGAAGGATGGCTCGATCATCATCGTCGACGACTTTACTGGCCGCTTGATGGAAGGTCGTCAGTGGAGCGATGGCTTGCACCAAGCTGTTGAAGGAAAGAAGGCGTCAAGATCAAGGAAGAGACGCAACTCTGGCTACCATTACGCTGCAGAACTTCTTTAAGCTTTACGACAAGATCTCCGGTATGACCGGTACGGCCATGACCGAGGCGAATGAGTTTTGGAAGATTTACAAGTTGGACGTAATTGCTATTCCAACGAATCGTGGCCTAAAACGAATCGAATACACAGATACGATCTTCTTGACCGAAAAGGAAAAATTCCAAGCGGTCGCCAACGATGTTGAACAGAACTGCAAGTACGACACGCTGTACTTGAAAGACGGCAATGAATTAGTCGGTGAGATTCTGAAGGAGTCCGATAGCGACGTTACCATTCGTACGCGAGACCGCGATGAAAAGGTTGTTGAGCGCAGCAAGATTGACGATATCGGTCGACGCGGTCGTCCGGTTCTTATCGGTACGGTATCGATTGAGAAGAGTGAACATCTGAGTCGTTTGCTGGATCAACGCGGTATCAAACACCAAGTCTTGAACGCCAAGCATCACAGCCGGGAGGGGCCGAGATTGTGGCTCGCCGGTCGGCTCGGCGCGGTCACAATTGCAACTAACATGGCAGGTCGTGGTACCGACATTATCTTGGGTGGTAATCCTGAAACGATGGCTTGGGCTCAGCTCCAAGGAACCTATAAGACTCGTTTGGATGTTCCTCGAGATGTTTGGGAATCGTTGGTTACGAGATTGAACAACGCGAGCAGATGAAGAAGGCTGGCGAATACGCGAGATTGGTGGACTTTACGTCATCGGTACCGAACGTCACGAGTCGCGTCGAATCGACTTGCAGCTTTGCGGACGTTGCGGTCGACAAGGCGATCCTGGTAGCAGTCGATTTTATCTATCGCTGGAAGACGACCTGATGCGAATTTTTGCGGGTGACTTCGTCCGCAATATGATGTATACCGTATGGGCGAAGGCGAGCCGATCGAAAATAGCTTCGTCAGCCGCCGAATCACTGCAGCTCAGAAGAAGGTTGAAGAACGCAAATCTCGAAATTCGAAAGAACTCGCTCGAATATGACGAAGTGATGGATCAGCAGCGTAAGCGAGTCTATACCTGCTCATCGACAAGAGATCCAAATGGCATCTCGTGTCGACACATGGCTCTGCAACAGATTCATCAGCAGATTCAGCATTTACGTTCAAATGTATACCGATCCAATGTTCGGTGCCGAGTCCTATGCCAAGTGGGCTAGCAAGATTTTGGCATGCGAATTTGAAGCTCGCGATTTCCGCAAAATGTCGATCCTGGTACTGCTGCCGTTTATGCGATTGACGCAGCCGAACGCCTGAGCTGCGGAGACTCAGATTCTAGACGCCATTGAAGAGAACCTGCCTACTGAAGAGCCTCAAGAAGATTGGAACTGGGGCGAAGTTGGCTAAATGGGTGAACACACGTTACGGCACCAACTATAACGTCAACGATCTGAAGAAGATCGCCTCCCCGATCAACGAGAAGAAGAGCTGGCCTGAAGCTAATCGAGCCGCGTTTTCGAGCGAATCGGCGTAATCGACCTCAGCGAAGGAACTGTTTTCCTTAACGGTGATTACGGTCCGACGATGTTGGTCGACTGGATGCGGATGAAGTTTGGTGTCGAAGTTGATCTGCAAGATTTACGTCAACGCGAACCAAAGGATATTGCTGAGGAACTGATTAAGGTTGCCGAAGAGGCTTACCGCAAAAAGGAATCGCATTATCCCGTTCTGGCTGGGTTGACTCGCTTTGGTAAGCGAACTTCAGAAAGTTCGTATGAGATCAATGGAGCCGCGCTGACAAGCTGGGCCTCCGAACGCTTCGGAAAGCAGTTGAACGAAGCGGATATGGTGGTTGGTTCGCTGAACGAGTTGATGGAGAAGTTGAGTAAGCTTAGCGAAGAAAACAGTGTAGCTTGCGAGGCCAGCACTGATGAAGCTATGGCACAAGTTCGCGAGCTGTTCGGCGACGCTGAATCGGCTACATCGGCTAAGTATGCTGCCGGTAGCGAAGCAGCTTTAGAGAACTTCCGACAATGGATGCTGAGTAAGCTGAACGCTCACATCGAAGCCGATAAGTTGGCGGAGATGGATGAAAAGCAAGTTAATCGTTTCGTGATGCAGGCAATCGATGATCGTTATCATCCTGAGATGCGACGCATGGAGCGTCAAGTGTTGCTGCAAATCGTTGATGCAGCTTGGAAAGATCACCTGTTGGCGATGGACCACTTGCGAAGTGCAATTAGCCTCAAGGGTTATGCTCAGATGGATCCAAAGGTCGAGTACAAGCGCGAAGGCATGCGCATGTATGGCGACATGTGGTTCTCTGTGGGTGAGCGTATGACGGACCTGATCTTCCGTATGGAAGGCTTGGACGAGGACTTTATCGCTAGCACGATGCCTGAAACGGTCGCTCGCCATGATTCGGCTCCATCAGCTTTGCGAGAAGCGGCATTGTCGGAGCAGCAAGCTGCGGATTTGGCCGCCGCCGATCGAGCTGGAAACAACAACGAGCAAGATCGCCGCATCGAACCGATTCGAAATTCAGGTGAGAAGGTTGGTCGGAACGATCCCTGTCCTTGCGGTAGCGGCAAGAAGTACAAAGCCTGTCATGGCCGAAACTAGCCAAAGAATTTAGGAGTCAGTTACTTTGGCAAGGATGCCACGAGTTCGAATCAGATACTTTCTGCGCAACGTGATCTACTTATCTTTGATTGCGTTTCTGCTCCCCTGGCTCTTAGTGCGCAGTTTTCGAACAGGCAGATATCGGCGTGGTCTACGCGAAAAGCTCTTTGGCTGTCAGCCGTCGCCTAGACAAGTTGGCACCTCGCGAATTTGGTTACATGGCGTTAGCGTTGGCGAGATTCAACTACTGGCTCCGTTGATCGAACAATTGCGTAAATCGCTTGGGTCGGTAGAGTTTGTAGTATCGACTACGACTGACACTGGAATGGACTTAGCGGAGAGGTTATACGGTCAGGCGGACGACATTCGCTTGATCCACTTTCCACTTGACTTTTCATGGAGCGTCCGACGAACAATTCAAAGTGTTTCGGCTGATTTGCTGGTGCTCGGTGAGCTGGAAGTTTGGCCCAATCTGATTGACATATCGGCCGAACAGCATTTGCCGGTAGCTGTCGTCAACGGTCGCTTAAGCCCTCGCAGCTATCGAGGTTACCGACGTTTCGCCAAGCTCGTTCGGCCGATGTTTTCCAAGCTAAGCCTAGTTGTGGCTCAGACGCCCGAGTACGCCGAACGATTCGTGGCTTGTGGCGTGCCCGAGCAGCGAGTTGTGATTGGTGGATCGTTTAAGTTCGATAACGTCAGCTTCGATAGTCGGCATCCCCAGGTAACGCAACTGGCAGACCTAGTAGGCTTATGCAGCGATAACAAGGTATGGGTGTTAGGTAGTTCACAAGATCCAGAGGAGAGCACCTGCGTTGCTGCCTTTGCAAAGCTGCGAGAAGAGTATCCAGCGCTTAAGTTGATCGTAGTGCCTCGGCATAAAGAGCGATTCGATGAAGTGTTTTCAATTTTACAGAATAGCAAGTTAAAGTTTGTTCGTAGATCGGAATTGGATCAACCCATAACGGCAGATCATTGGGACGTCTTGCTGGTCGACACGATTGGCGAGTTGAGATGGTGGTGGGGTCTAGCGCAACTGGCTTTGGTTGGAGGCAGTTTTGGTCCTCGTAACGGGCAAAACATGCTTGAGCCTGCGGCTTACGGCGCGAACGTGGCTTTTGGACCCAAGACACTTAACTTTCGAGCCATCGTCGAGTTATTGCTGCAAGCTAAGGCGGCAACTCAGTTACAATCTCTGGAATTCATCGAACCCTGGCTTCGTGAGCAGTTAGCTAATCCACAACTTGGCAGTGCGCAAGGCGCTCGGGCTCAGGCCTTGATTCGAACTCACCAAGGTGCGATTGTTCGAACAGTGGATCGATTACAACAGATGCTCCCTCAGAAACCCAAGCGAGCCGCCGCGTAGTTCCATGATCGACATTTTGAATCAGCAGTTTGGACTAGAGAACATTCTTCGCTTCGCAAAACATTCCAGTGGTTTGGTTCATGGATTGGTGAATACGCCTATCTGTACGGGAAGCTTTTTTCTGTTAGGAGCACACCTAGCAGAGTTTCAGAATAAATATCAAGACGGGCATCAAGCACATCCCGTCTTGTTCATGAGTCGTGAAGCGATTTTCGAAGTTGGAAAACCGATTCGCGGCGGAGTGCCAATTTGCTTTCCTTGGTTTGGTCCCAAAGCATCAGATTCAACCGCGCCAGCTCATGGGTTAGTCCGAACCGAATTGTGGCAAGTAGCTCGAACGGAATGCGATAGTGAGGTCGTTGTCGTTGAGTTGACGAAAAGTATCGCTGGATTTCGTCTTAACTATCAAATGCGATTTGGCCAGCAATTGGGAATGAGCCTGACGATAACCAACCAATCCTACCAAGCTCAACAGTGTGAGGTCGCCTTGCACACCTACTTCACGATTAGCGATGTTTCGAACGTTAGTATCTGGGGGCTCGAAACGATTCCATTTTTCGATAAGATCAGCCAGAGAAGTGAATCGGCAAGTGGTGAGCCAATTGCGTTCACGAGCGAAACCGATCGCGTTTATTCAGGATCAGTTCCTGTGATCGAACTGCACGATACAGGCCTTGCGCGAACAATTGTCTTGCGACCTCAGAATTCAGCCTCTACGGTGGTCTGGAATCCGTGGATAGAAAAGTCAAAGCGACTTGCGGATTTTGGAGACGACGAGTACTTGAGAATGTGCTGTATCGAGACCGCCAATGTAGGCCAGCAACAGCTTAGTCTGCAACCAGCGGAGTCGAATACGATTGCGGTCGAAATCAGCGTTGTACCGATGTGAAGTCAAACTTTCTCAAGCGGGTGATTCTATGAGCGATACTGGTTTTTCAATGCCAAAACCCGGCCAAGAGCATAAGTTGCTTGAGCCATTTGAAGGCACCTTTCGATCCGAAGTCAGCTTTTTCATGGGGCCAGGAGAACCTCAAAAGTCTTCAGGTACGATGGTAAGCAGTTGGTCTCTAAATGGACTTTATTTGGAACAGCGTTATGAAAGCGATCCAAATCCAATTTTCCCATCGTTTAAGGGGCGAGGTTATTGGGGCTATAACTTTGCAAGTCAAAAATATGAAGGGTTTTGGATAGACAATGTGTCATGCATTATGCAGGTAGAGACGGGATCAGTAGATCCTTCAGGTAAGACTTGGGAAATGTTAAGTGACATCGTGCATCCTATGGCTGGACCGCTGAAAAAGCGATCCATCATCCGCTTAATCGATCAAAATCATCACGAGATGGAAACCTTCATGACGGGGAGAGATGATAAGGAGCTACGCACCATGTTGATCAAATACGAACGAGGTTTGTAATAACTTCGCTCGCAAGGTCGCGCTGTGCTACTAAATATCTGCTGCATCTATTTCGGTTTGAGCAGGTTTTGAATGGTCCAGTTGCCAACGGAATTGCCGCTTGATAGACCTGCGGTGTTGTCAAAGCTGTAGTGGATTCCGCCGTAAATGCGGCTCATTCCAGCCTCTTCGGCAGCTTGCGTGAAACCGGTGAACGTCCGAGTGGCAAGAGTTGAAACGTCACTTGACGGAGGCCACTGACCGGTGCTTCCCGGATCTGCCCAAGCAGTAAATGAAACGTTGCTACCAAACAGTGACGAAAGTACGGCTGCTGCAGCTCCGCTGAATGTACTGTGACCGGATGTATAACTTGGGAATGATGGCGTCACCAATAACGGAGACCAGTTGACATCCTGAACAGTAGCAGCGTTTCCATCGGTGTCTGCTTTGCGAATCGCATCGATTGGACGCCATAGGTCGTATTCATACTTCGCGTCCCAAGCTGTAATTCCAGCATCGGCCATCGCGAAATTCATCAAAGCAAATGTCCGAGCACTCTCTAACAAGGATAAGTTGCGTGAAGCGCTAACATCAGAGGCAATTATGTTCCAGTGACCAGGCGGCGTTGCGGTGCCACCTCCATCTGCCCAGAATTTTGCAATAGCCGTTTGATCAGCGGTTCGTTCGCTACTGCTGCTCGCGCCCAACCGCATAACTTGGTCAACGGCGGCCGCGTACTCTGCGGAGTTCAGTGCCGGTGGTGCAGCAGGACGGAACTGCGATCCGCTTGTAAGCCCAAATGGCGTTACGTCGCCCCATTGAGGTAACGTTGGCGACAAAAAGTCAGGAGGTGTCTTCTGCCAATGTCCTGGTTGATCTGTTGTCTGGTAGGTAGATGTTGCTGAGGAGCCATCATTGGCTCGCTTACTGATCATGAAGGTTGCGGCCTGTTGGCCAACAATCTTACCTACCGTTTTAGGAGCACCATCGGGAACCGTAGCCAGTACTTCGTCTAACGTTTTGTCCCAGAAGATCTTCTCGTGATCTGTTGGGTAAACTTCTCGGGCAACATAGTAAGCCGCCGTTGCGGCTGCGGCGACATCTGAGGCTGAACTGCTAGCGATCGCCGTGTAGGCATAGCCCTGGTAGGTCTGCTTAATTGCGTTAACAGCATCAAACATCGCTCCATGAACCATCGCCATATATTTCGCAACCATCGGCGGTGGTGGTTTTACCAATACTCCAGTTGAAAGTACGTTGGTGGTTTCTCGAACGGTGTATAACATCGCAGTGTTCCAAGCCGTCACTGCATCGCCGAGCCGCGTGAGTCGTTCAGTACTCTTTGAGAACCCCCGTACGTTAGTCACTGTGAATCTGATATGGTTTTCACCCGCGTCTAAACTCTGGTTGATTGCCAGCTTGCCATCGTTGCCGACTGTGAAACTAGCGGTGCTAACGACCTGTTTCGCGTCGTTTAGTTTTTCTACCACAACCTTGTCGTTGGCACTGGCAACCAGATCGTAAACTACGTTGGATTTGAGTACGGTTTGATCTCCGTTGAGATCGCTCTCTCCCGATAAATTGACGTCGATGGTTGGGTTGGGTGAAACTTGGTCTAGAACGTTGATTACCTGAAGTGCATCCGTTGGACTCATCAAGCCATCGCCATTAACGTCGCAATAGGCTCCTGAATAGCCGTTGGGAACACTGACCGGTAACTGGCGATTTCCGTTCTGATTCAGGTCGTTAATAATTAGCAGTGCATCGACGGGTACGACTGTGCCGGTGCTATCCACGTCATAGCGATTGGGGTTTGCTTGCCATACGCTGGCAAGTAGATTGCGTCGTTCAAGTGTTTCAAGCTCTAACGATTTCTTGTGTCGCTTCATTCGTTGCTTTTTCGTTATTCAAAAACGCTTCATTCGACGGTGTCTGGCTGGGTCATTCATTTTGAATAGATTGACACTTAAAAACAACCGTTTGGCGGTTTGTTGACTCCATTTCAGTCGGTTTGGAAGAGGATTGAGCGCACTACCGTTCAATTGGGCTTAGAAAAACTAGCGGCCAGCCGTTAGGCTCCGGTTTATTCGGGATTTGCCTTGTTGAGTCGCCTATACCCTGAGTTTAGCCCGATCGAAAAACGCCCATAAATGGTCTGCTAACGCAGGCTGAACCGGAGGCTAACGCGTGGCGGCTGGTTTTGGTAAAGCTTTCGTTTCTATGCCTGATAGTCTCTTCAAATCAACCGTCTAACGAGCAGTCCCTGTTGCATTGCTCGTATTTTCCTTAGTTTCCAAGGCAGCAACGCCTTTGGGGATGGCTCTTTGCCAGCCGCCATAGACAGGATTGGGCAATATAATCCAACGTGTTCCAAGCATTTGAGTCTTTTGAGTTGCTAGGGTATTCCGAGCTTTGAAATCTTTGATATCCATTCCATCGCACAAGTCGCCCATGCTGTCACCGATCAAGAGGACTATCCGATGTTCTTTGGCGACCGCTGCTCGACGTGAAAGCTTATCATCGGGGCGACCATCATTTTTGTTCTGAGTCAGTACGTTGGATTCGCTCGCATTGAACCCAAGTCGTTTCAGGTTTTCGATCGTAGCTGGCTTAGCCACGTCTTCTCGATTGGTTAAGAAGAATACCGTCACTCCCAAACCTTCCGCAGCTTGTACGAACTCCAGTGATCCAGGAATCGCATCAGCCTTAGCCTCATTGCACCAAGCATTCCAAATATCGTTGGTGAAGGCTTGACCATGTACGACGTTTCTAGCATTGAATGCCGAGTTATCTAAGACGGTTTCATCTAAGTCCAGGATGACAGCGGGTTTCTTCAGTTCATAACCGCCTTCTGCAAGTTGAGCTTCATCCGCTGTCCACTTACGATCCTTGATTCCCGTGGTCAGTTGCGTTAGAGCGTAGCGATAAGTCTGTTCGGTCAGCACACGATACTCGGCGGAGCGTTGCATCCAAGCGATCGCGCCGAATCGGTAATCCGATTCGGGATTGATTTGCTGAGCCGTGCAAACCGAGCTTAATAACACAAGTGAGAGTGAAACGAGGGATGTCAGTGCAAAACGTTGCGTTGGGGATTGCATAGGAGGTCAACCAACTGAAAGATTCTCTAGGGTAACAGATTCAATACCGGACAAATCACGGCCTGATGAACAAAAAAAAACCAGGTCCGACGAGATTCTAATTTATCCCACTTGATTTGGTAGATTGGAAAGAATGTTGGTGTCATTCGCCAGGCTGGTTCAAGGCAAGATTGCACGATGCTGTGAGCCAACAAAAGGTAAACATTGGTACTCACTGGCCATTTACTGCTCTTTTTTCTTGATTTCCAATCGAATACGCTACAGTAGGCGCATGATTTTCCGCTTAATTGAATCTATGTGGAAATTGAGCTGTAGGATAAGTGTCGTAAAGGTGCATCGTGTCGTTGATCAACTATCTGTTTTGGGCGTTGTCTCGGTTTTTCTTAGGATTTCGATATCGAGTCCATTTGGAGGGGGCTGAGGCGCTCAAAAAACTCTCCGGGCCAACGTTGGTTCTACCCAACCACCCTGCATTGATCGATCCACCGCTGGTTTCGAGCCATATTCAACTGCACAAGCCGTTGCGACCGCTCGTCAACTCGGGCACGTATCGGACCAAAGTGCTCTGGCCTTTGATGAAGATGGTGGATGCTTTTGAAGTGCCCGATCTAACCGAGCACAGCCGGGACGCATCAGCTCGAGCCCTTCAAATGATCGACGCTGTAGTGGAGCGAATTCATGCGGGTGACTGCATGCTGATCTATCCATCCGGGAGATTGCAACGAGGCAATGTCGAGGTCATCGGCGCGGCTCGAAGCGTTTACGAAATCGCTGTTCGTTGTCCTGAGGCTAACATCGTCCTGGTGCGAACTCGAGGTGTCTGGGGCAGTATCTTCAGTACTGCGGAAGTTGGAAAGACTCCGAATTTATTTCAGCAAGTTGTTCGAGCTTTGGGCTGGGTCTTGGCAAGCCTGTTTTTCTTTCTACCAAGACGCCAGGTGACGATGACTGTTGAAGTGATGGAACGCAGCAAGTTGCCAATGGACTCTCGTGAAGCTTTCAACGGATTCCTGGAAAGCTGGTATAACGCAGACGGAGGACAAGAGCCAAAGTTCGTTCGCTTCAATCACCTCTTTGGACCCAACAACGGTGACTATGGTCGCGCCAATCAAGCGGCTGAATACGACTTGGCTAAGATTAAGCCCAAGACCATCAACTTGGTCAACGAACTGGTTCAGGCACACATCGGCCGAGTGCTCAACGAAGATGAGTTGAATGCCAATATAAAACTCGAGCTGATTGGCCTTGATAGCTTGGACCGAATGGATCTTGCCCTAAAGATCGAGAACCAATTTGGCTTCCGCAGCGATGTGGTGACCGACACGCTTGGCGGATTGTGGGCCTTAGCTGATGGACAGCTTGCCGCCGCCAGTTCGGCTCCAACCACCGCTCCGCCAGCTTGGACTAGTTGGCAACAATCCGCTCATGCCGAGTATGCTGATCCAGCGGAACGAATCTTGGCAGATACCATTGCTGAAGCTTTTGTACGCCGGGCCCTGGAGTCGCCGAATCAGCCTACGACTGTTGATGCATTGTCCGGAGTGCTCACCTATCGACGGCTATTGGTCGGGGCCACGTTGATGGCCAAGCGGATTCGCGAGTATTCGGAACCTCACGTAGCACTAATGCTTCCTGCGTCTGTTGCCGCCGATGTTGTCTACTTTGCTTTGCAACTGGCCGGCAAAGTTCCAGTTATGCTGAACTGGACCACTGGGCCAGCCAACTTGGCTCACGCTGTTCAGGTCACTGGCGTGAAACGAATTCTGACCTCTAAGAAGATGATCGATCGCTTAGGCATCGAAGTCGAAGGTGCTGAGTATGTTTTCTTAGAGGACCTAAAGGCAGGCATTGGAAAGCTTGAAGCGTTAAAGACTCTGCTTAGAACTTATGTCGCGCCGAACAGTTTTCTAGCTCAGCTTCCCAAGCAGGCACCAAGTGATCCGGCAGTTTTTTTATTTACTTCAGGCTCGGAGAGCTTTCCAAAAACTGTGCCGCTTAGCCATCGCAACTTAATGGTGAACATTCGTGACGGCTTGCGAATTTTGGAATCAGCACCGGACGCATCGCTGCTCGGATTTTTACCACCTTTCCATAGTTTTGGCCTGACCGGCAATCTGTTGTTGCCTCAGCTTTCTGGCATCCCTTGTGTGCGATACGCAGATCCAACCGATGCCAAGGGACTGGCCAAAACGATTGCGACTTACAAGCCAAGCCTGCTTTTCACGACACCAACCTTTTTGGGATACATACTGTCGGTCTGCGAAGGTGATCAGCTTTTGAGTTTGCAGCGAGTGATCACCGGAGCCGAGAAATGTCCTCAGCACGTTTTCGATCAGTGCGCCATTAAGGCTCCCAAAGCTGTGATCTTAGAAGGCTACGGAATTACCGAATGCTCGCCGGTAGTTTCTGCCAATCGAATTGGAAATGCCAAGTCTGGAACTGTAGGTTTACCTGTTCCAAATGTCGAAGTATGCATCATTGATATTGATTCGGGCATACCGGTTGAAAAGGGACAAACGGGAATGCTCTTGGTTTCGGGCCCAAGCATTTTTGATGGCTACTACAAGCACCAAGGTGATTCACCCTTTGTGCAATTGTCTGGCAAGAATTGGTATCGCACGGGTGACCTAGTGAGCCAAGATAGTGACGGTTTTCTACACTTCCAAGGGCGACTCAAGAGATTTCTGAAAGCCGGAGGGGAGATGATTTCGCTGCCAGCTCTCGAAGAACCCTTTGTACAAAAGTTTCCAGCCGATGAAAATGGCCCTCGCGTTGCAGTTGAAGGTATTGAAACCAGCGATGGTAGACAGATCGTGCTCTTCACGACAGTAGAATTGTCGTTGCGAGAAGCTAGTCAAATCTTGCTCGACGCAGGACTGCGAGGTGTGATGCGTCTTGATGAGGTTCGCAAGGTTGATCGTATTCCCGTTTTGGGTACTGGCAAGACGGACTATAAAGAGCTGCGAAAGTTGATCGTCTAATCAGATTGGATATTCGCTAGCCAAATCGTGGGAACCGCCATGCCACTCACTTCTCGTAGGGCGCTGCGATTTTAGCTAACCACAAAGACACAAAGGCACAGAGATTCGCCGCTTGAAAAACTGTATTACTTTGTGCCGTTATGTTGAAGTCGAGCATTCAAGTGGAGCTCGTATTTCGGAGCATCGGTGCCTCAGTGGATAGTATGGCGGATCTGGGATTGATCGAGCTGCGGTTACCGTCAAATTCATGTGGCAGGAACTCTTGAGTTCGCCCTCTTCCTCGCTTAGGCACCCTCCCTTTCATGAATCAAATCGCTGTTTGGCTTAAGTTGAAGTTTAGGTTTAAGTTCAAGTTTGGGTTTTCGTAGGAAAGTAACTGGGCCTCAACCTATCCTTAAACTTCAACTTAAACTTAGACCCTAAAACAATTACTCATTAACTTCAGGTCTACTGCCGCAACTGTTGCATCACTTCGCGAACGATCTTTTCGATGAAATCGTCACTCACTTTAGTCTCGCCTGAAGAGCTGGCCGACGCTGGCTGAAGGTCAGGCAGCCATTCGCTCAGCTCGCTCAATATCTGAGCCAACTGCTGCTGAGTCTTCTGAGCTGTAGCAATTTGATCAGGAGATAGCGGTTGACGGCTTCGCCCCAAATCCCAACCGCGGGTCAACGCGCCGCGACGGAATCCTTCTGGGAACTCCGGCTGACTGATCATCGCATCAAAAAGAGGCAGCAGTCGATACTGTAACTGCATTGCTCGATCCCATTGGCCGCGCGTGGCAGCTTCGTAGATGGCTCGAGTTAGTTCAGGAACCACGCCGCTGGTCGCGTTCGTTCCACCGTTGCAACCGATCATCAGCATGGGTGCTAGTGCAGCATCCCAGCCAGTCAAGAAACTGAACTCGGGACGCTGTGGACGAACGGCCGCGATCATTCGCATCATGTGAGGAATATCGCCGCTACTGTCTTTGATACCCACGATGCGCGGGCAATCCAAAGCCAATCGACGGACTGTGTTGACTTCAATCGGTGATGCGAACAAAGGGATGTTGTACAGCGTAACATCGACTGAAACGTGATCGCCAATCTCTTTGAAGTATTGATAAACGGCTTCTTGACCTAGCTTGTAGTAGAACGGAGCGACGATGGCTACGGCCGCTACACCCAAAGAACCATAAGTGTTGCAGGCATCAATGGTTTCGCGTACGTTGGCCTCTGCGGCACCGGCGAGGATAGGCACTCGGTTACCAACATGTTGTGTCAACACTTCGATGATTCGACGACGCTCATGAGCTGTGAACCGGGTAAACTCGCCTGTAGAACCATTGGGGTAAAGTCCATGCACTCCTCGGTCGATCAACCAATCAACGTACGCGCACAGCTTGTCCTCGTCAACGCGGCCTTGAGAGTCGACTGGAGTGATATTTGGCGTGTAAATTCCGTCCATTGCCATAGTAAGCTCGGTTGTTCATCTTGAGGTGGGAAAGGCTGTCAGGGATTTGTGTCTCTGTAGCACAACGACTGAAGGGTTCTCAGTATAATTTTGGCTTCGATCATTTCACCATCACCAAGCCTAATCGGCACGGAAGATTGCCAATTTCAATTCACCAATGCTCAATTTCTCCTCCAGTTTGATTCAAGCACCGGATAATTGGGCTAAACGGAACCGTGGAGCTCGTAAGTCGTTGGTCATAGCCGCGACCGTTATCACGGTACTGTATGTGCTGATTTTCTTATATGGCGAGCTTTTGCAGGAACTACGCCGAGCCGATGTGTTTGTTTGGCTGATGCTGCCAGATTGGTTGCTGTCAGGCTTGATGGGTGGGGCGTCGGCGGGTGAATCTGTTGTGCTCGGCTTTGGCGATCGTTTTTTACCAATTGTTGTTGGAGCGATCTGGCTAGCCGCCGCGACCTGTATCGGTCGAGCCGTTACGATTCCACTGGTTGCTTTGGTTGGACAACTGGAACTAATTGGGCTGAGTTGCTTGGCAGGGCTGAGTCTATTATCGACAGGAGTTCTATTGCTTGGCCTAGCGGGCTGGCTAACTAGAATCTCTGTTTCGCTAATTGCCTTGGTCGGTTGTGCTGTAGCTTACTGGCTGATTCAACGTTCGAAACGCGTAGACGAACCTGCAAAGTCGTCACCACCTGGCTACGACGAGCAGTTCAAGTTGACGAGTCAAATCGCTACTTGGCTTTGGCGGCTGGTTCCAGTCGTCGTATCGATTTTGGCTGCTGCATATCTGCTCAATGGATTGTTACCTGCATTCGAGTTTGACGTAGTTGAGTACCACATGCAGGGCCCGAAGGAGTTTTATCAAGCTGGAAGAATCTCTTTTTCGCCGCACAATGTCTACCTGAATATGCCGCTAGCTACAGAGATGCATTCGCTGGCGATGATGGTGCTTATCGGTGGGCCTGATGGTTGGTGGCTGGGAGGCATGGCAGGAAAACTCGTGATAGCAGCCTATTCGCTCTTGTCTGCGTTGTTAGCCGGTGGCTTCGTTGTAAGGTACTTCGGTAAAACTGCTGGATGGTCTGCTGCAGCGATTTTGCTTTCGGCTCCAGGGAACATTCACGTGGCCGGATGTGGCTTGATCGATTCGGCTCTGGGAGCTTTCGCCTTGGCCAGCGCGGTTGGACTGCAGTTGTTTCGAGAGTCTGTTCGGAATCGATCGGCTGCGCTGAGTCATATTGCTGCGATCACATGCTTGTTTGCCTTCAGTGCCGCAGCCTGTAAGTACACCGGTTTGGTGTTCGTGACCTTGCCGGTCTTGTTAGCGTTGGTTGTTTTTGCCAGAGGATTTGTAGGCCAGTTGCTAAATGTGCGCGTGATGATGATTTGCACATTGACTGCGCTGGTGACCGTAGCGCCGTGGTATCTCAAGAATTTAGTAGCAACTGGCAATCCAGTTTATCCTCTTGCCAGTTCTGTATTTGGAGCTGGAAATTTGCAGGAGGATCAGATCCAGCGTTGGCAGGCAGCTCATCGTTTGCCCAAAGCAAGCGATGGTTCTGCATTTGGCTGGCAGTCGATGAGTGGCTCCATTGAGCGAATTCTATTGAAAAGTGAGTACTTGCCGATGGCGATAGTGCCATTGAGCTTAATTGGTGTGTTGGTACTTCCTTGGGCGGATCGAACCGTAGGCGCGAAACGCAAAGATTGGCTGAGGCACCCTGCTTTTCTGTTTGCGATTGGGGGAGCTTGGATACTTTTCGCATGGTTTGCCTTCACGCATCGAATCGATCGATTTTGGTTGCCTGCACTACCATTGGCTGCTGTTGTTGCTTCGGTAAGCGTTCACTGGTTAGTGGCAAATGGAATCCAGTCCTTGGTAGCCGCTGTTGTCTTGCTTGGTTCCGTCTTCGGATTGCTGATTAGTCTATCAGGCATCTACAGCGACAACCGATGGTTTGTCTCTTATGAAACGCTGCGACATGACGTTGCCAGCGAAGAGTCTGTGGGCCGGCTACCAGTGACCATAGATTGGGTGAACACGAACCTACCGAAAGATGCCAAGCTGCTACTCATTGGTCAAGCTCAAGCTTATCGCTTCGAACGCGAGATCGCTTACGCAACTTGTTTCAACACGCCACCCGGAGAGCGAGAGTTGCGAATGGTTGATGTGGCCAAGCAGCGTAGTTGGTTGTCTGAGAATGGATACACTCACGTCTTGGTACAGTGGTCAGAGATTGATCGCTACCGATCGCCGGGAAATTATGGTTTCTCCAGTTGGCCGACCAGCTCCGAAATGCAGGCGATGGTAGAAGGTGGACTTCTGCGGCGCGTTGATTGGCCAATCGATGCTAGAGCTGCTGAGCTATTTGAGGTGGTGAGCCTTGGGAAGTCGAAGCCAGAGGAGTCGACTGAGAAATGATTCAATGGCTCGCCAAGTTGCCAGCTAGATTCGCAATCGGCATGGTTCGATTCTATCAGCGCGGGATATCACCGCTGCTCGGAAAGAACTGCAGGTTTCAACCAACATGCAGCCAGTACATGATCGAAGCTATCAACAAGTACGGACTGCTTCGTGGAGTATTTAAAGGTACTTGGCGGATTATGCGTTGCAATCCATTCTGTCGCGGGGGTTATGATCCACCGTGATCCACCGTGACCAGGTCAGGCTAATTCGCGCTGAAGGTTGTAGTTAGCTTTGGAAGATAGCGGAGCTTGAGGACGACTGCTGGCTCGCTTAACAAACTCGCGGTAGTCGGTGGGAGTATCAATTCCCTTGCAAGCACTCTCGCATACACCGACCATGATTTGATAACCGCCCTGAAGGAATCTAAGCTGCTCTAATTTTTCCATCTGCTCTAGTGGACTGTATGGCAACGATCCCAAGTTCATCAGAAACTGCCGACGATAGGCGTAAATGCCAATGTGATGCAGAAAATGAGGCGGTTGAGCTGTAAGAGCCTTTTCGTCCCAACTTCTGGCATGAGGGATAGGGCTGCGGCTGAAGTAGAGTGCTCTTCCATGTACATCGCAGACGACCTTAACGCAGGCCGGATCCTCTAATCGGTCGCGCTCTCGAATTGGGCAGGCAAGTGTAGCAACATCTGCGCTAGGATTGCGTTCTAACAATTCAATGACTTGATCGATCGCGGACGCAGCGATTTCGGGTTCATCGCCTTGGACATTCACGAAGATATCAACGGTAGGCATTTGCTGAGCCACCACGGCGACACGGTCTGTTCCACTTGGAAGCGCAGGATCGGTCATGAAAGCTTCGCCACCGAACGCTCGAACAATTTCAAGCAGTCGATCACTGTCAACGGCGATGGTGATGCCTTTGGGTTTTCGAGCTGCTAAGGCCGATTCGTAGGTATGTTGAATTAACGGCTTGCCCGTTTCTCGTAGCAAGAGCTTTTCGGGCAAGCGAGTCGATGCCAATCGAGCCGGTATGACGATCTGGCTCACTGTACTCTTCGAGGTGAATACGGTAGCCGAGCCGATGTGCGTGGTGACTTGGTAGGCGGTCATGGCATCACTCCTTTGAAGCCTTAACGCATTAGGGCTGGCCTTTCAATTGCGACCTAGCCCCGAAGGGATTGCAAGTCTAGCAATCTTTGCCAAATGAACCCAGAGCAGTTACATGAGAGGCTAGCAAAACAAACTACCGTGGCGGGTTCCAGAAGAACTGCCGATCGGATCGGTTGTCCAGTGGTGGAGCGTCTCGATAGGAGCCATCGAACCAAGGTTGGTTTTGATATTGAGGTTGAAGCGGGAAGCCAAAGGGTTGGTACTGTCCACCCATACCAGGACCATATGGTCCGCTTCCGTAATATGGTCCATAGCCGGGAGGATAGCCTGGAGGATAACCTGGAACTACGGGTGGAGCAGGAGTTGAACCTGTGCCAGTTCCCGTCCCTGTTCCTGTTCCAGGTGTCCCAGGCATAGTCGGAGGATTGGGATAACCGTAGCCATAGCCGAAGTAATTGCCGCTCGCGTTGATCATGTTCATCGGGGTTTGCGGCCCCCAAGCATCGTACGGAACGCCATAGGGTCTAAAAGGGAAACGCCATTGTTCGTAGGGCACTACTGGAGCACCAAACTGCTCGACAACATGGTAATTGTCGGCGGATTGGCCAGCTTGCAACGTGCTTCGAAAATGTCGATAACCGCTACGTTGATAGCTGCTTCGATCAGGGCCGATCGGCTCGACCGGCATGGCATATTGGTCGACACGCACACCCTGTTTATCATGTGTATAGGTCGATGGCCAAGTCATCCAATCATCGCCGTAAGTAAACGAAAGTAGGCAAACTTGGACTATTCCGGTCAGAATTTGGCAGCAGATTTTGGTGTAGGAGTTCATTCACTCCAGCATAATTAGCCCTATATGGATTCAAGAACTGTCAACCAAATTGCCTACTTTGTGAGAGCTTGTTAGCGACGAAGTGTTGAATGTAGCGAATTTTCCGGCATTAGAGTTTTCGAGTCGAGCGTGTACAATATCGAAAGTCCGCATCGTTCGCTCTGGCCAGCACCCGTTTTGCTCTCGAGAACAGCAGAGTTTTGTTGATGTTTCGAAAATTTCTACGTTCCAAAATTCATCGAGCTACCGTGACTCAGGCGGATGTCGACTACGAGGGGTCGTTGACGATGCCGCCGAACTTGATGCGAGCGGCCGACATTTTGCCGTTTGAAGCTGTGCACGTCTGGAATGTGACTCGGGGTACTCGTCTGGAGACCTATGCGATTGAAGGCGTTGAGGGCAGTTTGGACATCTGCGTGAACGGTGCTGCAGCTCACCTGGTTCGGCCAGGTGATGTGATCATCATTGCGACCTTTAATCTGGTCGACGGAGCCCGGCCAGTAACCGTTGAGCCCAAGGTAATTTTCGTGGATGCCGAAAATCGAATACTACGAGTCGGTCAAGAGGTACCAGGCCCGCGTCGCCGAGGCGTCTCGGCAAGCGCCGATAGCTGTTGCTAGTTGACGATAACCTGGATGTTGGCCATTGGCCACACAGCTCAGCCTTCTCAAGTCCGCTATCGAGAGGCAAGATTTGGCGGACTACGTTTGGCGATTTCGCATTCGCACTTGCAACTGTTCGAGCAGGTTGATTAGCTCGATGGCGGTAAGTTGTTCAAGTTCTTCTAGGTTGGAAAGGGAATCCCCCAGCATCTCTTGAATCGTTGGTATTCTGCCAATCAATCGACCTTCATGGCGTCCCTCTTCTCGTCCCTCTTCTCGTGCGCTAGCGAGGCCTCATTCGTAGTCTCGCTGAGCTTTGCTGCGTTGTTCGTACATTTCCCGATCTTCCTTTTTGGCAGAAATTACCTCGATCGTCTGGATGGCCCCTGAGAATTCATCCTCTGGTAGCAGTTTTTTTAGGTGCTCGGCCGTGTAGTCTTGAGCATACATTAGCAAGAATGCCCACTTCTCGATCTGACTTAGCAGATCCTTTAGCAAGCAGATCGAAATAGCTGGTTGTAACTGCGAGTACTGATCCCCTTCTCTGACCTGTTCGGTGAACATACTACAGACGTAAAACGTCAGTCGTTTCAGAATGTCTCTGTGAGCCGTGACTTGCATTTCTACGTTGAACCAGCGACCCACCGAATCGCGGCACCTCATATTCCTTACAATCAATCCGAAAATTTCTTCAAAATAACTTCGAAGTTTGGAGTGGGTGGACTAACACGGGTAAGAAAGGAAACAGAAAACGCTCTGATTTGCTTTGATACTAGATCACTTTCAGAGCGTTCCCAATTTCCACTACCGGAATGAGCGGTTTGAACATTTAAGTCTGCGCGAGAACCGAAAAGAAAATCACCTACTCAACAGGGATCTTGAGCCCTAAGGCACCGATCGGTCCTTTGAAACCTTCATAGTTGGAATGGCACAGAGTGCACTTTTGCATGACGACGGGAATTGGCGTTGCAGATAGCAGGTATCGTTGATCTTTCTCAGTGACTACTTCTTCGTAGATGGACTTTCCGTCCTTGATCGCCTTAACCGCTTTCTTCTCAAATTCCGACTTGGGTAGATTGTCGCTATCGTACGGCTCGCCGCTGGCGTCCAGTAAACGGACTTCGTGGAATCCATTATCCTTCATCGTCTTGAACAGCGCCTGGAAAGCGTCACCAGCGGCCAGCGATTCCTTGCCCGTAACATAGTTTTCAGTGATTAGCACAATCGCGGTCTTGTAAAGCGTATCAAGCATCTTTGCCTGTTTTTGAGCTCTTTGTACTGCCGGATCACTTTTGGCTTTTGCGGTTGTGTTGTCTTGGCCGCGAGCCAAGAGACTCGCCGCAACGATTACGGTAGCCACTATCAGGGTTGTAGCCTTCTTCATCTGGAACTTGCTCCATAGATTCGAGAATCAAACTGTATGCCACGCAAATTTCATGGCTGGCAAACCGTTCTAACGGACATCGCTTGCCAAATCAAGAAACAAACTTCTTTAATTCGTCATTATGGACAAAATTGTCCACTTCAGGCCTCGGTGACGCTCGCAGAAGCCGATTAACGAGGGAATTGCTTCGAAATCACGAATCTATCACCTTAAGCTCCGCAGCCTCGGCTGCTCAGTGAGTGTCCTATCAATGCACTCTCCTGAAAGGACCGAGCATAGATTTGGTTGGTCGATTGAAGCGATAAGGTTACACTGGAGAGTCGCAGCAAAGCCGCGCCAATAGATGAGCTTTGTTCGAGATAGAACACCAGTCAACACAGCACTTTGAGGCCAGAAGTAGCATCATGCAGCCCTATGGAAAAGTAGCTCAAGCGGCGATTTGTGCTACCAGCTTTCTGGCAGAACATTACGACGCGAAGTTGCCGAAAAGATTTAGCTCAAGTGATATTGCCAAAGAACGCAACCTTTCGCAGGCGATCATCGCCAAAGTGCTGACTGTGTTATCCCAGACGGGGATCGTAAGTGGTGCGCCTGGTCCAGGCGGTGGTTACACTTTGGCCAAGTCACCATCGCAGATTTCACTACTTGAAGTGGTAACTCCATTTGAGCGATTAGATACGCTGGTGGTTTGCCCCTACGGTGATGGATGGTGTGGAACTGGTCCACAGTGTCCACTTCATAAACAACTGCTTAAGTTTCGCAGTGACGTGTCGGAGTTCTTAAGTAAGACTAAGTTGGACGGCTTTCGATCAAGACAAGCTACTAAGAGAAAAGCCTAGTACGGTAAAAGCGATTCTCAACTCTAAGGCTTGGAAGGCTCGTGAAGTTTCCAATCGCGGTCAAACTGATCCTGTTTCATTTGAGGTGCTTCGGGCAAGTGACCGGGTCCAGGTCGAGTTGAAGTTGGCAACGAGGAGATCAACATAGCTTGGTCGAGAGGATCAAGGCCCAGAGCAGCTTGCATTTCGGCCAGTGCTACAAAAGCATTGCGCTGCGCATCGACGAGTTTGATCTCAGTCTCGTTGACCTTCGATTCCAACAAGTTGATGTAGATCAGGTCAACCTTGCCTCTATCGAATCCGAAGCGATAGCGTGACATTGTTTCCGTGGCAGTCCGCAGGCTTATCTCGGCTTGTTGGATCACTTGAAGTGAAATGACCAGGGCATTGTGAGCTGTGAGCAATTCGATACCAATCTTGTCTTGTTGCAATCGCAGTTTTTCATTCAGTTGAGCTATCTTAGCGGTTGTTTCCTGAATCTTGCCTTTGGCATATCGGCGTTGAATTGGAACCTCGCCTTGCAAACCGACCATCAGTTCAAATCGCCCTTTGTCATTGGAAGAAGAAGCAGGTTGCCCCGCATCCTGTGAAGCCTCGGTGACAGTGTCGATTCGTGGCATCAAATTGTTGGTTGCAAGCTGCTTATCATACTGTATCTGTTGTATTTCTAGCTTTAGCAATTGCGGCTCGGGCCTACGGCTGAGTGCTGCTGCAAGATCTGCTTCAAAATCTTTTGTCGGAATGGGCTCAACATCCGGAAAATAGTCGGGTAGCCATTGATCATCTGGCACGATGGGTTGTCCAGCTTCGTCTCGCAGATAGAGCGACAGTTTGAAACTCGTAGCTCGAAACTTCTGCTCACTCTCGAAAGTTTTAGCTCGTCGTTCAGCGATTAGCTGTTGGTTGAATATCAAGTCGATTTCTGCATACTTGCCTGCTTTCACTCCAACTTCGTACTGCTCACCACGAGTTTCCGCCAATTGCAAAAGCTCACGTTGTGCTTTTAGGACTGCACCTGCAGCAATCCATTCCCAGTAAGCTGCCGCAGCTTGCACTGAACTGCTTAGGATAGCTTGCTGGATCATCGGCTCGGCTGCTTGCTGAGCGAGTGTCGCTTGAAAAACGGCGACCCGCTGAGAATCAATAGCTCGCCCCTGCAACAATGGAATCCCCATCGCTAGCTTGAATTCACCGCCTTTGTTTGTCTCTCGCTCTTTGTACCAAGGCTGAAAGTCGCCACGGCCTATGCGATAACCGGCGGACAGATAAGTTCCCCACCAAGTTTGTCTGGCAAATCCGATGCCGTTGCGATAATTGCGGTAGAAACCTGTTGGTTCACTGAGCGTATAGCCTTGTAGCTTTGTGTCGTAGGCTCCATAGGCACCAACAATTTGTCCTCCTGCACGACTACGTTCTAGAGACGCTTGTTGAATCAGTGGAAAGTAGCGATACAGACTGGCAATAACGTCATCCAGCTTGAGAGACTTGTCCGCATCAAGAGACTCAGCCATCGCCGCTAATTGAGGGTTGATTGCTGCCGACGGAGTTTGATCACCAGCCATTGAGCCTGCGTTGACTGAGCTTGAGTTGACTGTGGCTGCATTCGCGGCGTTTGGCTGCTGCAATACTGACTTGGCAGAGACCGGACGAAATTTAACTTGCGCCGAAGCAAGAGAAGAGAAATGGATCATTAATGCAAGCATTAGCAGATACTTTCCGACGACGATAAGCATCTGTGGCAGTCTCAAGCTTTGGGAAGCTTGATTTTGCTGTCTTTCTTCTCTTTGGGCTCCTCGGTAGAAATCACCGGAGGAAAGCCGTTGAGTTGGCGCCATATCTCATACCCGAGCGTAACTTGACGAAGTAGGACCCAGCCATTGGCTCGGACCCCCTGCCTGAGATATCGGTTATCGGGCCACTCCGTCTCGCCATCAAAAGAGACTTCAGGAGTGACTACCAAGCTGAATGAGCCTTTGCCATCATCGGTTGGAAAAATTCGGTTGACTTTGCCGCCGAAGGTACCAACAGCCACAGATGGCCAACCGACAAACTGAATCGCTGGCCAGCCCTCGAACTGCAATCTCACATGGTCGCCTTCCTTGACCAACGGCATATCATTGCCACTAATTTTCAACTCTACGGCCAGATCGGTTGCATGCGGAACGATCACAAACAGCCGATCTCCTTCTTTGACTGTATCGCTGCCTTCCAGTCCATACCACTGATGTATGACACCTGAGCGTGGGGCACGAACTTCCAATCGATCAAATTCTCCGCGCTTGGTTTGAAGATCGATCAAGTCCTTTTCTATTGACTTCAGTTTTTGGATTTCGTCGAGCACTTTCTGATTTGCGGACCGATTCTTGATATCGATCTCTTGCTTCTTAGCTTCGATCTCGTCTTCCTTGGACATCAGAGATGCGTAGTACTCTTCAGCGCTGTTCTCTGCCTTAAGCAACTTATTGAATTGTGCTTCAACCGCTTGTCGTTTGGAAAACAGCTCTTCTTTCGAGACAAGTCCTTGAGTGGCAACTTCTTCAGCAATTCGAAGCTGGTTTTTCTTGTCCTCAAATTCTGCTTGATTCACAGCAATTTCGTTTTTGGCTTGCAACCATTTTTGATTGGAAGCTTTAAGTTCCTGATTGAGCGATTCTATCAAGCTTAGTCCAGAGCTGGCCTGTAAAGCTGCCGCCTGCTCGGCCACCTTCATGCTAGTTTCACTGGCTACCCGCTTAGCCTCTATGACTGCAATTTGCGTGTCAATTTGGCTGACAGCTTCGCTGGCAAGTGGTTCGAGCTTTAAAAGCAATTCACCCTGCTCAACCTCGATACCCTCGCGTAACCCCGGCTTCACATAGCTAATGATGCCTTTTATTTGACTCAAAACAGGTTGTGCACGCTGTTGAGGATCTAACGCAACCACCTCGCCATATCCGGGAGCTGTTTGCTGCCAAGGAACAAAGATCATGCCCACGACTGATGCAACGAGCATTGAAAAAGTGATCCGACCAAAGAGACGGATCATTCGTCCAGTTCGCACCAAGTGCATTGCTGGGAAGTCGTTCGTGAGTTGTTGATTCAGGTTGCTCACAGTTTCCGCCGTGTAAGTACTTGGTAAACGTCAATTACTGCGATAGTTCAATCACGTCGCTGCAACTACCAACTAACTGGCTATCGCAGGTTCCCACAATCAACGTCCAAGGGTTGTCAACGTGGCTAAGATTCATCCAGATATGCCGTCGCAGCTCAACGGGCAGCAAGTCCAGTAGCCCATCGATGATCAGAAGTTTAGGATTTCCAACAATCGCGCGAGCGATCATTAGCTGGGCTTGCTGAGCGATGCTCAGAGGTTGACCGTCAGACTGTAAAACCGAATCTAGTCCGTGGGGCAGGTTTGCAATCGCCTCTGTTAGACCAACTTGATGAATAGCTTCTCGAACATGAGAAAGTCCTACACTGGTTCTAGCTAGAGATACATTAGTCAACAAAGTGGAATGAATAAACTCTACCGGACCTGCATAGGCTACGATGGATCTGCCAGAAAATGCGACCTGCTTCGCATCGGTGCCATTGATTTCGATGCGTCCATGTTCAGGCAGAACTAGGCCAGAGATTGCTTTGAGCAGTTGGTTTCGTGCAGATACACTAATGCCAGTTACTGCTACATGTCGACCTGCGGCAATGTGAGTAGCTGAAATTGGAGTTCCCGCCAGCGTTAGATTGCTCCACTGTATCTCTGCTGGGGCATCTTTAACCTCACCAATTGCTCGTCGCTGATCGACAGATATGTCCAATAGATGTCCAACCTTATCGATCGAAGCCATTAAATCGTAGAACTTCTCAAAGAGTTTTCCAGCTTTCGAGAAAGCTCCAACGACAACTGTAACTATCAACTCGCTAGCAACGAGTTGTCCAAGTGTCAGTTGCTGTCGAATTACTAGCCAGCCACCCAGACCTAGAATGGCAGTGGAAGCAATAGCTTGCAGTCCTATTGCAAAAGCAAATTGTCGAATCACAACGCGAAACTGCTTTTGTCGAGCCAGTACATACTGCGTCGTCAAGCGATTCGCTTGCTCGATGGCCAAACTCTCTCCACCATTGACCTTGAATGCTGCTGGACTACTCAACACATCCTGCAACCAGTGAGCAACGCGGTATTTTGTAATGGACTCGTCAATTGCCGTGTCGACGCCTCCACGACCTAGTAACCAGGTAATTGCGATCATACTGAGCAACAAAACGAGGTCAAAGCCCAGTAAGAATGGATGGTAGAAGGCCAACAGTGTCATTCCAAGAACTGTAGCTAATACGATGGAGATACCATCCAGTAGCAGGGTAGCAACCGACTTTTGAATCGTCATTATGTCAAAAATGCGGTTCGCATATTCTCGAGCATAAAGTCCTTTCAAGTCCTCTTGGTTCGCTCTCGGAAAACGATGTGCCAAATCTGAAACGATTCGTACGAACTGGCGTCGTTGAATAATCTCAACTACAAAGCTCTGTAGGATATTCAGAATTCCTGCTAAGCCTAAACACAAAAGTAAGACTAAGCCCAGGACCAAAAGTGGTTGCAAATAGGTGCCCCAGCTCACCACGTTGACTAGCGCTTCAACAGCCAACGGTGAAGCCAGTCCCAGAATACCATTGACTAGAGCAAATAGCACGACAGTCCAGATGTCGCGCTGGTCCAGTCTCAGCATCGTCAGGAAGCGAGAGGCAGGCGAATGATGGTGGTTGTGCGCAGCAGCACTTGTGTGGCCTCCACTGTGTTGTGAAAAGCTGGATGCAGCTTCGCAGGCCAGTTCTCGCGTCAACACAAACGTTTGTGCTTTACGCGTATCAAGCTCGCTATCTAGTTCAACTTCGGTCAGGTTTCTGCCGACCATCGTTTCGGAAAAAATATTAGCTGTGATGTTCTTACCGCTAATCGACTCCAGTAGCCAGAATTCAGTTCCGTCAAACACACTCAAAACCAGCATGCCTTCGGAAAGTACATCGCAGATTTCATGAGCCACTAACGAAACAGGACGCATAACCATTCCAGCATGACTTGCAGCTTGCAAAATCAGGCTCACCAGGTCTTCGCCGGGTTCCATCAAATCGACCAAATTGACGGCGGACCGATTGATAGGAATGTCCAAGCAGGTAGACGCCCGCTCCAATAGCTTTAGGATGCGGTTGAGTTCCGTTTCAGGAATTGGGCGATTTTGCTTGCGACTCATCGGCAGCTCGGTAAGGGCAATGAAATCCAGTCAAAGCACTAGCATAAGTTAGCACCAAACTAGGCGCTTTCCCTTACATTATTGCAACATTGTAAGCCCTGCAGCTTCATGTGGAGCCTAAAGCCCTACAGGCCACCCATCTGATACGAGCCGAACTTGGCCTCCGCCCTATTCCGTTGGTTTTCCCTGGAAGATGAACCAGGCACCCAGCGAAATCAGCCCAAAACCCACCGCATGCCGCCAGCCAAGCGGCTCCTTTAGAACCCAAACTGAAAATACGGCAAAGACTATTAACGTAATGACTTCTTGAATTGTCTTCAGTTCTGCGGCTGAGTAGGTGTTGTGCCCAATCCGGTTAGCAGGCACAGCAAAACAATACTCAACAAAGGCAATTCCCCAACTTGCCAGTACAACAACCAATAACGGGGCGGTCTTAAATTTCAAATGGCCGTACCAAGCCACCGTCATAAAGAGGTTCGAAACTGACAACAAGATGATTGGCAGAATGTGAGGCGGCATGGGTCAGCTCCAGGTTAGAAAAAAAATGGGCCTCGATTTCTCGAGGCCCAATCCTAGTTTCATTGGATGAATCATCCAAGATTAGTTTTCGAAGGACACAACGTTTCCGTCAGATCGAGCACACAGCAGATAGAGTGTCTTGAGGTCGGTTGTGGCAGCGAGGAAACGAGTGCTAGAGTCACCAGCACAAATGTTTGCACCGCCAGTGTGGAATGCATAGATCTCGCCTTGGTTAGTGCAGTTCAGCGTGCAACGAGTGCCCGTATTAACGTTTGACGCACTTAGGTTGAATGCTCGAATGATCGTTCCACTTTGTTGAACAGAAGCGCCATCTACGGCGATTACGTTTCCTGGGTAAGCCCAAGGACCATTGATGTAAGCGGTTGTGGGAGTACCGAATGTACCAGCGGCCATTGGTTCGAGCATTTTGCCCATCTCATATCGGCTTGGTCGACCAGCGGCTTCGGCAACCATGATAGTGTTACTCAAACCGTCAGTGACTGCTGCGAACTTTGTAAATCGGTTCGACGCCATCATACCCAAAACAGATTCGCTACCTGGGAATGGTGGATTTAGTGCAGTAACCGTTTCCCAAACAGTCTGAGTTTGAGTTGTTCGGTTAACTGCCATGTAGTCAGTAACTGCAGGGAACCAGTCTCCACCGCTGGCAACTGAACTTCGGTCAGAGGTCTGAAGCAATGTTGTATCTACAGTGAACGGGTTGCGTGGATTGCTTGGGCAGGTGTAGATAGGAATTTGAGCTGCAGAAGCGGGTCGATTCACTGGATCGTACCAGTCGAGCTTGAAGTTGTATCCGCCGGCTGTTCCTGCGTTCAACACATTTGTCTGCTCGACATAAGGTAGAATGAGGCCAAGGAAGGAGCTTTGAGCATAGTGAGCACCACTTAGTCCGGTCGTACCAACTTTTTGGAACTGTGCAAGTTCGATGTTGGGAGTGGTAAGCGTACCCGACAGTTGAATACCGGCTGGAGGAAGCTTCTTGTAAGTCGATTCGAAATTGTGCATGGCAATTCCGATCTGTCGAATGTTGTTTCCGCAGCTCATGCGTCGAGCAGCTTCACGAGCAGCCTGCACAGCAGGAAGCAGCAATCCGACCAAAATTCCGATGATGGCAATTACCACCAAAAGCTCGACTAGCGTAAATCCCGCAAGATTTCGCCGCGCCTTGACGCCCTTCAGTGTAGTCATGTGGTCCTCAAATTGAGAAAGAACAAAATTGAATTGGATTTCGATTTCACTGGTGGTTGCGAAAATTCATGCAGTCCAGAAGTGAATGCAGAATAGATTAACGCCGAGACAAGTATTGGCAATCGAAAAAATTTGAAATGTCTTTGGAATTAACCATTCGTTCACAGCCAATTTTTTTCGGGTTGAACTGTTGTTTTCTTGCGATTAAAAGTCGATCTAAAGATCTTTTTGACGTTGTGCAAAGATCCTCGCCATTTGAGCTAAACCAATGGGAAAAAATCCCGCATCAGCTCCCTAACTACAAGAGAATTGGGACATCTTGCCACCCCTCTGTTCAGCTTTCGGAGATACTCCGCTGGACTGCTCGAACGATCTGGAGAACTCGCTAGACAATTGGGGTGGGATCAGCTCTCAGGCTTTGGAAAGTTGGATCGCTAGAGCCAAGACGACACTGGCACAAGCAGGACCAACCTGAGTAACTTACGACTTGCGACCGGCTACTTCATCTGCTCGATGAATTTCCCATGTATGCCAGATTTTTTGCAGGCAGTCTTGTACAGCTTCTTCATTCCAGCGTTGGCGATTAGCGACGAGTTCAGCGTGTAAAGCACGTCGTAGCACTTGATAAGCTTTGGATAGTCCTTGTTCCGCTCGTACAACCCTGCAAGCTCGACATAGGCCGATATCTCGTTGGGATGAATTGCTAAGTACTTTTCAAATGTGGACTCGGCACCTTGAACATTTCCCTGAATGACTTCGATCTGTCCAGCCTGGTAATACGCATAGCCACTTTCGGGGCACTGCTTGCTAGCCTTGTAGTAACTCGCCTTGGCTAGATCTAAGTTGCCAACCAACTGATGCCAACTAGCTTGAACCAGTTCAGCTTCGTAGTCCATGTCTTGAGACTTGAGAATGGTCAAAATAGAGTCTGCATTCTCAATTTGCTTCAGGCAGTAAAGGTCGTCCAGTATTCCAGAAATCAACTGCCCAACGTTGTACCTCTTTCCATCATCCTCAAACTCTCTTTGCCCTTCTTGAATCAGTTCGATCCAAGAGCGAAATCGCTGTTGAACTCGATCGACCACAGGCTCAAGATTGGTAAAAGGAATGTGCGAGCCCATTTCGCAACTCTTACACTCCCTCAAAACTTGACTCTTACTGCCCAGTGGCAATAGTGGAATGAAGTAGATGTGTCCAAACTTCGTAGCTTGATAACTCGTCATGCGACTGTATCGGCCACAGTGATCACAAACAGCAAAAGACTTAACTACGTTTCCTCGAAAATACATACGAGTGCCATAAATGATCATGCTACTTATCCATGAATTGATCGATGAGAAGATTCGGGCGTTTGCGTAAGACAACGGCGTCGCTAAGGGCTCATGGCCAGACGCTTCAACAACATAGCAGATCACTAAAGTATGTTGTATGAAGAGAGGACTTTTTTAGAAGCTAAGAAAGCAGTTTTCTAGGGGAGTCAATCTGACGAGCACAACAACGCAGTCTCGAGCCATTGCCGCCAACGCAAAATCTCGTCGCTGGATAAACTGCGATCCAGAGTTGCTGGCAGAACCGATCGCATGTTGCCATCGGGCCAAGTTAAGTTGGCCGACATCAATCCGCTTTCATCAACTTCGACGTTTAGAAGTAAAGGTGCATCGGGATCACGACCTGGAAATAGAGCTGCGGGAACTGCTTCGGTCAATAAGTGCCAGTTGTTCTCACCAAGTCGAGTGCCTTCAATAATGCTCATTCGTCGAATGATACGAGTCTGCTGAGATCCACCAGATGGACGAATCGTTCGGCTGATGGAAGTCGGCAAAGGCTGTCCGGCTGCAACCAGTTCGCGAGGTTTACTACCCAAGCCCTCAAACTCGGGCAGTAAAGCAATTGGATAGACTGTGCATGCGTGACCACGCAATACGCTGTCCGACTTTGATTGCAACATGCTGGCTAAGCCGTGGATGTGAAGCGCTGCACCTCGCGCCAGGTCGGACTTTTCGACTAGATTGACATCGACTGTCCGCGCGAGTTGATTTGTCACAACCTCTCTCAACGGTCGCATGTGAAACATCGATCCGGCCAGCAGCAAGTGAGTAATTTTGGACAACTCGATGCCAGCTTTTTCGCAAGCTTCACGCATGACCTGTTCGATCGACGAGCACAGGTTGGGAGCAATTTTGACTAGCCCATGTTGCGTTATCGTTTGCTCAATTCTCGAACCCATCCAATCGAACCGAACTTCGACTTTTGTTAGCCGCGTTAGTCGCTCCATCGCGAACTCGATCGTACGTTGAAGTCGAGTCGCTGCGTTGGCATCTTCTTTAATGGAGCGTCCAGTTTGCTGCTGCAACACTCCTGAAAAGTACTCGGTCAACAAATGTTGCCATCGTTGGCTGCCAAGCTTCCAATCGCCTGAAGCAGATTGCATTTGAACGTGATTGTCGCCGACCTTTAAGCAGGCCGCTTCAAGCCCAGTTCCGCCCAAGTGCACATACAGGATTTGGCTAGAGATGGCTGCGCCCTGGGATTGAGTCTGCAGAAGCCGCGCGTTTACATCCAACCAATTCAGTCCAGCGGCTAGCGGCTTATCAAGCAATTGCACAAGTTCAATTCCCGCAATTCGGCAGGCGTCTCGAATGCTGCGACGATGCGTTTGATCGTAACAGGCCGGGACTGTAACGACGGCCGCGTTGGTCTTCTCCGTTTGGCTTGCAGCGTGTTGCATGACCAGCTTTAAAATCGCTGCGAGTCCAACCTCCGGCGGCGTCAACTCACCGCAGATCGGTCGATCCAACTTCTCAGCGCCAATCCAACGCTGCAAACTGTGCACGGCTAGTTGCGGCGATTTCTGACGCATCTCCGAGGCGCTTGAACCGATCTTCAATTGATCTTTGGTGCTCCAGATCATGTTGCGAAGGTGATCGCCGCTATCGCCTTGGCGAATTAGTTGAGGTCCACGATGCGGATCATAATAGGCCGCAGTTGTAGCCAGCATACCCAAATCAATAGCCACGATCTGTGATTGTCGAATCACTGTCGACTCGCTTGCCACGCTGGTTGGATCGTCGCCGATTCGACCCAAGCCCTTCAACAAAGTAGGCTTTGGCTGTTGACTCCACGAACTTATCAGGCCTTGTCGGCGTATCGTTTGAGTTAGTTCTGTAGCTGATTGAAATCGCCCGGCTGGATCTTTGGCGACCAGTCGCTGGTAGATCGCATCCAAACGCAAATCGATATCACCGCGCTGAGTAAATAGTGTCGGCGTTTGCTGGAGTCGATTTTGCTGCGCGCGAGCTAGATCGTTACCCGCAAACATAGGTCGGCCTGTTAACAAAAAGAACAGGCTTGCGCCAAGGCTATACAGGTCGGTTCGTCCATCAACGCCTCGGCTGTGCTCGAACTGCTCAGGAGCCATGTACTCTGGCGTCCCCATGATGCAACCGGACGATCTACCGGCCGGAGTATAAATCAAATGGGCCAAGCCAAAGTCTAGAATCTTTAGCCGACCTTCTTTGGTGACCATCATGTTGCTGGGTTTGATATCGCGGTGAACAATTCCAATGTTGTGCGCGCACTCTAGAGCGGAAGCAGCCTGCTCAAGCACATAAACCGCTTCACCACAACTGAGCGGACCACAGCGTTGAATGTGGGACGCTAGTGTTTCCCCCTCCACCAACTCCATGGCTAGAAAATAGGTTCCAGAAATCTGTCCCGCGTCAAAAGCCGTGACGATGTTCGGATGCATCAATTTCGCAGCAGCCCGAATTTCAGCGAAAAACTGTTCGATGAAGCTTGGATTCGCTGCCAAGGCACCGCTGAGAATCTTAATGGCTACTTGGCGATTCATCGTGCGATGTTCAGCCCGGTAGACTAAGCCCATGCCGCCCTTGCCGATCTGTTCTAACAGCAAATACTCGCCCAACAAGCCTATGGAACTGGCAGATGGCTGTTCAGAAAGTTCAAAGTCCGTGATCCCTTCGCTAGAGTCGGTTGAGTCGTGCGTACTGAACCGAGTTGCATCGTCATCAGGGCGTCGCGAAGAATCGGGCTGACCGAAGGGGTTTGTCATCGGTAGTCCAGGCGAAAGGAGTTCGAGGGATTGTGTGTCGGCTCTGCCGCCAATGAACAAGAGAGGCTCATAGATACCAAGTACTCAGCAAAATTGCAACTATTTCGGACTAATCTTCCACGTCTTCATACTCAATATCATCTCCATCGAAGTCGAAATCGCCTTCGTCGTCATCGACCTTCCGGTTTGCCGTCGTCGATTTGGCGGACTCTGATTTTACAGGCTCTGACTTGCCTGACGGCGATGTGGCCGAGGCTGACTTGTTGGCAGACGGATTGTACTTGGGCTGAATCCCGGTTCGCTTGGAATCTTGCCAAGGAATATTATCTGACGAATCTTCCGTGGAGAATCGAGAATCGTTGTCGCCATCAAAATTGCTGTCAAAATCACCGTCCAGATCGACCCGGTCATTCATGTCATCATCGTCTTCCGGTTCATCTACATCATCTTGTGCCGGAACAATGCGGACAGGCTTTGACGGAGTTATGGCACTACGCACCGGTGGCTTCGGCTCCGGCTTATCAGACTCACGAGCATCATCGGGGCGAGCATCGTCGGGGCGAATCTTGTTGCTACGCTGAGGTGGTTGCTTGGCTGGGACGGCGCCACCTTCAGCAGCTTGCATCGCCTCCCAGTCTGCCAACGAGATGATGACTTCTCGGGCTTGAGAACCAGCGTATTGACCAACGATCCCATCTTCTGCCATAAAGTCGATCAGCCGAGCGGCTCGACCATAGCCGATGCCCAACGCGCGTTGTAGCAACGAGCAACTGCCACGACCTTCGCGAACCACCACATCAATCGCGGCCCATGCAAGATCGTCTCGTTTGCGAAGATTGGCCAGGCTGGGCTCTTCACCCTCGTTCTCATCTTTGACTTTCAGATTGACAAGCTCGCTCACAAAGTTCTGTTCACCTGTCGAGCAGTGATCCACGACTCGGTTGATCTCTTCGTCAGAGAGATAGGTGCCCTGACCTCGCAGCAAAGTGCTGGTCCCAGGCCACAAGAATAACATGTCACCGTTGCCCAATAGCTTGTCTGCGCCCATTTCATCCAGTACGACGCGGCTGTCCGTTCGGCTAGCGACTTGGAACGAAATTCGAGCTGGCAAGTTACTCTTGATCAAGCCAGTAATAACGTCGACCGTTGGCTTTTGAGTAGCTAGGATTAAGTGAATTCCAACCGCTCGGCTTTTTTGGGCCAAGCGAATAATGTGTTGCTCGACGTCTTTGCCAGCCGTCATCATCAAGTCGGCCATCTCGTCCGCCACAATAACGATGAATGGCAGGTGATCTGGAATCGCTTCGGCATCCTCAGGAGTTTCAGGCTTGATTCGCTCGAGCAACTCTTCGCGATCCAGTTCGTTATAGTTGGTCAAGTGACGCACACCAGCTCGCGCTAGCAATGTGTATCTCTCTTCCATCTTGTCGACAGCCCAAGCCAAAATCGCTTCTGCTTTGCGCATGTCGGTAACCACGGGGTGCATCAGGTGAGGCAGCCGACCGTAGCCAATCATTTCGACCATCTTAGGGTCGATGAGCAACATTCGCACTTCGTCGGGACGCCGAGTCATCAAGATCGAGGTGATGATCGCGTTCAAGCAAACCGACTTACCTGTACCGGTTCGACCGGCGATCAGTAGGTGAGGCAATGAGGCCAAGTCGGCGATCAGCGGATTACCCGATACGTCTTTGCCGAGGAAAAGCGGAATCTTGGCTTTCTTGCCTTTGGCTCCCATCTCCTCAATGACTTCTCGCAGTCGAACGACTTGACGATTTTCGTTCGGCACTTCGATACCAACAGTATTCTTGCCTGGAATCGGAGCCACAATGCGAACGCTTGGAACTCGCAAAGCAATTGCCAAGTCGTCGGCCAAGCTGGTAATTTTGGATAGACGTAAACCAGCCTCTAACTCAATTTCATACTGAGCGATTACCGGTCCCGTTTCGATTTCAACCACGCGGACGTTCAACCCAAAGTTCTTGAATGTGGCTTCTAGAATCTTTGCTTTGCGGCGTACTTCAACTGTCTGAGCTTCAAAGTCGATATCATCGCTGGGCGTTAGCAAATCGATGTTGGGAAGAACATATTCGTCGCTGCCAGGCGGCAACTTGGTATCGTCAAGCGCAGCCAAAGTAGCTGCGTGATCCTCTTTGGCGCTCTTGGACTTCGGCGGTCGCACGGACGGCTCTGCCTTCCCGGCTTTTTTGTCATGAGGCAGGTCGGCTCGCAGTTGCGAGGATTCCTCTTCAGGCTCGGCAGTCAAGCTGAGTTGTTCCGAGCTTGGTTCGGCCGGAACCTCGACTTCGTCTTCCAAAGAACTAACTTCGGCTCCCGCTTCTGCAGCATCGCTTGCCAGAGCTGTAGCTTCGGAGGTTGCATCGGCTGGTTGTTCTTTGGTGCCGAGCAATCCACCTAGCATTGACTTGACCGTGGAAGCAACTTTGCCTTCGACTTTTGCGTCCGACTTCGCGCCATCAGCTTTGGCGGCGTCTGACTTTGCAGCCTCAGCAGCAACTTCTTCGCTGGTCGCGCGGCCACTAATCTTCACGGTGGGCTCGCCAGTCTCACCAAGCTGAACGCCCTGATCAACGTCGCTACTCTTCTTGCTTTTGCCGGCTGTAGGTAGTGAAACTCGTTTCTTGGCCGCGCTGCTGGCCCAAGAACCTCCGCCAAGTACAACCCAGCCGACTGCTCGAACCACCATGTAATCGGTACTCAGTAACAAACCAGCCATTAAGATCGCAATGGTCATGATGGATGCACCGAACAATGCGAAATGATCATGCAACCATGTGCTGGTGATCGCACCGATGTAGCCGCCTGGTCCAATGGTCGGAGAAAATGGAGTATGCAGACCCATCAGTGCAAACAGAGTTGTGGTACCGATGATTACCAGTACCCAACCAACCTGCCGAACAGGTGGCACAAAGTTGGTTTGGACTCGAAACATCCATACGGCTAGTACGGTTAGTCCAGCCGCGACCAACAAAGAACCAACTCCGAAAGATTGAACCAAAATATTGGCTAACACGGCACCAGTCCAACCACAAGCATTCTGGATATGCTCGTTGGGAGGATAAACGGCGTTGTCCACTGCCACCAAGGCTTTGAGTGGACGTGGCAGATCGTTCAGGTTGTCTGCTGGGTCGTAACTCAGCAAACTCATCCAGATGAAGATGCAAATCGCACTCAGTACGATCGCTTCAACGTCAAATTCGATTTTGCGGGCTGGCTCGGTCATTCAGCTCACTTCGACTCATGAGGCGAAGAATGCAAACTCTAGTCCCGATCTTCCATGATCCGAGCGCTGGATTGTGTTCTACAACCATTCCTTGGTTGCATGGCCACACACTTGCGGCTCATCGACTGGCTATCGTCATAGTTTGCGAGCCAAAACAGAATTTGACGCTGGGTTGTTAGCCGTTCGCCAATGCATACGATTGCCAAAGCTGCTCAATTCGATCCATTCGTTAAAGCCGCAAAAAACGATTCGAGCTCAACCGTAGCTACCTTCTGCCAGAAGGTGGGCAAGCCGAAAGAAGCACGATCTTGTGCCACGAAGTTCGAACTCTAAGATCGAACCAACATCGTTCTTGGCTTGCGAGTTATGCAATGAACTCCTAGACGCAACCATTTGGCAAGATTGCCTTGAATGATTGTGAATGGTGAAGCTGGTAGCGGAGGCGCGTCATGCAGGTCGTCTGCTCCGTGTGGCCAGTTGGCTAAGCGGTGCGAAAGATCTTCAATCAACTCGCCATAGTGTCCCGGAGGAATCTGCTTGATCAGCTCGGTCGGAATTTTGCGAACTCCCAATCGCGCTCCAGAAAGTGCACCAACCACCGCGCCAAGCGTGCTTGTATCACCTCCAAGGCCAATCGCTGACAACACAGCTCGGCGGTAATCTTGATGATGTCTCAAGAAACAATAGATCGACATGACCACCGTCGGAACGATGTCACCTGGTACAAAGCCACGCCAACCAAGCTGCCTTGCAACAGCAACCGCACTTCGCTCATTCTCCAAGCTTTTCACCAACAGCTTGAGCGTATCGACATACTCTGAACTGCATTCCATTTCAGACAAGAAATTCGCTGCAGCGGGGGCATTCAGAGCTCCACGCTCGTTAATAATCAAATTGGTCAGCCCCGCCAGAAGATGGCAACCTTCGATAGCTAGAGGATGATCATGGGTGATAGTAACCGCGTGTTCAGTCCAGCTCCTAGTTCCCAAGTTGGTGTTGTGCAATGCCAAGACCAACAGTAGAGGTCGAATCACGCAATCGTTGCTGAGCGACTGGGACGCCTTGGCAGGCTTCTTAAGATGTAAAAGTGATTTCCGACCCATCCAGCGAGAAGTGGATTTCATATCGGTAGGCAATGTGAAACTATAACCGCCCAGCCGTCTTCGAAACGACTTGTCGAAGTTATCAACATCGGTGCCCGAAGATACAACGGATTGGGCAGTCATCAGAATTTGACTGGTGTTGAAGCCAGTAATTGCCACATCGCGAGCGAATCGGTTTTTCGCATCAACTCTGCCGAATAATTTGATGGCTTGACGTCGACGCAATCCACAGCGCGCGTAACCTAAAGCATCGCCGATGGCGGCTCCCAAGATTAGACCTTGGATGTGGTCGCAGCGAAGTGAGGTCGATTGCATGAACGTGTTGCAGAGGGCGTAAGTCAGATCGATCGATGGTCAGCTCGGGCCAGCGATCGACAGGAGAGAACAGTATAGTTCGCGCCCGCCCTCTGAACAGAGTTGCCGAGAAAGTTGCTAATTTCTAGCGAACATCGCAGTCAAAGCTGATCACGCCGCCCTTTTGTCCTTCAATTGGATTGGTGATTGACCATCGAAGAACGCTGGATCCAGCGTCGTTGGGCTGTGAGCTGAAATCTGCTTCAACGCTGCATTGCTGACTGCCTTCGACATAACTCAAGCGAGGTGACAGACTGTCAAGAATCACAGCGTTTCCAAGCTTTTGAGACCCCATATTCTCGAAGCGAATCGTGAAGCGAATTCGATCTCCTGGGCTGGCCATTTGATGCGACGCAGTCTTGGTGATTCGCATCGAGCACTTGTCGGGTGTCTCATATAGGAAGACTTCGGCAGCTTGCTTCGAGTCGTTGACAAAGTGGGCAGATTGCTCTGACAAAATAACATTCAACGATTCTGGATTGATCAGCGTGACCACTTCGATGCGTCCGCCGATCAAATCTAGCCATTCGCGTCCGAGCGCTTCATCAGCCACTGTGCGGTCAACATTGATCTTGGGTGACACAACGGTACCAATCGGAGTTGGTGGTTGAACCATGTCGATTGGAATTAGACGCTGTTGATCGTTCAGGCGATCCAGCATTTGAACCTGTTTCTGACCAATTGGTTTGGCAGCCAGTTCGACATTTCCAGCTAGGTTTCGATCTACTACCCCAACTGCAGCTTGCGGTCCATGAACTCGTCCAGGAGCCAAAGCGTTGGCAGCCAACGCGGCCCCAGTAACCTGTCGGACGGAACCAAATCGCGGCGCGTACACGCAAGTACGATTCGTAGGCCGAACACAAACTTGTCCGCCAAGTGTTTCGTAGTAGATGACGGTATCCGTTGTGTCCACACCAGCGGCACTCCAATCTTCTCTCACGATCGTAGCGGGATTTTGATCGCCGCCATCGCAGATGAACTCTTGAGGATCGATGTCCCAACGTTGAGGTTCACAAATGGCGCAGCTATCGCTTGGCATTGCACAACCGGGATTGCATCCACAATCTGTTCCTGGTTGGCAGTTCGCTGCAGCATGACGACGTAGGCCAGCTAGTTGTGTCGGAGTCTGCGTACCTTGCGAGGATGCAGCGACTACCTTCGTGTCACCTGGATTCTTCGTGTCGCCAGGATTGGGCGTGGAGTAGCTAACCGTCGTAACCGGATTTGCAACCGCCTTGGTAGCTAGTTGCGCTGGGCGCTGAATTGTTGGTTGGGCTGCGTTCAGTTTGTTGGCAGCTAGTTGTGTTCTATTGGCTGGGGCTTGCGGGTAGTTTGGAGTGGCGTTAGCACGATTTGCTACAGATTGCTGATTGGGATTTGGATTCGGATTGGAAGCGGCTGTTCGATTCGAAGCGAAAGACTTCATCAATCCCGACGAACCGCCCATGAACTGATTGTTCGACGAGCATCCTTGGCTCAACAAAGGCAGAAGACCGATCGATCCGCACACGATGAGTCGCTTCAGCATTCGTCGAATCGCTCCAGTTGAGGCAATGGATGCGTTGTGGGAAATGAGTTGTGTTTTAGGTTGTTCTGATCGCATCATCTTTTTAGCCTTCAACACTTCTAAATCCCTTTGCCTTACTTCGGAGTCAATCGTGGCTGTTGCCTGCTTGGTCAGCCTGTTCTACTGCGAAACGGGAACTCGAGGAAACTTCTCAGTCGGATTCTCAGAGTAGATTGGTGTCGCGCGTTCTGCTGGCACAATCTCTGGCAACTTGCCTTCGCGAATCAGCGTTTCCCGATTAGGAGCAACTGGCAATGGAACCCAAGGTGGGCAACCATACAGAAACTCCATCAGATCGCCGTTGGGATCACTGGGAACTCGCGAGCCGATGCGAAGGATCGCAACGGGCCGGCCTAAGACATCAGCCGCTCTTAGTGCGTTTTCGTTCGGTCCGACATCAAGAGTCATCTGAACATCGGGTTTGGTTGCTACAGGGTCAGCAACCTCCGAATCTTCCAAGTAGATGACTCGAGTCACCAAGGCTCCGGAAAGAGCAAGGCTCAAATCTTCATCCGTTAATACGATGGGAATCGGAAAACGATGTTCACGGCCAGGTTGAGGATATGTTTTGTCAATCACTTCCAGCGTTGGAAAAAGTTCTTCGCCTTGGTGATCGGGAATATTTGTAACATGGAATCGATATACGGCGCCGACCAACATGCCTGTAGTTACAGGAGCATCGATGGGAGGCAAAAATTGTCCATCGCGAGCCAAGCCAACTTTCAAGCTTTTTGGACCAGTGATTGAAACCGCGGTAAAGGTTCCAACACCTTTCCGTCGACCTGCCACCTGAGCTGCTGCGACAACTCCAGGAGGTGCAGAAGCGTTCAATAGGTGATGTGTGTTGGATGGAAGTTTTTGTGCTGCTGATGCCATTTGCTGTGCATTGGCAACCGCTCCAGAAAGCACAATCAATGCGCATGCTGCAGATACTGCCTTAAGGCGAATGGTTTTCGACCAGTGCAATCCTGTCTTCATGCTACGACTCGATTTAGGTAAGCAATTTTTAAAACACTCAAATCTACGACAACAAGCTTGATGAGCTTACATCCGGTTTTCACGATGTCGCTTGACCTGAGTACAAGACCATTTCAAAGTGTCTGAACCGTGACCGGTCCAGCTACGAAGAAAAGCAAAGCAAAATCGTTAGATCGTGATGTGGGAAAAAGCGGTCGAGCCTGGGTGGCTCGACCGCCTCACTCATTAGGATCATTGTCTGTGGCTAAACTGGCGGCTTGGCTGAAGGTGAACTCGTTTTAAAAAGCTCATTTTCACGTTTGGCTACTCTGTTTAGCTCGGAATTCTACAGCCGCCGAATAGGTTGTATTCAGAGTCGGCTGTGGGTTAGGTAACTGTATTATTTTTTGAACTTCGGTACTGAATGAACATTACTGCGGTGGGCAGTATTCGCCATCAGCTCCACCAACGTTCTGGCTATGTCGCATGTACAGAGGCATTCCGGTTGGTACACCAGGATTGATGTTATGCTCTCGAATTGACACGCGACTTGGTGGTGTTGGATAGCTTTGGCCAGGAACCTGACGAACGTTAACTTTGACGTTCTTCACAGGATCTGGAATGTTCATACGAGTCGTATTGCGAATCGTATGGCTTTGGAGTCCAGCAGGGGTTCCTAGTGGAATGTGAGGAGGACCAGGCAATCCAATTGGCGTACCTGAGTAGGTCATGCCATATTGAGGCCCTGTCACACCAGAGACATATCCTGGCAACGAAGCAGGTACACCACCATGGCTGGAGACCATGCATCCGTCTGGACCACACATTCCGCCCATGGCAACTCCGCCTGCAGGCATTCCACCTGTAGCTCCGGACAGCTCGATGTCCTTGTTACCAATTCGGATGATAGCCAGAATTGCACCGCGACGATCAGCTTCGACGATAGGATCCAAACCTGGTTCTAGTCGATTGCTGGACATCACACCTACACCAGCCAGAGCATCAGCTTGGAACTCTGGATCAGGCAAGTAAATTACCTTGGTCACAAAGTTGCCGCCGATAACATACTGGAAGTCGTCGGTGGTGAACTGAACTGGAATAGCATTGTGAGCTAGGTAAGCTGCAGTGCGGATGTTTCCAGCCGCAACTTCCAATGTTGGATACAGCTCGACACCTTCCATACCAGGAATGTTGGTCAGCTTCAGACGGATGATACCGCCTGGTGGAAACTCCAAACGTCCAGGTACATAAAGCGGATCGCTACCAAAGCTGCCATCGCCAACACTGTCATAGTGAAGTTGCATTCCGTCTGGATTGCTGAAGATCACTTGAATGTTTGGCGAGCCTGGCATTGGCATAGCAGCGTAACCGCCACCAGCCGATCCACCAGCGCATCCGCACTGATAAGCAGCTTGAACGACTGGCGAATTTGGTCCGCCAGCTATCGCACCGCCAGGTCCTGCTGCCATGCCACCACCGGAGGCCATCGCCATACCGGGTCCTGCCATGCCAGCAATTTCAGCTCCCATGACACCTGGTCCGGGTCCACCAACCCCTGGGCCTGGCTCAAGCAAACGCTGAGCGGGCGGCAGGTTGTGTCTAGCCGTTGTTGCGCAGCCTGTGAAGCAGCTTGCTGCTGCCAAGGCTAGCGTAAGGAAAACACGCATTCTCATGCTTAACCCCCTAGTTTTGGCAAAACATTGGTATCCGCCCAATGTCTGCCGCCAAACGAAACGATCCTGAGTGAGTTTTTGTGAGGCATCTAAACTGCCCAAATCAATTTACCTGAGCAATTCACCTGGACTTCTGACTAGTCAGTCGCCTAACATCAGCGTCCGCTAACAGTTTTGCCTCTACTGTTCGCATGCCGATCTCGCCTGCGGAAACGAAGTGACCGCTTGCAAACAGCATCCGTGTGTTATGTTCGGCCTGTTACGACTGAATTCTTTGATAAATTCGGCATAACCCTACCATGTGGATCAGGTTACCTAAGCAGAACGCTAGCAAATCAGCTCCAATTAGCCGGTTCAAAAGCTGGATATGGAAGCTGAAGTTGGTTGTGTTTGCTGGCTGCGTGGTTTGGGTCGCGAGTCAATTCAGTGGCCGAATCATGTCGCAGGAACCTCGGCCATTTCAATCGAACTATTCTCTGTCTTCTCCAGCCTCCCAGTTTTCGCAAGAGTCTACGCCAGCTTCACTTCAGAACGCACCTCTTTCACCTGCGGGGACACAGACAATACCATCGGGGACACAGTCTGCAGAACCGTTCAACGCAGCTTTACCAGCGGGGACACAGCCCGTTGGGACTCAGAGTCCGCCACCAGCTCAGCCAATACCAGCAATACCGGCTCCTCGCGACATTGGAATGAGAATCCTTCACCGAACGCTTCTCGAGTCGGTTTGGGGTCCTCCAACGATGTGTGAAGTAAGGCAGTCAATTCAAATCGTGGACAAGAAACGCAGCACCTTTGGTAAGTATGTGCGTAGCGGCAAAGGTTTGGGGCGAATGCGAATGACGCTGCAAGTTCCCGCAGCCGATCAGATGAACTCGCTGCTACAAGTCAGCGATGGCGAGCTATTGACTACCTTTGAGTCGATAGGCACTCACTCGATGATGACTCAAATCGACTTGGGCAAAGTTCGCGAACGATTGACGATTACCAATGAAACCCTGCAAGACCCAGTGGTCGCAATGTACTTAGCGATAGGTGGACAAGCAGAGGTGTTGAAAGATCTGCCAAAAGTACGATTGGACCAAGGTCACCGAAGGCCAACTCGGTGATCAAAAGGTATGGTGGATTCGCGGCATTTCAACGACAGAGCCGGTTGGCCCGGCGGCTAAAGCTACCGTCGATATTCGATTGTTTGATCCTAGCGCTGCCATGGTGATTTGGCCTAACGTCAAGCTAGCAATTGGTCACGTTGATTCGAGACATCCGTTCTGGCTTTATCAGGTAGAGACATGGAGCGATGGGGATTCAGATGGTCGCGGTAAAGCCTATGTAATGACTGAGTGGGATGCTCCGTTCAATTAAAGCCGCAGCAGTTGAATCAAGATCTGTTTCAACTCAGTACCGACAAATCAATGAGTGAAGTGCGAGACGAAACTAAGCTCTATCTCCCGCCAACAACCAACAACATGGCTTCTCAGCCTCAGGCAACTCAAGATCCTCTGCGGCTTTTTTGCGATGATCTCTTCCATAAGTCTATCGACTATTATTCTGGAAAGCCCGAGGGTTTGAGCCCGTCAAAGAACTCGATTCGAGCTGGGATCGATTGAGTGATCGTTTCAAGCTGAGCCTTGGCGATGCGATCTGGACGAAAGCGAATCGCCAGATATGGCACGATTGACTCGGCAATATCTTCACGTCGTGGGTTTTCTTCCGCATACTTTGAAATAAACATAGCATCCTTTTTTTGAGCCGCCACCCAATCGGGATGATTTGCGAATTTGGAATCTAAAGCGTGACCAGCTTCGTGAGCCAAAGTCTCTTCCAGAATGCCATCCTTAATGTATCGCTCACCCTGACCCGTATGAATCAACACTTTGCGACCGCCGCCAAACAGTTCATTCCCAGCCTGAATGTGCAACGCATCAATCTCCTCGCGAAGCAACAGCGGTAGTCGACCGAAGGCGATTGCATAACGTTCAGCCTGAAGCTGAGCGGCTGAAACGGTTTCGAACTCTCGATTCACTGCCACCTCAAGCGGCTTTCGATCCGAGTACTCGACTTTGAACACGAAAGTAGGGAACCTCTGCGATCGATTGATCCGTCGATCAAACATCTCTCGTTCCGCTGACTCGACGAATTCAATCGACTTAAACGCGGTAGGATCGGACTCTTTCATTAAGTCGGGGAAGTCGAATATCGTTCCGCGAAACGGTGGCTGCTGAAGCTCTAGAGCAGAAACTGCCACAAAATCTAGAAGTGCCAGTAACATCAAAAATCGACTGAGGTAGATTTGCATTACCACTTCCCAACTTTATGTCTTACGGATAGTCACATTACATTGGAAAAAAAGGCTCGACCAGCACGTACACGACGGCTCCAGAGAGATAACCCAGTAGAGCCAGCGGGGCGATCTTGCGGAGGTACCACATAAAGTCGATCCGCTCTAGGCCCATAGCGGCTACTCCGGCCGCCGAGCCGATGATCAAACAACTTCCGCCGGTTCCAGCACAATAAGCAAGCAGATGCCAGAATGAATGATCGGAGTCAAACGAGTACATCTCGATGCCAGCAGCTACAAGCGGTACATTGTCGACTACTGCCGAAATCAAGCCAATCAATACAGCCACAACCGTTTGATTGCCCAGTTTGTCGAGTGCATTTGCCGCCGCAGTAAGTAGCCCCGTGTGGTGCAAGCAGCTTACAGCTAACAAGATACCCAAGAAGAACAGGATAGAACTGCTGTCGACTCGCTTGAGGATTTCGACCACATGCGTCGAACTGCGAGTGTACTCGTGGTCGATCTTCTTGCGAATCAATTCGCTGACGATCCAGATAACACTCAGCGATAGCATGATGCCCATGAAAGGAGGTAAGTGTGTAATCATCTTGAATATCGGTACCGACATTAGCCCACCTAAGCCCAAAACCAACATCAATTTTTGTTGAGTTGGCGTGATCGTCTTCTCGGGCTGGTCGTTGTCCACATCGGGACGATCTACATCACCTCGCAGGAAGAGCGACAGAATAGCCAGCGGGACAAGCAAGCAAATCATGCTCGGCAGGAATAGCCGAAACATGACTGCAAAAGTCGAGATCTTGCCTTTGATCCAAAGCATCGTGGTTGTCACGTCGCCGATTACCGTCCAAGCTCCACCTGCATTGGCCGCGATAACCACCAAGCCAGCAAACAGCATGCGGATCTCGCGATCTTTAACAAGCTTTCGAAGCAGGCTGATCATGACAATCGTTGTTGTCAGGTTGTCAAGAACGGCTGACATGAAAAAGGTTACGAACGCCACTACCCACATAAGCTTCACTTTGCTCTTGGCATTGATCCGCTTGGTCACCAGTGAAAATCCTTCGAATGCATCGACCAATTCAACGATGGTCATAGCTCCGAGAAGGAAGAAAAGAATCTCGGATATCTCGGCGAAGGCCTCTTTCAATTGTCCCTTGTAAAGAAACTCGATGGCCAAATGATTCGGATCAACGTCCGAGTGAGCTTGCGTGAACCAAGCAGGAATCTCGGCGAACAATGAACCACTTGAATTGGCATACAGCGCGTAAAGTGTCCAGCTTAGAACTCCCGTTGCCAAGGCACTGGCCGCCTTATTGATATGCAGCGGATGCTCCAGAGCAATACACAGGTAACCAATCACAAAAATTGCGCATATGACGAGAAGCAAGCTATTCTCTCCGTAGGAGGCTAAAGTATCACAGGAGCCGTAAACTGGGTGAGATTTTACTCAGGATGTCAATTTGGCCTATAGGTTTCGTCAGGGGTAATGCAGGTTGAGGCCGGAAATCGGGGCGTAGCTGAGCCGAGCTATTTTCAGTTCTCCCATCGTTGCCAGCCACGGTTCAGTTCTTCACTCGTAGCTGAGCCGGCCACGGTTCAGATTTTCTCGTAACTGATCCGGCGACGGTTCAGGCCTCTTTGTTGCAGACTGAGCCGGCCACAGTTCAGACGTGAATTGAATTAGAAAGCCTCTTGTTCCGGTTCCGCCCAGACAGTAACCACTCCATCGACATCCAATTGAACATGGATGGTATTGGCTCGACAGCAAACGGGACAATCCTCAACGTAGGTTTGGCTCGATCCTTCGGTAAGATCTAGTGGAACAACGATCGTCTCGCCGCATGCGTCGCAGATATAGCAGCCTTCTTCTTGAGAATCCGACTGAGCGTCAAGCGGTGAATCCGATTCGCCCAAGGGGCTGTTTTCTAGCGCCGGAATCTGTTGGCCCGTAGCAAGTAGAATACATGCCCACAGCATAACCGCTAGGGACGCCTCGTCGGCCAAGCGGTGATCGTTCCCGACTTCGATCAGCATCTCCGGCGGCAAGCCACTTTGTACGATCAACTGTTCGGAATGCTCGAAAGGAATCACATCATCTTCTCGGCTATGGAGGATTAATGCATTCCGCTTGAGCAAATGAACGCCGCCCCAATTCTTCCAAGCTGGGCAAAGTAATACCAGCGGCGTGTTACCACTCTTGATATTCATTGCCACAGCCCCGCCGCGCGAGCTGCCAACGACAACATCGGGCGCATGTCGATCAAACTCGTCCTGCGCTGTTTGAAGTGCTCGATCAAAATCATCGTCATCCAAATAGGGATTGATAACCTGATGACCAGCCGCCTTCAGAAACGTTGGTTTAACTCCACCAACAACGCTATGCCAACCATGGAAGAAGAGGATCTTCATCAGTCTTGATTCCTAATATCGTTTCGTTTATCAGCGGCCTATCGAGCGGCCTACGATCCGGCCTATTACGATCAGCGATTGCTCTATGACTCACCACTGCGGCCTGCACCGAGCGAGGTGGAACTGGATTGGGTTCGCCAACAGAGAGTGAAGTGAGCTTAAGTGCTGAGCATTGCAAATCGGTGATAGAAGTGGAAGAGCTGCGCATGGAAATGACCTAGAATTGATTTTCTTCAGTTGTTGTTGAATGAATGCAGAGCTTACTCTCCTAGCAGGATGAGGTTTTCCGCTGGCTCAACTTGCTGAAAATGACCGCAGCACCAAGGTTACAAGATTCAGCAACTCGCTGCTTCCGAAGTCTTTGGCTGGGGTGGGTTAGAGCTAAAATACTATCGCCACTTCAAGCGGCAAGAGTAGTGAATGTCGCTTCCACACGGTTGCCAGTTCGCGTCGTAACAGCTTGGGCCTTCGTCAACGCGTCCAAAGCCGATACCGCCGATGGGCGAAATTGCAGAATTGCCGCCAATGATCTTGGGTGCAACGAACACTTCACATTGATCAACTTGCCGAAAATCGAACAAGCTGCCCAGCAATGTGCCTCCACCTTCTACAAGAACATTGGTCGCCGAGTATTCAGTCGCTAGAAACTTTAGTAATTGCTCAAGCCGCGCGGCATAGTTCTCGCCGTGACTCAAGTGCACCCGACAGCCAGTTTGTTCGAGCGCTCGGACGTCGGCTGGCGATGAGGCCGCGTGGCTGGCCCAGATCAAAGTCAGGAAACTGCGTAGCCGATTGAGCCAACTTGCTGCTGACGGACAGGCTGCACGCAGAGTCGATCACAACTCGCAGCGGCAATCTTGGCGGTTCAGCATCCTTGGGTCTTGGAGTTAGCATAGGATCATCGGTTTTGGCAGTGCGACTGCCGACAATGATGGCATCCATACGACCGCGTAGTAGATGCACTCGATCTCGGCTTTCTTCACACGAGATCCACTGACTGTGACCTTTCGAGCTGGCAATCCTGCCGTCTAAGCTCATCGCCCACTTGGCAATAACCCAGGGCTTGCCTTGGCTCAGTCGTTTCAGGTAAGCCGAATTCAACAGTTGGGCGGCGGTTTGTTCAAGTCCAATGTCGACCTGAATTCCGGCAGAGCGAAGTTGCTGAATTCCTTTGCCCTGAACCAGTCCGAATGGATCTTGCATCGCAATCACAACACGACTGACGCCTACTTCGATCAGAAGATCAGTGCAAGGCGGCGTCTTTCCGTGATGGCAACAGGGCTCTAGAGTTACGTACGCGGTGCAGTCTTTGATTTGATCAGCTTTGCCCACTTCTAAGGCGGCTAGAATTGCGGCTCGTTCTGCATGAGCTTGGCCAAACTTAGCGTGGTAGCCTGATTCGATCAAATTTCCTTCGCGAACCAGACAGCAACCAACCATCGGGTTCGGCTCGACGTGCCCAAGACCACGTCGAGCCAGGTCGAGTGCGAGTTGCATCCACTGATGGTCATCAGCAGAGAAACTTACGTCAGTCGAAAGCTCTTTGTCGGGCATTCGTACTTAGCTCAGATCTATTGAAAGTTAACAGCGGTTATGGTTGAGCAATAGAGGCTGAGCCTAACGAGACTTCCGGCTTAGGAATCCAAAGGCTCGAAACACTAGCCGCCACGCGTTAGCGTCCGGTTTTCGCTACATCCGAAGATTCAAAGCCAGATCCCATCAAGCGTCTCGGCGGCTAATGTTCGCGATGTAACCCGGAGCCTAACGGCTAGCGGCTAGTTTAGTTGTCTCCAAGCTACCTAATGGAATGTCCCAAACGGCGGCTAGTTTCCTCAATGCATTAGGTTCCTGGCAACCAAAGTTTGCTTTCGCCTTGGCTAGCAGGTTGCGACTGCCCTGGAAGTAGGATGCCTCCACTGCTCTGCTCTTTCGCGGCCTGTCGCTCGGCGGCCGAGGAAAGAATCTTCATACCCAAGTCGTCTCCTCCGCGCGCAGACTGTTGCGACTGATAATACGCCTGCAACTGTTGGAAGAATGCAGCCAATTCTGGGTCGGTAGGATACTTCTTGGCAGCTTGCATCAGGTATTCCTGAGCCTTGGCTTCCGACTCAAGCAAGCGAAGTAAGTCGACCTTGTACATCACCATTCGGCCAACGGGTCGTTTTGCATCGGCGTTCAGTTGTTCAAGCATCTCGACATAGCTCAGCTTGTTTCTCAAATCAGGATCTAGCTCGAGCAAAATGTTGTAAGCGGCGATTTGGCCCTGCATCGACTTGTTCTCACGACGAATGATCTCGTGAGCTAAGTTGTACATCAAACGCGATACACCCTTTGAAACGGACAGTTGAACTAGTCCAACCAATAGCGAGTCGGATACCTTGGTGTAATCTAACCGCAGCAGTTCCAGATAGCTGGCCATGACAAACTGGCTTTCGTCGCTCGGAACTGTCTTGGCAGGTTGTTCAATTTCCAAGCGTTGATAGATCTGACTTATCGATTCGTCAGGCACGACCAATTGAGTGCTTCCTTCCAAGTGGAGCAGCAGCGCCTTTAGGTCAGCTCGCTTGCGTTCATCGCTAGCCGCTTCAAGCGGCGTTTGACCGTCGAGTACCTTCTGAGGCAGATTCAAGAACTCTTCGACCAGCAATCGTCCTCGTTCTTGGATTGAAACCCAAGGTGTTTCTTTGTTTTCGACAAACCGATTTCTACCCAGGAAATCTACATAAGATTGGTTGTGTTCAGGAGTTTCGGCAATTGGTTGAGTAATCGAGAGCAGCCCTGAAACTTTCTCAATCAGATCGCGGTTTGCCGGATAATCTGAAGCCATAAACAGGACCCGAGCAGGCTTGTCGGTCTGTTTGCCATAAACGGCAGCGATACCGACAAACGAATAAAGCGTGCCATTTTCAGACTCGGAAGCCTTGAAGATTTGGAACACTCGCTTGGCCGGAACTTCATCTCCAACGATGGCTCCCATAAAGGCCTTGGATTCCTCCATATCGTCAGCGCGAGACTCTTCCAAGGCTATCAAAGCCTCGATCACCTTTTCGTCCGAATCGATCTCGCCGTATAGAGTTTTGGAAGCGACTTCCAAAGGCTTTTGTTCGAACTCCCAAGCTAACAAGCGGAAGATCAATCGTTGCTGTTCGCTGACATCATTCAGTTCGGAGAGTTTCTTAGCTGTTGCAATCGCTGGCCATCGTTCAAGCTGTGAAATTTGAGCCCGCAGTAGATGTGAAAGCGGACCCGGTTGAGATGGATAGTCACGTAGGATCGATTGCACCTTCTTTTCACATTGCTCGAAACGGAACGCGGACGCCAGCGCGCTAACCTCTTGCAATCGCTCTTCCCAGGGCGACGAGGCTGGGCTATCGACGATCGGTGACGCTGACTTGCAAGCCAAATGAATGGTTGGATCTCGCATGATCGACTGGCCTGGATCTTGGCTGGTCGACTTTTCGTGCAGTTCACCCCAAAGGCCAATCATGCCGATGCTATCCGAGGCTCGCATGCGGTTGACCAACGAATGAACCGCATACAGTGCATGGCTGGATAGCGATTCACGGCTTTCCGCCATGCCTTCCAAAAGATAGCGAGCCTGAGTCTCCAGCGACTCTTCCTGCAGCGAGGCGGCCATCGAGCGGAAAATGAGTGCCAGAGGATTGTCCGGCTTGAGTTTCAGAAAACGATTGGTGGTTTCAACGAACTGAGGTAGCTCTTGCATCACCAAGTTAAGCTCGGCCTTCAGCGCCAACAGCCAAGAGGCATTTGGAATCTTGATGAGCATTGCATTGATACGCTCTAGCGCTGCAAGCTCCTGATTGCCATCCATTAGCTTGAGAATCTTCTCTAAGTCAGCCGCATTGTCGACTGCACCGCATTTGCAAAACTTAAACTTCTTTCCGCTTCCGCAAACGCACGGCTGATACTGATCAATACTGGTCATTTCGACTCTTTCATGGGTGAAAGCTGCAGTGCTGTTTCTTGGATCAGCCTGCCAAAAATCTGAATTGGCATTCTACCAAACTTAGCTAAACCGGAATAGCGAAAGTAACCACTACAGATTTAAGGTTTGGTCGATAAAAAGCAGCTTGTGAAAAGAAAAAAGCCACCGGAACTTCGGTGGCTTGTGCGCGAATAATTCAAATTGAAACTAGGCCTTAACTTTGGATCGAGCTTCTCGAAGTCCTCGGCTGAGTATGTCACGTAACATCGGCGAATAGTCCTCGTACTTGGCTTCGTCGGGCGATCCGGCCGAATATTGGAAGATCGCATCTCGAGGCTTAGGACTAAGTGCGATCAACGTGCTGCTAATCGTTCCCCAATCCTGTCCACGAATCACCATGCTGGCTCGACTGGTAGGTGTTGCAGTTCTTGCAAAAACCTTGCTAGCCACCGCCAAAAACTTCACCGGAGAATCCAAATTCTGGAGCGTCAGTAGTCGATGAGCCAACTGAACTCGCTCATCAATTGGATCATTCAGGTTCAGACTGCTAACGATATTCAAGCCATCTTCGAGCGGCTTGACTTCGTTGTTCTCAGCGTTGTTGTAGACAACCCAACCACTGTCCGAGTCACAAATAATCATGTTGAACGGTTCGTAGCGATGAGTAATCAATTCATCCATAGCCTTGTCAATACCGCTACGCGCTGATCCGCATCGCAGTACTTCTTTGGCCACTAAACCACGGTTTCTAAGTCCAACAGTATCTGTGCCACCGGGAACGCGGCGTGTGCAGATGCCAACAAACATACCATGTTGATTGACTCCAAGCCAAGTTCCTCCGGCTCGTTGGTCCATGCCGCAAAGCATGCGCGGCTTGCCGGATTGAATGGTCGGAGGCTGGGAAGGACGGTCGTAATACTCCTCTCTATTAGCGGCGACTAGGATGGGGCTCTCAGGAACAAGACGATAGAGAACTGCCAACAAGCACATCGATAGATGATTTCTAATCTTGAGGAACAGGTAGGTAGGGGCGCGGCAGGCTCAGCGTTTGGCCAACCTCCCGCTGACGATGTGAACAATCTACAGCCCTAAGACCTCGTGAACACCCCTCCGATGGGCCTTGATTTGACTATTTCCTGAATGTCAAATGTGATCAGACTGAATTTCAAAAGTCGAAGGGTAGCCAATCTGCCGCAATCCGTTTTTTCTGCGTATTTTCACATTAGGTGAGCTAATGAGGCTAAAAGGAGTTCGCAAAACCTCTTTGGCTTGTCGGCGATAACTTGAGACAGTTAGGCAGTTTTTGACTGCTGTTGTAAGGCATTCAAGAGTGTAAAAGATCATCCCAAGCTTGCTACACAACGAGCCCTCTAAGCGAAGTGGAACTCAATAAATAAAGCACTAGCAACTTGTTGTTAGCCCTGTGAGATTGCTCGTCGCTATTGATTCAAAATGGGCAATTGGGCTACGATCCACCTGAGCCTGCAGCGTAGACAGAGATTGAACAAACCAGAACCCTCAGCTAGCGCTGTAGGCTCGTAACCGTACAGACAGTAGCTCTCAACAAAAACATCTGGATGAACATGAGTAGCCTCAATTTCGATTTGGATCCGGAAGTCTACGTTACGAACTTCCATAAGCGATTCACGGGAGTGTCAGCTACTGCCGACGCGGTGATCTCGAAGCAGTTGAGCCACTATGCACTTAAACTCGTTGGTTTGCCGCTGCCATCGCTTACGCAAAGTTGTAGCTACAGACAGGCGCTGAAAAGTTCACGTAGACCTCCCAGTCATCGCCCCTTTGTAATTTGGCACGTCCGACGCAACATGGAAATGGCAGCAGCGATTTTCGCGCGCGATTACTTGCGACTACCAATCAAAACTGTTTTCACCTCAGCCGCTCAGCGACTGCACTCTTACATTCCTCGACAATTAATCAGTCGGATGGATGCAGTTGTAGCCACGACGGCCAGCGCAGCCAAGTTCGTACCTCACGTAGCTGCAGTTGTGCCTCATGGAGTCGACATATATCGTTTTACTCCAGCCGTGGATCGAAACGAAGCTTGGAAGAAGCTGGGGCTGCAAGGTCGATTTGGAATTGGCATCGTAGGCAGAATACGCCCAGAGAAGGGAACCGATCTTTTTGTTGAAACGATGCTGCGAGTGTTGCCCGAGCGACCTGACTTTACAGCCGTGATCATTGGTCGAGCCAAGCCCGCAGAAGCTGAATTTGAAAAGCAACTTCGTCAGCAGTTGGCAGCAGCCGGCTTGTCGGATCGAGTAGTCTTTCGAGGTGAAGTTCCACCCAGAGAGTTGCCTCAAGTCCTCCGCAGCTTGTCCCTTCTCGTAGCTCCGCCGCGCTACGAAGGATTTGGAATGACACCGCTAGAAGCCATGGCCAGCGGGCTAGCCGTGGTGGCAACAGATACTGGTGTATTCCGACAAGTGATCGAAGACGGCGAGACGGGCTTCGTGGTTGGCATTGACCAACTGGATCAGCTTACCGAGGCCGTACTGAAAGTAACTGCAGATCCTAATCGTTTGCATGAAATGGGACTGCGAGCCCGAGAAGTTGCCGTGAACCGTCTTTCATTGGACCGAGAGTTCGAAGGCTACGCCGCGGTCTATCAACGGCTGTGGAATGGCGAGAAATTCTAACTAGTGAGGATCATCGTAGCTACCTTCTCTTGAAGGTGGCGATCTGTCCAAAAATGGTAGCTACCTTCGCCAGAAGGTGGTAAGCTACGATGTCCCTCACGCTGACGTTTCTTGAAGCTAAGCCAACATTCATTTTCTTTCGGCTTCACTCAATAGGTAAAATTGTTCATTGGATCGCCCCATGCTAACACGCAATAAACGCGTTGCATTAGCCTTGCTCTTGGTCGTCTTGGTATCTTTCTTGAGTATTGTGGTTCGATCCCATCATAATGCAACCAAGAGAAAGCTGGCTTTAGAAGCGAGGCACGCACGAAATGAAAGATGTCTAGCGCAGCGCGATGCAATTGATTTAATTGTTCAAGACCAAATGAAAAAGCAAGGCATTGCTACTTCAAAGCAGGATTATGCCGCTAAAAACTGGAGCGCATTGTTCGATTCTTTAATAGGGTCGAGAATGGATCAGTATCCGCAGTTGGCCGAGCTTGGTGACGAAGTGGCTGATGAGTTCATTTCGAAAAATATGGTGCAAAAAGAGAACGTAACGCGATGGATCAATGAACAGAAAAGTGGCTCCAGCTTCCTGGCGTTTGCTACTGATGTTTGGGATTTTCGAACTGAAGGAGGCACAATGTTCACTGACACCCTAATAATTGCAATAGATAACGGACAGATCATTGGATATCGAATGTTTGCAGAGTGTCCTTATTAGATCATTGAGCCTACAGCGCTAGCTGAGGGTTTTCATGCGAGCCTTGCCGCATTTACGTGAACAGACTTGAGCAGTGAGGTGTGATACCCAGGTGAACCGCAGGCGCTAGCCTTAGTCGGCCGAAGTTTGGTGGACGCGCACCTCGACAAGGGTCCTTCGGGCAAATTGTTCGCCGCTCCTGCCTGCGGCTAGCGCCCTAGCGCCTGCGGTTCAAGGAAAAGGCGGGTCAACTACACATCCCACTACGGCGCGAACTCTTTGGATAGCGGAATGTTCTCAGCGGTTGCAGCGTCTCGAGTGGTCAACGAGATCATCTTTTTGCCTGGATTCTTGGGGTCATCTTTAACGACCCAAATTAAACGCTGATCCAACTCTCGAGTGTCCTTTACCGTTGTTACGGGGTTGCCTCGCTTGGCTACGTTAGTGAGTGCATCGCGAACCGGTTTGCCATCGTTCTTGAAATCTCGCATCTGTTGGTTGCGCGTAATACCGGCCTTTTCAAAGGCTCCCCCGTCGAGTTCAAATCGCAACTGACTTTCGGGCGGTACATCGCTGTTCGCCTCTTCGCCAATCAAAGCCAAAGCCCGTTCGATCGGCTCTTGATCGAAAATCAATCGGATCGGCTTGTTCAGAATCTCCTCAGGGGAAATCGCTGGCTTGTTAGAGTTCGACGCCGGCGTGTTCGAGGCCAACTGCCCGGCAAACGTCGACGACTCCTGAGCCGCAACCCAAGTGGCTACAACCAAATTGCTGGCTGCATCGCTAGGCAAATATCCATTGGCAATCGCAACGCCATCCTCCAAACTGAATCGTGAATACTCTCGCCAGGTGCGAATCATCTGAGGAAACCGAAGTGCCAAAGCTCGCCAATAAGGGTGCGGCGTCTGCTCGACCAACCACTGCTCGATCTTGGTAGCGGCTGTAGAGGCTGAGTCGTTGAGCCGACTGGTGATTCGCGGAGATTCCGCATCGGTTGGCCCCAGTAGTTGCAATTCCCAATACCACTGATCACCGATGTTGGTTTGTAGGATGCCACCGCGAGAGTCTATGCCAAAAATCGGTTCAATCTGATTCTGTAATCGCTTGGGCAGCAGCTTCACCAAACCTCGGCCTTCGTTGAACAGATATCGCGGCGAACCGAAGAAGACGAGTTGATATTGTTTGCAGGTGCGCAGGTGAAGTTGTTTGAATTGCGTATTGATGGCGGCTGTACCACCTTCTAATTCAGCCGCCTCTTTCATGACGGCAACAGGCCCAAAGCTGAATCTCTTGACGTGCGATGCGTCCTCCTCTTGTGGAACGTAGTACGCTAAGTCCTTTTCAGCCAGTTGCAGTCGCTCTTTGCCAACGATCGCTTCGCCGGTTGATTTCCAGCTCGATTTCAGATCTTGCAGGGCAACACCGGTCGACAATTCAACGCGAACCACATACAGCGGAAACTGCTCAGGAGCTGGCGCGTTGTAGAATGCTACCGTCAACGTTGCGATCGATTCGATGGGCTGACCCGTTGGCTCGGCGATCTGCTTTAGCAGTGACTCAAATCCAAACTGTTTGCTTAACGTGTTTGTTAAAGCGCTAGTCTTACCGCTGAGTAATTGGGCTGGCCGTATAGCGATAAAAAGTTGTGCTCCAGGAGGAAACAGATCCAAAGGAATCGGATCTGGGGCTTGAGGTGGTGCCCAAACGGCGTCCTTGCTATCGACTAATCGAAAGTGTTCAAGAATCGGATCTTTGGCAATGATCGTTGGTTGAGCCGTGTTAATGGGAGCTTGAAAACTGCCCTTGTTGTCCGCTAGTTCCTTCTTGCCCAAGGAGTCCAACGCACCACTCAACTTTAGGATACCCAGCACGACCGCTAAAAATCCGAAGCCAGCAATCACAAACAAAGGCAGTTTACTCTTGCGCTTAGCTTTTCGACGAACGGTCGTCTTTCCGGTGTTGTTGCCACTTCGCGCGATTATTGGAGATGTCGAAGCTGTAGTGATCTTGGCAGCGAATGCAGTATTAGTCTCAGTCGCTTGTGTTTCGCCCTGAGTGGCCTGAGAGACTTCCACAGCAACCATCGGTTCAACCAACTGCGGTACGTTGTCTGGTGCGCTGGCGGAATTAGCCGAAGAGTCCAAAGCAATTGAAGAGTCACCGACAAGTATTACTTCGGGAGGCTTAGATGTGGCAGGCTTAGGAGAGACAGTGGCTTTCGACGTAGCATCCTTCGCGACAGGTTGCCTTTCTGAAGCTTTCTTTTGGGCAACCTGCAGATCAACTTGTTGGGCAACCTGCTTTGCCGTCGGCTTAACAACCTGCTTTTCAACCGGCTTTTCTGTCGGTTGAAGCTCGGTTGGTGATTCGGAAGATCGTTGAGCGGTCGTGGCCTTTTCTGGAGCTAGTTTAGAGCTAGAAGGCTTCGATGTAGGGCTGCTCACTACAGTCTTCGCCGGTGGCTGCGTTGATTGCTGCGTTGGCATCTGCATCGATGCCTGAGTTGCCTTTTCGCTCGCAATAACTTCAGTCGCCATCACATTCGGCGGGTTAGTGTTGGGCTCTGTGGCAGTTGCTTGAGCGACAACGAGCGGCTCGATATTTGATTTGACTACAGTGTTGACTGTTGATTTGGCGATGGGCTCGGCTTCTGACGCTTCAACAACCACAGGCGCGACAATGGTCGATTTTCGAGGTAGTGTTACTTTGCCGCGAGCAACAGCAATCTTGGCCGCTTCAATCGCAGCCAGTAGTCCAGTCGCATTTGGAAAGCGAGCGGCAGGGTTCTTTGCTAGGCAGTGTTGCAGGCAAACTCGGATTGGCTCAGGTAGGTCAGCTAGTTGCGCTGTAAAGTCTAGGACAGCCTCGGCAGCTTGACCGAGTGTGCTGGCAACATTCTTGCCTTCGACGGGCGGCTTGCCGGTGAGCAGCCACCACCATGTTGCCCCCAGCGCGTAAATGTCGCTCGTCATGCTCGGTGGCTGTCGTGGTGCCAAGAATTCTGGCGCCAAGAACGAGGCAAGTTGCAATCCATTCAGGTGTTCGCCAAGCACGCCACCCGTTGATGGCTCAACGCTGGCTGTCCAAACTGAAATGGGATCGCAGACTAGAGTTGACCCTGCGGCCGCATCCCAAAAAATTCTATCGGGCATAACTCGACCATGCACCACCTGCTTCTGATGCATGGTTGCCAGAGCTTGAGTAACGTGTTCGACGATTGTTTGAACTTGCTCGGGCGATGGACGAACGCCTTTGAACAGCTCGGCAATTGAAGTCCCCTGCACCGGTTCGACGCGAAGCTGAAGTTCGCCCTCAACCATCTCTGGCATTTCCACACACTGCAGATGAGCATGTCGAATTTGCGCCAACTGAATTCCGCGAGGCAGCGATGGCGCTGAGGCTCGCAATCCGTCTAAGTCCTCGGCCTTCAACCATCGAGCCCATCGAGCTGGTGGTTGTTCGCCTTTGGAGTTGTCGATCTTGGTTACCTCGAGCCAGCCCTGCCACTGAGGCACTTTCACTCGGCCGATTACGTTCCAGGAACCTCGCTTTAATGGATCATTAGACTGACCGGCGAGCGATTTAGCCTGGTACTTGGTTAGTTTGCCAATGTCGATCAGCTTTTGCAGCACCTTGAGTCCATCCGCAGTATCGGCAGCCGGCAAGCTCTTAGCAACTTCCGCAGCCCAGGATCGACACTGCATCGGAGAAGCAATGCCCTCGGCGGCGATGCGCTGCCATAGATCAAGGCTAGAGATGCTCATGGATTCCTGCAAAAAATGGTGAAATCGAAATCGGACGAAGAGTGGGAAAGAATTTCCATTCTAACTCAACTGTCGAGATCGGTTACTGCAGGTTGAGCAAAAATTCGGCCTGTTCCAACAGTTCGTCACCAAACTGCAATCGAATTATCTGTGATTGCTGAAGCTCTCTGACCGCTTGGTCGTGCTGCTTGGTGATTTCGCCCGCAATCCGAGCAATACGCTGACGTCCGAGTGAAATCGTCAAGACAATCATGGAGTAGATCAGAAGTGGAAGAGTCGACAAAAGCAAGCTGGTGAAAAACAGCCCATAACTAGGATGAGGAAACTCATCAATGCGGACCCTCTCTTCGCCCGACCATACTCCCCACGACGCATGGATGTAATCGCGATACAACGTGAAGATAGGTGCGGCCATCATGGCCCAAAAAATGCCGAACCCAATCACGGCCAAAACTTGAATCAACCATCTGCTGGTTGCATGTTGGTCAAGAGATTGATCGAAAATGGCTTGGCTACGCGATTGCAGTTGATCCATGCCCAACAATCGAACTCGACTGACCGAATCGCCATACGAACTGATTCGTTCTTGCTTCGGCCGCAATCGCATAACCGCCTGATGAAATTGATCGCACAGAGGATGCAGACGCTCTTCGACCTGCTGTTGAGTTCGCTGTCGGATACCGTCGCGAACTTCGTTTGAAAAGTCGCGGCTTTGACGAACATTTTTTGCCCAACTTGTCAGCGCTCCAAACAGACTTGGAACGCTACCAGCCAGTGCCAAAACGATTCGATCCCATGCTCCATGAGTCAAATTTAGAATCGAGAGCACTGTCCGATAGGGAAACCACAGTAACGAAGTATCGCTGACCAGTCGCGTGCGCAGACGAATCCGAATGCCCGTCTCCAGAATCTGTTGGCTACCCAGCAGCGATTCGATAACTCGGATTGGTAGCTGCTCTGCTTCACGATGTAATTGCTCGACTGCGCTGGCTAGTTGTGGCAATTCTTGCGAAATCAATCGCGTTACCTCGGTTCGCAGTCGAGTTACCGCAGATTGAAGACGGCTGTCACGGGTGCCGCGAAGTTCTCCTTGAGTGATGCCACATTTCTTAAGTCGATCAAGCAATTGGATTTGAAGCACTTTTGCCGACTTAGCTTCATCGCCCGTGATTTCAAAATCTGGAATCTTTAGTTCTTCGATGATTTGCAGGCCGGGCGCGATCAGCTTGAGCTGTTCTCGCAATGTTCGAATATCGTTGGCCAATTCAGCGTCATCGGCCTCATCAGGTTCAACCGAAGTGATTACCGGAATGCAGATTGAGCCATCGATTTGCCTGGCTAGCCTTAGATTTGCTTCGGCTCGCAGTTGATCGCGAGCAATGACCAAAAGTTTCACAGGAGCTAATGACAATGATTCTTTGGCAATCTGAGCCGCAAGTGGATTGGCATCTGTAACTCCCGGAGTATCCAACAGCACGACCGACTGGCCAACGTCGATCAAGTCGCTGGCCGCGCACGAGTAGTGAATCTCGTTGTTGGGGTCGATGTTCTCAGGTGCCGCAGGGCCGATCCAAATTAGCTTTGAGGTTGCATCATCGCGCAGATCGCCGCTACGAAGCCGTTGCCGAATCGGTTCGCTGAAGACCAATTGTCGAGCGGTCCAGGTCTTGCCCTGCCCTTTCGCGCCGACGATGGCTATCAAGAGTGCGTTGATTCCACGACCAGCCTGGATATTCTCGATCTCTTTTTCGAACTGGTAGCATGCTTGCTGGACCTGCAAGGCAATTGGCGATTGCCCGAAAACAACCTGAGTTGCTTCGGCTATGCGTTTGGCCATCGGGTGTTGCAATGGAGTCATACTGGAGCTGGTTGAAGAATGTGTTGTAGTGGAATTCGCCCGAACTCCCCATTTCCTTGATGAATTTCACTAAGCGGTGAAGAACACTTTATGAGCAGTATTGCGCAGTAGATGTTGCTTCTCCTGCTGACTCAAAACCTCGTTGTCTTGAAGAATCAAATCCAGAGAGGCCTTGTACGTGTGATCGCCTTGAACCTGGTAGGGACAATCGGTAGCCCACATCAGTCGTTCCGCCCCGTAAGCTGATAGAACTTTGCGAATCATCGGCTTCAAGTCATGATAGGGAGCTTGCTTCTTTCCTAAGGCGTAAAAGGCTGATGTTTTCAGATAGACATTAGGATGCCGAGCTAGCTTGCAAAGCTCTTCTAAGCGATTCTCCTCGATGGCCCCGCTTACGCCAATTCTCGCGAAGTGGTCTACGACGACTCGAGTCTTGGGAAACTGCTGACAAAGTTGATCCACATGTTGAATATCTTGCGGGTTGATCAGCGCGCAAACCGAGAATCCATCATCGGCGGCAGTCTTCCAGAGCAGCTTCATCGTTGGGCTATTGGGCCACTGATCTGCATCACCTTGCGAATGAATGCGGAATCCGCGAGCACCGCGCCGAACAAGGTCTTTTGCATTTACAACAACTTGATCTGATTTATGGTCAATTAGTGCAACCGCTGAAAACACTCCCGGATGCTCTCGCATGCAGTCGAACATGTAACCATGGTCTAAAGCGTAAAAGCTCATCTGAATCAGGACGATTCGATCCACACCCAATGGCTTGCAGTGTGCAAGTAGTTCTGCGGCAGTGAAACTGGGTGGTTGCATGTCGGATAGTTTGAACGACTTGTCGATTGGATACTTTTTAACATCTGGCATCCAAACGTGAACATGAGCATCGATCCACCCCTTTGAGTCGGCTACGGTGGGTTCTGCAGAGTTGGTTGATTCCGGCATCGCGTTGCCTTGGGCGGAATTGGATGGGCAATGCCATACCATGCAACCTGCAACGGCCGCCTGACTAGAGTATTGAATAAACGTGCGTCGATTAGTGTGACGGCTCATCGTTTCGCTCCAAAAATGAGTGCCCCGATTGCGATGTGGCTCAACGTTGGTTGTAATGCGCGGGCGGAATCAAGTAGCATATCATAATCTCGAGGATGCTTGAGCAGCTTCGACCTCTGGCGGTTGTACTGCAAATTTTGCAGGCGCTCAAGAGCTTACCAACTTACAGTTACCACCATCGAAAACGATCGCATGTTAGAACTCAGTCATATTCAAGCCGCGAAGCAAACCACTCTTGGGCGAGTTCACCGAACGCCGCTGATTCGATCTCAGTCACTTTCGACTCGCTGGAATACCAATGTCTATTTGAAGCTGGAGTGCTTGCAGAAGACCGGTTCGTTTAAGCCTCGTGGAGCATTCAATAAGCTGTTGCAGCTTTCTGAGGCCGAACGAGCGAAGGGGGTTGTCGGTGTGAGTGGAGGTAATCACGCACAGGGGCTAGCCTATGCAGCTCGGTCGCTATCGGTTTCCGCTGTGATTTGCATGCCCGAGACAACTCCCAAAAACTATCTGGATGCCACTCGTGATTACGGAGCAGAGATACGTTTGTTCCCCACGATTCACGCTGCTTTTGAAGGAGCGGCAAAGCTTCAAAGTGAAGGCCGAGTCTATGTGCATCCGTTCGATGACCAGCTTGTCGCGGCTGGACAAGGAACTGTAGGGTTGGAAATCGCGGAAGATCTACCGCAGATTACAAAGTGCTACATCAGCATCGGTGGTGGAGCTTTGATTGGTGGCATGGCAACCGCAATCAAGTCTATGTCTCCTAAATGCAGGATCATTGGTGTTGAGACAGAAGGTGCTGACGTGATGGCTCGCACTGTGGCAGCCAATGAACTTGTGACGATGCCTGCAATTACCAGTATTGCTCGGACTTTGGGTTCGCCATCTGCCTGTCCCTTCACCTGGGATATGGTTAAGCGGTTGGTCGATGAACTGGTCGTAGTATCCGATGCTGATTCGGTCAGGGAATTGTTTTACATTCTCGAACGGGCCAAGATTTTGATCGAACCGGCGGCAGCCTGTTGTCTAGCTGCTGCCGAGCAACATGCAAGCCAGTTTCGTCCTACCGATCATGTTGTAATTCTGTTGTGTGGAGGCAATGTATCCGCGGGCGATCTATGCAGTTGGCGACAACAGTTTGTGCTTTAATTGGATTGATGAGGTTGAAGCAGCTTGCGAACATTCACCTCCTCGCCATAGGCTGTAACAACATCACCCGGCAAAAGTACCTCATCTCGATTCGGGATGCCGGGAAGGGGTACTCCGTTTCGCTTGATCGACAATATTACTACGTGTTGATCCCATGGTCGTGAGTCTCTGAGGGAGCGGCCGATGATGGGGGTTTCGTCTGTTAGCTCTATTTCTGAGACACTATAACCGCTGGCGATGCGAAGAAGCAGCTCGTAGTCTAGTACTCGAACCATGCCTGCTCGTTCTAGAGTGTGTTGAATCAGCCTGTCGAGAATGCGCTGGATAACTGCTAATCGTGAAACGTAAATCAAACCAGCGATGCCACCGACGATTACGATCACGACGATCAGTGGATGAATTGTGTTGGCACTCTGAAGCATCGTCGCGACAAAGGTAGCCAACGCTGAGGTCAAGCCGATATTGCCAGCCAAGATTAAATCGCGAATGATCCTCCGCCGAACGGGATGATTGACAACCATTTCGGCTTCTCGCGTGGTAAAGCCAACTCCAAAGAACGCCGAATAGCTCTGAAAGCTGGCCGTATCCCAGCTAAGCCCCGTCATCATCAGAGCCAACGCACCTGTGCGCACAACTAGCAATGAAACGGCTGTAATGACCAGTAGAGTAATAATGGCAGTCACGGGTGCGGCCCTCCTTGATGGCAACCTGGCGTTAGCTGGCCCTCAAGGATTTGAACCTTGACTAACTGATCCAGAGTCAGATGTGCTGCCATTACACTAAGGGCCAAGAGCAGTTGGCTATTGTGACAGAGCTATTTCGTGTTGCCAACCTTCGCCAGCGAAAGTTAGGTGCGGATTTTCGCCGCGATTGCGGTTACTTCTTTTGGCTTTTCGTCAATCGGAAGCCGCTGAGTACGGTTGAGCCCAGTTTGGCATCGAACTCTACAACTAACTCGCCATCCAATACCACACTATCGAAAGTTATCGAGTGATAGACCTGCTCGTCATCGTCAGCTTTTTGAGTTTGTGGGGAAAGCTCGACAACCTGAACTTGATCCTTCACCTTGACCTCAAATCGATGATGCTGATTTTCTAGTGCGTTTGGCAGCGAGAAGTAAAGCTCAAGTCGATACATGGTGGGTGGAATCGGGTCACGCAAGACTTCAATCACTGGTGGCGTTGAGCTAGTGGTAGTAGCTGTCGTTCCTGAGCTGCTCGCATTTGCCGTAGTGGTTGTTGAAGTTGGAGCGGTTTTGCTTTCGGATGAGTTAGAATTTGCTGCGGACGCGGCTGTTGTTGCGGCAGTTTTCTCGTCTTCGTCATCGGCTGATTTTGGAGGAGCTTCGGGTCGCTTCTGCGTTCTCAAAATCAGACGCAATTCTCGCAGATTATATGCTCCGGATGCAAAAACCCAAGGTAAGTTGCTGGAACCAAAAGTTGAAGTCTGTTGCTGGAAGTACTTGGCGTCTTTATCTAGCGTCAAAGCCAATGCGGGTGAATCTCCTCCAACAGCCGGAAAGTCTAACCAAAGCGTCCCCGAGGAATCGCGACGATCACCGGGCGCGCCAATGTTGATGGCTAAGTCCTGAATGATTTCGTTTTCAGGAACGCTAACTGCCGTGAAGTTGGTTGCCCAGGTATCCAAGCCCGGCATGTGAACCAGAGCTAGCGAAGTTTGATTCTGATAAGCACAGCTACAAGTGCGAGTATAGTCTGGCGCGTTGAGCACGCCTCCAGCGACAACCAAGTTGGATGTGCAGCCCGACTTGAAGCCACCTAAGTTGCCAGTTCCAGATTCGGTCAACAAATCATAGTATCCCGCAGCACCCGATCGGAACGTTAACATGTTTTCGCTGGCGATGATATTGTTGCAACCATAAGCGCGAGTGATCTTCCATGGTTGAAACTTTCCGGTGAGCGGATTCTTGGTCATGCGCTGCTCGCCCGTGCGAATATCAAACGCACCGGCGGATTGAGCATAAGCATTGGCATTCGTGATGATCCAGTTGTTGTGAATGATGCATGGACCACTGTAGCTCAGTTTATCCTTGGCCCAATGCACTGAGCCGTCTTTAGCGTTGTAGACTCGCATGCCTCGACCGGATTCATCGGCTAATCGGTCTGTAGCCGCCGATCTTGCATGTAGCAGCAAGTCATGCTTTTCGGAATAGCCGAGCCAAGTTCCTGTGATGTTCTCCTTGGCTTCCCAAAGCGTCTGCCCAGTCTTGTAATCGACTGCGATAATTCGATAGGAATCATTCTTGGCGATGCCGCGTCGCTTCATCGCATCTTCGACAATTGCCGGATTGCGATCAAGCATGTAGATACGGTCGCCGCCAGCCACAATTCCGTTGTGCCAAAAACTATGATTGGCATCGACTCGCCAAAGTTGCTCGCCGGTCTTACGATCGAAAGCAATCAACGCTCGACTAGCCGCGCGATCTAGGCTTTTCGATCCAAATCCAATCTTGGTAAGTGCCAATAACGAATCCGTCTCGAACTCAAGAGAATTTCGATTGCGGTAGTTGGCAAAACCGACACCACCCAGTAGCACGTCTTTGTAGACACCAATAAAACCCCACTCTGGATCGCCTGATTTTGTTGTGGGCAACTCAATTTTGCCTAAATCTCTACCAGTAACGGCGTCCAGAATCTTACAGTGATTGTCCACCACCAAGTACACGCGATCTTCGGTGACCACATAGTTCGTTCCACGAGCATTTGCGCCAGGAATATGAACTTGGTTGTATTTGGGATCAAGCGGCTTGTTGTCGTAGGTGTCATCGAAGTAAACATCTTGAGTGCCTAAGTTCTCAAACTCGCGTTGCCACAGAACCCGTCCGGAATAAACGTCACGCGCGCTGAGGCTGTTCATGCCTTCGATATACAGTCGCCCGCCAAGTACTTGTTGAGGCGGACCGTGGCCATGACGAGGAAGCACGTCCATATTGCTGCTTCCACCGAACCATAGAATACCCAGAGGCAACTTAACGCGTGAGTCGTTCGATTTAAGCGTGTTTGCAATGCTGCCGTACTGATGAGTCCAATCGTCGGCTCCTGCAAGTGGCCCATTTCGTTTGATGATCAATCCCGTTGGCGACGATTGAACATCGGCTTGCTCTAACTTCAAGCCACTGAGTTTTTCTTGCAGTTTGACTCGACTGTTTTCCGCCGCTGAGACTATCACGGTGCCACCGAACGGGCGCACTGCGCTGTAGATTGCTTGCCAGTCTTCATCTGTCGTGGCCGTCTCGTTGGGCTTTGAAACGAAGACCATGTGCGCCACGTTTTGAGGTGTCCTAAAATCGCGAGGCTTAGCTTGGTGCACGGTGATTCTTCCGTACACGCCTAAGCGATCAAGCTGTTGTCGTGTCTGATGGACTCGAGCTGAATCCGAATCAACAATGGCCAATTGAACAAACGGCGTTGCCTTGGCTAGAGCTTCAATCATTGGTGGATTGCAGGGCCCGAACCAAAACGCATATCCTTCGGCTTGTCCACTCCTTAACCAGTCCGCCAGTCGCTTTTCTGCGCTGCGAAGGCTTTGGTCGGAGATTTTTACAGCCTGAGCGCTAGAGGAGGCCGTGGATGAAGAATGCTGATCTGTGGAGCCGTCAGTTGCATTAGTTTTCTGATCGGCGGAGCGATCAGTTACATTGGAGTCGCCGTAGCAGTAGATATCGCCCACTTCGGTTACGCACAGTACCTTTCGATCTGCCACGAGTACACGCTTGACGGGCTGGGCAATTGCAATTTCATGTAGGATCTTCATGCCCTTCCAGTCGCCGTCAACCAGCGATGGCAGCTTGATGATCGACACTTTTCCAGCGCCCGAAGCGACTAAATGATCTCCGGCTGCGATTAAATCATCCGAGGCATTTGCATCGAACGACCACTCCGGCTCGCGATTTTCATCGGCCTCTTGATTGGCCAAATAACAATTGATCAGACGTTGGCCATTCAGCTCGGCCGCTGCGTACAAGAATTCGCCTCGAATCACCGGTTCGCAAGGCATGAAGGCGGTCTTCTTGCCAGATTCGATATGAAAAGCTCGAGTTCCGTTAAGTCGCGTGTGCACAAAGAACTGTTTCTCATCAGCCGCGACGAATGAGCCACCAGTACCCTTTCCGCCAGCGTTGATTTCGAAATGCCTGAACTTTCCGTCGGCTCTATCTAAGACGGCGGGCACACTTCTGCCGCCAGGCACAATCAAGAACTTATCTGTAGCAACGAGACACCCTTGAGGTCCAACACCAGCGAACGAAGGCGCGCTGTGAGGCTGCTTGATATATTGAGATCCCGTGCTGTCATTGATCCACGACAACTTTCCAGTTTCGCAATCTAAGGCGTAGATAAAAGTCCCCATGAAAGGCCAAATGCTGGCCGCGAAATAGACTTTGTCTTCTCGTACAGCGGGTGCCCCACGAGCTGGCCAGGCTGACGTCAATCGCCTATTTCCTAATGCATGTTGAGCGTTGGGAGCGCCGGAAAACTTCCAAAGCAACTCTCCAGTTTCAGCTCGCAAGCAATACAAGTATCCATCATCGCTGCATACAAAGATGCGATTTCGCCAAGCTGCTGGAGCGAAACGAATCGGCGCTTCTGCGAAGAATGTCCAGCATGTTTTGCCGGTCGCTGCATCCAGTGCTACCAGTTTGTCTTGATCATTGAAGCCGAGCAGTACTTTGCCGCCTACAACGATTGGTTCGAAAATGCGATCGTAGGGCATTAAGTCTTGATTGAGTGGATCGTCCCAGGCAGTGACTCGAGCGCCGTACGACTGCTTCCATAGTAATTCGGGCTTAGTTGGAGGTTGATTCGGTGAGCTGGATGTGCGCTGAGCGTCATAGCGCCACATCGGCCAGTCATCTGAAGCTTGGCATTCTAGTCTGTGGCCAAAGACTGTCAGCAAGACGAGCCCAATCATCGCTCGAAACAGTTGATGATGTCTTGGTTGGGCAAGTTGTATAACGCTAAAGAGTTTCATCAGGCTCAAAGATTAGGTGATAGCGGCGGGGTGGTGCAGGTAGGAGTCCAGCTTACATTAGCGGTTGAAAAAGCGGACTGGGGCGGGAGCATCCATTGTACTAGGAAGGCCTGAATTCCCAAGATCTTTACACTTTTGTCTCGCCTCTTCGGACCAAATCAGACTAAATCCAGATATGCAAACGGCCATCGGTACTTACAATCTTGGTCACACGCGAGCGGGTGTGATCCTACCGAGCTTTCCGGAGGGCCGTCAACTAATCACCCCTTGCGTATGATTGTTGTGTGGCGGCAAATTGAGGCTTCGCAGGAGCGTCGCACTTCCACTACCCCATTTCTTCATCTTCTCTTCATCTCCAAAAGTTCTGAATATGTCAGTTTCGCGAGAAGTTATCCTCGGTCGATTCCGGGAAAAGGTCGCAAATGGGTTACCGATCATCGGTGGTGGAGCTGGAACCGGCATCAGCGCAAAGTGTGAAGAGGCTGGTGGGATCGATCTGATTGTCGTTTATAACTCGGGACGCTATCGCATGGCGGGACGAGGGTCGTTGGCCGGATTGATGCCGTTTGGTAATGCTAACGAGATTGTCAGAGAGATGGCTCGGGAAGTTCTGACTGCAGTGACGAAGACCCCAGTTTTAGCGGGCGTCTGTGCTGTCGATCCGTTCATGTTGCGAGATCAATTTCTTAGAGAACTTCAGCAGCTTGGTTACGCGGGCATCCAAAACTTTCCAACAGTCGGACTGATCGATGGCACCTTCCGCGCGAACTTGGAAGAGACGGGCATGAGTTACTCGCTAGAGATCGACTGCATCGGGGCCGCCAGAAAGTTGGATTTGCTGACGACGCCGTATGTCTTCGATGTTGAACAGAGTCGCGCGATGACAAAAGCGGGAGCAGACATTATCGTAGCGCACATGGGCCTGACCACCAGTGGAACGATCGGAGCAGCGACAGCTCTAACTTTAGACGATTGCGTGCAGCGAGTTGGTGAGATCGCCGACGCAGCTCTAGCCATTCGATCCGAAATTCTAGTGCTTTGTCATGGTGGCCCGATTGCCATGCCTGAAGACGCTAAATACATGCTTCAAAAAGTTCCGCAGATTCATGGGTTCTATGGGGCTAGCTCCATGGAACGTTTGCCCGTAGAAGTTGCTTTGACCGCGCAGGTTCGAGATTTTGTACAACTGAAACGCTCTTAGTCGGTTCGTGGATTGATTGGGATTGAAAGTAGTTTTGGGAGCATTGTCAGGTGAGCAAGATCAACGTGCTGATGGTCGGAACGGGCGAGTACACCACTGGGTTTGTCGCAGGTGCAACTGCTGCCGCCGATAAACGGGCGGGCGTTGTTGGGACAACGTTGTTCGATCTACGCCGACGTGGCTTGGTGGATCGGCTTTTGATGGCAGGTACGAATGGAACAAAGTTTCCGGCGATTCGATCGCACTTACAACGCGTGGTGGGCGAAGTTTTTCGCGATATGGATGTGTCGTTCGAGAGCTTTCCGAGCGATTCGAATGCTCAAAAACTTGACGCATATCTTCAAGCGTTGGATCGACTGAGCCCAGGAGACGCCGTCGTTGTTTTAACTCCTGATGACACTCACTTCGAGATAGCCATGCAGGCCATTCAGCGTGGATGTCATGTCTTGATTGCTAAGCCCTTGGTAAAAACGGTCGACCAGCATTCTGCTCTGATTCGCGCAGCTAAGCAAAACGGCGTACTGGTCGCGATGGAGGTTCACAAACGCTGGGATCCGATTTACGTTGACGCTCGAGATCGCATTCGGCAACTTGGCGAGTTCAGCTTCTTTCAGTCCTATATGAGTCAGCCCAAATCGCAGTTGCAGACCTTTAAGAGTTGGGCCGGCAAATCAAGTGACATAAGCTACTATCTGAATTCGCACCACATCGATTTCAATGTCTGGTCATGTTTGCACTTAGCAACACCAGTTTCAGTTCGAGCATCTGCGGCGACAGGATTGGCAAAGTCACAGGGCTTGGATACCGAGGATACGATTACGCTCGTCGTGGATTGGGAGAATCGTCCTAGTGGCAATCGAGCCACGGCCATCTACACCTCTTCATGGATTGCGCCAAAGTCCGACGTGCACTCACAACAGCGATTTTTTTACATGGGACATTTGGGCGAGGTGAATATTGATCAGGCTCATCGAGGTTACTCCTTGGCGACCGATGGAGCTGGCTACAGTTCGCCAAATCCATTGTTCATGAAGTACTCGCCAGATGCTGAAGGCTATTTTTCAGGTCAATCTGGTTACGGTTATCGCAGCATAGAGGATTTTATTCGCGCGGCGGATGAAATTCGTCGCGGTGTAGCGTCGGCTGAAGATTATCATGGCAAGCTAGCATCGGCTAAGCAATCGCTACTGGTGACAGCAATATTGGAAGCCGGTCGAAAGAGCTTGGATCATAGCGGCGCAAACGTATCGATTGAGCATGATGCGGTCGAGGATCACATCAAATTAACGGTGCAACCTAGTAAATAGGCTAGTCGAGCCGTAGACTGCGTTCCACTACATTTAAAAAAACCGAGAAGCGATTCTCGAACACTCATCTAGGAGAGAAACTAATGATAAGAATCTTTTTGTTCACCGCCTGTTGTGCAATGCTTTTGCTTGGTCTAGCTAACAATTGTTCTGCACAGCAAGCTGATGCAACTAGCCTGCAACTGCCAGCCAAGGATGACGCGATGCCTGGTGTTGGTCCAGTGCGTCGATACGACTGGTTTGTAAATCTATGGAATAGCAAACGCGGTGAATGGGCTAAGAAGGTTAATGCTGACAAGAACTCAGTTGTCTTCTTTGGCGATTCCATTACTCAAGGTTGGGGCGATGACTTTAAGGGGATGTTTCCTGGTCTAAAGGCTGCCAATCGCGGTATCAGCGGCGATACGACCCGAGGTATGTTGTACCGATTGAATGAGGATGTTCTGAAGTTGCAACCCAAGGCCATCGTGATGTTGATGGGAACTAATGACCTGGAGGAAAAGGCCTCGCCGGAAATGGTTCGCGATAACATCAAGTCAATCATTGAAGCATTGAACAAATACGACGCCAAAATGCCGATCATTTTGTGCAAAGTGATGCCAAGCTCTGAAACCAAATCGCGACCTGCAGATAAGATTCAAAAGATCAACCAATTGATTACTGAATTGGTGGCGGGTAATTCGCAAGTTACTCTGTTAGATACTTGGCAGCCTTTTGCAGATGACAAAGGCAACGTTAAAGCTACAGATTTTCCGGACCTGCTTCACCCAAACGACGCGGGATATACCAAGTGGGCGGAGATTCTTCGTCCAACTTTGCTGAAGCTTGGAATGCTGAATATCCTGAAGCCTACAAATTCGGTCAATTCTTGGAACTTCGAGCAACACTTTGACGGCAAAGGTGAGATTCGTGCTGAGGGCGATAGCATTGTCTTCTCAACTACCACCAAAGGAAGTGAGAATTGGCATGTCCAGGTTTATCAAGTGAATCTGGATTTGGAAGAGGGGGCTACCTACGAACTAACCTTCACTGCATCGTCTCCTGAAGGCAGAACAGTACTAGTTAGTGCTTCGATCTTTGAAGAAGATTGGCACGGTATCGGTCTGTTCGAGGAAGCCTATATCAGCAAGCAGCCTGATACCTACAAGTATACTTTTACTGCCACAGAGACTCGCAAAGGCAAGAATCGAATCGGTTTTGTGCTTGGCGATCAAATGGGATCAGTCGCGATCTCGAAGATGTTCTTGAAAAAGGTTGCTCGGTAAAGCCGTTTAGCGAAATTGCAATTTTGAATCGGGTGGCATCCGTGCCACGCGTGCCACGCCTGCCACCCGACCGAAATGCTAATGCGATTGAAATGCTAGGCGACCACATTCTGGCGAATGTAGCTATAATTCCGGCGAATTTAGCTACACATGAAACTGTCGGCAGTATTCGTACACGGCCATCGTCGTGGCGGTAACGACATTGAAACTGGCTGGTGATCCGTAGACGGGAATCTCAATTACCGCATCAAGCTTATCGAGCACATCTTGGCTCAGCCCCTCACGTTCAGCTCCAATAATCAGAGCCGTGCGATATGGAAACTGAAATTGGTACAAGCACTCCGAGTTAGTCGTTTGTTCAAGGCCTACACAGTGAAAGCCCTCGGCCTTCAGTCGATCTAAGACAGGCGGCAAACTTCTGGGCGATTGAATCTCCACAATGTCAGCCGCATCACGTGCAATCTCGCGATCAACCTTGCCTGTTCCACAATGAATCATCTGTGTAATTCCAGCACAACCCGCTAGGCGAACCATCCGACTTAGATTTACATTGCTGCGCAGCGGCGCACTCACCAGAATCATTCCGCGTGGTTTTGCTAAAGCAAAAGGGGGCTTGTGACGAATGTGTTCAAACTTAGGCATTGGCCTGCGGAAGTGGGAGGATAATATTCATTAATCGCTCAGGTGATTTCACACCTTGCGATCGTAAACAATCTTTGATTTCGTTTGACGATTGGCCATCAGCATACAAGCTTTCGTGCCAATGCAAAGCCATCGCGTACAACGACAGACCATTTTGACGCAACCGATACTTAACTGGTTGCCAAGCTGTAAAGTCCAAGCAGCCGTGCATAATTGCATCCAGTGCGAGTTGATAAGCACTAGCTACAGCGTGATAGGCTTGGTAGGGCAACTGTTGCATACGCGCTAACAGGTTTTGTATCTCAAAGATGAAGTGGCGTTCGGTTGGATCTCGGCGCAACAATTGAAGGTACAGATTAATTCTGACGCTGAAGGCAAGGAAGGCAAAATTGCCTAGACCCAATAACCCAGACTGCTCGACCCATTTCCAGCGTTGATGAACAAGCCGTTCTGCCGCACTAAGATCTTCGCCGTACAGTGCAACGTTGATCTTAGTTAGCCAGTAGAAAAAGACAGGCTGAGTCATAGAGTCAAACTCAACGTATTTTTCTGCCTCACTAATTGCCAAATACGCCGCTGGAACATCATCTTGAATTAACTCGATAGCGGCCGCGGGGTAAGCAAAGCACCACAAAGTCATTGATGGACTATTGGATCGCCCATGCAGTTGTCGCAACCGATCCACGTGAGTAATGAATTCCTGCAACTGACCATCTAACCAGAAGAAATTGAGATCGTTCCAGGCAATGAAGCCTCTTTCCCAGAATTGCCTAGTAGTTGCATGCGTCAAAGCCTTTCTAGCGTGATGGTGCATTTTTCGAATTGAACCGCGATGCAAACACCAGAGCATTTGTAATTTATGATTAGCACATCGAACTGATTGCTCTTTCTGATCAACAGCCTCTTTCCGAGCTGCAAGAAATCGCTTGGTAGCGGTCTCGGCATATCGCTTACCGTATTGTGCTAACAAAAGACCCGACAACAAATGGCTGTGCAATAGCTGGGACGGTGTACCTTTGCTGGCGAGCACAGGAGACAATCGTGCGATTAAAGAATTCGCTTGATGATGATCCAAAAACCAAAGCGGCAAAACTGTAGACAAAAGATGCTGATAGAAGTCGACGATTGGTGTGCGATGGGAGGTGACGCTCAGATCGCAACTATTTTTCGGTACCTCAGCAGGGCTGTCTGCCAACCACCACGCCGACAATCCATTGCGAATCTTCAAATAGGTGCTCTGCTGCCCCGTCGACGCGTTAATGCGGGTTAATCCACTGCGCAGGTATCGTACTCCTTCAGCAAGTCTACCAGCTCGAAGTTTCTCTCCACCCGCGCAAAAACGGAGTTCGGTTGCCAGACTGCTGTCTGTTTCATTATCGGCCAATTGGGTCAGTTTGTTGGACGCCGCTTCAAACTGCCCCAAACCGGACAGGCACTGAGCCTGCATCACTTCAATTCTCAATGCCTCTGCTGTGCTTCGCAATGCATCAGGGTGCATGCCTTTTTCAATAAAGTACAGGGCTTCACGAAACGCTCCCTTGCTAAACGCATCTCGCGCCGCTTCGATTTGACAAGCCGCCGACAACCTGTAATTGCCCGCTTGCTCATAATGAAATGCAATTCGAGACCATGGCGGATCAATTTCGGCAGACATCGTTTTTGCGAGCCTAAAATGTCGACGTTTGACGCGATCGCTGGGCATGCTATCGACTACCACATCTCGAAAGCTCTCACTGGCAATTTCCGCCGTGGTTTCTGCAAATCTCTCGTAGACTCGAATCCAACCTTGGTGTGCCAGTACGTTAAGGCTTGCCTGTAGCTCTCGCGGACTAAGTCGACACGTGCCCACCATCTGCTGAAAATGCAATGGTTGATCTGAGATCGCTAGATACTGTAGAGCCACTTCGGCCTGTTTCGGTATCCGTGTGAATCGCCGATGAACAATCTTGGTCATGTCAAGTTCAGTCGAGCGAAAATCGCTGGTGAGCAACTGCTGATCTAACGCACTTCGAAATAACTCTCGAAGCAGGAACGGACTTCCATTGCCGAGCGTAACTAGTCGATGGATCTCTGAGTTGGATAACTTGAGCGACGAATCCTCGAACCATCCCGTCAAAAGTTTGGCTGATTGTTCGCGTGAAAATGGCATCAGCGTGACATGGAAGTCGGCTACTAACGAGTCGATTTCGCTGCCTCCTAAGCCGAGCTTACTCATCTCGTCGCAAACTAGTACAACCAGTCCGTGAAATTTGAATTCGCCAGACAACAATCGAACTAAGCTGGTCAAACTGGTTGGATCAGACCATGGCAAGCGTCGTCGATTGCCAATATCATTGGAACTTGTTGACTTAATTCGCTCAACGTCTCCAACAAGGCTTGGAAATGCTGTTGAAGATCATGGCCGAAGAATCAACATGAGCGTGTCGCTCAACATAAATGGTGCTATCGAGTTGCAGGAATTGAGGAAAGGCCTGTGCAATGATCTCGGTTCTGCGTTTCAATATCGTCTCGAACTGGGAGGGACAATGGCCCCAGAGTCTTACCAACTCTTGCACGACTTGATTCCATAAGCGATAAGGCGTGTGGTCCTGACGATGCGACTTAACATGGATCAATCGAAAGCTGCGACAGACTTCTGAACCCAGCCAAGCACTCAGCAGGTGACTCTTTCCCATACCTGCGTCACCGCTAATGGTCACAAGGGCCTTTTGATCGTTCGAACGAAAGCAGTTATTCACCGCTTGATTCAACTGCTCAATTTCACCATCCCGACCAAAGCAGTTCATTCCCAGCAACATCGCAGGCTCTGGTTCAGCACCAAGAAGTTGTAGGACATGTTCGCCAGCCGGTCGAAAGTTGGGATCTGGGTTCAAAAGCGCTATACACATTTCAGCCAGCTCAGCGGGCAAATCGCCCAGTTGTTTTCGGAGCTGAGCCGGCTGATACTCGAAGACTCGACGTTTTCCGGAATCATCCTGCTTCTCAACACTGATTCGCGGCACATCGCCAGCCAGTAACTCGAACATCGTGACGCCAAAACTATACCAGTCACTTGCCGTTGATAGTCGATGATTGTTGTAAGCCTCGGGCGACATGTACACGAAGGTTCCTGGCATCGCGTCACCTTCGAGTGGTCGTTCAAAATCATTTTGATCCGACTCGCGAATGGCAAGTCCCAAATCGAGCAGCACAGTACGACCACGCGGAGTAATCATCACATTCGAGCATTTTATGTCCCGGTGAATCACCCCCTGCATATGCAGAAAGTGTATGGCTGAAGCCAACTGAGCCAACGACTGTATCAACGTCGACAAATGGTCCGAAAACTTGGATTTGATGTCACGGTACCAATACCTGATATCTTTTCCGTCCACGAATTCCATCGAAAAGTAGCGTGCGTCACCTTCGGCATAAGCGTCGTACAGGCGCACCAGGTTCGGATGGCTCAACTGACTGAGCCAATGAAACTCTTCGATGAACCTAAACACGCTCCAACCGTCGCCTCGTCGCATCATCTTGATGGCGACCTGAGCCGTGCTACGGAGATCGATCGCGGCGAAAACGAATCCCATTCCACCTCGACCGATGTAGCGAATCAACAAAAATCGCCCAAGTGTGAAGGGAACTGACGGCGCAACAAAAGAATCTTTAATGTTGGCCTGAGGAACGGTGGAGCGAGACTTCTCGACCTCTTTGCTTTCGACTGGATTGTCGCTCACCGAGTAGTTCAACTCCAGCAACCTAGCCTGAGCCTCTTCAAGATTCTTCATCAGTCGAGTGCTAGGCAACAGTTCGATATACGAGTCAATATTCGGCCGCTCGCCATCATGTTGCACTCGAAGCGCATACTCCAACATCACTACGCGCTCAAGACCTCCAGGATTTTCTCTCAGCTCTGGGAACTGCAGCATGAAGAGTGCCACGTTTGGCTTGACTCGATCGTCCTCGTCCCCATGCGACATTGTCGATCCGCGCTCAGCCGTACGACAAAGCTCCAAGTCGATGCAAAGCAGTCGTACCAGCAGTTCAGACGCTTGCTGTTGATCCGGCACTCTTGCAAGAAACTGCCTACACCGAGCGGGTGAATACGACACCCACTGTTGGCGATACTCGTGCTCTAGATCGTTTAACAATACGTCCAAGGAACTCTCCAAGGTGGCAAACTGTTGACTGTGGATCGTGGGGCGAATTGTCGGGCGGGATCACAATGCTAGCGAAGCTGACGGATCGTTCTTGATCACCGTAATGCGCTAGAACAGTCGTTTGGCAATTTAGGCAATCAAATTGTGTCTTGGTTAGCTCGTAAATGCTAGCGTAGTATCGGAAATCAGGTTCGTCAGACAAGTCGCCATTGACCCTAAGGCCATCAAATTTCTAGTGTTGAGTGTGGGATTCTCTTTGTAGGCGGCCTCAGCTTTGACCACTCGCGTCCTCACCATTGTAATATGCCGGCACAGGCAGAGCCAACGCTCCGTCTGTAAGTATCGCTTGCGCTGCAAGCCGGGTGCAGATAGTGACATTGTACGAGTTGACGCGGAAGCGAATCGGCTTTGTAGACTCAATTGGTTCTTCGCAGTTGCGTTGTTGCTGTTTGCCTTCAACCTCTCTGGCTGCTCTACGCAAAAATATCTCGTCCAACGAGACACTCCGGCAAATCCCTTGGCCATGCAATTGGACTTAGCCAGCCGCTCTGGTCCCAAAGTCACTCAACGCACGCATAATGTACTTCGCCGATATGCACTGGATGAACTACACAAAAAGAACCCAGTAGCCTGCATCGAAGCCATGCAAAAACTTGTCGAATCAGAGCCCGATGGTGAACTGGTTTATGGTGTCAGTGAAGTTGCCTACATTCAAGCCAAGAAGCGCGAGAAAGCTCATCCGGGTGAAGCACTGGATTTGTATGGAGTCGCGGTCAGCAACGCATACATGTACCTGTTCGCTTCTGACTTTGACAGTGTTCGCAATCCCTACGATCCTCAGTTCCGTGGTGCTTGCGACTTGTACAATCAGGCCCTCGAAGGTTCTCTGCGTTTGATCATCTCACAAGGTCAACTCAAGCCCGGTCAAAGCTATGAAGTCGTCACACAAACTCAGCGCTACAATGTGCAAACGGCCATCAAAGGACCATGGTGCGCACAAGACTTTGATCACTTTGAGTTTGTATCCGAGTATCAGATCGAGGGCCTGAATCAAACGGGAATTACGTATGGTCTGGGAGTTCCGTTGATCGCGGTGCGACGCAAAGGGCCTGACAACGATCCGCGAGAGGCTTATCTTCCAAACGGTCTGAGCTTCCCAGTCACAGCTTTGCTTCGCGTGGTCCCAACTGCTGATTCGGCCGGTGGCCAACACGCTCTTCATAGACACCAATGCGTTCTGGAGCTTCACGATCCGCTGCTTTCAAGCGACATCAACATCTGCAATCGACTTGTGCCGTTACAAACAGATTTGAGTACAGCTCTAGCCTATTTCTTAGACAATCCAGAATTCCGTGAAAAGCAGGCTGCTACCGCCGGATTTATCAATCCACAAAAGACGCAAAAGTATCGCGGTATTGTAATGCTGGAACCCTTTGATCCACATCGCATACCGGTATTGATGGTCCACGGCCTATGGTCCAGCCCGGTGACTTGGATGCCGATGTTTAACGATCTGAGGAGCTTTCCTGACATACGCAAGAACTATCAAATCTGGTTCTATCACTATCCCACGGGGCAGCCGTTTTGGATGAGTGGCACTCAACTGCGTGAAGATCTAGTCGCGCTCCGACAAAAGCTTGACCCCGACCGTCACTATGAGGCTCTGAATCAAATGGTGCTGGTTGGTCATAGCATGGGTGGTCTTGTGAGTCGTTTGCAAACGATCGAAAGCCGCGATGACTTCTGGAAGATCTTGAGCGACAAACCATTCGAGCAAGTTCAAGGCACGCCAGATGAATTGAATTTACCGCGAGGAGCCTTCTTCCGTCCGAACCTCTAGACGTGCGTCGTGCGATTACTTCTAGGTACGCCCATCGAGGCAGTGACTACGCCAATGATGCGGCTCGCTGGTTGAGCCGCTACGTGATTAAATTGCCTTCGGTTATGAAAGCTACCGGAGAGAAATTGATCAATCACAACCCGGGTGTCTTCCGCGATGCAGAGCTGTTAACCACGAGCACCAGTATCGACTCCTCGCTTAGTCCGACTCCTCGGCCTTTTCCGGCTATGCCGGATAACCACGGCCCGTGGGTCACCTATCAATGTAGTCGGACTCAAACCCAACGAAGGCTGGTTTGCATCGAAGAGCACAACTGACTAACGACGGGGTTGTCGACGAAAGCGTCATACATGGACGATGTGGCCAGCGAAATATCCGTTGAAGCCGAACACTCCAGCATTCATAGCAACCCACGAACCATTCTCGAAGTTCGCCGTGGCATTTTGCTTGAGCATCTTCAAAGCGTTCTCATCAATACTGAGTCGCTCAACGACTTATGCAGCTTGAGTCCATCGTGTATCTGGCAGTCGCAAGAGCAGCAACTGCCGAGTTCTGGCTGCGATGCCTGAGCACCAAATCTCGCCGAACCCGTCACTCAACAAGCTGCGGCACAACTTTCTACTGAACCTGCACCAGCACTGAAGCGATAGAGCTTTAGCGGCGATTCAATTTGGCTGTTTTCACCTTGAAGCCGCCATCCTGTCCCTTCGATACATCTCATCGCAGGATTACTTCGACTGTACTGAAAATCGATCTGGCTAGTACCGACTTCACCTTCGGCCGTGAGTGTTCCAATCGTCCCAAACTTCTGGGCAGCTCGATCGAAGGCAGCTGTTGCTGCGCGTCATCACGGGCAATCTTATCTAGATCTTCTTGTGTGATACGAACGTTGTGCTTTCCAAGCAACGCCCCCGAAGCTGACCTCGCGAATAGGCTGCAAGGGAAATTTTCGCCGCCATCCTTCTACCGCTGGGCGACGGTGATCCACCGGCTGCCTCCGGTACAAATTCTAAGGTCGCCTTGGAACAGGAGTGCGATCCAGAATGTTACTTTGCCTGTAACTTCGGCAAGCTGCGGTCCGCCGCCGGAGCAACTCGGAAGCAGCAGCAGGGCGGTAATCCATGCTGTCGCTGGAAAGAATCTTGCTGCGATTTCATTTTAGTTCATTCATGAAGTTGGTGAGTTTCAGTGAGGTTGCCCCGCTGATTCTGCCAAATCATTATTGGGTTCGAGAATCGAGCGTGAAAACACGAAGCAGTTGCGGCTGTACCAGTGGTTACTGTATGGAGCTCAGAAATCGATGGAATCAAGACACATCATCGATCGAAGCTAGCTTCGATACAGACCGAACGGTCCGGTAATGTTGCTCGTGCGAAGCTACGAAATCGGTATTGGTGTGCTCGACGTTTAGCGATAAAGTGACCGATCCATCGATGAAGGCGAACTGGTTACGCCGGTATGGTAGCTGTGAAATGCCTTATGTTTGGCTCCACCCGTAAGGCCCGTTCAGCTTGTGACGAGTTGCACGTAATCGAAGATGCGTGACCCATTGTTCGCGGCTCCACTGTTCGAGCACAAAGGTCCACCACCGGTAGTGATGTTGCCGAGAATAAACTGACGAACAGACCCATCCCCGTCCACATTTAGTGGTCGCCAAGATACTTCTCCCAACGCGAATGTGTTCGACGATCCATCGGTGACCTGAGCAAACTTGCGAGCCGAATTCACTACCAATAATCCATGATTGCGCACGCCTTCTACATTGAGCGTACCCGACACTTGACACCACTGACCATCAAATGCCCCCAACACTCCCGCATAGCTGGTTACCGCAATATCCGCTATTCCGTTTGCGTTTCCAGCGTTGTTGCCCGTAGTTAATGGCGATAGATCTGAAGGGCAGCGGAACGATGGAATAGCTAACGCCATTGCAGCTCGGTTGGCTGCGGTAGAACCTGTTCCATAGGGATGAAATCTTACATCCAGCGTGTCATGCAGTGGCGACTGCTCGATGAATGGGAGAATTGCAGTCGACCAGGCCCAACCACCGTCGTAGAACAAACCGTTGGTGGGAACCGTGTCACGAAAGCCAATGGGAAAAGACTTGTAGGCCGATTCGTAGTTCAACAATCCAAGGCCCAACTGCTTGAGGTTGTTACCGCAGCTCATGCGCCGTGCTGCTTCTCTGGCCGCTTGTACGGCGGGCAACAACAATCCAACCAAGATACCGATGATGGCTATTACAACCAACAATTCAACCAGAGTAAATCCATTGCTCTTTTTCATCATACTTCCCCAAGTAGTGCTATTGTCCGTGCATAAGCGCGGATTCGTGTAAAGGAGCAACTCAAGAAGGCAAGCTACGTGCCAAAAGAAAGACTCGCACCGCCATTGGAGCCATCTCAACTTTGAGGCTACTGAAATTCGCGGAGTTTTTGCATTTGTAGGTTTTGGAAAAACAAGTGTTTGCCCTATTCCCAAGTCATTCCCTAGACCCGTTGTGTCGAATACTCGCATATCTGATGGCTAGCCGCGAAATCTGATGGGCAGAAGATGACTTTTTACGAACCTAGTCTCCTAACTTAGTCAATGATTCGATTTTTTTTTCTGTAAGACTTTTCTGTGTTCGAACTACGAAGTCAATACACTTTTGTTTTCCAACACGTTAGACTTCGATTCTAGGATTGCGAAATTCTTAAGAATGTTCACCAGCCCCGCCTCAACAAGTCGAATTCGCAAGTTCACTCCTCAAGACTTGGAAATTAACTCAGCAAGAACGCAAACACATCATGAAAATTGCCTACCAGATACTTCAGACTCTGTTTTGTCTGTTTCTGAGCACCTACTTCGCGGCGAACGCTAGTGCCCTCGAACAAAAGCCTAACATCTTGATCATCGTTGGTGATGACATGGGTTACGCGGATGTTGGGTTTCATGGATGTAAAGATATCCCGACGCCCCATTTGGATGTGCTAGCTGCCGGTGGCGCGAGATTTACCAATGGCTATGTGAGTGGCCCGTACTGTTCGCCAACTCGAGCTGGCTTGTTAACCGGGCGATATCAACAACGCTTTGGACACGAGTTCAATCCATCTGGTGACAATGCCGGGTTACCTGTCAGCGAAGCTACATTGGCTGATAGGCTCAAAGCAAGCGGATACCAAACCTCGTTGGTTGGCAAGTGGCACTTGGGCTCCAATCCAAGCATGCATCCTCAAAAGCGAGGCTTCGACGAGTTCTTTGGTTTTCTAGGTGGAGCCCACAGCTACTTTGAAACCAAAGGTGTTCAGCGTAACGGCGTTGGAATTTCGGAGCTAGACTATACGACGGATGCTTTTGGTCGAGAGGCTGTTTCGTTCATCGATCGAAATCAAGGTAAGCCTTGGTTTCTCTATCTTGCCTTCAACGCGGTTCACACGCCGATGGATGCAACACCCAAATATCTGGAACGATTCAAGCACGTTGAAGACAAGAAACGTCGAACCTATTGTGCGATGATGTCGGCGATGGATGATGCGCTAGGTCAAGTAGTCGACAAACTGAAGACCAGCAATCAACTCGATAACACGCTGATTGCATTTTTTAGCGACAACGGCGGCCCCACGATGAACGGGACAACCACCAATGGTTCTGTGAATGATCCTCTGAGAGGCAGCAAGCGAACAACTTTGGAAGGTGGCGTTCGAGTTCCCTTTGTCATTAGCTGGCCAAGTAAGATCAAGCCTCGAGTCGTTGATACTCCGGTGATACAGCTTGACATTCACACCACTGCACTGGCCGCTGCAGGAATAGCAATTCGGCCAGAATGGAAGCTGGATGGAGTCGACCTTTTGCCGTATGTGAATGGTCAAAAGCATACGGCGCCTCATGATGCTTTATACTGGCGGTTCGGCAAACAGATGGCCATTCGAGAAGGCAACTGGAAACTTGTAGCTTACGACAGCAATGCGGATACCAATACAGGAAAACGTCAACCCGTGACACCTGAGCGACTGTATAACTTGGCTGAGGATATTCACGAGGATGTAGATCAAGCCACCAAGCATCCCGATGTAGCCAAACGGCTCAAGGAACGCTGGAATACTTGGAACCAAGCGAATGTCAAACCGCTCTGGGGCGGCGGCAATGCGGCAGAATAGGTGTTCAGGTTAATCACCTCCGTTTTGAGATTTGATCATCTGAGATTTTTTCGGGAGTTAAACGATGCGTACGTGCCTGTGGGGTTTATTTGTTTTCGCCTTGCTTTTCAGTTCCGGTTATGCTCAGCAGACCAAGCCGAACATTGTGGTCATCCTGGCCGACGACCTGGGCTGGGGTGATGTGGGTTGGCATGGCAGCGAAATACCGACGCCCAACTTGGACAAGCTGGCCAAGTCCGGCGCGGAGCTAGATTCGTTTTATGTGCAGCCCGTTTGCTCGCCGACTCGAGCTGCGTTCATGACGGGACGCTACCCGATGCGACATGGACTGCAGGTTGGCGTCGTTCGTCCGTGGGCTCAATATGGCCTGCCTCTGGAAGAGCAGACGTTGGCTCAAGGATTGAAATCTGCTGGATATGCTACGGCCATCGTGGGCAAATGGCATTTGGGACATTTTCAGCCTGACTATCTTCCAACGCGACGCGGGTTTGATCATCAGTATGGACACTACAACGGAGCGCTCGATTACAACACTCACGTTCGCGATGGTGGCTTTGATTGGCATCGCGATGACAAAGTGAACCATGACGAAGGCTATAGCACACACCTGCTAGCCGATGAAGCCGTCCGAATCGTCAAACAGTATTCAGGCAAGCAACCGTACTTCCTTTATGTACCGTTCAACGCGGTTCACGCTCCGCATCAAGTTCCCGAAAAATACCTTGAGAAGTTTGGACATTTGAAGGGCGATCGAAAGATCTACGCTGGCATGCTAACAGCGATGGACGAGGCGATCGGCAAGATCGTTGATGCTGTCGAGCAGTCCGGGCAACGCAATAACACGCTGTTTGTGTTTTCAAGCGACAATGGTGGACCAGCTCCCGGAAAAGTGACCAGCAACGGGCCGCTGCGAGCTGCCAAAGGCACTGTGTATGAAGGTGGAGTTCGCGTCGCAGCGCTGGCGTCGTGGCCTAGCAAGATTCCTGCGGGCTCTGTCGTCAAACAACCTTTGCATATTGTCGACCTGTATCCCACGCTATTGAATCTTGCTGGCGCGAAGGTTGTTCAGAAGCTGCCGCTGGATGGTCGCGACGCTTGGCTCACCATCACCGAAGGCAAGCCATCGCCTCATCAGGATATTTTGATTAATGCAGCACCGAACGGCGGTGCTTTACGCTCGGGCAAGTGGAAATTGGTCATTAATGGCAACAAGTCCAATGAGGACTTTGACGGCGAGAGTGAGAGTGTTGCGTCAAAGGAGGGTCTGATTGTGGGCTCACCTGAACTGTTCGATTTGGAACTTGACCCCAATGAAAAGAAGAACGTGGCCGGATCAAATCCCGATGTTCTCACTGAGTTAACTGACAAGTGGACCGAATACGCCAAGCAAGCAGTTCCACCCAAGGTGAAGCCTAAGCCAAAGGATTTTAAAACTCCCAAAGTCTGGGGCGAGTAGTGAGTAGGCCGTAACAAGTTTACGTAGTTACGGCATAAGCAGCACTTGACCACTCTTCGATAGAGACCAACATCCGCGAAAACACAGCATCTACTGTAAACCTGAGTTTTTCAGTTTGCACTATATTGTGGATGCTCGGGTCTTGTTTCAAGGCCTTGAACCTTTGGTCAGCCTCAATACACTCTGAGGCCTGTTTCGCTTCGCAACAGACGATCTACACTCCAATTCGATGATTAATCAGGAGCCAACATATGGCACAAGTTACCCTCAAAGGCAATCCAATTGAGACCATCGGCAATCTACCTGCGGTCGGCTCGCAAGCTCCAGACTTCACTCTGGTCAAGCAAGATCTGTCCGAACTGACCCTGGCTGCGCTGAAAGGCAGCCGAGTCGTTTTGAACATTTTCCCAAGCGTTGATACTGGCACGTGCGCGACCAGCGTTCGGAAGTTCAACGAAAAAGCTGCATCGCTAGCGAATACTCAAGTTGTTTGCGTATCGGCCGACCTGCCGTTTGCCTTGGGACGATTCTGCGGCGCGGAAGGCATCAAGAACGTGCAAACCGCTTCCGTGTTTCGTTGCTCGGATTTTGGTCAGCACTATGGCGTTCGCTTTACCACTGGTCCACTGAAGGGCTTGCTGTCGCGTAGCGTTGTCGTGATCGATGAAAACGGTAAGGTCCTGTACACCGAACAGGTTGCCGAGACCGTCAATGAGCCCAATTACGACGCGGCCTTGGCCGTTCTGTAGCTCCCAAACTGGTACAGACTCGATTCAACGATTGTCAACGCCGGACGTTAAATTGCGATCCGGCGTTTTTTTGCGATTAGAGATTGTAGCATTCCACCTTGTGGCGAAGGTAGCTACATTTTGGCGAAGGTAGCTACGAGAGACGCGGCAAAATTATTTCGCTGCCTTCGGGACTGATCGTGAGATCAGCCTGTGCTGCTTGCTCACTGGGCAACTGAACTACTTCGATGGACCACTGCAATGAAATGAACTGCCCCGAGAAGCTGTGTGGCCAGGTGGGGGCGGTCAGGGTAAAGTTGTAGCTTCCGTCGCCTTTGGTTAATTCGACGGGCTTCACTTGTACAACTCGATGATCGCGAGTTCCTTTGCCTTCAGTGAACCAAATGAGCCGAATTTCGCAGGGCATGCTAGTTGCCAAAAGCGACCAGACTAACTTTCCACGGATCTTTTCACCCGGTCTAAAGCTATTCCTGGCGAGTTCAAGCCGAATCATATCTGCTCTCCCACTCCCGCGCCTGGCTTAATCGCAAATTGCATCGTTTCGTGAATGTCAGGCCAAAAAGCGATGTCACCATGGACTTCGATGCTCCACTGAATCTTGTTGTTGGGAGCGGAGAACGAGTGAATCGTTCCCATCGGAATTGTTACGCTAGCGCTGCCAAATTTCTTAGATTCAGCATCGCTTACCGACGCAATTTCAATTCGCTGGAAAATCTTGCGATCCGTCGAAGTGGTCGTTCCACGGATATACGTCACCACCTCTTCGCCAATGATCGCTAGCCGCAATTGTCGAATCCGATCGAATCGTCCGGTAGTTTCCCAGGCAACATCCACTGTTTCGCCGGGAGTAACGGCACCATTGGATAGAGCTACCTCGATGATTGGATTGAAGCACTGAAGCAGTTTATAGATTGCCATGACGATCAGCACGGCTCCGATGATGACGAATATCAGTAAGAATAGCATTGCGAACCATTCGCGTTTAGCGATCGTGGAATAGAACCCAAACCAAGAAATGCCATTCCAAAATAACGCCGCGATCAATATTCCAACGAAGGTACCCACACGACTCGCCGTCGGCCTCAGCTTTTGAGGTCCTTCGAAAATAAGCCAAGGAGCCTCGTCTTCGAACTCATCCATCTCTTCATCGTCTAGGTCGTCTGAATCTTCATCGACATTCGCTTCCAGATCGTCGTCGGCGACATTCGATGATTCGGAAGAGAAAGCAATTTTTCCTTTGACTTCGTGATTGGAAACGGAGATTACCTTGGCTCGCATTTGGTCCGTTTTGGAAGTCGATTGGCGGTTGTCAGGGTTGGTAAAAATTTTCAAGGAACCCCACATTACGGCACCGCCGATAATGATGAATAGCAGCGTAAACAGCCCCCACAAATTGCCCCACTGAAAGCTACGGTCAAGAACAGCTCGTTCGGGTTTACTTGGATTTAGGTAGCAGGGATGATTTGACCCAGCCGGAAATCGTTTTACCGCGGCAACAGCGCCACTATGTGAGCCATAAGTAGTAGCCCACTCGGTGTTCCAAGTGTTCGAAGTGTAGACCCTATTCTCGAACTCATATTCAAACTTGATGTCGGCTCGATAGGTCGTGCCGTCGCTATCACGACTTTCGTCTATCTCGCTCGACAGAATTCTAGCTGGAACTTCTCGCCATGATTGCGCCTGGATTGTAATGAATAGTGGAGCCACAATCACAGCCACGAACGCTGCTAGCCCAGCTAGGAAAAAGACCAAGCCAAAGATGAATAAGCAGCCGCGATTCATCCTCCGTTTACTTGACTGAGCTGAAATGGCTTTTGCGTTCATCGATTCCTTTCGACTATTCAGCTTGTTGAGGGAAAACGTCTCGATAAACCACAAACATCACTGCGATCCAAAAAGGAATGAAGAAGAATATAGGCAAAACGCACATGATGGCTGCCAGAATGTACATCACTGCTCCCAAAATACACAACACCGCCAGTGCGCTGAAGTTGGTCCAGGCAGCTTTCGCACTTAATTTGATTGCTTCGATAGCAGTTATCTTGCGATCTGCTAACAGTTGAAAGCAAAATAAAAACGGCAAATGCGCCAACAGCGAGATCAAGTTGACCAACAGCGCAAAGACAAAGATTCCACCGAACAAAAGGAAAACGTTTGGCTCGCGACCTGGTTCAACTTGCGAGAACATTAACACCAGAAATCCGATCACCATCGGCACAGTGACCAGCATATTGACGACAATCAATGCCACCATCACGATGAATGAATCTAGGAAGCGCTCCATACCCTTCAATAGAGTGTTGATATCGAACTTTGCTCCCTGTTCGCTCTGCTTCAAGCACAAAAACAACCCCACCAATACTGGACCAAATAGTAGCCCAAATGGAACCATAGCGGCAATCAGCACGGACAGGCAAGAAAAAGCCATGAAGATCCAGAATTGAGCTTTTAGCAACTGCACCGCCCGTCGAAAGATGTCGATTGGACCACTGGTTAATTTGGTTGACGATTGTGGGTCGGGATCGTACGGAGCAGTCTGTGGAGTCGCGAATGGGTTATCTTGACTCATTGATCGAACCTTAGAAAGAATTCAAGCGAGGGCTGTGACCTTAGGCCAATTGGGCAACCGCCCAATGCCACGTATAAGTTGGCCCTGATTCTATGCGATCTGGTCGCAAACAGCGCTACCAGAAATGAAGAACGCTCGAATCATTCGATCGAGCGTTCAAAGTAGACGGTCCGCAGTGAACCCTCCCGCGCGACTAACTAACCATTAGAAAAACTGCAATTCGCGGGAGGGTCGGTAAGTGAGTAATGCGAGCTTTCCGGGGAGGGCGAGCACCAATTGCCGTATCGCTAATCGTCCATTTCACCCTCCCGGCAAGACTCGCTTGGCTCGCTTGCCACCCACCCATTAAAAAATCAAACGGCTGTAGTTGCTTTTCACGAATGGGAGGGGCCGAAAGCAGGCCCACAATTCACAAAATTGTTTCGCAGTGTTGCCAAGTTGAACAGCTAATTTTCCTTAGAGTCGTTCAACAGGAGCAACAGAGCCTGCTCAAGTTGCCTTGCATGGAAGCCAAATGGACCTCGACCGTTTTTGAAGGCCACACGGCCCTCTGTATCAATCAAATACAACCGGTTAGGCATGCCACTGTAGGTCGAACCTACTTTGTCGTCGATGGTATCCACTAAGAAAGGAATCGTGATCGATAAATGCCGTTGGCATGTTTCAGCAATCTTGCGACGTCCCAAGTTGTCGAGTGGCTGTTTTAGGTCGATTCCAACTCGTTGATTGCTTTGCATCCACCATCCGTCGCTCGGATGAGCCTCACGCACGTACACTAAGAAGAAGTGGGCTCGATCCTTGTAGTGATCGTACAGCTTTTGAATATTGCCAGACTGACTTCTAAATGGACCGCAAGTGAAATTGCCAAAGATCAAAACTGTGGGCTTTTCCCGAACAATGCTGGACAATTGGACTTCTCGACTGTCCAAAGTGCTCAGCTTAAAATCCGGAGCCTGTTCATTCAACTTCGGGCCAGCTTGAAGCGACCCCAGTTCCTGGTTCTTCAGAGCGATGACTAACGTGCTCTTTGACGGATTATCGGCTTGCGTTGAGTTTAGCCTCATCGAAGGGGTAGGCAACTCATCTTTGAAATCATCTAACGCAGCGAAGTCGCCGCCTTCAGACATTTTCTCAAATAGCTTTAGAAACTCCTCGCGCGAGACTTTTCCATTGGCGTCAGTATCTAACCTGCCGTAGAGCATCGAACCGGGCGATGGCATCAACGAGTGCTGAGTAAACTCAAGATCAGACTCGGTAATCTTGCCGTCCTTGGTTCGGTCCAAACGCTTGAACTCAGCCTCACTAACGCTCATTTCACTCGGTTCAATCTTGTCATCAGAGTTTGCGTCATATCGGGTTTTGACATATTGCCAATCAAAACGAGATACGGCTTGTGCCAATGGGAACCAACCATCCTCTGGTCCCAAAGTGCTGCCTTTCAAGATATCGTTGAGCATTGCAATCGCTTCGGAATCCTCGGGCAATGTACGTCGCAGTTCACTGACGACTTTAGCCGCCTCCTGTGTTAGCTGATCCTCTCTTAAAGAGACTGAACTATTGGACGGAGTTGTCGGAGCGGGTTGTGCGGGCGCTGGCTTCGGTGGAGCAAAAACATTGTCTCTTTCCAGTGTTAGTTGGAATCCATCAGAAATCCGAGTCATATACAGACCGCGGCAAAGCCACACAAAAATCGACATCGCTCGCTGAGTTCCAAAATCGGACTCCAGTGATTGGTAATCGGCTTGAGTCAATTGGCTGGGTTGTAAGGTAAGCTTCTGTGCGTAGGCATAGGCTCGCTGTTCGACGGCAGGAAATTTGGCCCAGTCCGAATCCGCCAACAGACGCGTCCGATTGGCGACTTGATCTTTGTTCAACCCAGCAACTTCGAGCAACATTTCGCAATGCCCCATGCAATAGTTACACTCCAGAGCGCGAGTTTGTACCCAAAACAAACTTTCCTCTAGGATGCGGCTTGAAGGATTCTCGGCCCAGTGCGTTCTGGTCATTAGTGTCCAAGGAATCGCTAACTCTGCAGCATAGCCATAATTGATTAGACTCCAACGAATCGCCGTTGGACGAACCGCCATTGCCTCAGGAAGTTTTGTCTTTACTTCATCCCAGCTCGGAACTTTTAGTCGCGGTTGTCGATCTCGCTGCTTTTCAAGTCGAGACTGAAGTTGTTCGTAAGTCAAGGCTCGCAATTTTGAATCAATTGTGGTTACGGCTTGACCGTTCGATACATATTCATCGGTACCATTCTCACCTGGAATTAACGGTGTCGCCTGAATCGCACCATCAACAAAGGTCAATTCAAGCGGAGGATAGGGCCCGTCTTTCTCGACAGGCACGTTCAGTCCTAGCAATAAACGATCTTGGTAATTCGAATAGGCGGTAAGTAAAACCATCGCAGCAACGCCCAGCTCGCCATGCTTGCTCTTTAGCCTCTCAAACAGTTCATCGGGAATTGTTGGAGCGGCGACTGAAAGTAGTCTCGCAAACTCAAAATCGTCCTGCTCCGACTTTGGCCAATTCGAAACCGGACCTGTAAACTCTTGCAATTTTGACTCCCTTCCGCCAGCTCGACGGTAATCCAGCAGCGCTACAGCTTGACCGTAAGGCGACTTGTTTGTGTTGGCAATAATCCAACGCAACTTTGCACGAAGCTTAGCATCTAATGGTCCTTTGTCTCGAAAGGCAGCATCAAGCTGAAGCATAGCCGCTGCAGTTCTGGGCATTTGAGAGGCTACCGGTTTGATCCAGTTAGGTAATTTGCCTTTTGTTCCGTTAACAACTTGTGGCAACAAGGCCCAAGTTTGTTCGTCTGTCAATCGATCCCAAGCCTTCCAGCTAGATTGTTCCTTGCTAACAGTCTGTTTGGAGAGACAAACCGTTGGCCCGAGTATCAAGCAGATGCAGGCCGAGATGATTGTTTTGACTACTTGTTGATTCATGATTATTCGCCTTGATTGTTCTCGAAGGCCAGTTGTAGAAGAAGATAATTTCATTAAGCACTGGAGGAGTCAATGTTTTGTTGCAGCCTAATCCAATAGTGGAAGGTTCGCTACGGTGATCCCGCCAGGCACGATCAAGCAAAACAAGAAAGAGCTTGCCAAAACGTGAGCAAGCATGCTCTACAATTTAGAACTGCGAACTCTACACAATTGGAGGACGGAGAAGCAAAAGACAGCTACCATCGCTGATACTCAGGGTAACTTGTTCAACGTCACGGCTTGATAACTCTGCAAGTTCAAGATCCACCCACATCAGCGAGATCGCTTTGTAATCCAATTTCAACTGTAGCGTTGTTAATGGAACAGAAATCGGCAAATGTGCTGATTGGCAACTCAAACACTTCGTCTTCGAAGGCAGTGGGAAAAAAGCGCTGCGAATATTCGACTCGTTCACCGAACTTGGTTTCTGTAATTCAAACGCAAAACTATTTGCTGAATGCAGATGATCACCACATTCAGATCGCGCCGTATTCGGCAACATGAGAATGGTGAATGCGAGCAGAAGGGAGTGTCGCATCACTAGAGTTGTTCTCATCTGCTTTGGTGCGACAAGCCGCATTGTGGTGCGTCCAGAATAGGATAAATGCAAATAAGACTTTCTAGAGATTCGACGGGATTCTAATACTATTCACTGTCACAGTCAAGCTTTTGAGCAATTGCTACGGTTCGCCAGTGATCAGTAACGACAGTCACGTTGAGCTTGCTTGCCAAATGAAGTTCCAAAACAGTGTCCAGAATTCTTGAGCGAACCCAAACCAACTTCGAACACCGTCATTGCCCGCGTATGAAAAAGCTAGTAGCACTCCAATTACGACGATGTTGGCGGCAGGCAAGAACGACCAGCAAAAGGACTTGCCAAGCAGCTTTAGATCGGACTGATCGCGATGAGTCTCGCGATAGGTGCTGATCCCATGATAAGCAACTGCCACGCCCAGCAAGAAGCTTTGCCAGGGCAACGCGGCAAACGGCAAGAAGAAAGCTATCAAGAAGAACAGAATGGCTGCCGTTGGAAAGAAATATGGCGACGCCGTGATAAGCCAATTCCCTTTGCCCGCAAAACGAACTTCTCCACCCTGTCCTAACGATGCGCGAAAGCCCACTATCGAATGCCATGTAAGTAAAGCAAACAGAGCGTGTGTCGACTCATGCTCCAGGGTAATCAAGAACGAACCCCAGCGACTTTGACCGAGCCACTTGCGCCACAGAAAAGCAAAGCCGATCATTCCGGCGATAAATGGAATCAGACTAAAGCTAGGCGACATTACAATCGTGCCAAGCAATCGCCCCAGAGCCCAAAGAACCAGAGGCGTTAACAGCAACGCAACAATCGCAGCAGGCCATTTCAGCCATTGCAGGAATTTGTCGATGCGGTCTGAAATGGTTGAACCTTCGACTGGAAGCAAAGCCGGTTTTGGCGCAGTGTTCTGGTCCACGCTTGGCCTACTATCTGCGGTCATGTTTGAATTCGATCATCGTGCTATGAATCGCATTTCATCATACCTAAATTCGCTCGGCCCGACGCCATCTTGAATTAGGCCGGGAAAGTTTTGCACAAAACGACCACTCGAAACAATCAGTCTGAGATTCTCTGGAACGCAAATCCCGAGAATATTCCGGTACACACAACACCGGGAATCGAATTCAGCGCAATTTCATCTTCAGAATTGATCTGATTGAACCACGCATCTAGAAGAACGTTTCCAGACTCTGTAATCACGGGGCCATCTTTGGCTTGGCCCATGCGTAGGCCAACTTCTCGCACGCTATCCATTTGATGTAGCAGATCGTAAGCCAACCGTAGCCACTGCGGCTTGACTTCAATGGGCACAGGAAATTTTGAGCCCAGCCGATCCACATCTTTCGACTTATCGGCGACAATAATACGAGTACGAGTAGCTGCGAACACTAACTTCTCGCGATACAGGGCTCCACCGCGCCCTTTGATCAAACGACCTTGAGGATCAACTTCATCGGCTCCGTCGAAACAGCGATCTATCTGACCGGGCACATCGCTTAGCACAGCTAGACCCACGGCGTGACAGGCCAACTCCATTTCGATCGAAGTCGGAACGACCGAGACCTCAAGCTGCTCACTTGCAACTCGTTCCCCCAAAGCTAACACCGTTAGGAACGAGGTTGAACCTGAGCCGACTCCAACAACTTCGCCAGGACAAACACCGTCAGCTACAGCTCTGGCAAGCTGCATTTTGGCTTCGCGATTCGTAATTGGTTTGTTCCACTCGAGACCAAGTGGTTGGTACTTCTTCGAAGTCATTCTGGTAACAGTAAGTAGTTGTGTCCGCAGAGGTAAACAGGCAAACTAGCTCGTAAGCAAGAACCTCACCTATCGTTCAAGAGTTGTAACCTTGGCCATCCGCTCTGGCAACCGTTTTTGATACCTGTTAACGTGAAGGGCTACAAATTTTCGCTGAGGCAGGCACTGTTACCCTGCAACTGCGCCATATCTAAAACTTCCAGCGCAGTTCGAATCTCGAACCCGTAACGTCGGTTGCATTATCTCGCAAGCCAACCATTTGGTCTGTACGGAAGATCAAGTTGTGGCTCAACGGCTTCTGGTATCGAACACCGAAACCATACTCGCTCCCGTTGGCGTTGCGAAATTGCTGTGAGCCCAGCGATTGCAGCATGGCGAACTCGAGTACTAACTGATGGCGAAATTGGCTACCGAGTAGATTGACTCCGCTTGCAAAGCCCATGGTGTTTCGGCCCGTAGGATCTAATGTTGGGTAACCCGTAATACCATCGGTTTCAAAGTTGATTCCAGTGTTGGTCAAGATGCCGCCAGCATTACCGGCTCGAGCCAAGCTTTGTGGCCGTCCCTGTCCGTAGAACAGATTGAAATAGGGCACAACGGTGTTGGGATAGGCTGTGATGAACGAATTTTCTATGAGCAGTAGATTTCCGTCTGCTGTTCGATTGGCCTTGGCAAGATCTTGCTGTCCGGCGTTGACAATGAATCGCACCGAGTTGGAAAGCCGTGACAAATAACGTCGCGTGAATGCCAACGAGACATTGTGATAACCTAGATTGTTTCCAGTATTATCATTCACAAAGGCATAATCCGCTTCGATGTACCCTTCGTACGCATCAATGAACCAAGCGGTACCAAAAAAATCGGCTGCGTGATCTTTCCCAGGGAAAGCGTCGGTGGTTACTTTGTCGGTTGCCCAGAAAACTGAGGCATCAAAGTTCGACCATTTCAGCAGGCTGCTATGCTTGGCAGGCAAGGCCATCGCCGCACCAAGTACTGCGTCGTTTGCCCATATGCCATTTTGATAGACCAAGGGAATCAACCCAAAGGTAAACGGCAAATCAAACGGCGGAAATCTTCCATCGGCTCCGCCGATCAACGCTCCAGCGTCACCTTCAAAGAACAGCGTATTGAAATTGAAGTTCGTTCCATCGATCAGGTCGACACCATCATTGAAGTTGAGTCCTGACGCTTTCGTTGCGCGATTTAGCGGCGACACAAAAGCGTGAATTCGTTCTGTGGACGTCAACTGTAAGTCCATGTCCAGGTTGAGCACATTCCCCCAGATGTTCGATTTGCCCTTGGCATTCCGGTTAAAGCCAACGGCCGTTCTCGCGTCACCATAAACCAGGAAATGGGGCTTCATCGGATTGGTGACACCGAACCATGTCTTCGCAGGTGGATAAACGCCACCTGTGTAAAGCGGACGCCACAGTTCGACCAGTGGCCGTTGCGTAGTGATGGCGAACTTTCCACGATAGACATGCGCCGCCGCACAAGCATCAAAAGTGTTACCTTGTGGTCCACCTTGGCATCCAAAATCCGCTGAACTATAACCAACTCGACATAGCCCATCATCCATCGCCGTAGCATGATGCTCTGGCACACAGAAACTTGGATCATACGACTTCTTGGCTGCGGATGAGTTTGCTGCCGAACCACTATTTTTCGTCTCTGGGGCATTGTTGCCAACCGGCGGCACTAACGAGTTTGGCTCAGTCTGTGGTGGTGGCGATCCATTTTGCCGTGGTTGATCTAAGGGTTGGGACGGTAAAGGTTGCGTTGCCAAGGGTTGTGAAGGTAAAGGTTGCGACGGTAAGGAAGGAACTAGCGGCCTATCGGAAGGAGTATTCGAATTCCGTTCGATGATCGATCGAGGATCGCTCTGCGTTGGACCGCGGGTTTCATCAATGGCAGTCGGGTTCTTTGGTGCCGGCAAAGGATCTTGAGGTGGCTTGATTCCCGCTTGATCATAGACCCAATTCGGTATTGCCTGTTCGGGCGCTAAATGACGCCGCGTAGGAATCTCTCGGGTCGGTGAGGAAGGCTCGGTTGCTGTGGGAACTGATTCGCTAACATTCTCGCGCGGAGGCGGCGCTAGGTCGCGTATAGTTCGACTAGGCTTCGATTGTGGAGCTGAATTGTTCGCGCCGTTGATCGGCTGGTTAGGTTGATTGGCATGCTGCTGGGCATGCTGCTGATTGGAACCGGGTTGACTGGAATCGTGTAGATTGGAACCGGGTTCGATAGCGCCGGAGTTTGGCTTTGCAGGTCCACTGGAATTTTCAGACTGACCGCCATTCAGCAGTATCCACTGAGGTATTGCTTGATCTGGTGTGAAACTAGAGCCAGGTACTCGATTGGCTGAGTTGGGGTTCTGTTGGCTCGGTTGAATTGGCTGGCTCGGTTGAATTGGCTGGCCACTGGCATCTACGATCTCAGGCGAGTTAACCGGTAACTTGATCTCCGATGGTGGTTGAGTTGGTAACGATTGCTGTTCAGGAGGCGATTGCCTGGTGGAATTCGCTGGACCTCGCGGCGCAATGTTTGCCCGATCGAAAACCTCTTTCGGAATCGCAGAGTCAACCCACTCGGGCGAAAGTTGCTGGCCAGAACGAGTTGCACCGCCGCTTTGATTTGAACTTGATACTGATGTTCCACGAATCTCATTTGCGTTGGAAGCGATTCGACCTCGAAGATCAACTACCTGTCGCTTCTTGTTGGGAGCGTTGTCACGGTTAGCGTCGATATTTCCTTGCGATGCACTAGGCTCAACACCACTTGGCGAGCTATTCGGAGATGCATTGTTCGGATATGTGCCATCGTTGCTCGCAATTAAGCTTGATGGTTGGTACCTTAGACCGGACTCGTGTGACGGCGCAGATAGATCTCGAACAGTTCGGTGACGCGGAGTGTCAAGACTATCCGATGGCAGTAGCTGAATCCCTTCGTCAGCGGTTATCACTGCAGAAGCTTGTTGAACGAAACTAGGCTTTACCTGCCCTCGATCAGTTTGCGAGAGTGATGTGGAGCCATTCATTTCCGAAGCAACACCCAGTCGCGAGCGCGCAACACAACTCCAGGCTGCTGCACAGCCTAGAATCGTTAGCAAGCTTAGAACTCGAAACTTGGTGATTTTCATCGACGATTTAACAATCTGCTTAGCGTACTTCGAACTGCACTGAGAATGGATGAATATCCAGAGTGGCTTCAATCATGCGCTGCTTCATCTCCTCGGTTGCATTCACAAATTCCATGAAGTAGATCGGTTCCATTCGGCTGCGCAACCGTGCAGAGAGGCGATAAGTTCCTCGCTCAGTCAGCAGTTCGCTAGGCACGCGATACTTGGCGACTTTATTCCCCAGCGGTGGAATCGAATGTGCTTCCATGCGAATAAAAGGCGGGTGGTTTAAGACTGAAATCGGCTGAGCTCCAGGGCGCAGGAATGGCAACTGGTCAATGTCGACGTTGATTGGCAAATACATCTCGCGGTCGGTGCCTTTGACGCCCGTGATCAAAAACTGAGTTTGCAGATTGAACAATTGATTGTCAGCCGGGATACGACCCGAGGTCACGTCTTTCGAATGCTGATTACAGACATCTCCGTGACTGTCTAAATGTCCCGATTCCCAAACCCGCTGGCCTGAAGGACTAATCAGTACAACGTTTAACCATAGTTGTGGCTGAGCACCCAGTGATCCACTGGGCATGTTGTGTCCTTCGCTAGTATTCGATACTACAAAATGAAATTTCAAATCTTGACCGCACTGAGGCTGATGAGCGAAAAACGGGCCATCGATTTTCGAAGCTCCTTCCATGACCGCCGTGGAAGCAATTCGTTTGATCTGAGTTAACTTCAGGTTCTCGTCAATAACCTTTCTAGCATCGCGACGTTCGTCAGCCGAATCCCATTTCTTGGGATAGCTCGCTTGCTTGGCATAGGGCGATTTCTCATAAGCATCACTGCCCCAACCTGAACGCCAATCGAAATTCAACCAATCGTCGATACTCCAACGATTGGATTTCTCATTGTGTGGAAACAAGCCGGGATGCGCAATCGGAGTTATCGGCCCCCAGAACATGTGACTAGCATGCTTGCGCGGTTCGTTGACGGGCTTGCCACTAATCTCGGCTATATGAGCCATCTCATAACCGTTTGCCTTGCCGGGAACGATGCCCATGTGGCAGTCTTGGCAACTGACGCCCTTTTTGCAGGCTGGCCCAGCACGATATTGCGCCCAAACAACTTCTAGAGCAATACCTGGATGTACGGCGACCTGATGGCATGATGCACAAAACGAAGAGTCAGCTAGCTGATCAAACTTGATCGAAGTCAGGTGAATACTCTGACCAGGGCGTTTGTCATTAGGATCAACTTTGATCTTGTACTTATCTTTCTCGGCGATCGCCCGAGCCAGACCCTCGCCGTAAGTAGATCCAAAGACTGGATCGAATACACTGCCAGATTCAATCCTTCGTTCGCCATTGTGTTTGTTGTAAGCTTCAGCGACGCGATGGCAGGCCACGCAGGTGACTCCCTCGCGCACAACATGTTCGTAGTCCACCAATGACGCCTCACGCGGTCGGCCCAAGTGCATGGCAACGGGAGCGTGACAACGCAAGCAAAACGTTCCGATCGTTCCAGAGCTTAGCTGAGCAATTGCCATCTCGAACCTGTTGAACATCGGAGAGACGCCCGCGTAGGCATGCGCGCTACCTCGCCACTCTTCATAAACCTTCGGATGGCATTTGGCACAGGTGTTCGCAGATGGATAACAGTTTTCCAAAAATAGATCGATGTGGGGATCTTGGCCTTCAGGCAAGCCGTCTCGCAAAGGCTTTTCGACTCCGTGTGGCGAACGAATGCCACCCTTGCTTGGCCCCATCGAATCGAGCGCTGAACTATCGGCACTTTCATCCGATTTTGAGTCTTCGCCTCCAAGCAAGTCCTGGGTCGATACCAAAGTGGCTGGCACTGTTGGCAAACTTGCTTGAAGGCTTGGTGTGAAGTATGGAGATTGAGCAGCGATCGGTGTCGGTCTAGTCGCAGTCGACGGTGGTACGTGCGCACTTACTTGCCCACCGTACCGACCAACTGCTGGCTGAGCAGCCTTGGTTGGTGCGGCAAACGTTGGAACAGCGTTTGTTTGTGCTGAAATTGGTTGCCCAGAAAATTGCTGCCCAGAAAATTGTTGTCCAGAAAATTGTTGTCCAGCATATTGCGGTGTAGTTGCTGGTCTCGGAGTTGCACCGTTCTGACTGTTTGCCGATGCGTTCATCGCTTGAGCCATGGCGGCGTGATTCGCCAGCCAGATTTGATTCAGTTGGACCTGTTGGAGTATCGCTTCATTGGTCTGTGGTTGCTTCTTCAAGTCGGGATAGGGCCAGCCTTGTTGCGCAGACAGCGGTCCACCAACCAGCAAAACTAGCGCTGCGGCAAAACTAACAACGGTCTTTGGATACAAAGTTCTCTTTGTCATCCAAGCCAGCCCCCAAGTTCTGGCTTCAATCGGATACTAGTGCCTCGACACAGCTCAAGACGATTCGTCCAGGCCGCTCTAGTGCCCAAAGCCGTAGAACGAAGTCATCCAATCTGCGGGAATGATGGCATTCGATCGGCTATTCGGGTTTAATCGAGGATATCGGCGGAGGAATTGGGAAAATTGATTCAATAGAATTTGCCGCTACAAATTGCCTATGCGGACATGGCTGCGTAACCGGACTCAGCCGTGGCACTTTGTTTAAGTTATTCGGACTAAATCAGACTATGACGATTCCCATGCCCTACTGTTGAATTGGTCGTAGAGTTTCGTGAGTAGTTTCTCAATACGCTCAACACGATCATTATGAGGCTACTACTGAGATTCCATTGTGAAACAAGATCCATCCAAGCCATATCGTTGCCTGATTCCGCCGGAGGACTGCGCTTGCAGACTTCGTGTCGGGCGCAAGGATATAGTCTGCGAGTTGATCGATCTTTCACGTGAGGATTTCCGAGTTCGCATACCCCGCAAAGTAGAGCGAGCCGTTCGAAAGGCTCGGCGAATCGAACTACGATATCACGGCGAACGCTGGCTGGTAAAATTGGTTCCGAATCATACGGAACAGGAGCCCGGTGTTTACATGCTGATTCGGATCGATGAGTTGACTCCGGTACAAATGCCGTCGCCCTGGGCGGCACTCAGTGCCATGCGAATGAGTCGAGATACCGACCCAAGATTTGTGCTAGCTTTGATGTTAGCGTTGATTTTTGCTTGCCTATCACTGCCCGGCATAGGCGATCAATTGGGCACTGCTCCCAGGATTAAGGATGGACTGCATTCCGTCATGCGATCCTTCAAGTGAGCTGCACTTTTGCTAGCTAATCTGGTAATCTGATGGCTTCCAAATCTTAGGAGCCACCATGACTGATCTAACAAAATTCATCCGCGACGTCCCAGACTTCCCCAAGACAGGAATTCTCTTTCGTGACATCACACCACTTCTAGGCTCGCCTGAAGCTTTTGGTGATGCAATTGATCGCTTCGTGGAGCGATACAAGTCGCAAGAGATCGATGCGGTTGTCGCAGTCGAATCGAGAGGTTTTATCTTTGGTGCTCCCCTAGCTATTCGTTTGGGCGCTAGCTTCGTTCCCGTGCGCAAGCCTGGCAAACTGCCCTTCCACAAAATCAGTCACTCGTACGATCTGGAGTATGGCAGTGATACGATTGAAATCCACAGTGACGCACTGCGAGCCGGCCAAAGGGTTCTTGTCATCGACGATCTTCTGGCAACTGGTGGAACGATCGAGGCCTGCTTGAAATTGGTTGCAGGCTTCAATGTCCACATCGTCGAGTGCGCTTTTTGCATTAACCTAGCCTTCTTGCAAGGTGCGCGACGCCTGAAGCCACATTCGGTCTTTTCGTTGCTCGAGTACTAGACCCGTAGCTACGCTCGCTGAGCGTGCATGTCTTTCAAGAAGTCGAAACGAACCCGATGACACACGTTCTGCTAATTGGGAACAATCCGTCGTCAAGGCTGTGCAGGTACATTAAACATCCCGCCGCCAAAACGCCCGCCCATGCCGCCCATTCCGCCACCTCCAATGTTGTCACCATGGCGAATTCTACTCAGCAGTTCTGGTAGAAGATCTTGAATTTCGCGCCGATTTTCAACTCGCAAAACCGAGAACTCGACTGGAGGAGCGCTGCTGGTTTGCTTGCCGGATTCTAAATCTTCGCGCCACGACTTAATGATCGTGATCTTTCCTGGAGCATCTTGCTTTTTGGCCTTCCAGCTATCTGAAGCTACAAGATCCGGCAACAGTTGTTGAAGTTGTTCGGCAACAGCCGTCGGCATGCGGTAGTACCTGGTTATCACGGCATTGGGATCGGTTTCAGGGTCGACTCTGCGTTTTGAATCTCTTAGCGCCCGTCGATAATTCTCAAGTAGAACCAGAATCTCATCCAGCATTCTCTCGGAATCCAAGACGACCATCGTGTAGTGAATGGGAAAGGCGATCGCATGGTGACCTTTTCTGTCATTCCATGATGATTGAGTTGCAATAGCATCCGAAAGAGCTTCTGATTCTGCGCCATTTTGACACAAATCTCTAACGTCAAAAAAGGCGATACGCGGCTTCGATCGATCAGCCTCCTGCGAAGTAATCCAGACAACTCCATCGCTAATTTTCCAAGCTAAGTCATAGCCGGCTAGAAAGATATCCAAAGACGTACTCGCCTTTTGCTCGATCACTTGAATAGTCACCGGCGATCGCTCGTGAAAATTGATCTTTGCCAAAGCTCGGCGGTCCAAGCGAATGTCGATTTGAGTCTTTTCTACCAACTCGTCAATCGCAGAAGCTAATGGGGTTTCTGTGAACTCGAAGGAGATTACCTTCTCTAACTGCTTGCGGATGGCGTCATGTTGAGGCGGATCATCGACTAAAGTTCGACGACCATGATTACGTAATGTGTACAGCCAACCTCTTAACAAGCGATGATTGGCATACGATTGGCGAACAAACAAAACATCGCCCAGTACATTGATCTCTGCCTTGCCACCACTGTCCTGCCATGACTGAGGATCAATTGTCTCCTTGATGGCCAACTCCAACGCACCAGACTCGAGCTTCTTATCGAATAAGTCCCCAACGTTGTATTGACCGGTCAACAACTGTCCTGGATCTTCTGCTGAGTAGAATAGAATCGACTTGTCCACCAATCTCCAAGCGATGTTCTTATACTTCAATCGGTCGAGCAAAAGATAGATTGGAGCATCGATTAGTCCGTCGTCCACCGGCTCGCTTGGCAACAGGCGGGAGCCATTGAAAGACTGTCGGTCAATGGTAACGTTTAAGCCTGTGTCTTGCCTTAACCAAACTACCAACTCCGAAAGAGGTTTGTTTGCGAAATCAACGGTGACTTTTTTCTTAAGTACATCGGGAATCGCAACCGACGAGTCGGTGGACTTCGGTATGTCTGAAATAGATGGCGGTGCTTGCTCAGATTTTTGCGTATCCTTATCAACGACTTGCGCATTGGTGCAACTTGCGATCAGCGTCCACTGCAAAATTAGGCTCGCGATGCCTGAGCAGATCATCGTTCGCTTGAAAGCGCAACAGAATATCTTTGGGAAAGGTTTGTCGAAAAGGATGCAATCGCAGTTCATGTCAGTTCTCGGCTAGCCATTGGGAGTTTTGCATTCGGTAACTTCAGATCGCAATGCAACAGCTATGCCAAACTTCGACTTGTTACTAGCAGCCTGCTTCGAATAGTCAGTTGCAAACACGTTTGATATTCGATTTACGCCCTTTTCATTGTCAGAATACGCCTATCAAATGACCTAGCTGGGAATCGCTGACTTTCCGCAGCTAAACACTATTCTCGTACTCCAAACAGATGCCGCCCAAGTGTTGAGAATATGTGCAGTTTCGCGACAGGGCCAGATTTGGGTGTTCGCTTTTACTACAGGGTTGGCCAGACAGTTCGCTTCCTACTATTAGCAACATCAATCGAGACATAGCCGGGCCCAATAAAGCCCATTGGTTTGAGCGATTCCAGTCTTCTACAACCGGAATTTGTCGTCGTCAAACCGGCTTTTTGCGAGTATAACTTTCCTCGCATCAAGACGGCCTAGCAATACCAGCCAAGCCAACGAACTTCATCCCCCACCCGCCAAATCACTAGCAATACTTCGCATAAACTCGCTATGAAAACGTTCAAAAAACTGTTGGCTGCTAATCGTAGTGAAATTGCTACCCGTGTATTTCGTTCAGCTCATGAACTTGGCATCCGGACGGTAGCCATCTACTCGCACGAAGACCGTTTCGCGCTGCACCGATTCAAAGCAGACGAAGCCTATCAGATTGGCGAGCCGGGCGAGCCGATTCGATCTTACTTGAACATTCCTGCGATTGTAGATTTATGCCGTCGCTACGAGATTGACGCGGTTCACCCTGGCTATGGATTCTTGTCGGAGAACCCCGAGTTTGCTGCCGCTCTTGAAACGGCTGGAATTACATTCGTTGGTCCCAGCGTTTCGGCATTACGTCAGTTGGGTGACAAGGTTGCTGCACGTGAAATTGCGATCAAGGCTGGCGTACCAGTCTTGCCAGGAAGCTCACAAGCCGTGGCCTCAATCGACGAAGCTCACAAGGCGGCTGCAGACATGGGCTATCCTGTCATGCTGAAAGCGGCCAAGGGTGGCGGTGGTCGAGGCATGCGAATGGTTGACAAGCCGGACCAGCTTGCCGCAGCTCTTGAATCAGCTCAACGTGAAAGCCAAACAGCCTTCGGTAGCAATGAAGTTTTCGTTGAGAAGCTGGTCAAAAACGCGCGGCACTTGGAAGTTCAATTGCTCGGTGACGCTCACGGCAACTTGATTCACCTACACGAGCGAGACTGCTCGGTTCAGCGCCGACACCAAAAGGTTATTGAGCTTGCACCTGCACCCAACTTGGATCGCAAGATTGCGAACGAACTTCACGAAGCAGCGTTGGCAATCGGTAACGCAGTTGGTTATCAAGCTGCAGGTACTGTCGAATTTCTTTACGATACCGACAATCAGAAGTTCTACTTCATCGAGGTCAATCCGCGAATTCAGGTTGAACATACGGTCACAGAAGAGGTCACCGGAGTCGACCTGGTTCGAGCGCAGATCTTAGTTTCGATGGGTTACAAGCTTGGCGACCCCGAGTATCAATTGCCAACTCAAAAAGAAGTCTCAGTCAACGGCTTCGCACTGCAATGCCGAGTGACTACGGAAGATCCAACCAACCAGTTCCGACCCGACTACGGCAAGATCAAGCACTATCGCAGCTCCGGCGGTATGGGAATTCGCTTAGATGCCGGCAGCGCTTTTAGCGGAGCTGTCGTGAATCCGTTCTACGACTCCTTGCTAGTGAAGGTTACTGCACGTGGCCGCTCACTTCAGGAAGCGGCTGCGAGAATGGAGCGCGCTCTACAAGAGTTTCGCATTCGCGGCGTAAAAACAAACATTCCATTCTTGGTGAAGATGGTCACCAATGGCATCTTCCTCAGCGGACAAGCAACTACTAGACTCATCGACAATACGCCAGATCTAGTTGAGCTGCCTAAGCGTCGTGACCGAGCGACTCGGCTGCTCGCATACTTAGCCGAGACAATCGTCAATGGCAATGAGATGGTTAAAGGTCGGCTCAACACGACGCGTCGTCAACCCGCACCAGTGCCGAAGTTGGATACACAGCAGCCACTGCCTAAAGGGACTCGCGATCTGCTGAAAGAGATGGGGCCCGTTAAGTTCTCGCAGTGGGTGCGCAAGCAGAAGTCGTTGTTGCTAACCGACACAACCATGCGGGATGCTCACCAATCGCTATTGGCTACGAGGCTGAGAACATTTGACATGCTTCAGATTGCCGAGGCATATGCTCGATTGGCTCCTCAGTTCTTCTCGTTGGAAATGTGGGGTGGCGCGACCTTTGATACTTCGATGCGATTCCTCAAAGAAAGTCCATGGACTCGCTTGGTCGATATGCGCGAGAAGGTTCCCAACATTTTGTTCCAGATGTTGCTACGATCCAGCAACGCCGTAGGCTATACAAACTATCCCGATAATGTCGTGAAGGTATTCGTCAAAGAGGCCGCCGATGCTGGTATCGATGTTTTTCGGATTTTCGATGCATTGAATTGGGCCGAAAACATGCGCGTGGCCATGGATGCAGTGCTAGAAACTGGCATGATCTGTGAAGCGGCCATCTGTTACACCGGCGATATTCAGAATCCTAAGCGACCTAAGTACAATCTCAGGTACTACGTCGACCTTGCCAAGCAGCTCGAGAAGATGGGCGCTCACATGCTGGCCATCAAGGATATGGCTGGACTATTGAAGCCTGCAGCCGCCAAGCAATTAGTTCGAGCATTGCGACAAGAGATTGGCATTCCGATCCACTTCCACACTCACGATACGGCTGGCATCCAAGCTGCTTCGATTCTCGCGGCCGCTGAAGAGGACCTTGATATCGCCGACGGTGCGATGGCCTCGATGTCGGGCGGAACAAGTCAAGTGAACCTCAACACTCTGGTCGAAGCTCTGCGATTCGGTCCTTACGCAAGTGAGTTGTCGACGGAGGTTCTTACCGAGCTGTCCAATTACTGGAAGGCTGTTCGCGAGTTTTACCAGCCCTTCGAAAGCGAAGCGTTGGCAGCTAGCGGCGACTTATATGAACACGAAATGCCCGGCGGGCAGTACACCAATCTGTACCAGCAGGCTCATTCGCTTGGCTTGTCAGATCGATGGTCTGAGATTTGCCACATGTATGCCGACGTCAATCAGATGTTTGGCGACATCGTCAAGGTTACGCCAACCTCTAAGGCCGTTGGTGATATGGCCCTGTTTATGGTCACCAACAATCTCTCCGTCGATGATGTAATGAATACGAACCGCGATTTGGCTCCACCGGCATCAGTAGTTGACCTGCTGAGCGGTATGATGGGGCAACCACCTGGAGGTTTTCCAGAGTCGGTTTTGAAGGCGGTGCTCCGTGATCGTCCTCGGGTGAAGGGACGTCCAGGCGAGTCATTGCCGCCAGCGAATTTTGCAACTACCAAGTCGAAGTTGGTGTCCGTACTAGGCAGCCCAGCAACCGACCAACATGCCGTCACTCATATTCTCTATCCCAAGGTGTATGAAGAGTTCCTCGAGAACGTGAAGAAGTATGGCGACCTGAGCATTCTTCCAACACCAGAGTTCTTCTTTGGACCTGAGATCTCTCAGGAGTTGAACGTGGATATCGAGCCCGGTAAGCGGCTGATCATTCGCTTCTTGGCCGTCGGTCAGGCCAAGCCCGATGGAACTCGCACCGTCTTCTTCGAACTGAATGGACAACCACGAGACATCGAAGTCGTCGACAAGACTCTGGATAATCCAGTTGTTCAAGCGATCAAGGCCGATCCCGCAGATGCAACTCACGTGGCAGCCAACATGCCTGGAATGGTAATTGGAATTGCGGTGAAGGAAGGTGAGAGCGTTAAGAAGGGAGACAAGCTAGTCGTACTTGAGGCGATGAAAATGGAAACCACTATTTCCGCTGACCATGACGGCATCGTCAAAAAGTTACTCGTCAAAACCGGCTCGCCAGTTGACACCGGCGATCTGGTCATGATCATCGACTAGCTGAGCCTTCAACATGCACTGGAGTCAATTCGTCTCTCGTTCTGCGGTAGATTTTTTTGTACTGTCCAGATTACTAGAATTGCTGCATACGCAACGGTCAGCGAAAGCGACACAGCCACTCGCAGTCTAAGAGGCAGTGAATAGTTTATCTCTGTAAACTGGATTAATTGCCCAGTACCCTGCGTTCCCGCAGAGCATTCAAAGGGAGGGCCAAGTCCGTTATCCACTTCTTCCTGAGTTACACGATCTTTGGTTACATTGCCAAAGAAGTTTGTGAGTGGAATCGAGCCTATCGTTATGCCTGTAGAGCCCGAATCGTTCATGATGACCTGACCATCTGATCGGATCTCTATCTTTGCCCAATCCGTTGGGACAATAATTCGCGGTTCAATCGGTCGAAGTTCGCCAGCCCAAGCGACGCATAACTCTCCTTGTTGATTGAGATCCAAATGAACGGACTTGAACCAAATTGACTTTTCGCCCCGCGCGTCAATGGTACGAATGTATCCACGTCCGTAAACGCTCACATCCCGCCAATCCGTAGTGTCGGAAGTTGATTTACGGACCTCAGAGCAAAGCAACGCTGCTACGGCAACGATTGGCATGATGCCTAACAACGACATTCGTAGTGAACTCAACGCGTTACCTTGACCTTTTCTCCTGGCACAATTCGACACTGGACATTGGAAGAGAATGCTTCAAAACGAGTTTAGTGCACAGTTTCAGTTTAGTGTACAATGTGGACGCCGGAAAGAAACAAACGTTCCCGCCCCGGCCGTTCCATTCACTGCTTCCCGCCTTAGTTCATAGCACTCATCACTCGAGAATGTAACCATGCGACTGTTTCTTGCTTTTGCCCTAGCAATTGTACTTTCTTCTGCTCTACGAGCTGATGAACCAATTCGAGCCCTGATCATCGATGGTCAAAACAACCATTCCGCGTGGCCTAAGACCACAATGATGATGAAAAAGTATCTGGAGGATACCAAGCGATACAAAGTTGATGTCGCGCGAACCAAATACACATGGCAAGGCGATCAACTGCTCGATAAGTATCCGCTCAATGATGGCGTTCAGCGCGAAGCTTTGAAGCAGGCTAAACCAGATCCAGACTTCAAGCCTGATTTTTCAAAGTACCAAGTGGTAATCTCGAACTTTGGATTTGGAGCGGCTAAATGGCCCGATGAAACCAACGCGGCTTTTGAGAAGTTTATCGCTGATGGCGGTGGACTGGTCATCGTACATGCTGCAGATAACAGCTTCGGCGACTGGCAACAGTACAACCAGATGATCGGCTTGGGTGGTTGGGGCAATCGAAACGAGAAGAGCGGCCCGTACATTTACTTGGATGAATCAGGCAAGAAGGTTGTCGATAATTCACCTGGAAATGGTGGCAGCCACGGCTCGCAACACGAATTCGCCATCATCGTTCGCGACGAAGAACATCCAATTACTAAAGGCTTACCGATGCACTGGTTGCATGCGAAAGATGAACTCTATGATCGCCTTCGTGGTCCTGGAACCAACATGAGGATTCTAGCAACTGCATTTGCTGATAAGAAGCAGGGGGGTACTGGAAGACATGAACCCATGGTGATGACCATCGACTACGGCAAGGGTCGAGTGTTTCATACTCCGATGGGCCACGCGGAATATTCGATGGAATGCGTCGGCTTTATCACGCTACTGATTCGCGGAACGGACTGGGCTGCGCTTGGCAAAGTCATCGATACGGCTATTCCTGCTGACTTTCCCACCGCCGAGAAATCGTCTCAGCGCAAGTTTGACTAGTGGTAGTCGAATACGCGGATGAAACTTACAGCGTTCTCGGCACTTCTTGAGATTTGCAAACAATAAGGTATTTCAATGTCCGCAACGGGATTGAAACTTCTGGAATCTGAATTGCAAGTTCGTCTTCCCAAGAACTACTTCGATGCTTGGCGATTGGTTCAGAAGAATTGTCCAGATGTAGACGATCAACAGGGACCAAGTTTGGATACTAACGTTGAGACGTTGGTCGAGGTGAACAAGCAAATTCGCCGAAAGCCATCGGACTTTATTCGAAGCCCAAAGGAGCTATCAAAGACTTGGCCTAACGAGCTGATTGTGTGTTATTCGAACGATCGGCTGTTGTGCTTCTTCGATTCAACGAAAGAAGATCCGGATATTCAATTTGCGATTTCAAAAGTTGTGCAAGCCAAAGATCCTTCCCGCGCTCCTTCGCTCTATTCCAGTCTCACCGAATTGGCTAAATACAGCATATGGAAGTTCCGAAACAACGAGACTTTTCACAATAGGCGTTTGAAAGAAGAAAGGGAGCGAGCAAAGGCCAGGGCGAATAAGACAGAATCAAGTAAATTGCTCGAGTGTCCAGACCTAATTACGGAAGGCTGGAAATTGGCTCGACCAACCTTGATTTTGAAAGACAGTGGAAAAACCTACGCAGCAGTTGTTGAAGGAGACGGCGTCGTCAAACCAACTCGACCCGGTAAGTGGAAGCACTTATTTTCCTTCCTATGCAACAAAATCCCCGAGAATGCGGAGAATCTTGGCGGTGTCATCAGTGTTTACGAACAAGATGACTACTTGGATGGATTAGCCGCTTTTCATGATCCTGAAGCAGTCTTGCCCCGAAAGACTAATGGAATAAAAGTTCATGGCTTAAAGCAACAATTGTGTTTACCAAGCCTTGGAGTCGTATTGACCAAAGGAAGTTCAACAGTTCGAAGTTGGGTTAAGTCTGTTGGAGAATGGGTAGGAGATCTGGAGTGTTTTGAGGACAATACTCGGGTTGCAGATTACATGTCCGAGTTTGGCGCGAACCATCCTCATTTCGATTTAGACTGCCGACTAATGCTGGGCGGTTGGGGAGCTGTTTATCCCGAATCGGATTGGATGACGCGTATGAAGCATACACTGCTTGCGAGCAAGCCTAGCCGCGAACCTTGGATTGACGTTTATAGGGTTGGCAAGAAGTTCGAGGTTGATCGCCAAGGGTCGTAGTCATTGCGATAGCTCTCGACTTCTCTGTTCACGAAATCCGGCTGGAGGAATGCCGTGTATTTTCTTGAACGCGTTACTGAATGACGAAGCTGTTTCGTAACCTACCAGCGATGCAATGCTGGCGACATCCATATCGCTCTCCGCCAACAACTTTCTGAGCTCGCTGCATTCGGACTGCGGTCAAATATTGCAAAGGAGATTTGCCAACTAAGTTATGAAATCGCTCTGTGAATGTAGACTTTGAGACCCTGGCACGCTGAGCCATCTGAGGTACAGACCAAGGTCGCTCAGGACGGTTGAGCAACTCGATCACCACAGGTCCAATCACGCGATCCATCGTTGGGCTCGGTCTGGATTCTATCTTAGTAGCCGAGCTAGACAATACAACTCGCCGAAATCGTTCTGTATTCGATTGCAATTGCAGAGCGACCAAGTGAACTACGATAGCCTCGACCAATCGCTGAACTAGCTTTTCCCACCCCGCAAGCGTGCCGCCGAAGTGGCTCCTGATTGCCTCGACTAAGTACTTGCAGGGCTCCATCTCTGACTCGCTCAGATAGTTGCGTTGAATGAGAGCCTGACAGCTTAAGCTACACGACTCGCGGCTTAACTGGTCAAACTGTAATTGACAGCAGATTAGTTTACCGGCCGTTGCAACAGAATCTTCGCCAGGCTGCAAAGCACTATTTGACGGGTTGGGGGTAAGTTGAATTTTGCGACAGAGTCCGGGTGGGATAAACAGCAGATCCCCGGAACTCAAGGTGGTTTGCAACGACTCGTCCTGGGCTTGCCAAGAATCTTGAGCCTGCATGTTGATCAGAATTAAGCCCATGTCCGAACCTAGATGGATGTTCGTTGAACCAGCAAGATCATCCAGTGACATACCCGGTACGTAAAGCGTCCCTAATAAGCGTTCGATGGAGTGGTTCAACGTACTACCGATCTGCTGCCAATCAGATGCCTTCGCGTGCATTGGAATTCCCCGCCTATCTAAGAAAAGATGTGTGACTCTATTCCTAAAGGCAGAAACCTATTCAATTATTCCACAGTTGTTGATCGAATGACCGGAAGAATTCTTCACTTCTAGTTAACCCACATTTTGAACCATAAGTTTGAACGGAATGCTCTAGAGACTGTCCGGCTTGAAAACTAGCCGATACGCGTTAGCGTTCGGTTTTCTAACTGCCAAAGTGGAATAGCCCGGATCTAGTTCAGGGTTTCGGCGGCTAAGTTGAAGCGATGGGAACCGGAGCCTAATGGCTTGCGGCTAGTTTCAATGTTTTAATTTGAGATTCTAAGCCGGACAATCTCGAACGGTGCGAATCTCTGTGGCTCCATACCTCCCTGGTTAGCTGATTTTTTGAACGAAAAGTCGCACCACAAAGCTCTCATCGCCAAACTTACACAACTTGAGTTTGGCTGGCGGTTTTTGAATATTGCCGCAGTTCGGCTTCAGTCTGACTGGACCTGAGTGCGATTAATTTGATATGAGCAATTTGGCTAATGGAGGTTGGCCCTTTGCTATCATCATCTGACGGGTTTTTCAGGAGGAGCCGTGTCATGATTGAGCTCGAATCGAGCGTAACTCATCAGTTGGGTAAAGTTGGCGCAGTTAAGCGAATCCAAGAATTTGTGGGCTCACTTCCACAAAGATTTCCAGAGCAAGTTCACCAGGTTAGCATGCAATCCCACGACAACGCAGTCGAGGTGCGGTTTGCGGCCTACGGTTACATTCTGCAGTGGAAAGCCGAAGTTTACGACACTTGCATCGTATTGCATGGCTGGATACCCGATGCAGCTCGCAAGTTCAAAGACAAGATGATGCAAACGGTTCAGGATCGAATTACTGAAGCCGTTCGACCAAGCGTCATGCCACTTCGTCGCGCTGCCTAGTAGTCGAGTTTGCCCGAATCAAGGTAGTGGGACTCGCCAGCGCTCCGTTCCCGTTGCGTAGTGGGATTCGCCAGAATTCCTCTGCCTGGTTATACCCGACCTATTCGGCTCACGTCTACTGGTAGCGGGCATCGACAGCGATTACGAGCGCCGCTTCGCTGAACTCGAGCAGTACTACTTTCCGCCCTGATACTTATCCAAGAATTCAAAAAACGACTTCGTGATTGGGTCATCGGGCAAGCCGATATCGTCATTCAACCGGCTGTGGTTGGAATCACTCTTGCCAATGGCGTTAGCTGCAATGCCCGACTCTCGTAACACCGACTCCAGTCTCTTTGCCTGTGCGGTCGTATCTGGGCTACCGCTAAAGAAAAGCAGCAAAAAGGGAGGGATGCCCTTTTCCTTGGCAACATGAGTCACTGCCGAAAAGTCGACATGCTTTTCTGGATCATTGCCAAACTTCTGTCGATGCCCGAACGTGAACATCTTGCCGCCGTACAACGTCTGACGGTGTTCGGCTGTCGATATGATTTTAGGGATATCGTATGTATCGCCATCGACAGGAATACAGCCTCGCAACATGGACAAGTTGCAGCCCTCGGCTGCCAGATAACGCTGATCGATGCACAGCAATGCGGCCAGTTGAGCTCCGGCGGAATGGCCGCCAACAAAAATTCGATTGGGATCGCCATTGTGCTTGGCGATTTTCTTGTGAACCCAAGCTAACGACTTAGCCACATCTTGAATCAACTCCTGCATGGGGACTTCGGGTAGCAATCGGTAGTTGGTGGAGACAAATACAAAACCTCGATCATTGAGCACCTTGGGCTTCAATGCCACATCGCTCTTATCGCCTCCTTGCCAACCTCCGCCATGAATCCAGAACACAACCGGTAAACTGGTTTGATTCGAAGTTGTCGCCGGCAGGTAGATGTCTAACTTGTGACGCTGGTGACCGTTTTCCACATAGACAATATCCTTGAGAACGGACTGAGCCAGTAAAGGTTGTTGTGTAGAAAGGGCGATCAATGCCATTCCAAACAACAGTAATCCTCGAATTGCCATCGCTATCTACCCTTTGCTACGCGTTGAACTAATGAACAACATCAGTGATTTAGACCCTAAAATCTAAATTCCAAAAAGATCGCGACTATTGTAGGGATATTCTCCCAGCACCGGGCTCTCCTCCATCAAATCCTGTGCATCCATGTTCATTGCTCTTCGGAATCTACTGGGCGACACCGAGTAGACTCACTTCTCTGTAGCATCACTTCTCGTCCTTAACCGCCCCTTCACCCTTCATCGATTTTTCGAACTCAGCAAACGCGCGGAAGGATCGAAAGATCAATCCGCAACCTGCGGCCATCAGCGCAATGAGAATCAGCAAGTGCGTTAGCTTCATGCTCATGAAGAATCGAATTCGACTCAGGATCTCGATGGCCAAGATCGCCAACCCGCTCCAGGTCAAAATCCAAGCCCACTTCTGTTTGGCATTCACGAAAAGCGCCATCACTCCTAAAAAGAACGGTAGAAACAAAAGTCCGGTCGAAACGGTCGAGTAGTTTCCAGGGGAAGCTATTAGGCCGCTAATCCAGCCCGAGGATGCCGTGTCGACATGAACTGAGTCGAAAAACAGATAGGCAGAGACAACCGCTAGAAAAAGCCCAACAAAAAACTGTCCTAGACCACCTGGCGTACCACCTGAACCACGCATTATTGCACTCCCCGGTTAGAATCTTATTGCTCTGCTGAGTTATTCTAATTCTCTTTGCGAATCACCAACACCACTATGTCCTTAAGCGTCTTTGATCTTTTCTCGATTGGAATTGGCCCGAGTAGTTCGCACAGCGTCGGCCCCATGCGCGCGGCAGGACTGTTTCTCGAGCAGTTGGTCGCTCGCGATCTGCTGTCTCAGACCAACAAGCTGCAAGCAGAACTGTATGGATCTCTGGCGCTAACCGGCAAGGGGCACGGCACGGACACAGCCATCATGCTTGGCTTACTGGGACTGAAGCCCGAACAGGTCGACCCGGATAAAGTCGAAACGATGATCGCGGAGGTTCAACAAACGCGGCAACTCAAGCTGATGGGCTCGGCTGCTGTCGCCTTTGAGCCGGATAAGTCGATCGTATTCAATCGACGTAAGTCACTGCCCTTTCATCCGAATGGCATGAAACTATTTACTTGGAAAGATGATCAAGTCCTATTCGAAGAGACCTACTACTCGGTCGGTGGAGGCTTTGTGCTCACCGAACATCAGGCAATCAGCGGCTACCGAACTCCCGATCGCCCCGCAGTGCCTTTCCCGTTCAGCAAAGCCAAAGATCTCATTCGATTATGCCAGGAACAAAACTGCCACATCAGCCAAATCGTAATGCGTAACGAGTTAACGTGGCGCAGCGAGATCGAGATTCGAGCTAAGTTGCTTGAAATCTGGGAGGCAATGCAGGCTTGTGTGGAACGCGGTTGCAGTCGCGATGGAGTTCTTCCTGGAGGCCTTCATGTGCAGCGTCGCGCGGCGGCCATGCGTCGAAGCTTAATTAGCAAGCCTGAGTCAAGCTTGCGAGATCCACTAACGGTGCTCGATTGGGTTGATCTATATGCTTTGGCCGTGAACGAAGAAAACGCGGCTGGCGGTCGCGTGGTCACAGCACCAACCAACGGAGCTGCAGGTATCGTTCCCGCCGTCATGCATTACTATTGGCGGTTTGTTCCCTCGGCCAACGAAGACGGCATCGTTCGCTTCCTGCTCACCGCTGGCGCCATCGGCATGCTGTATAAGCTGAACGCATCGATCTCGGGAGCTGAAGTTGGTTGCCAAGGTGAGGTTGGCGTAGCTTGCTCCATGGCCGCCGGAGCCCTAACCGAAGTCTTGGGCGGTTCGATCTTTCAAGTCGAACAAGCCGCTGAGATTGGCATGGAACATAATCTTGGGTTGACTTGCGACCCAATTCGTGGCTTGGTTCAAGTGCCGTGTATCGAACGCAACGCCATGGGAGCGGTCAAAGCGATTAACGCTTCGCGACTCGCTTTACGCGGCGACGGGCAACATCGCGTTTCGTTGGACAAGGTTATCGAGACTATGCGCCGCACGGGAGCTGATATGTCCAACAAATACAAAGAGACTTCTCGTGGTGGTTTGGCTGTTAACCTAACGGAGTGCTAGCAAGTTACTATGAACCGCAGGCGCTGGGGCGCTAGCCGAGGGTTTCCTGATCAGACATACACTTCCATGATCAAAAGTCGTTAGAATACTGGCAGATTGTATCGGGTACTTATTTGCTTTATCACATGGCTCAGGAGCTATCATGACTCGTAAAACGGCCGCTGACTTTGATCAACGAGCTTTGGATTTGTACGATGATTTTGCGCATGGACGAATCTCTCGACGCGACTTCTATCAGCGCGTTGCAGCGATCACAGTAGCAGGTGTTTCCGCTGAAGTGGTTATTCAATCGCTCATGCCAAATTACGCCTTAGCTGAACAGATAGCAGTAAATGATCCGCGAATTAAAGCTCAAACATTCGAGTACGATTCACCAATGAGTGGAGGACGCATTAAGGGCCACCTCGCACATCCCGTTAAGGCCGATAGCAAGTATCCTGCCGTATTGGTCATTCACGAGAATCGTGGATTGAATCCGTATATCGCCGATGTTGCCCGGCGATTGGCCATCGATGGGTTCTTGGCACTAGCCCCCGATGCGCTCAGTCCACTAGGCGGCTATCCTGGAAACGATGAAGAAGGACGCAAGTTGCAAGCCAGCCGAAAGTCCGAAGAGATGTTGCAGGACTTCATGGCTGCGGCTAAGGAGTTGCAGAAACACCCACTCTCCAATGGAAAGGTTGGTGCAGTTGGATTTTGTTACGGTGGAGGTGTTGTCAATGAGTTGGCGGTTCGCTTACCCGATGTCATCCAAGCAGGCGTGCCTTTTTACGGCCGACAACCAGCGGCAGCAGATGTTCCAAAGATCAAAGCGTCCATGTTGATCCATTACGCTGGCAATGATACTCGCATCAATGATGGCTGGCCCGCTTACGAACAAGCACTCAAATCGGCCGGTGTAAAATATGAAGCCTTTGTCTACGCTGGAGTCAATCACGGCTTCCACAACGATTCGACGCCGCGATTTGATGAGGCTGCTGCAAAGCTTGCCTGGCAACGCACCATCGAATTCTTCAAAGCGAAGCTCGCGTAGAAGCTTTACAAAGCTCGACTAACGAAAGACCCTGAATTTTCACCGCCTCTCAATTTTGAGATGGGTTGTGTTTTCTCGTCGGCAGTCTCTAATTGGACGATCAGGCCGCTTATTCCCCTGGGGGCGATGGGTTGAAGCCTGATCCTAATAGCGGCGGTGAGCTAAACTTGGCAATGATGTCCATCAAGGGCTCTGGAGAAACAACTTTGAAGATTGCACGCGTCTTTGCCCATCGAATCGATTTGCCGTTAGTAGAAGGTTCCTACAAATGGTCCGGTGGTAAATCAGTCTCTGTTTTCGATAGTACCATCGTCGGAGTGGAAACCGAATGCGGCCTCGTTGGGTACGGCGAAGTTTGTCCACTTGGTCCGTTTTACCTGCCAGCCTATGCCAATGGAGTTCGTGCAGGCATCAAGGAGCTTGCCCCGCATTTGATCGGCTATGATCCTCGACAGCTCAACTTGTTGAATCATCGCATGGATGCAGCACTGAAAGGACATTCTTACGTCAAATCCGGAATCGATATCGCCTGTTGGGATATCCTGGGTAAGGCAACCGGCTTGCCGGTCTGTTTGTTGATGGGTGGACGCTTTGGTGAGAGCATTCGTTTGTATCGCGCAATCTCACAAACACCTCCAGATGAAATGGCACAGAACGTCGCCAGCTATCGCTCGCAAGGGTACACACGTTTTCAACTTAAGGTCGGCGGCAATCCAGATGAAGATATAGCTCGAATTCATGCAGCGCGAAAAATCCTTCAGCCTTCTGATCGCCTAGTAGCCGATGCAAACACCGGTTGGACTCAGCACGAAGCTGTTCGAGTTTGCCGAGCGGTCCGAGATTTGGACGTGTACATCGAACAACCTTGCTTGACTTACGAAGAGTGTTTGGCCGTTCGTCGCAATACCAATCATCCATTTGTGCTCGATGAAAATGTGGATGGATTGGATATGTTACTTCGAGCTAAGGCTGATCTAGCGATGGATGTTGTCAACTTGAAGATCAGCAAGCTTGGCGGTTTGACCAAGACGAAACAAGTTCGCGATCTATGCGTTAGCATGGGCATAGCCATGACCCTTGAAGACTCATGGGGCGGCGATATTACAACTGCGGCTATCGCTCATCTGGCTCACAGCACACCCGAAGAGTATCGATTCACCAGTACCGACTTTAACAGCTACGTTACCGTCAGCAATGCTACCGGAGCTCCCGAGCGTCAAAACGGCTTCATGCAAGCATCCACTGAAGCGGGCCTCGGTATCACGCCCAGAATCGACATCTTGGGACAACGAGTAGTGGAAGTCAGTTAGCCAGACAGAAGCCTCCCGCTGAGCGGCAGGTGACAGTGTATCTTATCGCTCCGCCGATCAGCGTTCCTCAACAACCTGCGCGACTAGACTACTCAACCCTCAAGCCTCACTGCTCAAGCCTGTCTAACGGACCCTCCCGAACGAAACGGCAACTAAAGTCGTTTGATCACTTTGATGAGAGCGGCAAGCAAGCGCAGCCGGGAAGGGATCTGCCGCGCTACTCCGTCTGCTGATCAAGACGAGCACCGTAATAGGCTCTTTCCAATTCGACGTCGATTGTCTTCAAGTGGTCGATAAAGTCGACATCGCAAAAGCTCTCTAGCGTGAGATAGGCTGGATAGTGTTTTTCTACTACCGCCAATAAAGTGTCGTCGAGTTTATTCGTCAATTTTCCAAACGATGGCAATTGATCAAGCGTTGGCTGATCTGCGGGAACGCGTAAGCGTAAACACGCGGGGCCACCGCCGCCAGCCATGCTTTGTCCTACCGATACATACCGGACTTCATCGACGGGGTTGTCGGATGATGCTATGAACGCATTCAGAAAACGCTTCACTGAATCGATCTGCTGGCATTGCATCGGACAAAGAAAGATCATTCGTGGGGACTTTTCGTGCGACGATTTCGGATGCGAACCGCTGAGCTGAGGCGTTAGAAGTTGGCTATTGAAAAGGTAGCTCTGAACGGAATCTTCGAGCGAGACAGTCGAGTTGGGGACCATGACGCGAATCAAAGGTCTGCCAGTTCGCGATTCGAAAGCTCTTTCCAGACGACTCAGTTCTTCGTCAGCATCAATGAAGGCGAATTCGTGATGGAGCAAAACGTTTTCGTGACTTGTGGCTATAACGTCGTTGTGGAACACGCCAGCTTCAATCGCCGCCGGATGCTGCTTCAGAAAGAACGTAGTATCAGGATTCAATCGGTGCTGACGCGCGATCGTCTCCGATGCCAGCTTAGTCTGCCTTGGTAAAAATTTTGAAAAAGTCCGACTGCCTTTACGGTTTTGCTCAGAGTGCGTTCCATCTTGAGGTGAATCGTCCTCTCCAAAAACAAAAATATTGAAGCCTATTTCGCCTGTTGGGTCGGACAATCGCATGTGATTGGCTGCACCTTCGTCTCTGAGCGATACGCAGTAGGGTAATGGTTTGTGATGGAGATGGAAGTCAACGCATGAGAAGGTGTTCTCTATGCTAGATTTGCGTTCCGAGGCTTCACATGAGCGGTGGAGGCTGCTGATCAAATTGGCAGGCGTGAAGTGATATCGCTTGTCTTGCGCATCAACAGCCGGGGTAACAGTCGCTGAGTTCGCGGCCCACATGAACGCGCCGCTAAAAACAGCCGAAAGAACGCGTGGAGCAGTCTGGAAAGCCTCTTTAATCTGTTCATGTACCGAGCCGCGAAAGCCAAACGATTGCAGCAAATCAAGGTTGGGACGCTGCGGCGGCAACCAAAGAAACTGCGGAATTCCTAAATCACTAACCAGTTTAGCTTTCGTGAGTCCCTCCAGAGCCGCTTGTCGTGGATTGGAGGCTTGAAATCGATGCGCAAGCGATGCAAGATTGCCAACGCCAAGCCCTCCGTAGTGATGCGTTGGTCCGATCATGCCATCAATGTTGATTTCAATTAACATGATTTTCGATTAACGCCTCCAAGCCAGGGACGGGTTTCTTGCCTTCGTTAAGGTCGTGACTCTCAATGGACGCAATCGGATAGGAACAATAATCAGCCGCGAAGGAACCACTCGGTTGATGATTGCCACTCAAGCCGATCCCGCCAAACGGCAGCCTTCCGCTTGCGCCTGTTGTTTGGCGATTCCAGTTGATCACTCCTGCGCGAACTCGACTAACAAAATGTTGGTAATCTTGCTCGGCATCGCCGATAAAACCTGCAGCGAGTCCAAACCGAGTATTGTTGGCCATTGCGATCGCCTCATCCAGATCGGTCGCCATTTGAACGGACAACATGGGACCGAAATGCTCTGTGTCATCAAGCACAGCTTGATCCACTGCGATCAGCCCGGGCGAAAGCAAGGCCTTACCAAGATCCACGCGTCGCATCTCCACGATGGCTGCCGCGCCTTTGGCGATGAGTTCCGTTTGGGCATCCAACATTCTGTCTGCAGCTAAAGAGTGAATCATCGGTCCCATGAACGGCTGGGGCTCATCGAGCGGATGTCCCACTTTTATTTTTGGAATCAACTCGGTCAACTGGTCGACCAAGCGTTGATACGTGTCCTTGCCACTCACAATCAGGCGTCTGGCGCAGGTACAGCGTTGACCCGATGTTATGAAAGCCGAAAGAATGATGGTTCGAGCGGCCGCAAAATAGTCCGACGTGTTATGAACTACTAGCGGATTGTTACCACCCATCTCCAGGGCCAGAACCTTTTCGGGCTTACCAGCCAGAAGCCGATGCAGGCTAGCTCCTGCAAGAAAACTCCCAGTGAACAAGACTCCTGCCACAGAATCACTGCTTGCGGCTGCGATGGCGACCTGTGCATGACCATGCAACAGGTTCATAACGCCTATGGGAAGACCGGCTTTTTCCCAAGCTGCAACCAACCATTGCCCGACCCCCGGCGAATGCTCACTGGGCTTAAAGACGATTGTATTTCCGGCTAATAAAGCAGGAACAATATGCGCGCCAGGTAAATGAGCTGGCAGATTATAGGGCCCCAGCACCAGCATCACTCCGTGCGGACGATAACGAGTGGCAACAACAGATGCTCCCTGGACTTCGGTGATCGTTGAGCGACGTTGTTGAATAGCATCAATTGAATTAGTAACCTTGCCTATCACCGAGACCACTTCAGTGCGAGCTTCCCAAAGCGGCTTGCCAGTTTCCATCGAGATCAATCTCGCCAGTTCTTCCTTGCCTTCCGAAACGATGTCGGCAAACTTCTTGCAGTATTGAGTTCTCTCTTCCAAAGTGAGTTGAGCCCAAGCCTCGAAAGCTTGGCATCCCGACTGAATCGCCAGCTCCACTTGTTGCGAGTCTGCCCATGAGCCATGCCACACTATTTGACCATCAACGGACGAGTATCGAATCCACTCTTGCCCCAAGCCATCGACCCACTGTCCGTCAATGAAGCAATGGCCATTCACTTCGGTCGGAATACTCATGATCAAACTCCCTCGGATGCGTCGCGCGTCGGGTACAGATCCGCAAAGACCAGTTCATCGTTCAAGTTTACTTGCAGAGCGTGGGCGGCATGCTCTGAGATCACCATGCCATCCTCCAACTGTCTTGCACTACTTAACATCGCTCGAAAGCCTCCTGGTTTCGAAGCAAGCATCATTAGATTTTGATCGATATCTGAGACGATTTGCGAGACTCGTCCGAACTGGCATCGCCGAACTGCACCAATATTATCCCGCTGGCAAGAGACCATCGGACCACCATCAAAAATGTCGATGTGATTCGTGAGGGAGAATCCCTCGGCTTCTAGCATGGCTAAGGCTGGCCGGGTATTCGGATGAACCTGTCCCATCACCGCTCGAACCTCGTCCGATAACAAGCAGGTATAGATCGGGTGACGCGGCATCAACTCTTCGATAAAGCGTTTATTGATAGTGGAGAGTCTATCGGCCTGAGGGAATTGCATTTTGAAGAAATGCTGAAGGATTGCATCCCAAAAAGGACTTTGCCCCTGATCAGTAGACACGCCCCGCATTTCAGCGATTACACGATCTGAGAATCGCCTTGGATGCATGGCCATAAAGAGAAACCTAGCTAGACTCAGTAAGCGGCCTCGCCCTTTTCCGCGATAATCAGGTCGGAGAAAAAGACTACCAATTTCCGTGGGTCCATCATGCAATTTATCTAAGACCAATACTTCAACCTCTTGCTGAATCCCCAAGTGTTCACATGATTGATGTTCTATGACGCGACGATAGCTGTAGAACGGTTCATAGCCACCAGTCTTGCTGAAGATACAGGACAGGCCCACAAGTGTTTTGGAAAGCAGATCCTCCATCACCATCACGTAAGGATCGCCAGTCGCTTTTTCAACTTTCCGTGTGAATGCAAAATTGGAAAGCTCTACACGCTCCGACAACTGCTCTTTGGTGATCTGAAGCGTGGTCAAGCCGTAGGTTGACTGTTCGATCAAATCCCAGAGCTGATCCAAGTCCTCCATTCTTACTGCCCGCACGATTTCCATGATGCTTCTCCTCGCGAGGCTAGGATTCTGGATTGAATTTTTGTCGCTCTAAAGATTGCAGGCCTCCAGCCGCAAACCGACTCATCAGCTCCACAACAAGCTTAGCTTTTGCGACCATAGAGCTAATCTGCACCCACTCGTCCGGACTGTGAAGCCCGTCGCCCATTGGCCCCAATGTATCCTCGTTGGGTAGGCCTGCCGCAGCAAGTTTGTTCCCATCGCAAACTCCGCCCGTCCCCTTCCAATGAATGGACTGGCTGAGCTGCTTGCCACACTCTTCAATGGCTGACATCAATCGTTGCGACTCTGGAGTGACTAGCTTGGCTGGAGACGAGATCGAACCGTGGACCTCGCATTGGAAACCTTCGCATCGATTCACTTCGGCGACCAGCGATCTAAGATGGTCTTCGAACCACTTCTCACCATCACTATCAACCAGGCGTACATTGAATCGACCGATGGCCATATCGGGCACGACGTTGACTGGGCCGCCACCACGCAGGCTTCCAATGTTGATCGTCATTCCTTCGCGTTGACCGTTAAGCTGATCCAGTTGAGTTAGCAACCAACATAACTTTGCGACCGCATTGCGACCTTGTGCGAAATCTCGACCTGCATGAGCCGATCGACCTCGCACGACAACAGAAAAATTGCCCGATCCCTTTCGGTGCGATACCAACTCGCCGGTCGGCAGGCTAGGCTCAAACAACAATCCGAAATCGAAATCACGAGCCATTTCTGAAAAGAGCTTGTTGGAACTAGGCGACCCAACCTCCTCGTCAGGATTCAGCAGTACAGTCCACCCGCAATCATGCAGCAAGTAGAACTCCATCAAGGCCCTGAGGGCATATCGCAGAACTATGATCCCACCTTTTGCGTCGGCTACACCGGGACCTTGTAGTTTGTCCGTGTCATGCCGGTGACAGGTTTGGAAGCTGTGGTCCATCCCATATACGGTATCGTAGTGGATAGCTAACAGGACTCGTTGTCGGCTATCGGGACGATAGTCCCACCGAAGAGCCGGGCCCGTTTCTTGAACAAGTTCTTTTCCGTCGTCGCCTATTGTGCGACGAACTGGCAAAGGAATTCGTTGAAACTTTGCTGGATGAAAATTGCACCAATCCTCAAGCCAATTGGCGACGGAAATCAACCCTTCGATATTGTTAGAGCAAGAGTTCTGGTTGGCCAGCTCGATTAGGTCCTTGACCATTTGCTCTTGGTTGGATTCTAGCCAAGCCTGTGCTTCCAGCAGTCGATTCGGTACCATCCGATTAACGTCCTGATTGCGTAGGTATTGAAGGTCATTTCAAAGATATCAAGCTACCATAATCCGTTTTTCATTTCTCCAAGAGGCAAGTCCCAATGCTGAAAATCTAAAACCCATCCATTGATGGGTTCCCGATCAGGTTGATGTACATTCATCTTCGCGCTGGTATCATCCCTGTATCGATAAAATCGCGTACCGACAATTCTGTTGAGAATTTTACCATGAGATTGCAACCAGCTTACCACCACGACATTGCAACACCTTCGGGGCCGATGCGGACGCACTGCTTCAGGACACAAGTCGATCGACCTTTGCCTGCGGTGATTTTGTATAGCGAGATCTATCAGATGACTGGCCCAATTGCTCGCACGGCAGCGATGTTGGCTGGGCAAGGTTACTTGGTGGTTGTTCCAGAGGTCTACCATGAGTACGCCGAACCCGGCGAAGCATTTGCCTACGACCAAGTTGGAACTGATCGCGGCAATCAATTAAAGACGACAAAGACGATCGCAGCCTTTGACGCTGATGCACGTGCCGTCATCGATTTCTTGAAGTGCTCGTCAGAATGCAATGGAAGATTGGCTACGATGGGCATCTGTCTTGGCGGACACTTGGCATTCCGAGCTGCAATAAACACGGAGGTATCCGCTGGTATCTGCCTTTACGCCACGGACATCCACAAGCGCAGTTTGGGAGCGGGAATGTGCGACAACACGCTCGACCGCATACCAGAGTTGAAAGCGGAAATGTTGATGGTCTGGGGTCGACAGGACCCGCATATCTCAACCGAAGGTCGACGATTGATCTACGACACTCTAACAAACGCCGAGGTTTCATTCACGTGGCATGAGTTCAACGGTCAGCACGCGTTTATGCGAGACGAAGGCCACCGCTACGATCCCGCTGCTGCTCACCTGGTTTACTCTTTGATCTATCAGCACCTACACCAAACGCTTTGCGTTGTCTAATCGATATACTAGCAGATTCGTGGCCGCCGGAATTCAGAGCGACCCACGTTCTGGCGAAAGTAGCTACGGTGCTACTTCTTGAGACCAGTTACGTCGTCCGGCACGGCGATCTCGAAGATGTTCGACCAAAGTTTGCCCGTAATAAACAACCGTTTTGCCTCGGCGTCAAAGGCAATCCCGTTGAGCACATACTCTTTATCGGGACGCTGGTTCTTGGGGAATAAACTGCTGCAATCCAGATACCCTTTGATCTTGCCTGTTTGTGGATCAATTCGAGCGATACGATCTTCGTACCAAATGCATGCCCACAGTTCGTCGCCAACAAACTCTAACTCGTTGAGCTTATCTTCTTGCTTGCGTCCATAAGTAACGCGAAATTTTCTAACTTGCTTGAAAGTATTTGGATCCAATACTTGAATCATTGATGTACCATTGCTCATGTAAAGGTGCTTACCATCGTTGGTCAATCCCCAGCCTTCACCAGCATAGTTCATCTGCCCGATGTACTTGAGATTTTTTCGTTCGTAGACTACGCACATGCGCTCTTTCCATGTAAGCTGATAAACCTTGTCTCTAAGCACCGTAATGCCTTCGCCAAAGTAGCTTGAATCAAGCGCGGCCTGTAGGTTTGGCTTGCCCGTCGTCAAGTCATACTCTTTTAGCACTGAACTGCCGTAGCGGCCCGTTCCTTCGAGCACTGTACTGCCCTCGACGACCAAACCTTGGCAGAAGTCATTCTGATCATGGGGAAATTTGGCGATGACTTGAGCTTTGATCGTTTTGCCTTCCTGAGCTTCTGAATTGTTGTTTTGACGAACGGTCAGAAAAACGATAAAGGCAATGACTAACGGAGTCATTATCCACAGCGACTTTCGAAACATATTGGTTTCGCTCGGAGAAGGTGATTTTTGATTAGCCAAAGTTCTCAGTTGTTTCCGCGCAAGATGTTTTTAAGTGTATCACGAAGCGGCCTAGATTTCTTCGAGGATTGCTCTTCTTTGTCGGATGGATTCGATTCTCGCTCGGCTTTCACGCGTTCATGATGACGTTGAACCAATTCCTTGACTAGATCAACTCCCGTCTCTATCGCTTGATCGGCTTGACCCTCCGCCACATTGCTCAGGGCGCCAACCACATTCCCCGCCAGTGGTGACTCCTTGCCCAGCACGTTGGACATTACCGACAAAAGCCCGGCGGAATCCTGGCGAAGCGTTTGCCAATCCAGTTCAGGCTCATCCAAAGTCCCTCGAATCGGCAAAGTGATGCTGGGCACTCCCAGTTGCTTGATCGATTGTTTGCGAGCCAACTGAGCTAGCGGCACAGGCACCTCGATATCTAATGCCAAGCTTCGATCTTTGACTCCGACCGCTCCCGATGTGGCGATTTGTAACCGCTGATCTACACGAGGCAAACCGGCACGAACGCCACTATGTTTGATCGCGCCTCCACCAACTTCGACATTGATCTGCGATCCATCCACGAAGACCAACTCATGAGGCACCTCTGTCTGAAACATTCGCCCCAAGATATCAATGCAAGTAAGAATGGTCGGATGTGTCGGAACACTTCGAACTTGGTGCAAGGTTAACTGCGCGCTGCCAGTCGAGTCCTCGGGATGCTCCAGCGGAATGGTTATCTGCTGACACTCCAGCGATACACTTCCATCGAACTCCGTAGACTGCGCTAGTAGAGGAACTGCCTTGGCAAGGCCCAAGTGAACCAGCTCTTGAGTAATAACTACACGATCTAGAACTTTCGTCGGTTGGATAACAACTTGCGAGTTAACATCCAGCGACTTGTAGGAGATGCTCGTATCGACAGGCGGAATAACCATAACCGGTTGTCCAGAGTCCACATCGGTCACCGAAACATGAAAGCCTTTGACAACGATTGTCACATCCATTTTCGGAGGCGTCTTTTTCGAGGACGACACATCCTTGGGCTGCTTACCTTCGATAGCTCGCACGATTCGCTCGACGTTGTTGCCATTTTCCAGCAAGCGAATGTCGATATTGGGCTCGATCACTTCGATCGTACCCAGATTTCGTCCACCCCAAAGAAAGCCCAGCAGACTGCGATTGGACTGAATCGACTTGATCGAAACCAACTGCGATCCACGCTCGTCCTGATTCTCAGCGCCTTCAATAACCGTTAGTTGCAAGCCCCGAAAAGCGATCGGCCGCAGCCAACCTAATTGAACGTCGTCGATCTTCAGCGAAAACTGCTCATCCGCCAAGCGATCGACTAACGGCTGATAGACCCACTTGCTACCCAGAATGCTTGGCAACAGAAACACGAATCCTACCGCCATCATCAGCGACAATAGGATCAACCATTTCCAAGTCAACCGTTTCATCAGAATTGGACTCGATACAAAGACTAACAATTTCCGTCCAGCAACACCTTTAAGTATATCGAGTAAGGATTCTTTTTCGCGACCAGCCACGCAACTTTCATCACGTTGTTTACACGACATCTGCTCTCACCCTTGAAAACACTGCCACGCCGCTGGGGGCGGCGAAGACGTGGTACTGAGTTTTGGTGCTCTCGCGAGCTTGTTGCAAACGAGTTAACTGTGGTGGGGAAAGCTCGCGGCCGGTGCCGAAGAGGATGAGTGTGTTGAGTTCGGTAAACAGTGCGTCCAGTTCGTCGGATAAGGCAAATTCACCAATATCTCCGAGCTGGTCAACTACGTTGGAATAGGCTTGCGCAAAGTGAATGGACTGGTTGGTGGACACAGAAAGCGTTTTGACCTGCTTCCACTCCTCAAGAACGGCCATGGAAATTGAAAAGGGATTGTTGTGCACGGCCAAACTTCGGAATTTTTCACCTGAGGCAAGCAGCTTAGGCGGGCTCACGAATTGATTGCTGCCGACGTTCAGTCGTTCGAGCGTCGTTACAGCAGTTAAATCGGGAATGTCAGTCAACTGATTGTGCTCGACATCTAACGTGGATAGACTTCGCGCTGTCGATAATGAATCGGGTAACTTTTTGAGTGCGTTGTGGGAAAGCCTTAGATTCCGCAATCGCACTAGCTGTTGCATTCCGCTAGGCAGATCTGTCAATGCATTGAAGGCTGCGTTCAACGATCCCAGATCTGCTAAGGTCATCAAAGAACTTGGCAACGCCGTCAGCCGATTTCCAGCAACATTTAGCGTCCCGAGCTTGCTACAGTTTCCCAGTTCATCCGGCAAGCTGTCCAGCAAGTTGTCAGCCACTTCAAGCCCTGACAAGTTTGATAAGCCGCCGACTTCTACCGGCAGCTTCACCAGCCGATTGTTGTTCAATGTCAATGTTCCCAGTTGAGTGAGCGAGCCAACTTCGGACGGCAGACTGGCCAATTCGTTGCTAGAAACATTGAATGAACTGAGAGCCGTGAGCTCCTTAATTTCTGCTGGTAGCCTGGTCAAACGATTGGAGGATAGATTCAGACTCTTCAGTGCCACAAGCTTGCCGATGGCAATTGTAAGAACGGGCAACTGATTTCTCGAAAGGTCAAGATTGGCCAGCGTTAGCCACTGACCCACTTCATCGGGCAACGACGTGAGCAGGTTCTCCGAAAGATTGACATTCGACAGCTTCTCCCATTGTCCAACAGCCGCTGGAAGCGTCGTCAGTTGATTCCCTGTGCAAGTAAACTCTTGCAGTTCGCCCCATCCGCTGACTTCCTGTGGCAGTGCGGTCAAAGCGTTGGCGGCCAGAATCAATCTCACCAACGCTTTCCATCCGCTCACGCCAGCGGGCAGACTGGCCAGCGGCGTTCGCTCGATTCTCAGCTCTTCCAGGCGACTCCAGCCAGAAACCGTTTCGGGAAGAGCGGTCAGTTTGCATTCGCTCAATTCAACTCGCGTCAACTGCTGCAACTTGCCAACTTCGTCTGGTAGCAACGCGAGAGGATTTCCAGTCAAGATCAGTCGGCGAAGTTCGCCAAGACCACCAATCTCCGTTGGCAGATTGCCCAGTTTGCAATAGCTACAATCGAGCAATCTCAATTTACTAAGCTGCCCGATCGCCGTGGGCAGCTTCTCAATTGCGTTAGCTTGAATATTAAACACACGCAACTCGCGCATCGCGCCCAATTCATCGGGCAGTTCGGTCAACTGATTTCCACCCAGATCCAACTCTCCCAAGCGAGGCAACTTTAGTGCATCGTCTGGAAGCTTGGTTAAGCGGTTGCTACTCAAGTAAAGTTGCTCAAGTTCAACTAGTCCGCTTAACGACGGTACGCTCGCCAATTGATTCGCGCTCAAGTCGAGGTACTTTAAGTTCTTCAATTCCCCCAAACCGTCAGGAAGCTGTACGAATTGATTCATCGAAGAGCTGAGCGTCTGCAGGTTACTACATTTTCCAATGGTCGCAGGTAGAGTCGTCAGCGAATTAAACGTGATCTCAAGCTCAATGAGTGATGTCAACTGCCCAATCACATCCGGTAGAACGGTTAACGAATTTTGAGCTAAGTTCACTTTGTTGAGTTTCGACAGACGACCAATTTCGACGGGTACCGATGTAAGTTGGTTTGTGTCAAAATTCAAATCTTTAAGATTCTTGAGCTGACCAATCTCGACGGGCAAGCTCGAAAGTAAGCAGTTCGAAACTTCCAGAACCTCCAAATGCGCGAGATGACCTATCTCGGCTGGCAGTGACGCCAATCCATGGACTTCGTTGGTCACTGGATCGACAAAGTTGCTGTCATCCAATCGCAACTCTCGCAATGAACTCAATCGACCAATTGCGGCAGGTAGTGCCAACAGATGACTTCCCTGTAAGTTCAGCGATTCGAGATTCACTAAATCTCCAAACTCATCAGGCAATTCGCTGACCTTGTTTCGATGAAGAGACAGCTCTCGCAGCGAGACCAGCTTGCCGATTTCTGGTGGGAGCTTTGTCACCTTAGCGCGATTCAATTGCAATTGTTCCAGGCGTTGCAGCCCTCCAATCGCGGCAGGCAAACTCTCAAGCTGCGTGTCAGCGCATCGAAGGTCTCGCAACTCCAACAATTGCCCGATTGCATCCGGCAACGATGAAAGTGGATTGCCCGAAACAGAAAGTTCTCGCAGCGATTGCCATCCCGAAATTTCTGGTGGAAGCTGGTCGATTCTGTTTCCATCTAAGTGAGCGATCTTCAGTTGAGCCAAATTGAACAGACCTAATGGAAGAGTTGTCAACTGATTTCCAGTGGCCGATAGCTCCTGCAGATTCGACAGATTGCCAATGATATCGGGCAACTGCTGCAGCACACAGAAGTCCATGCGTAAAACTCGCAGGCTAGTCAGTTGCTCAAGCTCGTCAGGTAGACCAGAGAGCCCATTCCCCGTAAGAACGAGCGTTTGTAAGGCTGACAATTGCCCTATCTCAGCAGGCAGAGATTCGATCTGATTGTTGGCCACGTTCAACTCAACGAGTTGATTCAGCGCAGTTATCTCGCCTGGAAAGACGGTAAATCGATTGCCAACTAGAAACAGGGACCGCAAAGATGCTAATGTCCCGAACGTTGCGGGAAGAGCGGTGAGCTGATTGCTGGAGATGTCGGCCTCATTTAACGCAGTTAACGCAGAGATCTCTGAGGGCAATTCAGTCAGCGCGTTACTACTCACTCTTAAAACTTGCAACTGCAGCAATTGCCCGATTTCTTTGGGCAGCGAAGCAAGCTGATTTCCGCCAAGGTCAAAATCTCGCAGCTTCGTAAGTCCACCAATTTCAGTGGGAAGCGACGTCAATTGGTTCTGTCCCAAACGCAACTCAGTCAGATTAGTCAGCGATCCGATCGACGTTGGCAAAGCCGTCAGGCGATTGCTTTCCAGGGAGAGCATTTTGAGTGCTGTTAAGTTCCCGAGCGTATCAGGCAGCGAGGTCAGTTGATTCACCGAAAGATCCAGCGACTCCAATTTCGTCCATTGTCCAATCTCCGAAGGTAACGCAGTGAGCTTATTCCCGGGCAGAGGAGCTAGGTCGTCGCGTATTACTGACAAGATAATCGTATCGCCACCATCAAGATCAAAGCAGGCTCCGGAAACTCGACCCAAGTTCACGTTTCTAAGTTCGGTAAGCTTGCCGATTTCCGAGGGCAGGCTCGCCAATTGATTCAATGGCAACTCCAAGAACTCAAGCTTGCTACAGTCGCCGATCGTCGCCGGCAAAGTTGTCAGAAAGTTGTATGCCGCTCTCAGTTCACGCAGCTTGGACAGATTGCCAACCTCTGTTGGCAATTCTGAAATTCGATTGCGGCGAATGGAGATTACTTCCAACGCAGAAAGTTGGCCGATGGAACTTGGTAATTGTGTAAGTCGATTTCCATCTACCAGCAGTTCGGTCAGTGCCACCATATTCCCAAGCTCGTTGGGCAGGACAGCAAGCACATTCTCTGACAGATCCAGTTCCGTTATCTTGGTTAGACTGCCAATTTCCTTCGGCACGCTGGTCAATCGACTTCGTGCTACTCGCAACGCCTTCAAGTTCACTAGCGAACCGATAGAGGTCCCGATCTCTGTAAAATCGTTACCCGACAAAGACAGCTCTTCCAGCGTTGACCAATTGGCTATGAGCTCTGGCCAGCGATCAAAACGATTCGCATCGCCACGGAATAGACGTAGGGCCGTAAGTGCAACCAGATCGGGCAATGTCGCAAGTTGATTGACAGCAACGTCCAGTTCCTCGAGCAACGTCAATGCGGAAAGCGTTCGAGGCAGTTCCGTCAATTGATTGTAGCCAAGCCGTAGAGACTTAAGACTGGTCAGGAACTCGACATCGACCAAATCCTTGATTCGATTGCTAGACAAATTGAGCGTTTGCAAAGCGGACAAAGCTGTGACTGGTCCAGGTAGATTCCGAAATAGATTTCCGCTCAAATCAAGATGAGTCAATCCCTTCAAATCAGCCAACTCAGGTGGAATCTGAACGAGCCCCAAGCCTGACAGATCCAGCGAAGTTGCTCCTGTAAATGCCGCCTGTTTGATGCGTCGCAACGATTCTTGAAACGACATCTCGAATTCCTCAACTTAAGTTTGCTGATCGAATGAATGAAGCGTTCGCCCGAAATCAGCACCAGGCCACTTCGGTTGGTAAATGTGGTAGTGTATTAAAGCATTAGCCCCAAGCCAACAACGGGGACTTAAAGAGGATTCAATTCCGATATTCGTCTTGTTCTTCGAGATTTAGAACTTGTTTGCATCTAGCACGAACGCGTGCATCTAGCTAGACAAGCATGGATTTCAACAAGTCGCAAATCTGCGTTGAGTTGTCACACACAACTTCTACTTGCAGATTTTAGCGCACATAAGACTGTAGTTGGACTGAGAATTGGATTTCACCAGAGAGTATCCTTAAGAAATTCAATGTCAGGAGCGTGGCCCAACCCCACTGCATTGAGCACTGGCAGTCAAGTGTAACAGCATATCGGTTCAACACTCGTGATCGAGGAGGCAATAGGCAGGTTGCCCTCACTGGTTCCGAGCGCAATTTATGTGATCACTGGGGCTGCTCAGCAGATACTTGTTCGTTTGCTGTGAGCGATTAAATTCAATTGATGCACTTGTGATAGGTCGATTCCAACATAATTATCTAGTGTCATCTACTGCGGCGTTCGATATGGGGGGGAGCTCCGGGGGGTGCGGATGGCATACTGAGGCATTCTGAAGAAACTGTGATTTAACGATATTCGTGTAAGAAATATCAATAATGAACATCTTGCCATGAATCGCAAATAACGCAATCCTCTCAATTTCGCGTATTGACTTTGGCCTGCACATTATTAGATTGACCGCAGTGAAATTTAAGAATCGAAGCTAACATGTTGATCTTCAAACGATTGACATTTGATCGGAGCTATGATCATTTGGTAATTGTTTTTCCGCCCCGATGCTCGATGAAGCTCTCTTTGTAGATGAAATAGGATGAGCTTATGGTCGAGCTTTCAAATGGCAAAGGCTTGAATTAATCCGGTTGCGTTGGCTCCGCACTGATCGAATTTGCAGTACATCCTTGATATTGGAGGCATCATGAACAGGCTGGTGAATTTGGCGTTGGTGGCAATCTGTTGTTTCGCAGGACACAGTCCATCAGTCAGGGCTGATGATTGCGAAGAGAAGCTAAAGAACGAGGCTCTCTGGGTTGCGTTGGAACCAGAACAAAGTGAGGTCGACAGGCTTGAGTTGAAATCAGTGCTCAAAATACTCTTGTGTGAGATTGACAAACGGCCAGCCTTGGACCCAGCAAAGGCGTTAGAGAAAGCGACGAAGCAGCTTCACGCAAGCATGAAGGATCTAATCAGTTCCGTTGAAAGCCAGACTGACCCCGAACTTGTTGGAAAGCTGAGTGCTCTATTGCCGGAGGCCAAAGTCAATCCGTCACACCTGGACGAGCCATATAGCCTTCTAAAAAAGGTGCTTCATCATCAGTCCGGAAATTCTACCAAACTGATGGTCTATGCTCGATTGGCTCGAGCTATCGAATCCTATAAGTTAGTTGCAACAGGAGGATACTCGACACCGGCTGACTATTCGAAACTGGTGAAGGAGGACTTTAAGAAAGCGCTTTTTGCTTACGTTTCAGCCAGACGTGGAACAAAAGAGCAAAATGATCTTGGTCAAAAGGTTGCTTTACTGGAAGCTTTTGCAGATGCAGATAAAAGTTCCAACATCGACGATTTGCTCATTGCCGTAAGAAAGGTTTGCAAGCGGCCAAACTTTTGGTTGCTGGTTTCAGATAAGCTAATCAACGATCTTCTAAATTCGGCGGTCAATCCTATTTCCGATGCTCAATGCGTATCTGAATGTATTCTCGACACATCAATTCGCGGAACCGCTCAAGTTACTGCCAACGCGACAGTGTCAACTAACGAATCACTCGACTACGCGGCTCTAAAGGTTAGTTTGAACGGCAGCTCGACTTCAGACACGGTTGGCTACCATAAACCGGTGCAGATCAAGAGCCTCGGAAGTACAACGTTCTCTGCTGAAAAGAACCTCTGCATTAGTGACGCAGCATTCAATGCAGGACGCGCGGCTGCGTCTGCTTGTACCGACACGACTATATGTTCAATAGACAAAGTTGGTCGACAATGCCTAAGTAACTTGATTGAGCGTGTTGCTTGGAAACGAGCATGTCAACAAAAGCCGCAAGCCGAGGCGATTGCTTCTCAGAAGTTCGAATGCAAATTGGAAGCTAGTTTTGATGGCAGGTTAGATTCCGCTTTGGTTAAAGTACGAACGTTCTACGAGGATCGAGTCAAGACCCCGCTTTCAAGGCTTGGAATACTACCTGGTAATCCTAAGTTTAGTTCAACTATTAGTTCTGTTGCCGTTGGAGCTACATTGGCTAAACGGGAGGTCCTAGGGGCGCCTAATTACCGAAGGGGTCAAGCTGCGGGGCAAACTCAAAATGATTTAACTCTCACGTTCCACGATTCCATCCTAATCAGAAATGCATCCAACGAGGTTCCTCCCGAAGTCATTGACCGATTGATTAACGAATTTCTTTCGAATATCCGAGGTGTCGATAAAGGGGCTCAGGCTTCGGATCACGATCCAAAGATATTCGGTTCCGTTTTTGACGTAGTAAAGAATCAAGCTTTCGAAGACCTCTCTGGTAACAAGCTTGAAGAGGCACTAAAAGGCAATCTACCAAAGAACGGAAAGCTCGAGTTCAGTGGGTTAACCTATGAAGACGGATGGATCTCTCTGAACTGGCGGCTCAAGCAATAGAGATCATAGGTCTTGAATCTTTTGACCTGAAAAGATTCTCAGATAGGCGTCTTTGAATGTTTGCAATCTTAGTCTAACAACATCTGGAGAGAAAAATGGCGAATGAAGAAGCTGGGTCGTGCAGGGAGAATGGACTCTTTGGCTTTTTAGGAAAGATGTTTGGTAAATCGATACCAACACAACTTCCGGAAGTGCTTAGCGACAAAGTAAGCGACGACATCAAGGCGGCGATAAAGACGGCTGCGCTGGCTAGTGAAAATTCACTGTGGGATCCAAACTCGGAACTCGACGCTGATCCTTTAGAAAAGAAGGGCCTTACTGCTGACCCAAGTGCGGCGTACGGGCTATTTGGATTCATGGGGACCAAGTACGACAAGAATGGCAACTACGATTCAAATGGTAGCCCATTGAAGCTGGTTATGACAGGTAAGTTTCCCAAAGCTCAGTACATGAGCCTACAGATCTACCGCGGGAAACCGCTTCAAACATCGAAAGATGTTGGAGGGCAATTATCCGACTACCGTATCCAGCCGAAAACTGGGATTAATCCATTCCAATCAGGAAATCGGAACGATTCGGGTACATTTGAGATAACTATTACTCCAGACACGAACATGGAGAATGCCCCAAATCACATTTACTATCAGGCCAAAGATCAACCCGAAGATGCTGCCGTCATCACAGGTTTCTATCGCGTTTACTTGCCAGACGGCAAGAAGTTTGCGAAAGCAGATTTGCCGAAAATATCTGCCTTTGATTCATCCGGCAACGAGATTAAGCCTAAGTATGTACCTTTGGTCGACACCTGGTTTCCAAACATCCCAGGCGTGAAACTTGCGACCAATATGATTGTGCCAGATTTGACGGATCTACCGTGGCTGAATCTTGACTGTGTAACATCAGACGCTTCTGGACTGGGGTCGAGCAAAGATGTTCACTACATCGGCAGTCTGTGTAAAGTTCCCGTTGGTAAATATGTTGTTGTCAAGTTCAGGGCACCCGCGGTGTATTTTGGACCACAAGAAAGTGTTGAAGCACCTGCTGTTCGATACTGGTCCATCTGCCCAGTTTATTTCCCTGGTTTGGTCGGGCTGAATTCGCTCGCATCTGACCCAAGCAAACCCGCCGCGCGCGATGTGACTCTTGTTTTCGGAAAAGACAGACCAGGCGTTGCACTCAAAGCTGCAAAACTGGGAGCGAGTTTCTTGCCCGATACACGGAGCAATGACGAGGATGTTCTAACATTCTTGCTCAGAAACATTCTACCGACGAAATCGATTCAATCTCAGGTCTTCAAAGGTCGCTATGCTCCATCAGGCAAAGTGTACACCTTGCAAGAGTTTCTTGAGCTACCCGATACTATTTAACTTGCCGTTAGTAACAATCTCAAATAACTCAGACGCTCTGGTTTGTCAGAACACCAGAGCGTCTCGCATTATAACCAGTATACCACTGAGCCTGGCTTCCAATACAAAATTAGCTGTCATCTTCGGATTTAGCCAGCTCACCTTGTTCGATCACCCTAGGCAGGCAACTCTTTAGCATTCGATGATTCGGAACAAAGTTTTCACGGACTGGCGACATTTTCTTGTCGTGAATTCAGGATATCGACTGCAAGATGCTGTCGAAGTAGTCAATCTCTTTAGCGTGCCGGCTGCTAAATCAGCTTCGGCTAATTCTCTTGGCAATACTGGCCATGCGTAGGTTTCGACTTCTTAGTGACCGGTGAACCAATCTCGGTCTGCAACCTGAAACGATTTGTGATTCTGCAAGTATCGACAAGCGAGCAAAATGTCGGCCTGAGTGGTTTCTGTCCAAAGCTCGATACAAAGATTGGCACGTGAAAGTATTCGCCAAGGCGTAGTCGGAATCGGACTAGTCCAGCGTTTCAACGCGATGTCCAGATCCTCTGCAATTTTTGTCAATTGACTAGAATCAGAACACTGAGTCGTTTGATGGAGGTACTTGGGCTCGTGAAAGGCTTGCACTTGATCTAACATCGCGGCTTGGGCGGCAGCGTCTCCTGCCACTTTATCCCAGGGGACATGCACAGCCGACGATACCTGTACTTTGCCAACTCGGATGCCCGCTTCGCGATACATCTGAAGTGCTCGCACTTGAGGCTCGAACATAACTCCGCTATGACAGATATCGTGACAAACAGTGATGTATCGTCTGGCCAACTCGCCATCGGCGCCGCGGAAAATGTAGTGCTCGAAGAACTCAACAATGCCCTCGGCAGTATCTAAAACGCAGCCGGGCTCGGGCTCGATGGCTACCACAATTTCACAGCCACGCTGTTGAGTCAGTCGATCCAGGTAATGGGCCAGTTCGTGAAGTTGATCCGCGGCTGTACTGTAATTCTCAGCATGCCAAGGCGCGTGCGGCCAACCCAGTGGCAATGTCGATATCGATCCGAGACTACCTTCAGGCAGAATGGCCTCCATGATCTGTGCAAGAGTTTTGGTGTAGGCGGCTCGCGATTGACAAGTCCAAGTCGGCTCGTACACGGCATGCTTCACCACGCTTTGATGAAAATCGCCCTGAGGAAATCCGTTGAAGGTATAGGGAAGCAATTTGCGCTGTGCCAACCAGTCTCGGACAAAAGTGGTTTGGTTCGTTGTGAGCAAATGATCGGCTGCGGCTTGCGAGAACCAAAGGCCAACGGGCAAACTACCATCTCCAACCGTTAATTGTCGAACTCGAGTCGCATAGGTCTCCAAGTTCGCGAGGGCCGTTTGCAAGTCCTTGCCGGAATGCACATTGGTACAGTAACCGAACGAAAGGTCACGTGTCGAGGAAGACAAGGATGACTCCTAGAGTATGAGTTGCGACCGCAGTTGATTTTTCATTTGAATGGCAACGCGAGGACTCTGTTTCAGGCTCGCGTTGCCACTAAAAATACCGCGGTTCGAAAGCAGTTACCAGCTACCTGTTATTGGTAAGCATAAACTGCCCAGGAATCAACTCGTGTACGGCTCCACGAGGCAAAACATCGTGAGAAAGTATGCGGCTTGCACCCACAAAGTAGGTGTGGGTATCAGCGACAATTAGATTGTGCGTCGGAAGTTCCGCGCCTGGCGTGGAGCTTATTACGACTGCAGGTTCAGCCGCTGAATGAAGCAGATCACCGGCCTTGATTTCACCAGCCTTGGTCCATCCTTTACCACAGACCCATAGTAAATGGCTAGTTGTTGCGTGAATGGTGTCGTCGTCGACTTTTAGAATCACTGTCTTAGCCGGCTTGCGTGTGGTCGGCGCAATGACTGGCTTGAAGGATAATTCGCCGGTTGAAATGTCTTTACTGAGGACTAGGTCACCAGGAAGAATCGTTTCGATCTTTCGAAGTCCTCGACTGGTTTGAACTTCGGTTCCGGCAACGAAGCAGGACATTTTTTGTATGGTGTATCCATATTGTAGGCCGAGCGTGGGCATCGCTTGGTATCTTGGTACTGAAACATAGTTGTTCTCATATCGCCTTCTCATCGACTTTGCTTCGCCGTAACTCGTTTCGTTGACTCGATCCCACCATTTCCAAACATCTCCTGGGACATCTACAAATTCGCAAGCAGTTATGTCGCTAATCAGTTCCGAAATGATTCTGTTTTTCTGGATCGTAAGTTCATTTTCCTTAACAGCAACTTGTTGTTTTGCAATTGCTAATTGACGCGGCATGTCCATTAACATTGCCTGTTCCATCGCGGCAATTGCAAGTTGTGCATCAAACTCGGCCTGTTTCTCAGACCCTAGGACATCTTGCAACGATGGTGCGCCAGCCTGTTTGGTGATGTAAACATTCCGTTGTCCCATTGGAACGTTGGGATCATACAGATGAATCGATTGGCTATTGGGGTTTGCCCGAAAGAGATCGTCAATCGCTTTGGGAGATGCTGGCAACTGTCTTTCTAGGGCGTCAGGGGAAGTTGGTATCAAGCCTGTCACGTAGTTAACTTGAGAATCTGACACTAGCGTCTTTACACTGTCCACGGTCTCGCGAGAGAAGACTTGCCGAAAGCCAGAAAACTCTCCTTGTGCATTAAACACAGGAGTGGTGAAGACTGATACAGGTGACGTCAAAGCACGAACCAACTCGGGAACAAAATCATGCAATGGCTTCTTCTTTAGTTGAGCAATTGCCAGCGATCGAAGTTCGCCATCTGACGACAAGCAGATTCTAGTCAGCGCTAGTGAAGCGGCTTGACAGTCCATCCTGCCTAGCCAATCAATTAAGATTCCACAAGTCCTTTGATTGTTGTCAATTAGCGACTCGACTACTGGAATAGCCAACGGATCGTCAATCTTATCGAGTTGATCGGTGGCAGCTTCTCTTACTTTGACAGCGCTACTGTCGAGCGACTTGTAGATCAATTTGATTTGCTTTTCAAAGCGTATGAAACCCTGTCGGTGTTCCGCGGCTCGCAACATAATCCGACACTGCTCGTCAGGCGTAAGCCATTCGTGCCCAACTTGCACATGTCCCAGCAGCTTTCTGGCTAGCTGATGATCCGCATCAAAGTTCAGAACATTCTCGATGTGCGCGCGGCACTGTAGAGGCAACTTATTCTTTGCGCACCATACTGCGGCTTGAAGATTGCCTTGAATTGTTGGCGGCTGTTCAGCTCGCATCGCTTCGTAGCTGGCCAACAACTTGTCCGATTTTGCTTGCTCGATCGCTTGATCTACTGTGATCCAAGCTCCGTCTGCGCCGAACACTTGGCCTCGCAGCCAGTTGGCTGGAGCAAAGTTGGCTTCAGTTTGCTTGGCTTCACTCAGAAATTTTTCGCGGCTTAATAGATCTCCATCTATCTCCGCTTGGACTGCTTGAGCCACCAACTTCAGAGCTTTCTCCGTGGTGGCTGGATCAGACGCCGATAAGATCGGACCAATGGTTACGATCGTAACCAAGACAAGACTGGCTAAGCCTTTTCTGCTCATCATAAATTCTCCGACAGGGTGAAAAGATTCGGAACTAGAGCAAACCTGATTCTAGGGGGTTCGAGACCCGGCTGCAAATGGAAAAAGCTTGAATTACAATGAAGCTCCTTAACTGCTGGCAATTTTCAGCATTTTCATCCTTCCAGATCTGTGGTTCACCGTACTTATTGCGAGTTTACATCTATGCGAATCCAGTTGCATTTCCTCAGGTCGGCCATCTTCGGTCTCGCCTGCCTTCAATTTGTCGCGCTGGCGGCAGTTTGCGCGGCTCAGTCCATTACCAATACGAAGTACGGCCAAGAAGACAAGTTTCGTCAGATGGACGAAGTCTGGCCCACTCCCAACGGCTTTCGCAACGCGGCGGGTGAACCAGGTCACGAGTACTGGCAACAGCGAGCCGACTATGTGATCGACATTAAGCTCGACGATAACAAACAACATTTGACCGGCTCAGAGCAGATCACCTACCACAATCGATCGCCTCATACACTGCGATACATTTGGTTGCATCTGGATGGAAACATCTTTGATCCCAACTCGGTCAACAATCAACTGCGAGCAGCCGCGCTTCCACAGGGTCGCTTGTCGACCGATCAAATCAAACGCATGAAAGTTCGCGAAGCCTTCGATGGCAGCTTCAAGATCACTCGCGTAGAGGATGCCAGCGGAAAGGCGCTGACTCACAAGATCGTTGAGACCGTAATGCGAATTGATCTGCCTGAGCCGTTGCTGCCAGGCGAAGATTTCAAATTCTCCGTTGATTGGAATTATCAGATCAACAACTCTGCCGTCGCTTCAATGCGAACTGGCGCAGAGCACTTTGAGAGAGATGACAACTTCATTTACGAAGTGGCTCAGTGGTTCCCACGCATGGTTGCTTACACAGACAACAAAGGCTGGCAACACCGACACTACATTGGCCAAGGCGAGTTCACCTTGGAACTCGGCGACTACATGGTTCGCATCACCGTGCCTGAAGATCACGTCGTAGCAGCTACGGGCGTACTACAAAACCCTGAAGACGTTTTGACAGAAGCTCAGCGAGAACGACTGAAGACTGCAGCAACATCAAAGAAGCCGGTCTTCATCGTCACACCTGAAGAGGCGACTGCCGCAGAAAAGCAGAAGAAGACTGGAACGAAGACGTGGGCCTTTCACGCTCAGAACGTTCGCGATTTCGCTTGGGCTACCAGTCGCAAGTTCATTTGGGACGCTCAAGGTCACGAAGTCGAAGGCCATCACACTCTGGCTATGTCCTACTATCCCAACGAAGGTGAACCGCTGTGGAGCAAGTATTCGACTCAATCGATTATCCACACTTTGAACGTCTACAGTCGATACACGTTTGCATATCCCTATCCAGTCGCCATTAGTGTCACTGGACCAGTTGGTGGAATGGAATATCCGATGATTTGTTTCAATGGGCCACGACCACAACGCGATGGCACCTACTCCGATCGCACCAAGTACGGACTGATTTCTGTGGTCATCCACGAAGTTGGCCACAATTACTTCCCGATGATCGTTAACAGCGACGAACGCGAATGGACCTGGATGGACGAGGGTCTCAACAGCTTTCTGCAGTATTTGGCAGAGCAAGAGTGGGAAGATAACTATCCATCACAAATGGGTGAACCCAGCAAGATTACTGCCTATATGCGCAGTGCCAATCAAGTTCCGATCATGACCAGCAGCGAATCGGTTCTCCAGTTCGGCAACAACGGTTACGCTAAACCTGCTGCTGGCCTGAATATCCTTCGCGAAACTATTCTTGGCCGCGAGTTGTTCGACTACGCCTTCAAGGAGTACGCCCGTCGCTGGAAATTCAAGCGGCCAACTCCCGCAGACTTTTTCCGCACGATGGAAGATGCCTCCGGCGTCGACTTGGATTGGTTCTGGCAAGGCTGGTTCTACACCACTGACCATTGTGATATCTCGATTGAAAAGGTTGCCTGGGCCGAGGCTTACAATGGTGATCCTGACGCAGACGGCGAACGCCGCAAGAAGCAGAAGGCCGAGCAACTGCCGACAATGTCGGATGCTCGCAATAAGGAGCTGCCCAAGCGAGTGAATGAGATTCCTGAGTTAAAGGACTTTTACAACTCGTACGATCCGAACGCCGTGACTCCTGAGGCTCGAGAAGAATTCAAGCGAGCGATGGAGCGTTTGACTCCGGAAGAAAAGGCAATGGTCGAGCAGCCGATGCACTACTATCAGATCTCGTTGAAGAATGTTGGCGGTTTGATCATGCCAATCATCCTGAAAGCCAACTATGCCGATGGAACTCACAAGATTCATCGCTTGCCTGTCGAGATTTGGGCCAAGGACAACAAAGACGCTAGCACGACAATTATCACTGATAAAGCTGTTACATCGTTCGAGCTAGATCCGCATCGCGAAACGGCTGATGCAAATCGCGACAATAACTACTATCCACCTCAGATGGAACCAACTCGATTCCAAATCTACAAGGCGGCTCGAGGCGAAACGCCATTCGGACCTGGTGGTCCTCGTGGCGGTGGAGCTGGTGGTGCCGGCGGTGCTCGGGGTCCTCGAGGCGGCGGTGCTGCGGGTCAAGGTGCTCAAGCTGCTCGTCAGCAACAAGACGCTAACGGACCATTTGATCCGGAGGCCTTTACGGACAACCCAATGCGAGCTGCTCGACGCCGCGAGGAAGCTCAGCGAGGTCGTCAAACTGAAGGTACTCCGACGCCAGCCGCAGAACAAAAGAAGGAAGAGCCTAAAAAGGAAGAAGCTGCCGGTGACAAGCCCGCCGCAGAAAAGCCTGCTGAAAAACCCGCTGAAACTGCTCAACCAAAGCAATAGGTAACCACAGAGACTCAAAACAGAGGTCGAAGAACTCCGTAGCTGAACCGGCCACGGTTCAGATCCCTGAAGGTGGACTCTGCGGTTAAGCAATTTCTCAGGTTAGGCAATACAGATTCGAGTCCAAGACTTGGATGATTCTTGTCGGCTGGAGTTTTCCAGAAGCTCCAGCCTGACAATTAGTCTCGTGCCCGAAGATTAATGGTTTGGTCGAAATTTTACGAGCATCCTTAATGAACATCCTTCGAGTGATTTTTAGCCTGAGTTGCCTATGGGTGGCTTGTGTTGGCCTTACATCAACTTGTTCGGCAGGGCATCCCTACCATACAAGCTCAGCCGAACTGGATTGGAACGCAGACTCCAAACGCTGGGAGGTCGCTTTGCGGATTCACGGTGGCGATTTAGAGCTGGCTTTGGCTCGACAGTTTGGCAAGCGGGTAGACATTGAAAGTGAACAAGCGCAAGAGTTGATGGTCGACTATCTGACTACGCGACTTCGGTTCTTGCCGCAAAGTGTTGCCGAGAAACTTAAAGAGAACCATCAGCTCTTTACCTCGCAACCCAACTCAAAATCTAACTCGACGACGAAGCCAACATCCGCTGGCGCTTCGTCAGCCGAAGTAAGTGCTGACTCCAGATCGGATAAGGCAGCTAACAAACCGGACGCGAAATCAGAAGCCAAAGTCCATTGGGTTGGCAGTGAACTAGAGGGCACTTGGATGTGGCTGTACTTTGAGATTTCAACGACGGAAAGCTCTGAAGAAACAGTGTTGATGAGCCAACTGCTTACCGAAGTCAACGAAGATCAGATCAACATTATATCGGTGCGTTACCAGGGAAAACGAGTGACTCGGCAAACCGGTCGCAGTCAATTGTGGATTTCATTCCAATAGCAAAATGCTTGCAAAGATTGGTGTTTACCTGACGGGAGCCAATTCCTAAACTCCTCGCAAAGTTACACGTAAGGAGTTCAATAGGTCGCCATGTCTTTCATCGTAGATATCGAAGCCGCTCGTGCTCTAGCTAAGTGGAAACAGTTTTTCGCCGACGAGGTTACGGAAACAGCCAAACGCATGGCTTTGGACGAAGGAACCAGTCGTATCACTTTCGAGCACTACCAGCAGGCAGCTCAACAAGCGATGCTTGCCCTAGAACAAGAAGTACAACGAGAGTCCGTCGTTGAACTTGGTTGGGAAGAGGCTGCGTAAGCATCCTGATGAATCCATCGCAGTTTTTGTAGTTGCGCGCATTTCTGTGTTACGGGCCTAACGTCCAACAGTTTTCTCAGCCCAGCCTGTAGGACTGAGGTAAAAACGATACATCGAGAGTTTAATGGCTCATTCAGTGGCACGCATGCCCGTCAAAGAAGGTCTATTGTAAAACGTTTCGTTCTCCGCAGTCATCCGCTGAAGGATCGCTGGTGGTGCAAAGCGATTGCCATGTTGTTGGCTCATCTGGCTCAATAACTCGACGCATGCCTTTGGGCCCAACGCGTCCATGTAACGAAAAGGTCCGCCAAGATGAGGCGGAAAGCCAAGCCCGAATACGGCTCCAACATCGCCGTCGAGCGGGCAACTGAGTATCTGTTCTTCCAGACATCGAGCCGCTTCGGCAATCAGGCTCCAGCTAATGCGCTGCACGATCTCCTGGTCGGTTGGTTCTGAATTTTGGGACGCTCCATCGCGAAAGTAGTTGTAAGCAAAGTGATTTGCTTTGCCGCTGATCTTCTTACCGCTTTCATCGTATTGATAAAAGCCTCGACGGTTCTTCCTGCCTTGAAAACCGTCGTTGTACATCTGCACCAGTCCATTGGTTTGCAGCATATCGGGCCGAGTCTTACTGAAGAACTGCATCAAATGTCCCGTCATGATGTGCGCACCGACATCGATACCAACTTCATCCATCAGCGTGAATGGACCAACCGGGAAACCGAATTTAGCCAGCAATCGATCTACATAGACGATATCAACCCCTTCGTGCAACAGATTGAGCGCCTCGGCCATCATCGGCGCTAAGATTCTGGTCGTATAAAAGCCTGGGCCATCCTTGACTACGATGACTGTTTTTCCCTGTTGTAAACCCAGCTCGTAGCAAGTGCCAATAACCCAATCTGCAGTCTTATCGGTAGCAACGATCTCCAGCAGCGGCATTTTGGGTACCGGGCTAAAGTAATGCATGCCGATGACCCGTTCAGGCCTTGTCGCTACTTGAGCTATCTCGCTGATCGGCAATGCAGAGGTATTCGAAGCGTAGATCGCATCGTCGCGCAAATGTTGCTCGCACTCCGCGAGCACTTTTTGCTTCAAGCCGATCTCTTCAAAAACGGCTTCGATAACTAAATCAACGTGATTGAATCCAGCATAGTCGAATTGACCAATGAGTCGACTCATCTGCTGATCAGCCTCCCAAGAACTGATGGCTCGGCGATCTAGTTTTGTCTTGAGCGATTGCCAAATCGTTTGTTTGGCCTTGGTGATATTGTCATGCTTGATATCCTTCAGCACTACACCGATATCTTTCGCGACGGTGACCTCTGCGATGCCAGCCCCCATAAAGCCGGCTCCCAGAATGCCGACTCGTTTCACCGTTTTGGAACTATCCTTCAGCGGATTCTTTTTCTTATCGGTCATCGCGAAAAAGACATTGCGAAGTTGTCTACTTTCAGGAGTGAGAATCAGCTTTTCAAATCTGGTTACCTCTTCGACAAAACCTGCCTGTGAGCCACGCTCGGACCCAGCTCGAACACATTCGATAATCTCGTACGGAGCAGGGTAATTTCCTTTGGTCTGCTGATCGATCAGTCGCTCAGCCTTTTTATAGATGATGTCGCGAGTCTTTCCGGTGCCCTCAAGTATTCTGGCGATCCATGGCCGCGGATCTTTGCGTTGCAGAGGTTGATCAGCCGCTTCACCAGCTAGGCAAAGGGCAGCGTCGAGCAAAGCTGGCCTCGTTGCCAGTCGATCGACAAGCCCCATCTTCTTAGCCGGATAAGCATAGATGTTTTTGCCGTTGAGCATCATCTCTAGCGCTCGTTGAATGCCCACGAGCTTGGGCAATCGCTGAGTACCTCCACCACCGGGCAGTAAACCCAATTTAACTTCCGGCAGCGCAATCACCGTGCCTTCGTCCGCAGCAACACGAGCCGAACAGGCCAAAGCAATCTCAGCGCCAGCCCCCATGCAGGCTCCATGAATTGCTGCAACGATTGGCTTGCGGCTAGCTTGAATGCGAAACAGTATTGCATGCCCGCGCTCCCCGATCGGCTTCCAGTCGCCAATCTTGTGGACATTCGCAAATGCTTCAATATCCGCACCTGCGATAAAGTCCTTCTTTCGGCTAATTAGCACAGCCGCGCGAACTTGTTGATTCCGATCAAGCTCATCGAGCAATGGTTCGAATAGACCGATCATTTCAGGGCTAATCTTGTTGACCTTGCTCTCCTGCTGATCGAGCCAAATCACTAGAACATCATCGCGAACTTCAGTTTCAAAATAGCTGTTCTTCATGTTGCACCTTACAGTGATCGTATCAGCGTTGCGTGACCATGAGCACCGGCAGCACAGGCGGCGACTAAGGCCAGCTTACCGCCTTCGGACTTCAATCGATTGGCGGCTGTATTCAACAATCGAGCACCAGTGGCTCCGAACGGATGGCCGATACTGAGTGAACCACCCCACAGATTCAACTTGCCCAAATCGATTGGACCGAGTGGGAAGCCATCTAAGTTCTCATCTGCAAACTCTCGCGAAGACATTGCGGCCAAGTTGGCGAGAATTTGTCCTGCAAACGCTTCGTGCATTTCGATCACATCGATCTGATCCAGTTTGAGATTGTTTCGCTTGAGCAACTTTGCAATGGCGTACGTTGGTCCAAGCAATAACTCTTCGCGCAAGTCCTGCCCAGTGAACACGTAGTCTAGCAGCTCAGCTTTCGGTTCTAAGCCAAGCCTTTTTAAAGAATCTTCCGCCGTCAAGACTACAGCAGCCGCACCGTCGGTGAGGAACGAGGCATTGGCGGCAGTGATCGTGCCATGAGGTTTCACAAAGGCGGGCTTCAACTTGGATAGAGTGTCCAAAGGCGATACGCGAATCCCGTTGTCATGCGAGATCGGCTGGAACATTGGAGGAAGCTCAACGGGAACAATTTCTTTTGCGAGATGACCCGCCTGCTGAGCTTGCTGAGCCAAAGTGTGCGATCGCAAAGCAAACTCATCTTGAGCCGCGCGTGTGATCGCAAATTTTGCAGCTAACATTTCGCAATCAGCGCCCATCGATCGATTGGTGAGCCATTCAGCAACTTGTGGTTTTTCTGGCAAGAAATCGGCGGGCCTAAGCTTGAAAATGAACTTAAGGTAGTCCCAAGTTGACTTCAGCTTTTGCGATGCCATTAACTTCTTGCGCATCGACTTGCGAAATAAAATCGGTGTGTCACTTGCACAATCGACTCCACCAGCAACCACCAGATCGGCTTGCCCTAATCGAATCAAGTCAGCCGCCTGACTGTATGCTTGATTGGCGGAAATGCACGCCTGCGAAACCGTATGGCATGGCGTTTGTTGTCGCAATCCAGCAGTCAGCGCTGCTTCTCGAGCTACGTTGGGTGTCCTAACATTGTGCACCACGGTGCCCATCACCACCTGATCGACTTGATCGGGCATGACTCCGGCCCGATCGACGGCACCCTTGATTGCATGAGCGGCCAGTTGGTAGCTCATCAAATCCGCGAACTCAGTGCCGGCTCGCAGAAATGGTGTTCGTGCGCCATCGATCAACATTACGGTTCGATTCATCGCAGAACCTTTCAATGTTCAGCTCGTCCCACTAAAAATCTTTTTGCTCCAACAACCAGTCTTCAAGGTTGATCTGTCGAACTGTTGTCGCGCGGAGCAGTGCGGTTCGTTGAGGCAGTATCGATTGTAGCCAACGTCGCTGTGCGGCTGCAGAAAGGGCTCGCATGCCGAAACTAGCCCTTGCTTGACCTTCGATGTTGTCTTTCAATCGTTTCAGTGTGGCTGGCACAATATTCGGTTCGGGACCAACGTGAATGAAGGTCTCAACGCCCATCACCAACGATTCGTTGATGGCGTCCCACAACCTCTGTGTATGGTCGACCCATTTGTGAATTAGGTCCAACGCGTTCAGCTTGTCATAGCTTATCTTGCCAGTCACAAGCGACAAAATTGGTGGCGTCGGCTTTTCAAGATTGAACTTGGTGGTTTGCATTAACACGGCCGCTCGATTCGGAATCGCCTTCTGCCACATGATGCAAGTATGAAGGGGAGGCCAATCGCCTTGATTGACTCGAAGGAAGACTTTTTTGGGGAATTGGCCATGAATCATTTCACGCAAGCGATCCATGGTAAATCCTTGACCGAGTACAAGTAGCGAATTGGGCGCAAGCATCGTTGAAATTCCGATCGCGCCCTTCCCTTCCCCGCTGATCAACAAACACATACGCTGGATCTCTTCGAAGGGGATCTTCTCCTCACGAGAGAACACAACAGCCAAACTGACATTGTCCGCCAACGCTACGCAATCTGCAGATAATGCCAACGGAATGCGCAAGGCATCTTCCATTTCCAGAATGCCACCTGCAACCACTGCCGCGATTTCACCCAGGCTGAATCCAAAGCTGAGCATGCACTTGCGATAGTTGATTTTGAAGAACTGTTCGAGCAGCTTGAGTTGAGCCATCTCCACTGCGACGATTAAGGCGACGGCATCTGCGTAGGAATTGAGGCTAGTTTCCTCGTTGCGTCGAACTCTATCAACCAAGCTGATCGATTTGCCGGTCACCTCGCCGCAAACTCGACTTGCGCGATCCAGGTATTCGGCAACTATCGGTTCATATTTTGGATGACTCAGCAACTCGGTGGTTCTACCTAAGTTGGTCTGATTGTAGCCACGTAAAGATAAGACAGACTTAGGAAGTAAATCCTGTAGCTGTTCGGGTGTTACTCGAGCCTCAAGGTCGGTGGACATAGATCTCGCCAGGATGGTTCGTCGAAGTGCGGCCTATTATTAGCCTAGCATAGCGGCTTGGTCATAGGCTGCCCCTGAGAACCTGCGACTGCAAGCGGTGTCAAGCCTTAGAAACAAAGTCCGTCTATGACGATTATCGCGGCTTGGTGGAGCCTGGCCAGTACGACCGGCCAGTTCAATTCTCCTCTGTCAAATTACTTGGATCATCGCAGGAAAACTCCAGCATTCAATATTCGAGGCCAATTTTCTGCCTTCTTAACTGCTAAAGCATCTGCAGATTGTTTGTGTTATCATAGCCCGTCACTGAACAGTTAGTTTGCGTCACACGGAGCCTAGAAAATGCCGCACGTTCATCTCTTTCGGTGCTCAAACAATCTGAAGAAATTCGCATTCGCGCTAGTTTCGATCTGCTTGATCGCAATACAAACATTGCCCACATGGGCTGCGGACGATGCCAAGTCATTGGCAGACCGGATGGCACCTGCGATTGATATTCTTTGCGGGCGTGCGGAGAGCTTTAATCTGTCTGCCCATATCGATCTGAACTTGGGCAATCAGCCTCAAGCCATTGACGTTCAAGTAGCTCGCAATGCAGATAACTTTGATCTAGTCATCGAACATAAGGACTATGCTGCCAGCATTCGAAGGCGAGCCAACGTTACTGCGTTTGCACTGCCGAAACACAAGGTCGTCTTTCTAGGCAGAGGGGAACTAAAAACCAAGGACCAGCTAGATCTCAAAGGACTTAGCTCTCGCCTATTAAGTCCTCGTAGCGAAGTTGGCGTTTATGGCGCGTTGGTCTTGCAATCCAACTCGCAAACCATACTTGGCATGGGGCAATCACTACTTGGAATGAAGGTTAACGACGAACAGTCGACAATAAGCGGTGGAGGTGTTTCTGTTCGGCTGAATGGAAGCGTTATTACGGTTTCCAGCGATGATGTGAACGCTTCATTGAAGTACGAACTAGCCGATTCGAAACTTGCCGAGGTAGATTCGTGGCCAGGATACGAAGTTCGCGAGCTAGACCGTAACGAGCTGGAAACAACTTTGGTTCGCGGCGTTCGTCGTGCAGGTGAGATCTTGTTGCCCGGTGAGGTACTCAAGAAGCCAAGACAACAAACGCGGCAAACTGAAAACGGCGAACTGCGATGGATCGATGGTCAACGAGTGGTCATTCTACGTGGCACACCCGAGCAGATTGGTAAGGCTCACGGTGAACTGCTGAAAGATGAGGCGAATACCTGTATCGATTCGGTGTTGTACACATTTGGCACTGCTAACACCATCATGTCGGGCAAGTGGTTTCGCAGCGAGTTGGACTCGGCATTTGCTATACTTCAAAAACATATCCCTCAGAGATTTCGCGACGAAAATCGAGCGCTAGCCGTGGCGTTGGGTAGACCGACAGAAGTAGTTGATTCACTGAATGTTTTTCCTGAGATGTTTCACTGCTCGGGCTTCGCGCTGTTCGGTGCTGCAACGGTGGACGGCAAGCTGTATCACGGTCGAGTTTTGGACTATATGACTACAATTGGTCTTCAAGATGCTGCCACCAATTTCATCGTCGCGCCTCAAGGCAAGATTGCCTTTGCCAATGTTGGTTACGCGGGTTTCACTGGCAGCGTTTCCGGCATGAATGACGCTCAGATTTCACTGGGCGAAATGGGGGGACGCGGGGAAGGTCAATGGGACGGCGTTCCAATGGCGACGCTAATGCGAATTGCCTTGGAAGATTGTTCCACATTGGCTGAGGTCAAAAAGTTGTGGACCGACAGCCCGAGGACGTGCGAGTATTACTATGTTTTTGCTGATGGCAAATCAAATGAAGCAGTTGGTGTAGCTGCTGTACCAGAGAAAGTTGAGTTCGTAATGCCCGGCCAGGCAGATCCTCGTTTGGGTGACGGCATCAAGGACGCAGTCGTACTTTCAGCGGGTGATCGTCTAGCTAAGTTGCGGCAACGCGTGCAAGAGAAGTACGGCGCCATCGATGCTCAAACGGCCATGTGGCTCATGTCTCGTCCCGTTGCCATGAAGTCGAATCTGCACAACGTTTTGTTTGTGCCAGCAGATCGTGTTATGTATGTTGCCAATGCGGATCACAAGCGGCCTGCAGCCGAAAGGCCTTACGTAAAGATCGATATGCGACAACTGCTGAGCGAACCTAAGTTGGTCCACGAAAGCACTTCGAGTAAAACTAACTCTCGCTAGTATTTTTGTTTAGTGTGTGCGACTTAGGGAATGATTGTCGGTGCTCGGACTGTTCATGAGTCACAACATGAGATTAGCGTTACTTGTGTGGTTATGGGTTGTTGTTTCGTGCCAGACGTTCTTCGCGCAGGACCTGCCGCTATCGCCCCCTGAAGCGATCGCTCGATTTCAACTGGCTGAAGACTTAAAAATTGAGTTAGTTGCCGGGGAACCGTTCGTACAAGATCCGGTCGCCATCGCATGGGATAGTCATGGCCGATTGTTCGTAGTTGAAATGGGAGATTATCCAGTCGGACCAATCGACGGCAAAATCAAACTGCTGTTAGATAACAACGGTGATGGGGTGATCGATGAAGCAAAGATTTTCGCTGATGGACTACCCTATCCAACCAGCGTTTTGCCCTATCAAGACGGAGTGCTTGTATCCGCCGCTCCCGATATCTGGTTCATGGCAGATACTGATGGCGATTTCAAAGCCGATGTGAAGCGAAAAGTCGTTACTGGTTTTGGTGAAGGCAACCAACAACTTCGCGTCAATGGCTTAACCTTGGGAATCGACGGTTGGATCTACGGTGCCAACGGCAGAAGCGATGGAGATCTGCGTTTGTGTGACCGGAACGGAGAGCCTGTTGGTGAACCATTGCACATGCGATCGCATGACTTTCGATTTAAGCCAGTCACAGAATCCTCGCCGGGAAAACTTGAGATTACTGGAGGTTTTTCGCAGTTCGGCTTAGCGTTTGACGATTTTGGAAATCGATTTACGTCCTGGAACACGATACCCATTCGCCATGTTGTAATGGAACAGCGAGAGCTGAATCGAAATCCGAGTGCTCCGCTTTTTCAAACGATGCAAGAGATTCTGGCTGAGGGTTCAACACCTCGTATTTATCCAATCAGCAAGACGACGCCTCGCTTCAATTCCGAACCGCCTGGATACTTTAATGCAAGTTGCGGTCTAACCATTTACCGTGGTAACGCGCTGCCGCAACGGTTCGCAGGTAACGCGTTCATGTGTGAGCCGCTTTCAAATCTGGTTCATCGCGAGGTGTTGCGAGCTACACCAACTTCGTTTGTCTCAAATCGTGCCGAGGAGGAAAATCGCAAGGAATTTCTGGCAACCGATGATCGCTGGTTTCGACCCGTTAATCTTACAACAGGCCCTGACGGCGGCTTGTATGTTGTCGATTTTTATCGGGCTTGGGTAGAGCACCCTCAGTTCGTCGCAGACGTGAACAAAAAGCAGACCGTTGATTTTACCGAAGGAAAGAACTTTGGTCGCATTTATCGAATCTTATCAAAAGGATCCAGCTCTGCAGGTTGGCCTAGTTTGGCTAAGCTCAGCTCGAAGGATTTGATCGACAACCTGTCCAACTCGAACTCTTGGGTGCGTGAATCTTCGCAGCGGAAGCTGATTGATCGAATTCGGCTAGAGAGAGACGTTTCCGAAATTGGCTCGCAGTTGGAAACGGTTGTTCGCAATTCGTCGAGTAGCTTGCAGCGGTTGCATTCGTACTATCTATTGTCCGAGCTATCGGAGAAGTACCAGCAACTACTGGGACTAGCGGTGCTCGATTCATCGGCTCAGGTGCGAGTCGCTGGATATCGACTCGCAAGTAAGAATAAGTTTGTCGGCTTCAAAGAGTTCGAAGCCGCAAAATCAGAACGGGACGGCATGGTTCAATTCCAAATTGCTAGGTCCATCGGTGATGCTGGGACGCCGGACCTGAAGAGTTTGAAGACAGACATACTGGTTAGACTGATTGAAACTCGTTCGGATGATGTTTGGTTCCGTCGAGCGATTGAGTCATCGATGAATGACGTTGCTGGTCAGGTCATTCCGCGTATCTTGGCGTTACGATCAGACGGAAACAAGTCAAGTTCATCGCTTCAGACCAGTGATTCTCGTTTGTGGTTGGTGGATCTTGTGACAAACTACGGTCAAACAATGGAAGCTGACTGGTTAGACGCACCTAATGACAAAACAAAGCGATCCCTGAAGTCGAATATAGGCTTGCCAGCGACTCTTGGCATGTTGGAGTTCCTTCGTCGGCAAAACAAGCTTGGCGCACTCGAAATGGGTGAAGCTGGTTTGCAGCAGACATTGGAACTAGCTGCACAGATTGCCAAAGACGAAGGCATGTCAGTAGGTGATCGCGTGATTGCTGCGAGATTATTTGCGTTTTCAGGCCGTCCCTTCGTGGTTGAGGAGCTATCGCAGATTTTGACGCCTGAACAACCTCGCGACCTGCAACTCGCGGCCGTCTGGGCACTTTCTAAGTCGCGAGCTGCTGGTTGTGACGATGCGCTGTTGGCTGCAACGAAGAGTGCGACTCCAGAAACTCGTCGAGCCATCATTGAAGCGATGTTCTCACGGCAAACGTCCTTGGATTGGTTAGTAAAGGCACTCGAATCTGGCGGACTGATGCCGTTTGATATCGATCCAACACAACAGCGAGTACTTATTCAAAGAGCTGCGGAACCGACCAAGTCGCAATTGCAAAAACTATTGCAAACGGAAGCTCGCGCAGATGTGCGCAAGGTTATCGACGAATATCTGCCCCAAGTCCAATCGCATACTCCAAGTCTGAGCAATGGAGCAAAACTAGTTGCAACTCACTGTATCTCCTGCCATGCCGTGCAGGAGAAAGGGAGTCGCGTGGGTCCTGATCTGGCGACAGTAGCTGGTCGCAATGTGGCTGACTTAGTAGACGATATCTTGGATCCGAATCGATCTGTTTCGAGCGACTTTCTGTGCTACATTGCTGTGACAACGTCGGGGAGAGTTTTAACGGGACTCAATGGCGGCGAGTCCGCAGCCAGTATCACGCTTCGTCGCGCTGGTGGCCTTGATGAAACGATTCTGCGCGAGGAGTTGGCTGAGTTTCGAACTCTTGGCCAATCGCTAATGCCAACGGGTTTCGAGAAAACTCTAAGCCCGACCGACTTGGCTGATTTAATTGCGTTTTTAAAGTCTGGTAACCCGCTCTAGTTGAGGCGAATCATGCGATTTGTGTGCTTGAAGCAACTGTTCGTCAGAAGGACATTTTTGCTGATAGCTGCGTTCACTATTCTAGGAGCCCCTTGGTGTTCCAGTTTGCGAGCCGATGCACCACTGCCAGAAAGCAATGCAAACAGCTTGAAGGTGGGCGCGGCATGGAAAGAGATTGTCGCGGATGATTCGATGGTGATTGGTGGCGGTATTGGACCTGGAAAAGTACAGGGCCAAGAAGGTCGACTGCAAGCAACCGCAACTGTCCTAATCGGCAATACCAAACTGTGCCTAGTGGCAGCCGACATCCTGATGATGAACCGCGATTACTTGGATCAAGCTACCAAACGCATTGAACAAGAATGTCAAATTCCATTTGACAACATTCTTATCAACTCCAGTCATACGCATCACGCTCCATCGACGGTAACGATTCATGGATACCAACGCGATGAAGAGTTCTGTCGGAGAACTGTCGATGCAATTGTCGAAGCAGCCCAAGCGGCCAATCAAAAAGCTCTAAACGCCGAGTCCTCGCAGTTGTTGTTTCGATTAGGACAAGAAGCCACAGTTGGGCAGAATAGCAGACAGCTACTGAAGGATGGAAAGATCTATTGGATAGGTGCTCGCGATGGTTTTGTTCGACCAACTGGCCCATTTGACGTTGATCTGCCTGTTATCGCTTTTCGGCAACCCTCGGGGAAGTACTCGGCAGTTCTTTTCAATCACTCGACGCATTGCATCGGAACTCGCAGTGGCAAACGTTCGGCGAGTTTCTACGGCTTGGCAGCTCAAGAGATTTCAGACGAACTTGCGACGCCACTAACATTTTTGTCTGGTGCCGCTGGTTCGACTCACAATCTGTCCCTTGATTGCAACGAAATGATTATTCGTATGAAGCTGGCAGTTCGTGAAGCTCTCGACAAAGCGGCAGCGACAAACGACGTTCACTTGGCAGCGAAAAAGGTTGAGTTTGAGTATCGTATCCGAAAGTTTGATGAGGCTACCGAGGATCAAGCGGTGGTGGACTACTGTCAAACTTATGCGGCATCGCACGCCAACGAGATCATCTCGGTTTTTAGAGACAGTCGAAAAAAGCTGAAAGACCAACAAGGCCAGTCTCGAAAGACTTGGTTGCAGGTAGTCCAGCTTGGCAATATCTACTTAGTTGCTGTTCCAGCCGAATTTTTTACAACACTTGGACTAGAGATCAAGCGCCGCTCGCCTTTTCAGAATACGTTCGTGTGTGGTCTTTCCAACGACTATGTTGGATACCTACCCAATCGCGAAGCCTTTCCATTAGGCGGTTATCAAACGTGGACTGGACTACACAGTTTTGCTGAGCAAGGAACCGGCGAGGCGATCGTCGATGAGTGCGTCAAGCTGCTGGAATCGATGAAGGTTGTCCCGTAACCGACACAGTTCTTACCCTGGGGTTGATATGCTCCGAGTATTTTTTTTCCAAAACGCGAGAAGCGTGAAGGTCAGGACTGATGTCGATATCTTGGCGCTCCATCGTACGGCTTCTGCGCGAGCGAGCGACAGAACTATCTCTTGGCCTCGCTTATGAAGCACTGGTGCGCTGGCTGCTGTCGATTCACTCATGCAAAAAACAATTTTGGATATCAAGCTTAGCTCAAACATGACGAATAAAAGAATTCCTGCAAGCCAGTTGTTTGACATTGCGAAAAGTATCATTCAGGAAATCGACGTGTTTCCTCCATTTACAGGTGGAGTTACGTTGAATGATGTTACGCGTGAAGAAGATTTGCTGGGATTACCTATAACTGGCTCATATAGAGCCTTCATCGTGCAGTTTGGGAGTCAGCAAGACGAAGGGTTTGAAGGCATCGACAAGATAAATGGAAACAGAATTTCGGAAAGAGCAAAGCTATTTTGGGACGATGGACTTCCGAAATATCACATTCCCGTGTTTTGTGAGTCAAACAAAGGCTATTCACTGAACACGCAAGAGCCAACTACCGCGGACGAATTTCGGGCATACCAATTCAGGATATCAAGTCCGGCCAGCACTTTGGAACCGGTTGCAGAAAGCTTTGCAGAACTGATAATCAAGTATTTTGATATAGAGAAAAAAGTGCTTGCTCAATTGAATGGGCTGTAACGGCGTTCCGGCATGCAGGCAGTCGAAAAAGCTGAAAGCCACAAAAACCAGTTTCACGCGACAACTTGAATCGATGACGCCTGTTCCGTAACCAGTTCTAATTCTTGCCGTAGTGTTTGACGCGTTCCCAGTATTTTTCGAAAGCTCCAGAAGCATGGAAATCAGGACTGTTGTCGATATCATGGCACTCCAGACATTTGACTTCAGCTCGAGCTAACGGCAGAATCATTTCTTGACGTAGTTCCTTTTGCTTGTCGGTGGCTGTGTCCGAACCATCCTCTTCTGCCTTAACGTGTTCCGAACCCGGGCCATGGCAGTTTTCACAACCACTACCGACTAGATGCGGAGTCTTTTCAAGGCTCTCGTAGCCAGTTTGATAAGGTGCGAATCGTTGAGGTACCCAACCTGTTACGTGGCAACTGATGCACTCGGGATCAAAATGACGAGCGATCCCACCACGATCGTTATTCGCAGCAACAATTGAATCTGTTGCGTGGAAGTGAGGCGATTCCTTCCATACGTCATAAGCTGACGTGTGACATTCACCACATTTTTCTGAGCTGACAAAATGCTTCCCTGTTGGATGCAAAGCGGGCGTCAACCCAAGCTTGGCAAAGCCAGCTTCCTTCAGCCGCTTCTGATACTCAGTGAATAGCTGCAGCATCCGTTCTGAGTCTTTGAACTGCGATGATATCGCAATTTTCTGATATCGAATCGGTTCTTTGGCATCGTCGAATACTCCTACGATACCGCCATACTGACCTTTCACTCCAACTTGGACCATCTTGGCTTTCGAGCCCTCAATGGATTCAGCTCTGAGCGTTGGTTCGCCAAATCCGCCAGCGGTAACTACCAAGTCGATTCCCTCCACGGACTTAGCTAACTCGGCACTCTCTTCAATACTTGCGTGTGCAAGCAGCACAACGAAGTCGCAGCCTTGTGACTTCAACTGAGGTACAACCGACTTGAGTGCTTCATAGGGATCGGAGAATTTGACTTCGCTTTCGCTTGGATCTTTGATGACCTTCTTCTCAAACTCTTTTCCAATCACAGAGGTAACGCCAATCTTGCGTGAGCCAGCGTCGATGATCTTGAAGGGTGGGAAAAAATCTGGCAGATCATAAACTGTTACATTGGCACTGATGAAAGGGCGATTATTACCTTCCGCGCTACCCGCGACCTGCAACAGGTCAACTCGAGACAGGACAAGATCGTTAGCGCCCAGGCTGACGGCTTGATAGTCCATCATCTGCAAAGCTTGAGCTGTCGTTTCAAACTTGATCATTGGTTGCGGACCAGATGACGGTGGTCCGTCTTGCTTCTCATCCCGATTCTGGTTTCCAACGTCCACTGGGATTACATTCCAGCCGCGACCGCGTAGAGAATTGATCAGCGTGTCGCGTCGAATCAGTCCACCTTTTTGTGACTCCAGGCCGGTACATCCGCACGGTTCAATGTAGCCTTGTTGTTGACCAGAGACATAGAGCACGAACTGAGGTCGAGGCCAGTCTTCAGCTATTTTTTGGTTGCGTTCGGCTTCGGTTGCAACATTGCCGACGATGGGATTCGAACCTTTGTCAGCAGTCGCATCTGTGGTGGGTTCAGTTACCGTTGTAGTGACAGACACAGTTTCGGCTGGAATAGACGCAGCCTTCTTGTCAGTCTTGACCGAGCCCTCTTGAGTTGGTTGAGGCTCCAACTCAATTACGGGACCAGAGCCAACATGGCCATCAATCTTTGGTCCCGTTTTGTTTTCGCCGGAGTCTGAAGTAGCCTTGGCATCGTTGGAGGCCGATGTTTTGCTCGGGCCATTCGATTTAGATTGGCATCCAGGTAATCCAACCGCAGCCATAGCAGTGCAAAGAAAAGCAGTCCATTGAAACTTGGCGAATCTTCGCACCACGATCATTCTCCACCCTGAGATGTATTGCTAGCTTTACTTCGTGACTATCAACTTCACGTGAATCGGCAGTTCGGTTGGTTTGCTTGAATTAGCCTTCAGCAGTACTTTGACAAACGTTCCCTTGCCAGTGCCTGGATAATACGCTTCTTTGGCTCCTTTGGGAACCTCGAACTTGATAGGAACCAGGGTCCGCGTCTTTTCTACACGTTTTTCCCCGACAGAAACCTTCAAGGTTTCGCTGGCATTGTCCTGTTCAGCGGTGACCTCGGTTGTTGCATGCTCTTCACCACGCAGCACCAGCCAGACGGACATCGAGTGGCCCTCGGCAGCACTGATCTTATCCAATGTCAGAATTCCCGATTCAGCGTTGAATGAGCTGCCTGCAATGACGGACATATCGCTTACGGATCGACCTCCAACTCGAAGTTCAAGTCGATCTAGATCATTGTTAGTATGCAGCAATACGTTGCCGCTGAAATTGCCTACTGTCAGACCGGGTAATACATTCAACTTGACTTTGTAAGCCTTTATAGCTTTTGCATTGTCTGGATCTTCGCTGGGCTGGAATTCAGAGTGCTCGAGTTTAATGTACTTTGCAGTTTCAGGATTCGACCACTCGAAGCGTGATAGATCGACGCCTTCGGTGTAACAAAACACAGAGAACTCACGGCTCGTGCCAGTATCCGCAGCAAAATCTCCCAAACCAATTTCACTTGGCTTGAGGACGAAGCTGTCAATTACCGCCCCTTCAACTTGGAATTTTAGTTCGGCGTGATTTAAGCAATTGGTCTGAAATGTAGCTGTTTGGGCATAGGAAGGATTCACGGCAACACCACGCCACTCCAGCTTGATCATCTCTGATTCGCCGGGCATCAGCACCTCTTTGTTCAATTTGCCAACCGTGCACTTGCAGGTCGAACCTGTATTTTTAACGATTAAGGGAGCGGTTCCCACATTCTTGATGGGGAACTCATGAGACATCGACGTTCCGTGCTTCATCGTCCCAAACTTGAACGAAGTACCTTCCGGAAGTTCGACAACCGCCAGACCTGCGTTCTCGCCAGTTGTCTTGATCTTGGGAGTTTTTTCGTTGGTCTCGACCAGGTAGAAACGCTCTTCGGTGCGGTTACCCATTATCGATTGAAAGTTACCTAGAACCGTACCGAGGCCAATGCTGAGGAGGATAAGCACAACCAAACGAACCATTTCTGAGTCACCTTCTAAAACTATCAAAGCGATCTAACTCAACGATTGGATTGAGTACGAATCCAGTCAACAACCGGTTCTGCCCTGCCATAAGACCTTACTCCATTTGGGGGTGAAAGCTCAGGGTTAGTGGGAGTCCAAAGCAATTGAGCTTGAATCTGTTGGTCCACATGGGGGGACTTATCGCTCAGTTGCTGACTTACGTCGATCTCCCCAATTGAAAGTTCGAATTTTCCCTGTAGGGCAAGACAATAGGCTAACTGAAGATGTAGCTGAACACTATTGGGTCGAGCCTTAACGGCTCGGTCATAGTTACGCTCGGCCTGATCCAAATACTTCGCGCGAGATGCGTTTCTTTGATCTGCCACAGCGGCAAGTTGCAAGCACTGATCTCCGGCAAACTGCCAAGTCATGAACGACATGGGCTCGCGAGAGGTCCAGTGCTCTAGCGCAGCCAAAGCTTTATCAGCATTGGCCTCAAAGCGATCTTTCTCACCAGGTGCAATCGCCAACTCCACCAGCAGCTTAGCTCGGAAGCGATCCCACTCTGCATTCAGTGGGTCCAACTGCCATGCTTTCTCTACAGCCTCAAGCTGTTGTCGTGATGAAGTAAACGTTTGAGCCACTTCAGTCTGACTGGCCAACACAGGTTTCCAACTCCACAATACGAAACAGCCAACGAGCAACAACCAAACAAGCAAGATAGCTTGAGGTGCCCCCGAGGTGCTCTTGGACGAACTTGAAGTCTCTTGGCTTGAATTACGGCTCAAGGTTAAGCATATCAACAGAGGGCAAAGCAGCCCTGGAGCTTGCCACGATCCGCTGATCATGAGGCACAACAACATCGCGACAGCCATCGCTTTGAAGACCAAGTTGGAATGCGACGTAAATCTGCTCAGCATCGGAAAGATCTTGGCTACGGCGAGCGTAGCCAAAGCGGCCAACGTAAAGATGGCTGCAAGCAGTCCAGCCTCTTGCCCGAAGATATACATTCCCAAAATCACGATCGCAGATCCGCTCACGGCACCGACTGCTAGGACACGATGACTCGATACGAAGTTATCATCGACATCACTTCCAGTTGGTTTTTGTAGTAACACTCTGGCTATACACAGAACGGCCACGACAGCGACCGGCAATGAACAGCAACTCGCCAGATCCAAGATCCAATTGTGAGGATCTGCAATCGTCTCACTGGCCGTGGGTAGCATGAACTGCGGGTAGATGGCTTGAAAGTTCCCCAACCCGATTCCAAGCAAAGGAAACCGCTGAACGATCTTCCAAGTTCCTTGCCAGTATTCAAAGCGATAGCTCAGACTTTTCGTTGCTTCGGTAATCACTTGGGGATCTCGCCACCACAACGCAATGACTCCAGCAGCAAACAGTAAGGCGAGTATGGAAGTGCTCCAAAGCAGTTTTCGTTTTAGATCGTTGCTTAATGATGCTATCAGTTTGTCTCCAGACTGCCAAGTTGCACCAACCAGCATCAGAACTAGTGTCAGCGGAACCGCAGCAATGGCCACGCGACTGCGAGTCAAAAACCAAACGCTGCCCATCAATAAACAGGCAAGACCAAGGATCGCGAAGGCAAAGCCGCCAAGTATCGAGCGGTCGCTCAGGGTTGTATTATCCTGTGGGGCTGTATTTTCGCGCGAGGCTAAGCCGCTGTCCTTCGTTCGGCTCTGCCATCGTAAGCTCAACCCGTAAGCCGCCGCACCTAATGTTCCAACGAGTGCGCCGCTCAACAAAACTGCTAGTGAATTGGCCAATGAAAATGTTGCATAAGGTTCAGGGCTGTTGAGGCGATCTTCCAGTCGTTTTCTAGTGGGAGATCCTTCGGGAGCATCAATTCCCATTTGCACCAATTGCCTTTCAGGATCGCTGAAGTACTGTTGTCGCATTTCAGGGAATGCAACCGTCACTTGATACAGACCAACACCCGACAGTGTCATGGCTCCAGCGAGGACGATACTTAGCAAACCGCTTCGTTCTATTGATGTCGTTACCAAAGATCGGATCGAGTAGTACAACGCAATAGCAGCGATCAGATGCCAAAATCCATTCCAACCCGTACGAGGATTGAAACTGCTTGCAGCATTCAGCGTTACCACCATCAGCCATATCGCGATGAAAGCTAGGCATAGGCCTTCGATTTTGGTGATCGACAGTTTGCGTCCTGAGATGATGGCTTCCAGCGAAACCAGCACGGCGAGTAGCAGCCAAACTAGGTTTTGCAACATGGCCGATCCATCGAACACGCTAGTTGAATCCATCGGCTGAAGCATCGACCAGGCCACTATAAGTCCCAGCAGCCAAAAACAACCGGACCTCAGCAGCGATGCAAGGTCTCGCTGCTGCTTGGGCGAAGGCTTGTTAGCTGAGTTCTTATTAACTGACATTCACTTGCTTCTTACGGCAGAGCATGGGCACTTTTTAACTTCTCACGCTATGGTGTAGATCGAACTATTCTTTGGGTGGCAGCTCTTCGCGGCCGACTGACTCAAGAACGCGAATTAGTCCCAAGATCAATAGCGTGCCTACTAGGATGATTCCAGCGCCAATCATGTCAACTCGAGGTAGCAACAACGCGCTCACCGAGCACGCTGCTGTTGCTAAGTAGATTGTCAACACGGCTTGCTTCTTCGTCATCCCAAGATCGACCAAGCGATGCGAGAAGTGCCTTTTGTCACCTTCAAAGGGGCTACGTCCTTCGCTCAACCGAATGATGATCACACTGACCATGTCATACAGCGGAATCGCCAAAATTATCAGAGGCGCTAAGACAGCATGAGGCTGACCACCTTGGTAACCGGTATAGGTCGCCAGCAAAGTTCCAACTGCAATCCAAAAGCCGATAAAGTAACTGCCTGCATCACCCATGAAAATCTTGGCAGGTGGCCAATTGTGCCACAGAAAACCAAGCAACGCCCCCACGAGAATCAGCATCATCATCGCTACGAACAGTTGAGGCTGATTGGCTTGATTGGGACTGGTCATCAACATGATTGCCAACATCAGAGTCGATATCGTGGCAACCCCGCTACTCAATCCATCCATGTTGTCCAGCATGTTGAACGAATTGATGAGAGCTACGATCCATAGAACGCTAAGTGCTCCGGTTAGCCAAGGCAGATCGATAAACGCGGTGAGCTGGAGTCCTTGAAAGTAAACACAAAAGCTTGCCACCGCAAACTCAACTCCAAGTCTTAGCCACCAGGGAATGCCTTTGCGATCATCGGCCAATCCTAAAAGAACAAGCACAGTTCCGCAACCGATGATGACCCAGATCTCGAAGATCTTAGAACTCAATCCGCTCAGATGTTGCGTTAGCGACGGTGGTAGATATTCGGCAAGAGATTGGTTGCTAGCAAGTATCAGAACGGCAATCGTACCTGCAGCCATTGTCGCTACCACGCCAGCCCAAATTCCAAGTCCACCACCCAACGGTATTGGCACGGAATGGACTTTGCGATGTCCGGGTTTGTCTAGTAAACCCAGACGCTCGGCAGCTCGGCGCACCCAGCCAACGGCTACCAACGAAACCAAGAAGCTTGGCACAATAGCGACCACGAGCAGCAATGCCAAAATTGTCCAGTGCAAGATTCAGGCTTCTCCGGGGCTTCAATGAGTGTGGCGTTAACGAGTATTGGCAATTATCTGCTTGAGCAGTTCACGAACTTCTGAAAAGAACTTTTGATAGTCGGCTCGCTGATAATCAGGATAAGTCCAAGGTCGCGACTGCCAACCACCGACATAGTACAGGCATTCCTCAGCATAGATTCCATCGCGAAGATAGATTCGATGCGCGCGGTCTTTCGTTGACGCCAGGATCAGTTTGCCGAGCATTAGGTAGCCAGGATCAATGTTTACGGGTCTGGCCACTGAAAACTGCCCAGAGCTTGATAACTGCTGTTCCCAATCATTCGACTGTACTTTACGATCCGCCAAGCTGGCTGGATCGAACAATTCGGCCACAACGATGAATTGTTTGACAATTGGCTGCCCCATCTCGTCGGCATAATAGCCTGTTTCGTCATGTTCGAACGGCTGGCTGGTTAGCGCGATGGCTCCCCAGTTCGCCTCGATGCATCCCCTCGCCCACTCAATCGCCCCAGTATCGCTGCTGAAGACCGCAGCGAGAAACAGTGCAGGTGGCGTGGGCTTGATTGTAGCCATCGGAGGTCCCGTGAGTTTGCATGCCTGAACGATTCGAGTTTGAAAACCCGAATCGATTCAGCCAGCTTAGTAGGCTTTGGCAAACACGGCCATCCGCTCGGCAGGTTTTCCAGTTAGGAAGCAGGTTCCAGGACCATTATTCTCAAGAGGCATACAGCGTATCGTCACTTTAAGCTCATCCAGCAACGGTTGAACTGCTTCTTCACTGGCGAAGTGACACAAAGCAAAGCCGCCGTGAATCTCTGGGTTGTCAGCATTCTTAGGCGTGAAGTAGGCTCTAAAGTCTTTTTCGTTAGTGATGGTTACGGTGTTCTGCGCTTGAAGCTGTTTGGCTCGTTCAAACAGATTGTTTTGAATGTTGTCGAGCACTTCGCCAATTGTCTCGATCAACTCTGCGCGACCAAGACTAACTTGCTGTCCAGTATCGCGCCTTGCCATGAAGACCGCGTCCTTGGCAATATCTTTGGGGCCGACTTCAATACGCAGCGGTACACCACGCTTGACGTGATACCACTTCTTCTCGCCACCGCGTAAATCCCGATCATCAATCTGCACTTCAATCGCTCGACCTGCGTAAGCGATCTTGCCGAGATCTGCCTTAAGCTTGTTACAATAGTCGAGCACTTGGCTTCGAGACTCTTCATCGCGATAGATCGGAAGTATGACGGCGTGAGCCGGCGCAAGCCGAGGAGGAATAACCATGCCGTCATCGTCGGCGTGAGTCATGATCAACGCGCCGATCAGTCGAGTGCTTACACCCCAAGACGTTGTCCAAGCGTAAGCCAGTTGCCCATCTTTGTCTTGGAAGCGAATCTCTTGAGCCTTTGAAAAGTTCTGGCCCAGGAAGTGACTTGTGCCAGCCTGTAGAGCTTTGCGATCTTGCATCATGGCTTCGATCGACAAAGTCATATCGGCACCTGGGAATCGTTCACCAGCAGTTTTCTCACCCTGAATCACCGGTACGGCCATCCAGTTCTCGACGAAATCCGCGTAGACCTTCAACATCTTGTGCGTCTCTTCGACCGCCTCTTCTTGAGTTGCGTGAACGGTGTGTCCTTCTTGCCACAGAAATTCAGCGGTTCGCAGGAACAATCGAGTGCGCATTTCCCAACGCACAACGTTGGCCCATTGGTTGATCAGAATCGGCAAGTCGCGATAGCTTTGGACCCACTTAGCATACATGGCTCCGATAATCGTCTCGCTGGTTGGACGAACAATCAGCGGCTCTTCCAACGGCCCGGCTGGACGTAGGCCACCGGTTTCCGGGTCTGGCTCCAAGCGATGGTGAGTAACTACGGCGCACTCTTTGGCGAATCCTTCGACGTGCTCTGCCTCTTTTTCAAAATACCAGTCGAAGGAACAGAGGAAAGGCGTGCGTTCTGGTGCTGGGTGTCCCAAATATCTTGTCTAAAGAACGTTGCATATTTTCCCACAGCGAATTTTTTTCATCTTCGCAAAAGGCTTGATAACCATGCAGCCTCGAACCGGCGAATTCTCAGCCAAATCAGCGTGCTTAATGACCTGCTGATACCATTCTGGATAATCTTGACTAATACGAGTAGGAGGATTGCGGTCTGTGGTGCTTTGTTCATGGTCTAAAGCTAGGGACAAGAAGGAGTTTTCGGTAAATATCCGGGCGAAAGCCATTTTCGTGGGCAAGGATGATAACCGACCGAGCTCCAACTGGTTGCGCTACCAGCCCACTTTGACTCACAAATTCATGGCAAGATACCACACCAGTAGGCTGCGTGAAAACAATGTGGTGGACGAGTCTACGAATCCTTAGCGGCCCTACTTGCTGCAAAACGGCAGGGTGGCCGTCCCTGAGTCTTCGAAGTTCACTTGTTCTCATTGATCGCCCCTTATCGATGAGTCGAAAAACTCGGTACCCGCGCGGGCCCTCGTGGGCTCAGCTACGGGTCAAAACCCCGGACGGCCCATCTAGGGCGGGAGCAGCTTCAAGTCAAACTTTGCGCACGGAGTGTAACTGCTTGGTCAGCTCATCACCGCCTCGACCGCTTTCCAGAGTCTCATCGGTGCTCTCTGGATCAACCGCGCGACAACACTCGGTAAGCCGATCAATCAAGGCATCGTAGCGATCCTCCCAATCCTCTGCAGTACTTTCAATTGGCGGTATGCTGGCCATCTCGTCGAGCAACAGAATCAACCTTAAGAGATGCCTAAAGATGATCCCCTCATGCTTCTGCAGCCCTTTTGCGGTGATGTACTTATTAAAATTTCCACCGAATTCGAGAACTTCTCCAGCAACATGAACCGGCGTTACCGTGAAGTCATGTACCTTGGGAAAGTCGTACTGAAACAGTCGTTGAAGCTTCTCTCCAATTGTAATGATCCACACTTTCTCTTCCTCAAACATGCTGCCACGCATATCGCGTTCGTCTTCAGCATCGGGCGATTGACCAATAAGCTCCTGCTGAGTTGCCAACCCCAGCTCAAGCAGCCGTTCATCTAAACGAGTTGTAGCCAAGGGTCCAGGTGGCATAAACTCGGGCTTGGGAACTCTGACATATCGCGCGACAGTGCCAGGCATCTCCAGCGTACTCTCCAGTACCAACAGTCTTTCGGTATCATCAGCGATCGCGAGATGCCCAGCTAGAAACTCACCCCACAACGGGTTGATGCTGCGCATACGAACCAACAGTTCCAGCTTATCTTCAGGATGCGCGAATTCTGGGCGATAGTTTTGCAGATCGTAACCACGACCTTCGTTCGAAGTTGGCTTGGAATGAGCCGCCTGTTCTGGCGCTGCTGTAGGCAACAAGCTACTTAGTCCGGCAACGTCGAACAAACCGCGATTGGTCGGTGCAGGCGGCGAACTCTTAGCCGCTGGTTTATTCGGAGCTGAAGTGCTTTGATTCGGAGCCGAACTCTTGAAACGAGGTTTAGGTTCCAGTTGGACATAACCCGCAGTCCAAAGCGTAACGAGCATCTGATTGAGATGTTCTTGAGCTCGTTCGATGTGCGATGAATCCAACAAACGTCTACTAACCATATCTCTGAGCGGTTTAACTTCTGGGGTCTTCAGCAGTAAATAGGCCAACAATCGCCAAGGTAGATTGCCTCGACTAACGAGATTAGCAGAGGTGCCCGCTCGCAGTTTGTCAAACTGAGCTTGGGTCCAATAGGTTTCACCCTCACGTCGCTTGGGCATCTTTTTCTTGAGTGCTTTCTTGGCAGCGAGCAATCCTGGATCTTTCGTGTCTTCAGGAATCGAGTCGTACTTCTCGCGCCACCTTAACAGCTTCACATCATCCTCATGCGCCAAAGCGTACACGTAACCCTCAGTATCATACTGAGGCCTACCAGCTCGGCCAAAGATCTGCTGAGCTGAAGAAGTTTCAATGACTCGACGTTTATCGCGAGGCCCTTTCAGAATGGTTGGCAACACCACGCTTCTCGCTGGCAGATTAATTCCAGCCGAAAGTGTTTCGGTGCATACGGTAACGCTGAGCAGTTTCTTTTGAAAAAGTTCTTCGACAACTCGTCGATAACGAGGCAATACACCGGCATGGTGAACGCCGACGCCTCGGAGCAACATCTGCTTGAGCTTCGGCCCAGCGCCTTCGCTCCAGTCGTACTTTTCCAGTTCATCGGTAATTGCGGCCTGCTTGCTCTTGTCGAGCACTTTCTTGCCTTTGAGCAGTTCGCCGACCTGCCAACATTCATCGCGATTGAAACAGAAAATCAGGGCCGGAGTCCTACGCTCCAGTTCGCTGCCCTCGACCATCTTTTCGATCCATTCGTCCAGCGTATGATCCTCGACCCAATGAAAGCTGAGCGGTACTTTTCGCTCCTTGCCTTCGACCAATTGCAAGTTGCGACCGCAACTTCGACGCAGCCAACTGGTGAACTCATAACTGTTGCCAACTGTCGCGCTCAGTAGCAAGGTCCGAGTATGAGCGGGCAACATTCCCAGCGTCAGCTCCCATACGATGCCTCGCTCGGGATCATTGAAGCTGTGAAACTCGTCCATCACCACGGCTTGTACGTCGCTAAAGTCGAACAGTTCTGGTTGCAGCAGGCGGTTGAACAAAATCTCTGCAACAACAACCAACACTGGAGCGTTTGGATTGACGCGACGATTTCCAGTCACCAGCCCGATATCATTTTCATTGAATCCCCAACGAACCGCCGATTGGCGCAGTTCGTGAAGCTTTTGATCGGTTAAGGCAATCAGTGGAGTCGTATAGTAAGCGCGAGTTCCAGAACGCAAGGCTTCGTAGATTGCAGCCTCTGCAATGAGCGTCTTCCCAGTTCCCGTCGGCGCGCATACGAGCACCCCTTGTTCCGACGTAAAGTAGGCAAGCAGAGCCTCCTCCTGAACCGGATAGGGCGAGAACGGCAATCGCTCGAAGTACTCGGCAGCGATCGCATCCCGTGACAGTTTATCCGAGGAACTCATGAAGCTTTTGTTTCTTGGCTGGCGTTATTTTGATGGCAGTTTCAGACGGAGGCGTAAAAGTCGTCTGAGGTCAGTTTCTGCAATTCGCTATTTACTACTTCGGATAGATCAACAATCGTTTGCCTTCGTCGACAAAGCGTAGGTTAGCTGCATCTGCGATTGTTTTTAGCAATTCAGCTCGAGTTACTTTGGTCACACTAAACTGAATTAGCTCACTGCGATGCTTGACTGTACACTCAGATGCCCAAACCACTTCAAACTTCATACTCTCGGACAACGTCTTGACCACTTCATTGACAGGTACTTTTTGTGGCGGGGCAAGCGTGTAGCGCTGCTCAGAGTTATTGTTACTACGCTTGGGCGCTGCCGGTGGTGTTAGCAGGTCGCTGTGTAAATTCGTTTCACCGCGAACCTTTACCGCGTCCTTCTTCACAAGTTCTAGACTTCCATTGGGATATCGATTGCGAAGCTCTTTCAATGTCGCTTCACTCGGCGAACGCTGATAGGTGTCATCCCAAGCTGAGCTACTGGAAAGCGGATCGAACTTTAACCTAATTCGATCTTGCGTGCTGGCCGGATCGATTGTGGCTTGAAGATCGAACCCCGCTAGCAAAAGTGCAAGTTGCGTCGAAAGCGAGCACTTGGGCAACATCCCTTCATGCATTAAGTCATGTGGCAGTTCAACATTGGGCAGTTCAACATTCCACTTCCTGGAGATTATCTGCAACAGTTCGTTACTGGAAGTGATATCGGGCCACTCCAAAGCTTGGGACTGAGTGGCAAGAGCCCTGTTTTTGCTAGCCAGTTGGCCATGAAGTACTACGGCTGATCGCTGTATTCTTGCCAGGCGATTGGACTGGGCCATTACATAGATATTCTCAACGAACCCGCCTTGTATTCCACAACTAACCGCTAACCGCACTAATTCCTCGCCCAACGTTTGGGAGTCATCAAGACGCTTTACGATGGCCGGTTGCATTAGGTCGACTCGGCGGTCGACCCAGAACGGAAGTTTGTAGGCACCATTGATATCGGCCAATGCGAATCGTAACGGCTTTTCATTGGACATCTGACAGGATTGCTTGAGCTTGCCGCGAGCTTCAACGCTAGTCGGCAAAAGAAGCAGATTCCGATCATTCCGATTCTCTTGTGCAATCAAACTACTGGGAATACAAACGATCAAAGACGTTAGTCCTACTAATGCCGGAAGAGCGGAGGCGACGGCACAGCACCAGGCTTGTAGTCCGCTCCAAAGTCGATCCATCCGACGAGTTGAGTTGAAGCAATGGTGCATCTGTTCGACCTGGATTTTGATGGCTTTGACTTTTGAACTAGCATCGCCGCCAGGCGACTTTGACGATTATAACGATTGAGCGAAATGCGGCAGCCTTAACCGATTTCTGACGACCGATCGCCACTAACTTTCTATGAAAAAACCGCTGTAACAACTGGAGGATTGATGTTGAAGATTTGCCCTAGTCACTCACCTGATTATACTGGCAACTCAGTCGGTGCTTAAACAATTCGGTTCATTCTGACTTCACTTTTGGGCACTTGATGTATCACTTTGAATGTCTACCTCTGAAAGTTTATTGTGTCCGAAGGTTCTGCCCGACAATCTGTACTGGTAAAGTTCTACCAGCGCTATTTGGCGGATGGAGACACGCCACTATTCATCACCGCAATCGCTCAGATCTATTCGATTGCAACGCTTGAACGCATTCTGATGGTCGGTGACATTCACGCTCGAAGAGCCGCCGCGTTGGCGTTAGGTTTGATAGGCCCTCAATCTTCCATTACCAAACTGGGGCCGCTGCTCAACGTGGCCGATCGCAAACTTCGCTTAGTTGCTGATGATTCACTTCGAGCTATCGCGTCACGTGAAGGCACTGCTGAACAACGCCACACTCTTGAACGAGTGATTCGATTGAATGAGTGCAGTGATTTCGAAAAGGCTATTGAACTATCAAGTAGCTGTATCGAATCCACTGGTGGTACAAGCGAGCTGTTTCATCAACGTTCACTTGCCTACTTTCAGCTCGACTTTATCAAGCAGGCTATCGAAGACTGCCGACACACTCTCAAGCTTAATCCATTTCACTATGCAGCCATGGTAGGCTTGGGGCATTGTTATCTCGATCACGGCGACTTGATCGATTCTCTGTTCTGGTTTCGCCAGTCCCTGGAGATCTACCCCGACTTGGAACCGATCCGCATCCAAGTTCGCCGCTTGGAAAAAGCCATTCAAGAGTAGGCGTGGAATCCAGACAATCTGCTGCTGACACTTTCTCTGGAACCGCTATTGCCAGTTGTGGGGCAGGTGATCATAATAGTTAACATGAGCCACGCAGCTTACTTTACTTACTTTTTCAGCTTTTACCCTGACTTTATTCAGGGGCTGTGAAACGTACGTAGTCTGCGACAAGCGACCTAAAGACTAAAAAATTCACGGCCCTGAAGATCTAAGATCCTCAGGGTTTTTTGTTTTCCCGACCAAAGCTATCGAGGTTTGAAAATGATTGTTGTAATGGAACAAGGTGCTACTGAAGAACAGATCAAGCACATGACCGACCGCGTTCATCAATTGGGTCTCAAGGCCCACGTGATTCGCGGAACCGAACGCACGGTAATCGCTGCTGTTGGCGACGAACGAATGACCAAGCCAGCCGACTTGGAGACAGGCCCTGGTGTGGCTGAAGTATTGCCCATTCTTGCCCCTTACAAAGTGGCCAGCCGAGAACTCAAGCCCGAGCCAACTCAGGTAAAGGTGCTGAACTTCAGGGCTGGTGCTGGTACTGTTGGCGTCATTGCCGGTCCATGTAGCGTTGAAAGTGAAGAGCAGATCATGGCCTGCGCGCGAGCGGTTAAGGCGGCAGGTGGAACAGCACTACGCGGTGGAGCTTTCAAGCCTCGAACCAGCCCCTATAGCTTCCAGGGTATGAAGGAAGATGGTCTTAAACTTCTAGCAGCAGCTCGCCAAGAAACGGGCTTGGCGGTTGTTACTGAAGTGATGAGCACCGAGTCAGTCGAACTGGTTGCAAAATATTCCGATGTGCTTCAGATCGGTGCTCGTAACATGCAAAACTACCGATTGCTGGAGGCCGTTGGAAATACCGATCGGGCAATTCTGCTCAAACGCGGTGCCAGTGCAACGATGGAAGAGTTCTTACTAGCAGCCGAATACATTTTGAATGAGGGCAATCAAAATGTGATGTTGTGCGAACGCGGGATTCGTACTTTCGAAAATCACACTCGTTTCACTTTGCCACTGGCTAGCGTTACTTACCTGCATCGCAAAACTCACTTGCCCGTCATCATCGACCCCAGCCACGGAACGGGTCACGCCTACATGGTGCCTGACATGTCCGTAGCGGCGGTAGCAGCAGGTGCGGATGGACTAATCATCGAGATGCATCCGAATCCTGAAAAGGCTCTATCCGACGGTTATCAGTCACTGGACTTCAAGCAATTCGAAGAGACCATGCGACGCTGTGCGAAGGTTGCTGCCGCAGTCGACAAACAGTTCTGCTAGAATGTGCGGTTGAACTTCGTTGACCAACTTGTACAAAAGGAATCGAGCATGTTGACCCGCAACACTCTGTTTTGGCTAAGCTCCATAGCGATGATTTGCCTGTTTAGCACTGGAGCCCAACTCCTGAATGCGCAACAAGCAGCGACTGGGACTCAACCGCCAGTTGTCAGCGCGCCGCTGGACGAAACTGGATTTAAGCCTTTGTTTGATGGCAAGAGCTTCGATGGCTGGGAGGGCAACATGAAGTTCTTTCGCATCGAGGATTCGGCTATTGTTGCGGGTAACTTAAAGGAGAAGATCCCCAACAACGAATTCCTTTGTACAGAGCAGAAGTACGAGAACTTCGAATTGCGTCTTGATGCCAAGCTAATTGGACAAGGTGATAACGCGGGTGTCCAGTTTCGCAGTGAACGGATTCCCAATCACCACGAAGTGATCGGATACCAGTGCGACATCGGACTGATGGGTAAAGACCGATCGATCTGGGGAGCACTCTACGATGAATCCCGTCGTAAGAAGTTCTTGGCTGAAACGCCTGTCGATTCCATCAAGCAGGTAAATCAGGGCGAGTGGAACAACCTGCGCATCATCGCCAAGGGTGATAACATTCAAATCTACGTCAATGGAACAAAGACCGTTGACTACAAGGAACAGGACTTGGACATTGCCAAGACCGGCATCATCGGCTTACAGATCCACTCCGGACCTCCAGCAGAAGCCTGGTATCGCAACGTTCGCATCAAGCCGTTGTAAGTTGTGATTGTGGCACGAATTGGCTAAGCTAGTCTTATGCTGGATTATTCGGTCCTTCTTGCCCAAGATCATCCAAATGATTCGAATCCTTGGATCTTGCTTTCTAATAGCGATATCATCGCAATTCTTGGTCGCACAGCAAATTCAGATTGCTACATACAACATAAACTACAGCAATCGACGGCTGGATTTGGTTGTTGAAGCGATCAATGAATCTGCTGCGGATGTAGTTGTGTTGCAAGAAACAACCTTGAAGTCTGAAGAGTTTCTTCGAACCAAGTTAAGTACGATCTATCCACACTTCACTTCGTTTGGTCACAATGGTGCTTACCTTGCCGAGCGATTCGCCTTTGCATCAAAAAACCGCTTGAACAATGTTAGATTTATTCCACCTCGCCATGGATTATTTGGGTTTTGTTGCGCCGAACTGCAATTGCATGGACAGGCAATCCAATTGATCAACATTCATCTCTCACCAGTGCAACTCTCCAACAAATCTGGCCTTGGGGGAACACTGAAGAGTTTGGATAGCTTGGAGCAAGTTCATCAGGCGGAGTTGGAAATGATTATCGATCACGTCAATCTCCAAAAGCCAATCGTTCTATCTGGTGACTTCAACAGCATCTCCAAGTCGAAGGAACAGGACTATTTACGAAAACTTGGTTTCATTGATGCACATCTCTCCGTCAATCCGCAAGCAGAGAAAGAGCATACTTGGCAATGGCCCACTGCAACACTACCACTCCTTTTGCGATTGGACTACGTGTTCCATAGTTCACACCTTAAGGCGATCGAAACAAAGGTAATTCGTCGAGCTGGGTCGGATCACTTTCTGGTACATTCCACCCTGGAACTTAAGTAGATTACTGGGCCAACTCTACAACTTTTCCTACGACTTTGCTCCTCGCAGCGCATGGAACAACCAGTAGGTCACTGGAATCACAAACAACGTAAAGATCGTTGAAGCCACTAATCCAAAGATCAATGACCATCCCAAACCCGAGAAGATTGGATCTAGAGTAATTGGTATGGCTGACAGCATTGCTGCTCCGGCCGTTAGCAGAATCGGTCGCAACCTGACCACGCGACTTTCCAAGATCGCATCAAACAGTGGTCGACCATTGCGAACAGCTTGCTCCATAAAGTCGACCAAGATGATCGAGTCTCTCGTCACGATGCCCGAAAGTGCAATCATGCCAATCATTGCCGTGGCAGTGAAGAAGACTGGATCAGCATAGCCACCTACATCAACCGACATGATCTGATTCAACATGTAGAATCCTGGCATGACACCAAGCACGGTTAAAGGAATCGCCAGCATCACGATCACCGGTATCAGGAATGAACCCGTCTGAGCGACCAGAATGATATAGATCAAAACCATTGCTGCGCCAAAGGCTAAGCCTAAATCTCGGAATACGTCCAGCGTGATTTGCCATTCGCCTTCCCCCGAAAACACCGCCCGTGTGCCAGCCCCCAATCCCCACGTGACGCCTGAACCATTGCTGATGAAGCTTCGATCCTTCAAGGGCCTCGGTTCTACAGAATCTACAAACTGTTTACCTTCACTTTGCTGATCTGCCAAAATATCCACGATGCAGTCGGCTGGAGGTCGACCGGCGGTTTCGGCCATTACATAGGCGACAGGTACTAGGTTTTTATGGTAGATCGTTTGACCAACTCGCGTCGCATCCCATTTTCCGATTTCATTCAGTTGAACCAACTCCCCGGTTCGACCTTTGACCGCCAATTGGCTCAAGCTGAATGGATCGCTGCGAGTCGAGCGCGGCAATCGAACCACGATCTCCAGCGGATGACGCTCGGCATCTATTCGTAACAATCCACTAGTTTGACCAGCTAAGGCGGTGCGAACTGCGCTGCCAATGTCGGCGACAGAGATTCCAGCAAGAGCCGCTTTTTCTTGATCAGGTACAAATGTCAATCGAGTCATCGGCACTTCAACCATATCATCTACTTCAACGACGCCGGGCTCTTTTCGCAGCCGCTGGGATACGATCTGTGACGAGGCTAACAGGTTCTCATAAGACGTGTCCTCTCGACCGTAAACTTCAGCAACAATCGATGCCAATACAGGTGGTCCCGGCGGCAGTTCGACCAACCGCAGCTTGCCGCCGTGTTGCTGCGCTATCTCTGTCAATTGATCTCGTAGTCGCAAGGTAATCGCGTGACTTTGCTGTTGACGATTCTTCTTGCCTACCAAGTTGATTCGCATTTCCGCTTGATGAGCCTGCGATCGAAGGTAGTAGTGACGAACCATGCCATTGAAATCAATCGGGCTTGGGTTACCGACGTATGAGGTGTAGTCGATGACCTCGGGCTGTTGAGCTATGACCGCTTCTAATTCGTGCACCACTGCGGCGGTTCGCTCCAACGTTGTACCTTCATCGAGATCCAAAATCAGGACAAACTCGTTCTTGTTATCGAATGGTAACATCTTCAGTGGGACCATTCGAAACACGCCCAAACCCATAGCGGCACAAGTCAGGGCCGCCATCAGAATCAAGAACCCAATAGCTCGGCTGTAACTCTTGAGTAGCGGCAACATCAGTGGTCGGAAAAACCTATAGAGCAGCGTCTTCCGAACTTGCTCTGGATCATAGGCCGCATGGGCTACCACCGATTGAGTCGAGTTTGAATCTTCGTCGCGCGAAGAAGCATCTCCGGTCTCATCATTCGGAAAATTCCCTTTCAGTACGTGATAGCTCAACCAAGGTGTAATCGTGAAGGCCACAAGCATCGACATCAGCATGGCGACCGGTACATTCAACGCCATCGGCGACATGTATGGTCCCATCATGCCCGTGATAAAAAACATCGGCAAAAAGCTGACAATAACTGCGAGCGTGGCACTGATGAGTGGCGGACGAATCTCGGCCACAGCGTCTAGAACAATCCTGCGGCTAGCCCGCTTTCGATCATGAAAATGCCGAGCGATGTTCTCGAGGTCCACAATTGGATCATCCACCAGCAAGCCCAGAGCGAGTATTAAGGCAAACAGAGTCACTCGGTTAATGGTGTAGCCAACCACTAGGTTAACTAGGAGTGTCAATCCAAACACGACTGGTACGGCGATGGCCACGATGATTGCTTCACGCCAGCCCATGCCAATGGTTAGCAACAGAATCACAATCACAATGGCGATCCCAAGGGCCTCGACGAGTTCGTTCACCTTTTCATTAGCGGTCAGCCCGTTGTTTCGAGTGATGATCATTTCAACACTGCCGGAACCACGGTTGATCGCAGCACTTCGGCTTTTTGAACGATCTGCTTGGCCACTTGAACTGCGTTGGCGCCCTTTTGTTTGGATATGGCTATGGTCACGCTTGGCACGGCAGCCTTAAGTAGAAGCTACCGATGATGCATTCTCCGACTTGTTGTTCGGATCGTTCAGCGAGGCTTGATGATAAGAGCCCATGACTTCACCTGGGCTGCCCGGATGAGCCTCGAAGTCCGGCCGCAGGCCCCAACCATGTCGTACATAATTCTGCGGCTCCTGTGCGGTGTCCTGAACCTCGGCAACATCCTTCAGATAGACCGGCCGATCTTGAAACACGCCCACTACCAGGTCGGCTAGTTGATTGGGATACTGTAGCCCTACCGATGTACGCAAGGCTAGCTGTTTATCATTGACGGCGATTTGATCTGCTGGCTGGTTGTCGTTGGCCGCTTGAATGGCTCGTTGTACTTCGGGCAAGGTTAGTTGAAACGCTTGCAAGCGATCTTGGGAGATTTCGACTCGTACCTCCCGCGACTGCCCGCCTACGACGTAAGCTCGATTGACGTACTTAATGGTGGCTAGGCGTTCGACGAGTTCCTCGCCGATACGACGAAGCTGAAAGCTATCGCCTTCCGCTCCAGTTAATGCGAATGTGACTACTGGGACATCATCGATTTCAACAGGTTTTAAGACCCACGACTTAACCGACGACGGTATCGAGTCGTAGTTCTCATTCAGCTTCTTGAAAAGCTTGACCAAGCTTCGTTCGCGATCCTGACCAACATAGAATCGCACCGTGATGATGGCTTGATCATCCCGCGACATGCTGTAGACATACTCAACGCCATCAATCTGCGAGAGCATGCGTTCAAGTGGCGTTGATACCAGTTGCTCAACCTGCTGAGCGGTGTAGCCAGGAGCGCTGACATAAACATCGGCCAGCGGTACAACAATCTGAGGATCTTCTTCTCGCGGTGTTAGTAGCAGAGCCGCAATACCCAGCAGTGCGGCTGCGATGATTAGGATGATGGAAAGGTTGCTATTCAGAAAAACCCGAACAATGCCCGACAAAAAATCTGAGTGTCCATCGTCGACTGCTTGATGACGGCTCATAGTTTAACCTCCATGCTGGCAATATCTTCAACCACAGATTCTCCTGCTCGCAGTCCTGCCAGAACCTGCAATCGCCCATCGATGTCTCGGCCGAGCTGTACGTTTCGAAGCTCTCCCAAGCTGTTCTTGGCAACGAGCACCATGGTTAACTGTCCGACTCGTTTGATCGCGGACTTTGGAATTACAATGACGTCTTCGGCGCCGATTAGTAGCTTCAATCTACCGAACATTCCGCTGTAAACGCCGGGTGGGCATGGCCCGACTACTTTTACTGCAAAGGAATGCGTCGATGAGTTCGCCTGCGGGACGACCTCGCTAATCGTGGCCTCGCACTCATAGCCTAGCGATGCCAGACCTGCCATGATGCGCTGGCCAGGCTTGAGCGTGAGTGCCAACGACTCGCGAACTTGGGCTACTAGTTGCATGTGAGTTGGATCGTACAAACTAAAAAGTACTTGTCCTGGTACTGCCGTGTCGCCGGGCTTGACCTGCTTGTCGACGATGATGCCATCGAAAGGTGCAACGATCGTGGCATAGGACAATTGCACTTTGGCTTCCTCGACTGCTTGCTTGGATCGTTCAAGTTCCGCTGAAGCGCTGCGGAGATCTGCCTCGCGAGCTTGATACTCCGATTGCGATACGGCTCGCCCTGCAAGTAGACTGGCCGCGCGATCGAATTCGGCGCGAGCCTGAACTTGCCGCGCTTCAGCCCCCGAGCGATTGGATTCAGCTTGGCCCAGTCGAGCCGCAAGATCCTCGTTTTGTAATCGGACTAATGATTCGCCAGCGGCTACCTTTTGTCCAGCGATCACGTTCACCTCTTCGACTCTAGCTAGTATCTTCGAAGCGACGGAGGCTTCGCGGACAGCTTGAATCGTGCCGACGGCTGTTTCATAGCGAGGCAAGTTCAGTAGTTTAACCTCGTGGATGGCCACTGCCGTTGGCAGCTTCTGTAAGTTGCCGCTAGTGGTTTCGATAGGAACTTTGCGATGAAAGGTGCCAGAGACCCATAGCAGCATGAACACCACTACCAAACAACCGGCTAAAACTGCAATCCAATAAGCAAACTTGCGAAGCAAACTGAATAGGGTTACAAGCGTCGATTGTTTGGCTTGAGTTGACATTTTCTATCTCATACGATCGTGTACTTGTGAACAAAAGCTAGTCGGGGACCGCCTCAAATGCGAATGGGTTACCTCTAAAGGCAGGCTCATGCGTGCTGGCGGGTCTTATAATCTACCAATTCATTCAACGCTGTCCGCAATGCGCTTTCAGGTGGCGCACCTGCGCTTTGACCAACCAGTTGACCGCCAACAAACACTGCCAACATCGGTATCGATCGGACTTGGAATTGATTGGCAAGCGCAGGTTCACTGTCGACGTTGACTTTAACGATCTTGACCGATCCATCGAACTCATTTGACAGCTTTTGAAGTGTGGGAGCCAACATGCGACAGGGGCCACACCAATCTGCATAGAAATCGACGACGACTGGCAAGTCTGATTCAAGGACGTCATGCTTGAACGTTTGGGTAGTGACATGGCTGAGAGTACTCATTGTTGTTTCCTTTCATACTTGGGTGAAACAGAACAATCTTTGTTTGATCAACGTGAGCAGGAGTCCGTGGTCGTCTCGATTGGCTTTTCAGCGGATTTTGGACCACCTTGATTCCAAGGCATCACGGAAAGCATCATGCCCATTAGGCAGCTATCGGTAAGTCCTGCATGCATCAGGCCAATTCCACAGGCTCCACACAAAATCGACCAGAGTGGTTCGTCGAGTGCGATTGTCAGCAGAGATCCGATCACTATCAGCAATCCCGCGACGATTCGGACTTGTCGTTCTAGTGAAATCGTCTTCTTGCCTCTTACAACGGGCAGGCAGGCTTGCTCCCATGCCAAGGTACCACCATCGACGTTGATTACGCAACGACAACCTGCAGCGGTGATTTTTTCGCAAGCCTGTCGACCTCGGGCTCCAGATTTACAGATGACATACAAGGGTTGTTCGGAGTCTCGCGTTACATTGACCAACTCCTTGGCATTCAGTTGATTCAATGGCACGTTGATTGCGAACGCCACGTGAACCTCACGAAACTCTGCAGGAGTGCGAACATCGATCAGGTTAACCTGCTTGCCGGAGCAGACGATGTTGTGCAGCTCTCGAGGGCTAATGGTTTGGATTGACATTTGTCGGCTCCTTATCGTTCGATAGTTCGGAACGTTTCGAACTATCGGGGTAAAAAAAATTCTAGTTGAATTGGCAGTCTACTGTTCGGAATCAAACCGCTTTTCGATACAGGAAACAATCTGTTTCAAATGCGGTTCGACAACGGAGTAATAAACTCGGCGACCTTCCTTTTGGCTAGCCAAGAATCCACAGCGTTGCATCAATCGCAAATGCTCCGAGGCCATCGCGGTAGGTAACTCGCAGGCCTCGGCCAGTTCGGTCACCGAGTAGTGATCGGCCAGCAGCATTTGGATCATCCGCAATCGGTGGGGGTGTGCTAGGACTCGCAAGCATTCGGCGGCTTCACCCGGGTTTTCTAGGCTCGTCAGACTAAGTTTAGAACGACTCATCATCGAACCTCCTTTACTCAAATATATCGGAAGTTTCCGAACTGTCAATCAGTTAATCTGTAGATTTCAGTTGATTTGGTAGGCCGTAAGAAGTTTACGCAGTTACGGCAGACCTTAGCTTTCCAAATGATCTGAATTGTCGAAGCGGACCCTCCGGAACGAAAACGTACCAACAGCAGTTTGATTTACTTTTGGGAAGGTGGCAAGCGAGGTACGAGCGGAGTCGGGAGGGCGAAATGAAAGCTTTTGCGTGAGCCCAGTCGGGTCGTATGCGGAGTTAAATTTCGGAGTCAAGGAGTGAATTGGATGAGGCGGAATGGAGGCTCAGTTGGAAGTTCAATCCGCTCGTTGAACTCGCTGTGCGACCCTACCCGCGAACAAGATTGAGCGGTCGTTAGCCAGTTTCAGCGCGCGGGAGGGTTCATCAAGCTCAAGCTGCTAGTTTTTAGAAGGACCAGCCAACCGGAAAGAACGTTCGCCGTAACGGCGCTTCACTTGTTACGGCCTACTTACATACCTTCAAGCTCGCGCTGGATGGCTTCGACATGATTGTAGTAGTCGCGACGATCAAGCTTGCTGGCGGCTGTTTCATCTAGCAGTACAGTCACTTGAGGATGCAGTTGTAGCGCCGAAGCTGGCACCATTGCGGTAACCGGTCCTTCAACGAAATCGTGAACTGCTTGAGCCTTACTCGCTCCGGTGGCCAATAACAGAATGTGATCGGCCTCCAGTATCGTGCCAACTCCCATCGTGATCGCGACACGGGGTACCTCATCCAGCGAGTGAAAGAACCTGGAGTTATCCAGGCGAGTCTGTTGGGTTAGGGCTTTGACGCGTGTTCGACTGGCCAGCGATGATCCAGGCTCGTTGAAGGCGATGTGACCATCAGAGCCGATGCCAAGAATCTGTAGATCGATTCCGCCAACATCATCGATCATCTTTTCATACCGGTGACACTCGGTCATCAAATCCGCGGCTTCACCATCAGGCAAACGACAGTTATCCACGTTGATGTTGATGTGGGAAAAGAAATTCTGATGCATGAAGTTGTGATACGATTGGCTGTGATTTCGCGGAATGCCAACGTACTCATCCAGATTGAACGTCGTGACCTCGGCAAAACTAATCTCACCAGCGCGATTGCGTCGAACCAGCTCATTGTAGGTTCCCAATGGAGTTCCGCCGGTGGCCAGCCCCAGAACCGCATCGGGCAGATCCTGCAGAAGGCGACAAAAGATGTCGGCAGCGCGACTGCTAACGGAAGGTGCATCAGGAAGGATTATGATTCGCATTGATTTTACGATCGCGGAGAGACGTTTTTTTATAGGCAGGTAGTTGCCAGGTTGGCTTTAGACTCTAGTTTCTGTCGATCAAGTTGAACACGCTGCGTCATTTTGCTCAACATTTTTCTTGCTCGTGCTCAGCGCAGCGGTGCTCCTGATCGTAATCGCTCTTTGGGTGATTTTTCAACGAGCTGAGAGACGATATTCGTCGCGAATGAATGTTTTCTAAATCGGAACTTGGTGGCTCCCCAACGTAAAAACGGAACTCTGGCGCGTTCCACTAAGGACAAAATCAATTGCTCAGGCGCACCGATTTACCGGACCGAGCGCTTTCGTAGATCGCCAGAATTAACTCGACACTGCGACGCCCTTCGCGGCCATCGATTGAAAGAGGCTTGTCATCGGTAATTGAAGCCAGCACGTCTCGGAAAAGAGCTGCGTGAGCGTGATGTCCAATTGCGGCTGGATCGGCAGCACCGCCGCCAGTCTTGGTCTTTCCCAGCATCTCTTGTCGAATCTGTTCGTCTTCGGGCGTTGTTTCAGCGAAGTGCCACTTGATGATATCTTCCTCTTCCAGAATGGCAGTGCCCGTCGAGCCAGTGATTTCAATCTTCTTTAGCGATCCGGGAAAGCCTGCTGTTGTAGCTTCGATAACTCCCAGAGCACCACTGGCAAATCGCAGGCTGGCAACCGCCACATCTTCGACTTCAATCCGCTCGTGAGCCAGAGTGGCCGTGTGAGCGCTAACTTCGGTGACTGGGCCCATCAGCCACAGCAGAAGGTCGACACTGTGAATGGCTTGATTCATCAGCGCTCCGCCGCCATCGAGCTTCCACGTCCCGCGCCAAGCTCCACTATCGTAATATTGCTGAGTTCGATACCACTTCACGTAAGCATCGCCCAAAGCCAACTTACCGAAGCGACCTTGGTCGACTGCTTGCTTCATCAAATTCGCCGAGCCGTGATAACGGGAAGGAAAAATCGTGGCCAGTTTCACTCCAGCCTTCTCGCAGGCCGCAATCATTCGATCACAGCGATCGAGCGTTACATCTAGTGGCTTCTCGACAATCACATGCTTGCCAGCTTTGGCCGCCGCTATACAGGGCTCCATGGCGAGCCGCTCGGCGAGCCGATTGTCACGACGTCCAAACCTGGATGAGTTAACATCTTTTCCAAATCGGTATAGGCCGTGCAGTCGTATTCCACTGCTAGCTTGTCTGCCTTTGGAGCCGTCGGGTTGTAGCAAGCCACCAACTTCGCGCCTTCAATATCTCGAATCGCTCGAGCGTGAAAGTTAGCGATCATTCCGCAGCCGATAATTCCGAAGCCGATTGTCATAGGAAGAAGTTTGAAGTTTGAATTGAGAAGTTTGAAAAAATGTTGCGACAGACTAGCCACTTAAACTAGACGCCACGCGTTAGCGTCCGTTTCTTGCATTGAAAAACTGTTGTTGGGCAGCTTTCGAGCGAGTTGATCTTGTTTTGGCTACAGGGACGGCAAATCCGGATTGAAGCAGAGCCTAACGGCTAGCGGCTAGTCTGTTCAGCAGAGCACAATCGCTTAACTGCTTGAATGTTAAATCGGAAGGCAAAGGAACTGGATGCTAACGCGTAGCTGTTGGTACCAGGCACCTTACACCTTACACCTTACACCTTACACCTTACACCTTACACCTTACACCTTACACCTTTACGTCCCCAAATCACCGAACAGTGGAGTCGACAGATAGCGTTCACCCAAGCTGCACATAATGGTCACGATACGCTTGCCTTTGAACTCAGGTCTCGCGGCTACTTGAGCAGCGGCCCACATGTTTGCACCACTGCTGATGCCGGCAACAATGCCTTCAAATTTTGCCAATCGGCGGCCCCACTCAAATGCATCTTCGTCGTCTACTTGCACGATATCGTCGATCAATGATGTATCCAGATTTTTGGGCACGAAGCCAGCTCCAATACCTTGAATGCGGTGTTTGCCGGGAGAACCGCCGCTGATCACCGGGCTGTGTTTCGGTTCGACAACGATGGTCTTAAAATTCGGGTTCAGTTTCTTGATGTAGCGGGATACGCCGGTAATGGTTCCACCTGTACCGACCCCAGCAACGATGGCATCAATGTTCTGTTCACAGTCTGTCCAAATCTCCGGACCGGTAGTTTTTTCATGAATTGCTGGGTTGGCAGGGTTCTCAAACTGTTGAGGCATGAAACCGTTTGGATCCAGGCTAACGAGTTCATTAGCTCGTGCGATCGCTCCACGCATTCCATCGGCGGCAGGAGTCAAAACCAAATTCGCGCCCATAGCTCGCAGTAGTGCTCGTCGTTCGACGGACATGCTCTCAGGCATGGTCAGTGTCAATCGATAGCCTTTGGCCGCACAAACGAACGCTAGTGCGATCCCCGTGTTACCGCTGGTAGGCTCAATGATGTGAGTCTCTTTGGTGATCTTTCCGTCGCGCTCGCCAGCCTCGATCATCGCGGCGCCGATTCGATCCTTTACGCTATTGAGAGGCTGAAAAAATTCGCATTTGGCAAACACCGTTGCTCCACCTTCGGGAATCAAGCGGTTGATGCGAATCATCGGGGTATCGCCAATGGCCTGAGCTGCGTTCTCGTAGAGCCTATTTCGTGCCATGCTAAAATCCATCCTGATCGAAACTTGTGACAAACTGTACGGCTCGCGCCGTGACGCAAAAAGAAATCCAGAAGTCGAATATCGTACCCCGCGTATGCCGATGTGTTGAGTGGCGGTGAGCGGTTATCGATGGTCGAATTGCTCTTTTTTTAGGCTGCCAATGGATTCCTAAAGGTCCATTGGGCCGCAATTCCCGCCGCAGTCCGGCTCAGCTATAATAAGACTCGCTATGTTCAATCCCGCCCGGCACCCTAGGTTGCCCTCGCTAATCTCACCTCCCACCCCTGAAATCCAAAATCATGAAGTTCAACTTGATCAAACTGCTCAAGAGTGTTTCTTTTGCGTCGATGATTTCCTTAGGCTCACTAACGGCAATTGCGGCTGATGAGATTCACTTCGAGCGGATTCAGTTGAGCAGCGATTTTTATGCCGAGGGAGCCGCTTACGGAGACTTCAACGGAGACGGCAAAGGAGACGTGGTTTCGGGCCCCTGGATCTATTGGGGCGGCGACTTCGAAAAGAAGACTCGTATCTACGAAGGTGATGCCATCGATCCAATTGGCTATTCCGAGAATTTTTTGATGGACTCGGGCGATGTCAACGGCGATGGCAAGATCGATATCTACGTGATCGGCTTTCCAGGCAAGGAGAGCTGGTGGTTTGAAAATCCAGGGACTGACGAGGCCGAAGGTCTGTGGCCTCGCCACGTGATGCTGGATTCGGTCGACAATGAGTCGCCGATGATGGCTGATATCGATGGCGACGGTAAAGCCGATTTGATTTGTAGCAGTCGCGGTCATTACGGGTACGCGTCGCATGCTGGCCAAGATCCCAAGCAGATGTGGAAGTTTCATCACATTTCTCCCAACAACAACTATCACAAATTCACCCATGGCTTGGGAGTCGGCGACGTGAATAACGACGGTCACGCCGACCTACTTGAAAAAGACGGTTGGTGGCAAAATCCAGGCAAGCCGACTGAAACGACTTGGCAATTCCACGCGTTTCAGTTTTCGGCGGGTGGTGGATCGCAAATGTTCGCGGTTGACTTCGATGGCGACGGCAAGAATGAGATTTTGACCTCGTTAGCTGCTCACGGATTCGGCTTGGCTTACTACAAGGCTACTAATGCCGAGGCGACTCAGTTCACCAAGGTCGAGATCATGACCGACAATGCTGCTAGCAGCCCTGTGGGTGTTGCCGTCAGCCAGCTTCACGCAGTAATCTTGGCCGATGTCAATAACGACAAGATTCCCGATATCATCACTGGCAAACGTTGGTGGGCTCATGGCAACAAAGATCCAGGAGCTGAACTTCCAGCGACTTTGCTCTGGTTGGAAACTCAACGACAAGGCGGTCGCGTGCAGTTCGTGGCTCACGTCGTAGACAATTCGTCTGGAGTCGGCACCGACATTACTGCTGGTGATGTGAATGGTGACAAATTGGTCGATATCGTCTGCGGAACCAAACGCGGAACGCACGTCTTTTTGCAACGCCCCAAGGGCATGGACTGGGGGCAATATCTGGTTCCATCCGCGGCTGCCAAAGATGCTTTTGGTCAACGTCCAGCCATGGAAACTGTAGCCAGCGAAGGTGGATTTGTGCCGGCTCTTAAGGGCAAAGCTCTCAACTTCAACTTCAATGCTGAAAAGCTAATCGATTGGGAGGCTCGTGGACCAGCCGGTCGTCAAGCTCTTCAAGCTGGAGTAATCAACACTGGCAGTGCTGATGGCAATTTGGTCGGCGAAGTAATCAGCCGTCCATTTAAGCTGAGCAAGCCAAAGGTTTCCGTCAAGTTGGCGGGCAGCGACGATGCCGAGACGTTCGTTGAAGTGGTATCAGAGGCCACTGGTAAGCGACTTGCATCAACGCGAGGCGATGGTAGCGAAGCGATAGCAGGCAAGAGCATGGACGTCAGCAAGTGGGCCGGCGAGCTGGTCCGCATCCGCATTGTAGACCACTCCAACAAAGGTTTTATCAAGGTCGACGACGTAGTTCTGCAAGATTAACTTCAAGCCATTAGTCCGTTTCGCTGCGTGGCTACGCGAGATGTTTCTAATCTGCGCCGTGCTTGAAGCAGACGTCCACGCCATCGTGGGAGTGAGGGAACCAGCCAAAGACAACTGATGCAACAGGCTGCTTTGACAGCAGCCAAATCTAAAGCGGGATAATTCGTCGCTCTTCCCAAGCCACTTCGCGCCAACGGTATCTAAAGGGTCTAGCGAACCTTGGCGGCCACCTGCTCCATCACTGCATCGCCGCCGGGAGATTGAAAGTTTGGGCTTGAAGATGCTGGCATGACGATGAACTTGCATAAGTGGAAATCGATCTAGACAGCCTTACTCTCGGGGCACAGTCTTATTTGATCCCGCGGCCTCAGACCGGATAACCACATCGTGGTACCAAAGCCAACCGAAGCAAAGCAACAAACACAGACTGGCCCACTGATAAGCAGTTAAACTACCCCACAATCTTGCCTCGGGTCGAACGTACTCAGTAACAAACCGATAGGTCGCATAAATCATGATATAGATCTTGAACCACTGACCTTGGCACCAGCCGCGACGAATACCTATCGCCATCAAACCTGCAACAATAAGATGAAACATTGATTCGTACATCTGAGTTGGATGTCGAGAGAGCGAATCGACCTGAGGAAATACAACTCCCCAAGGTAGATCTGTTGGCGTCCCATAACAACAGCCGCCAACAAAACAGCCGATTCTGCCGATGGAAACAGCTACGGCAACTGGCACTGCAAAGCTGTCACCAGTGCGAGTCTTAATGTCGAGGCACCATTTGGCGATTTCTACTCCCAGATAGCCTCCAGCCATCCCCAGCAAAATCGTCTTGCCATCCGAGAACCAAGCAGCTCCACTGACAAAGCCAGACCAGTCGGACAGAACGAAAGGCAGTTTCGCGCCAAGCATCGCTCCGCAAAAAGCTCCTAGTCCAACACCAAATCGTTCAATCCCTTTCAAAGGTAGTGAACGCTGCGAAATCCGTGATAAGAGAATGCCCGCTGCTATCGCCAGACACATGACCAATGTGTACAACCACATCAAACGCTGCCTCGAAGCGAAACTAGTTCTGCCGTCTTGTCGCCGGCAACTGTAGATTGATTCAAATCTGGAAGTGGAACAATTCCAGTGCGATACAACACGTTGTAGGCGCAAAATGGAATCAAATGTCCACTTGGTAACAAATGATGCACACAGGATTTCATCAATTGACGAACGTCGAAGTTGTATGCGTCCATAAAGCTGGTTGTCGTGATACGGAATACGTCTGCCGGAGATAGATCTTGAGCCAGAGAGCGCCTGAAGAACGAGGCTGCCATCTCTTCAATATTCGAAATCGAGTCACTTTCGATAGAGCCGCCAAGCACTGGAAGGCTAGGCTTCTGCGATTGGGGAAAGGCTGTTAGTGAAACGGGGCCGCACTGACCATCCGAGCAGCCGCAACTTTGCCGCGAGATGAACTCTGCGATCAGCTCTTTGGCAGAACTACGATTGAAGGTGATGCCATTGGCAAGCAGGTCCAAGTGATTGTGAATATCGATGAAACGAGTCAGCGGTACAAGTTGTTGCTTTTCTCGGTAACCGTAAGCCAACGAGTGTGCATTCGGATGTGCACAGGGGAGCGGTAGAAAATCAGACTGCTGCCACTGCCCACCAGTTTGATCCGCTACTGCGGAGATGATGTCGGGGAATGTTACGCGCTGCTCGAGCGACTCGGGCTTAACGTAGCGGCCCACGTAAGTCGCAGGCTGAAAACTAATTCCCGTAATCCAAGGGCGCGCGATACCGAAGTGTGTCATTTCGCCGAGTTGATTAAGATTCACGTCACGCTCGACCGTACACACCAGCGTGACTCGAACATCCCTTTCGCCAAGTTTTTCAATAGCCTTTAACTTCGTTTCAAGCAGCGATTCGCCACGAAGATGTTGGTAGGCTTGATCGTCGAAACCGTCGAATTGCAGATAAACTTCGCAGCGCCGATTTCTTTTAGCAAGCTCGTCTAGCAGTCGTTCGTCGCTAGCCAATCGAATTCCATTGGTATTGATCATGACAATATCGATCGGCTGATTACAGGCGTAGTTCAAGATCTCCAAGAACTCGGGGTGTACAGTCGGTTCACCGCCGGACAATTGCAGAACCTCTGGCCTGCCTTCATAACGCACCAAGTGATCGATGGCTCGTTGGCAATTGGACAGACTCATATGTGATCCGCCAGGGCGACTAGAAGCGTAGCACATGGGGCAGGTCAAGTTGCACGACGAAGTTATCTCTAGGACGGCAACGCAGG
>JAXMBP010000001.1:0-321404 GCA_046349795.1 Pirellulales bacterium | reverse complement strand
GGCCCGGGGAAATGCAATGTCACCAACATTCATCATCCTTCGATAACACCCTATATTCCAGAGAAGAGCAAGGCCACTGGGACCGCCATCATCATTGCACCCGGTGGTGGACATCGCATGTTATGCTTGGGTCACGAGGGCTACAGCTTGGGCGAGTGGTTCGCCGAACATGGCATCGCCGCCTTTGTGCTCAAGTATCGGTTGGCCCGCGAAGAGGGATCGACCTACACCGTGGACGAACATGCCATGGCGGATACACGTCGAGCCATCCGAACGGTGCGAGCGCAATGCGAAGAGTGGAACATTAAGCCCGATCGCATTGGCATCTTGGGCTTCTCGGCCGGCGGAGAGTTAGCAGCGCTCGCAGCGATGAACTCGGATGCGGGTGATGCCAAGAGCGAGGACATCGTCGAGCGAGCCAGCAGTCGCCCGGACTTTCAAGTCTTGGTCTATCCAGGTAGCTCGAGTCGCTTTACAGTGAGCAAAGGTATGCCTCCTGCGTTCATTACCTTAGGTGCGAAAGATCGCCCTGACATCTCGCTGGGGATGGCTCAGTTGTATCTCAAGTACAAAGAGGCGGATGTGCCTTGCGAGTTGCATATCTACTCTGCTGCTGGTCACGGATTCGGCTATCGGCCCGATGCTAAGAATGCTGCGGCGGCTTGGCCTCTACGCCTGCGAGAATGGCTGGTCGATGCCAAGCTGCTTAGCGAACCTTAGGCATTGCACAGAAACAAACTACCGAATCAGTCGCGACGCATCAGAGCGTCCCGCTTAGGCAGCCGGTAGGCCTTCAAAACTAGCCGCAACACGTTAGCGTCCGGTTTTGTCTGCATTGAAAATCCGACGATGGGCCGTTTACGATTCGGCTGCATTCAGCGTATAGGCCGACACAACACGGCAAATCCCAAATGAACCGGAGCCTAACGAGACTGTCCGGCTTAGAATCTCAACAGAACATTGAAACTATCCGCAAGCCGTTAGTCTCCGGTTCCCATCGCTTCAAAATAGCCGACGAGACCCTAAACTAGGTTTGGGCTATTCCACTTCGGCAGTTAAGGAAACCGAACGCTAACGCGTTTCGGCTAGTATTTCTAATCCGGACAGTCTCTAACGGCTGGCGGCTAGTATGCCTAAGCAAGAGATCCGCGACCGGTACTTGGAAAACCGGTGCTAGCGCACTTCGGCTGATTACGCTACTTACTGCGCAGGTTTAATCCAATGGTTTCACCGCTTGTAGATTGGTGGCTTATCCATTGCAGATTCTCAATTTGCTGATAGGAATCAAGCTCCTCACTAGTTAGATTTTGGTCAGTACCGAAAGATATTGCTCGAGATTTCTTCAGCCATTCGATGACGCAATCCTTACTGACATTCGTTGAACCAAAGTAAAGACGCTCAAGAGGTCCCGGTTCAATCGTGAACTGTAGTGGAAACTTGCAATGAACCAGTGCAAGTGAATCGCCGCTGTACCGTGTGATTGCAGTTGCTGCCTTGGAATCGAAGCTACAGTCACAGATTCTCAACCATCCTAAACCCTTCGTAGTCAATGTCTCGATTGCTTCCGCAGACATTGTCTTGAGAGTCAGGTCAATCGATCGCAAATGTTTTATCTGAGACGCTTGCTCTGTGGTCAGCTCAAAACCATTGAGGATCAATGAGCAATTTTGGGGTAGAACCGACAGGTCAACTCCGGGGCCTATTTTTCCAGTCGGCGCAGAGATCTGAATTGATTTGATCCCCTTCAGCTTTTGCAGTTCAATTAGGCCTTTCATGTCGTCGACAGTCAATTTTTCGAACTCTAGCTCGATACTTCTAAGCTGCTTTAACGCGGTTAAACTTGCGATCATTCGCGGACTTAGTGCAGGGTCGGCAGCTTTTCGACTGAGTGTAATCTCGAATAGGCTATCAAGTCTCATGCGAGATAAGTCGAGTGATTGAAAAGACTCTAACTCCCCGTTCACAGAACTTGCTTCCGACACTGAGTGTTCGCCACAAAGTCGAATGAGCCAAAAGGGCAACAGTAATCCGGATCTTCTATCGCGAAACCACTCACCCTGTATTTCAGGTTGCCTAACTCTCACATTCAGCCCGGCATTCTTGAGAGCGCTTATTGCGAGATGACGTTGGCGATACGGATTTAGTTGTAGCAGGGCGACGCAGACTAATGCTGTCAGCAGGGGCAGTACGAAGATGGTCAACTTTAGCGACAGCTTGAATCGCGACTGCACGAGCTTGGCAACAGTGTACGTCGTCAAGCCAGATATGATCGCGATTGCAGCGGCTAACGCATGTAACGAACTCCACCAAAGTACGATTGCATAACAGATGGCTATTGCAAGAGACGCTAGAACGAGTGGCCACCGCGGGCGAGTTTTGATTGAATTGGGCATGGCGATCGTGGTCGGCAGTCGTGTGACTGCGGTTTGTTGGGCGAAGGTCGAGTGAGCCTCCCGCGGAGCGGCAGGTTACAGCCAGCGCCACAGCAGCCGGTCATAGTACAGCCTCAAACATGCTTGTGCAAATCTGTTATGATGTTCAGCGAAATTTTGACAGTTCTCGCTGATCGCCAGTAAACCGAACCCTCCCGCGCGCAGAAGTTGGCTAATTGGAAGTTGACTGATTCGCGGGAGGGTCGAAAGGTGAGTCCTGCGAACCTTGCGGGGAGGGCAATCGATTCGCCCTCCCCGGAACTCTCGCATTACTCGATTTCCGACCCTCCCGCGAAATGATCTGTCGTACTTTAGAAACTTGAGCGCGCGGGAGGGTCCATATTGACCAACTGATCTGGCGATCAGCGTGAAGTGTCGAAATTTTCGCACTCATATATTCATTGCGTTCGAAAGGCACGCCCGTCATGTTTGATACCTACAAGCCCTCTGGTCGAGTTTCACCATTATTCCTACCGATGTTGGCACTTGGACTGATACTCGTCAGTGCCGCCGCATTTATTTACCAGCTTGGATTGCATTGTATTCCACTGATCTACATCAACTTTCTACTCACGTTGATCATGGGTGTTGTGGTCGGCTTCTGTACCGGACTGGTTATAAAGCTGGGTAAGGTTCGTAGCACTCCAGCTGCTTTTGCCATCCTGTTGATACTGGTAACAACTGCTGTAGCTGCCAAGTTTGGCTTTCAGTACTAGAGTAGCGTCGGGGAACTCAAAGCCGAGTTAGCCCAGCTTTTGCCTGAAGATTTGGTGAAGGACAATCAAACGCTTACCCCAGAGCAATTCGTTGAATTCCGTCAGGTGGTGCTCGAACAATTCACATTCGCAGCGCATATCGAGCAGAGAGTAGAAAACGGCTGGCAGGTTGGAAAAGCCGGTCGCAATGGTGGTAATCCAATCAGTGGCATCGTTGTCTATCTTGTTTGGGCGATTGAAGCTGGCGCCATCCTTTACATCTCCGGCAAGGCAACGTTGACTGCCGTCAAAAAACCGTTCAGTGAAAAGATGGGTGTTTGGGCAGATGAAGATGAAGTGGTGATGAACCTGCCGGTGACCAATGAGGAAATGGTCGCCAAGATCAAGGCTGCTTCTTCGGTCCAAGAGCTGTTAGAACTACCCATTCCTAAGTCAGATGAAAGCCACCAAATCGCAGTCTACACCGTTCATAGCGTCCCCGGTCAAGAAATGGAGGACGCATATTTGACCGTCGAGTTACAAACGCATTTGGTAAATGCGAAGGGTGAGAATCAAGTTGTAACGAAGCCACTAGTGCGCAACGCGATTTTAACCTCAGCACAGCGCGCTCAACTGAAAGAGAATGCTGAAATCATGAAAGAAGCCTTTGATGCGTACCGTGCGAGTTTGGCCAACCCACAGGGAGCTACAGAATGAGTTCGCCAAATTAATCTGTGCTTAGTTTAATTCTCGTCCGACTCATTAAGCGACTTTTGAAAAAGAACCTGCCATGCATCCGCACCACCTTAAGCAGCTACAACTCACGATTCTAAGATGCTCATGGATGATCCTCATAGTGTCACAACTGTCTACAATTGCGAGTAGTCAAGAAAGTTGGTCAGGTTTCCGTGGTCCCGGATCGGTCGGCTATGCTGAAAATCAAAAGCTACCCGACAAGTGGTCGACAAACGAAAATGTAGCTTGGAAACGAGACATCGCAGGTCGAGGCTGGTCCTCACCGATTGTGTGGAATGACAGCGTGTTTCTAACTACAGTCATCAATACGGGCGAATCGGAAGCTCCGAAAAAAGGTCTTTACATTGGCGGGGATCGAAAGACTCCACCAAGTTCGGTCCATCAATGGAAAGTGATCTGCTTGGATTTGAAGAGCGGCCAAGTGCGATGGGAAAAGCAGGTGCACGAAGGCGTACCAGCAACCTCCATGCATATTAAGAGTAGCTACGCCTCTGAAACCGCTGTCACCGATGGCGAGCGCTTGGTCGTCTGCTTTGGGAACTTGGGGCTGTTCTGTTTTGACTTGCAGGGCAATGAACTCTGGCGACGCGATATTACTCCACGGAAGACTCGAGCCGGTTGGGGCACGGCTGCTTCGCCTGTGTTGCAAGATGGAAGAGTGTACTACTGTTACGACAACGAAGAAGAGTCATTTTTGCAGGCCATCGACGCCAAGACAGGCACAGAAATCTGGAGAAAAGATCGAGACGAGAAAAGCAATTGGTCTACACCGCTAGTTTGGAAGAACTCGCAACGAACAGAGATCGTGACGGCTGGAACGGGACAGATTCGGTCTTACGATTTGGATGGCTATCTACTTTGGACGCTCAAAGGCATGTCGTCTATCACCATTGCCACTCCCTATCAATCCGGCGACTTGTTGTATATCTCATCTGGCTATGTCATGGACTCCAAGCGTCCGATCTATGCCATCAAGCCCTGTGCCAGCGGCGATATCTCGCTGAAAGAGGGCGAGACCAGCAATAGCCACATCCGAAAATATCTGTGACAATCCGTGGCTGTATTAGTCTAACACAAGCTGTCTTCAAGCAGCCTTGACCCAATACTACAAGAGACTTTGGAGCAATAATCACCTCTTCAACGGTTCTATTTCGAATTTCGGCTCGATCAATTCGGCCTTGGTCGGGTCGACGAACGTTGAGTCAGGGACTTCCGTTCCAAACTTCCAGTACAATTCATTAACCAGTTCTATCTCCTCGCCTTTATTCATTACCGAGAGTAGTTTGACGCGAACCGGCAAATTGATTGTCTGGTTGCCATTCTTAGTCTTGCCCACAATCTTGGGACTCAACTTAAACTCTCGCCATTCGACCTGGCCTTTTTCGACGTCCACAAACTTACCATCACGAATGGCATCTTGAGTAATCGCGCCATTAAACTGTATCAAAGAGTATTCCAAGGGAACTCTGCTTTTAATGTCGAAGGTAACTTTCAAAGCATATGGTGCAGGGGCCCTGAGTGAACCCCAGATTCCTGTCAACAAGTTATTGTTGATGCGTTTTGCGTACAAGCATTTACGTCCTTTTTCGACGAAGAGTCCCTCTAAATAGTCCAACATTCCAAGAGAACCAGTCAGGGAAGAATTGTACAGCCCAACGCTCCATCCAAGCGGGTAGGTAGAAGAATAACCTATTTGTGACTTACGCTTAACCTCAGTCCACTCTCCACTGCTCTCGACTTTCTCGAGAATCCGATTCGGAACGGTATAAGTCGCGTAAATCATGGGAAACGCTTCGGAGGATTCCGTTACTTCCATCGATTCTGTGTTGAAAAGCCCTCGCGTGTAGGTGACATTCGATTTTGAATCGTAAGCCCAAATCTCATCGACGCGACGTTGAACAACCTTAAGTGCCGAAATCTCACCTGTATTTGTAACAATTCGACGTTGAAGCGCGGCCCAACGTGATGGAAGATCCGTCTTCAAGGCCATCAACCCGACTGCGCAATCCTCCGCAAGTTCGAGTGTTTCTCGGTCGATGTCCTCTCTAATCGTTTGTGCCACGACGCCACTAATAAACGTAATAGAGAGGACAGTAGATGTTAAGAGCATCTTAAGCATTTTAATTGTTTCCTGAAGCACCAGAACCGCCGCCTGTTCCTGGATTACCAGTGCCCGTGCACGGACCACCCTCGTTGGCAGGTGATGTAGCAGTGATCGGTTGACTGACATACATTTCATGAGTTCTAGTCCAGCCTGCCTGAGTATCTAACACGCACTTCATAGTTTCAAGAAGATAGTCGTAATGGCATTTGCACGGCATTTTAGCGATACAGTTAATCTTTTTGAGCTGATGAAACTGACCTGGAGCACCTTCATCAGCGAATTCAGTTCTATTTTGCTTGTCTAGATAATCTGGACGCGCTCGAACTTCTTCCTGTGGACCGGGACACTTCCAAGCCATTTCAGGATCCGGGGCGTTTTCATCACCATAAACGCAGTTGCCTTCGCAATACGAGGTCTGAACAATCTGATACAAATCTTTGCAACTAACCTGATTAGTCACCACACAATACTGCTCAATTGGATCGATGGCAGGAAGCTGATGATTATCAACTGGCGTTTGGCCAGTTACACTCTGTCCACCCAACACTAGTACAAATAACACCAAAGCTAAACTACTACGCATTTTACCTACTCCTTAAAAACACTCATCGGAACGGAAAAGGACTCATTGCCCACTTCAAACAAAACAAACAACTTCTTTTCGGTTATCACCATTTCTTTAGGCAATGAAATCTCTGCGAACACACCAATCGCACTAATCGGTTTCAAGTTGGCAGTCAACTCGAAGCTGCTTTCTACGTTGTCCGCTGGGTCCAAGACCTTTCCCTTGAGTTTGACCTCGCTGTTCTCCCGAACGGTATCCGGCAAACCTTGCATTTGAATAATGGCTCGACCGCGAATGGAACCGTCTTCGCGTTTTCTTAGGATGATTTCAGAAGGACGCGAGGTTGGTTTGCTGGCTTTGATAACTCGTAGTTGTATGGTACCCTTCAACTTGTTTGGCACATCGCGAATGGTTAGCCGAGCCGTCTGCTCTAGTTCCTCATCCGTAACGACAACATCGAAGTATGCCGCCGCCTCTGTGGAACTAGTGGGAATGAACCTCCAGCCTGCGAATTCTGCCGAATCGATGCGGAACAGAAGTTTCCCAAAATCGTAATCTGGGAAGTTGAGCTTAGCTTTAGTTTCGAATGTATATCTGCCCGGTTTTCCAACGGCAAATGCACTGTTGGCAAGCATGACCAAGGGTTCGGTGGAGCCTTTTACTGTAACCTTGAGCCGAGCAAGACTTGCAGAGTCATCCAATACTATCTGCTTCTCAAAAGTCCCTTGTTCACCAGGTGCCGTAAACAGCGTTCTAATTGGCAACGCGGTGTCAGGTTTCAGGGTCAGTTCTTTGGGTATGCCACCCAGACAGCCGCATGAAGCTTTGATTTTATCAAACTTTAGATCGTTCTTGAGCTTCGAAGTAATGTTCAGTTCGACTAAGTAATCGCAACCACTTACCAATCGACCCAGGTCAAAAACCAGATCTTTGTCTAGGTCGAATAGGTTTTGAGCATAAATTAGATCAGGCTTTTGAGACAGGCGTAAGCTGGTGTTCGAAGTTGAATCAGAAGGTTTGGAATCGTTGCCGAAAGGATCGAGTACTTGACCGAATAGCGAACCTGCGAGCGAAAGATTCAGCACACAGTACAGCAGGATAGTCGAGGTTTTCATAAATCACTCCTCACAAATCGGTGCCTACCAAATCAGTGAATATCAACTCTCACAAATACTTGTCGATTGGTCCGTATTTTACCCCCCCCAAAAAAAACATACAAGCTCCGCAATAACTAATTTTGGAAAATTTGAATTAGATTGCCAGAAAACCTTCCTCGTTACAGTCGATCCCTTCAAAGGCACTGAGAAAACAGAGATATAGATCGATCCAAGCAGGCCAGCAGTTTCACTCAAGGATGAATGCCAAACAGCAACCAACTTCAAGCATCCGTGAAGATCCGTGCCAATCCGTTGCTGTATTTTTGTGCGCGAGATCGAGCAATGAGCAAAAATTCGACTATCTGAATTTTCTAGTTAGTCGCAGGCCAGCGAGGCGGAAGCTGACTAGGATTGCAGCGGTGGCTAAGGAGAAGGAGACGATGTACGCGAGGGCCATGGGGATGTCCTCTGTACCTGCTGTCACTGTATTGCGTGCTTGTTGCTGTAGAATGGCGAAAATCTGCGGCATCATGACCGATCCCACAACGATCATCGACCCTAGCAGGACCAGCCATCTCAACCTCTGATGATTGTTCATTGTGGCTAGGCAGAGCCAGCAGATCACCACCAGATAGGTCAGCCCAAATAGGATCAGCACTACCAAGCTGAGTACTCCGAATAGCAGTTCTTCAGAGCCCAGATTCTTAAATGTATCGGAAAGGTCGAGGCTCTTTCCGATGGCAACCAGAAGTCCAATGATCGTTGTGGCAATCAGAATGTACTTAATACTAATTTGATTGATCGGGCTGCTCTGTGAAGACTGCTCGCTTTCGTTGGTCTCAACCACATCGCAGCCGATTCCACTGGCAGCTTTGAATGCGAAGAATGACGTAAAAACTGCTAGCAAGCTGCTTACCGCTCCAATCAATGTAACAACGATAGGCTCGCCCCCTTGAGCTCCCTCCAAGATGTAGTTTCCAACACAGACTATCATCGCGCACAAAATACTGATCAACAACGCGAAAGGTAGAGTCCACTTAACTGGCTTTCGTATCAATCCAGCCAATAATCCAATCACCGCAAGCTGAGCGCAAAAGCCGCCCATCAGGCCTGTGAATGCAATGTCCGGTAGCCACTCCGAGACTCTGTTTGGCCAGGTGAGTTTGGAGTAGATGCTTGGAGCGGCGAGGTTAGCTAAGTTGACCATGATCAACCACCAAATGCCTTCGTAGATAACTTTACGCCATGTCGTTGCACTGTCATTCGTTGTTGCTGCGGTGAAAGCTGGCTGAGTTGTCTGAGATGAGTCGGAGTTGGAATTCGACTCTGAATCAGAGCCTGAATCCAAGATCAGCATTGTCGGCTCAGCAGTTTGTAGACTGCCCTCGTAAGGCAAGCTAAGTGCTTTGGCTCGCATGTAGCCGAGCAATGAAAGAAGGCCCGCGTATCGGAACGAGGGGTCGGCATACTTCTCGATGACATAGAAAGCAAAGTAGTAGGCTCGACTGAAAGCCCAAGCAAACACTCCCAACAGCAGAATCGTTTCCCAGTCACGATTCTTGATCCAAATGAGCCAACCAGCGAGCATTCCTAAGAACAGGAACATCGCACCTTTGGCCCATAACAATCTTGGATCCTTAATATCGGTCATGGGTCGTTTGTTTCCGTTGTATCAACAATTGTGGGCTTAGGCCACAATAGCCAGAAAAACATCAGGCCGATCATTGGACTAAATCCTACCATGGCTAACACAAGATCATACGACTTGGTGCGATCAATGACTGCTCCAAACAGACTATGTGTCGGAGCGGAAGCTAGCCAGCCGACGCAGGAAAGTAATCCAGCCATTCGCCCCATGATTGCCTTGGGAACCTCTTGGCTAAAAGTGTAAAAGCAAGGAAACAGGCCCAGTAGTCCTGCTCCCACTAGCAACAACAAAGCCAACATTAGTCGGCTAGCTGGTAACGATACCGCTACACAAGTTAGAGCGGCCAGTATGCAGCAGATGAAGTAGACGATGAACCGACTGGTATGCACTTTCAAGCCTTTTTTGACTAATAGCAAAGCGAATGCTCCGGCCAGAATGCATCCCAAGTCAGTGGCAATATAGAACAGCGAGTTGAAGTTCAGCGCATCAGCCTCGGCATAGTCGCGACCTTGCTGCAAGAACTTTGGCAGCCAGGCTCGAACCAACTGCCACGAGGCGTTGATGGTAATGATCATCACCACCAAAGCCCAAAATCTCCGATCGGCCATCAAATACGAAAGCCACATTCGACCACCCAACTGCTTTTCGGTCTCTTGTGTCCGAGATGAAGGTGTGGGCAGATCATCTTTGCCTATGGTGGCTAACCAACCTACGACCCAAAAGATTCCGACCGCTCCAATAACGTAAAACGGCATTCTCCAAGCGTTGGGATTGTCATTGCCAAGCACCATAAAGCCAATAATTTGTGGCGTCACGATAGCTCCTATCGCGGCTCCACTCTGCAGCAAGCTATTTCCCATCGCCCGATCTCCGCGCGACAAGATCGATTGTGTTACAATAAGTGCACAAGGCCAGTGACCAGACTCGAAGAAGCCTAATAGCCCGCGACAAACAAGCAGCGATTCGTATCCCTGGCTTAGCCCCGTTATAAATCCCACCGCCGACCAACCCACCAAAACAATAGGATAGAGCAGACGAACAGAGAGTCGATCTGCCAGCAATCCAAACACGATCGAGCCGATTGCGAAGGAGACTCCGAAAACGGTTTCCAGGTTTCCATACTGTTGATCCAGCAAGTCGAAGTGCTTGGTGATCCGAACTGACAGATTGGATAACGTTTGACGATCCATGTAATTGATCATCGTAGCCAGAAGCAGCAAGCCGCTGACCAACCAACGCCAATATTGCGAACGACCATTGGCAAAGCAGTTATCATTGCTTGCATCGTCCACCGGTTTCGATTTGTTGTCAGCCATGCCCAAAGTCGCTTCGCAAAGTCGAGTACAATTCCAAGATTCATCCGAGATCAGACTCGGGGAAAGCCTTCTCAGAAGAACACGAAGTCTAAAGTAAAACGATGCTATTGCAAGAAATGACATGGCCTGTAGTTGCAGAGCTTTCCAAGAATACTCCAGTTATTGTTCCCATTGCAGCACTTGAACAGCACGGCCATCACTTGCCAGTGTTTACCGATAGCATGTTGCTCGGCGAGATTGTTCGGCGAACTGAGATCACTTTCAAAGACCGCGCGCTGATTGCTCCGTTGATGTGGCTTGGAAACTCGCACCATCACATGGATTTTGCTGGCACGCTGTCTGCCGAGCCACGATGCTACTTGGATCTGCTGTGTGGTTTGGTCGATAACTTTTTGACTCACGGTTTCACTCGCATTTTTCTGCTCAACGGCCACGGCGGAAATGATGTCCCTGGCAAACAAGCTACCTTTGAAATCCGTCAAAAGTACCGTGAGCGAAAAGATCTTCTGCTGCTATTCAGTACCTATTGGTCGCTTGGCAGTTTGCCTCACCTCACCTGGACAGATTCCGCTTCACCCATGATTCAGCAAGAGATGGGACACGCTTGCGAGTGGGAAACGTCGATGATTCTTCGGATCGCACCACATCTGGTTGGCGACTATCAAAACACTCAGCCCGTCGAACCAGGGAATCCGTTTCGGCCGGCTTCACGGGCTTGGATCACCAAAGACCGCACAGTGCCCGGACATATTGGTTGGCCAACTTACGCAAGTCCTGAGAAGGGCGAGCACCTGTTTTGCCAATTCGCTAAAGATGTCGAACAGATGATTGAACGTATGATTGCTTGGAATGGTTCTAGTTGGGAAGGCTAAGAAAATGATTAACCGACGAGAGTTTACGCGTGGAAGTTTGGCTGCTGGAGTTCTAGCAACTGCTGGGCTGAGCTTAACCGCATCAGCATCAATGGCCGCTGCGACAAATCAACGCAAAAAGATCGCCTTCCTTGGCACTACGGTTTTCACCCATTCACATTCTCAGCACTTCCTGGATCGCTTTGCCATCGGATACATGATGGGAGGCCAGTGGCGCGAGCCGTCTTGCGATCTAGCTTCGGTCTACATCGACCAGTTTCCCGAGAACGATATCGGCAAGGCTCGTATCGCCAAATATGGACTCACGCAGTATGCGTCCATCGCCGAAGCATTGACGCTGGGTGGATCGAAGCTAGCCGTCGATGGAGTGGTGATTATCGGTGAGCATGGCAATTATCCTCGCAATGAAAAAGGTCAGACTCAATATCCGCGCTACAAGTGGTTTAAAGAGATCGTCAAGGTCTTCGAAGCCAGCGGTCGCAGCGTGCCGGTATTTAATGATAAACACTTGTCGACCGACTGGAACGAGTGCAAAGAGATGGTGGCCGATTCCAAGCGACTGGGTTTTGCCTTTTACGCAGGATCATCGCTACCGGTCACATGGCGACTGCCATCGATCGATCTGCCGTTTGACATTCCGCTCAAAGAGAGCGTTTGCGTGGCTTATGGTGGCGTCGATAGCTACGATTTCCATGCTTTGGAAACTGCCCAGTGCATGTCCGAGCGTCGTAAGGGTGGCGAAGTTGGTATCAAGTCGGTCCACGCAGTGAAGGGCGATAAAGTCTGGGAGATGCTGGCCAAGCGAGAGGTGACCAGCAAGCTGTTTTTATCAGCTCTTAGTCGAAGCCATAACTTACCTGTCGACACCGGCTATCCAACCGACAAGCTGAGCATCGAATGGGCCAAGAAAGTTCTACCAGGAACGATCGGCTACTTCATCGAACACCGAGACGGATTTCATACTGCCAGTTTCCTGACCGGCATACGCGACTTTAACTATGCAGGAATGCGTGCTGACACTGGCGAGATCATCGGTTGCCAAATGATGCTGCCGATGCCAACGCAGAGTGCCACCACCGCCGACTTCTTCAATCCACTAACCTATCATGTTGAACAGATGATCGTTAACGGAAAGACCATTTATCCCGTCGAGCGTACTTTGCTGACCTCGGGTATGGTCATCGGAGGCGTCGAATCGTTGCATGCCGGTGAAACGAAGTTTGAAACGCCTGACATGAAGGTTGTCTATCAAGGTCCCAAAGAGTCGATGTTCTGGCAAGTGTAGCAGGGACATCGTTTTAAGTAGCTGATCCCGCCAGGGTTCAGTTAGAGTTCGATTCAGTTAGAGTTCGATAAGTGTTCAGTCTTCTCTACGGCAAATTCGTACTCGTTCGACGTAGAGCGATTGTCCTCAACCGCTCCTATCTACCTCTGTGTCTCAGTGGTTAGTAACTAGATCTTCCGCTCTCAAGATTTGCTTAACCACAGAGACTCAGAGGCACAGAGAGAGCCTCGCTACAGTTCTGAACCGTAGCCGATCCAGCTACGAGGCGACCGTAGCTTCGAGTTAACCTCGAATGAGTGCCATCAAGTCTTGCGTGGAGAGCTTGCCGGCGGAGTGGCTGCCTTCCAGGATGCCTGCAACTAAGTCTCGCTTGCTATCGTGCAACTTGAGGATCTCTTCTTCAATCGTGCCCTTCGAAATCAAACGATAAACCATTACCGGTTTGTCCTGACCTATTCGGTGAGCGCGATCAGTGGCTTGATCCTCGACGGCTGGATTCCACCAAGGATCGGTGTGAATCACATAGTCGGCCGCAGTGAGATTCAGGCCAGTACCGCCAGCCTTCAATGAAATCAGGAAGACATCGCCGTTTCCGGCCTGAAAGTCATCGACTCGCTTTTGTCGATCCTTGGGCGATGTTGAGCCATCCAAGTACTGGAACGAAATGCCCTCTTCGGTCAACATCTGTTGAATAAGATCTAAATGCGTCACAAATTGGCTGAACACCAAAGTTCGGTGGCCTTCCGATCGAAGCTCTTGTAGCGTTTCGGCTAGGTGCTGAAGCTTGGAGCTGCGTCCCGGCCAATCGGCATGAACCAGCTTCGGACTACAGGCCAACTGACGAAGTCGCGTCAGCAAAGCCAACATCTTAAAGCGCTGATCTTGAATGTCAGACAACTTGGCGATCTCGTCCAGTTCTCCAACCACTGATAGACGAACTCGATTGTAGACCTCACGCTCTTCGGGAGACAGATCGATGTACTGATTCATCTCGCTTCGAGCTGGCAGGTCTTTCAGTACTTCTGCTTTTGTTCTTCGTAGCACAAAGGGCTGAATCCGCTCGCGAAGAGCCATTCGCCGATCGGCATCGTCATCTTTCTCGATCGGGCCAGCAAACCGCTTGCGGAACTGCTCCCAACCACCAAATACACCGGGTGATATGGATCGAAACAGACTCCACAGCTCACCCAAATGGTTTTCCACTGGCGTTCCTGTCAGAGCGACCTTCCAATCAGCTTTAAGATCAGCGATGGCCGTGGCTGTTTTGCTGCGAGCGTTCTTCACAGCTTGAGCTTCGTCGAGCACCAGTGTGCCCCACTCGATCTTGGCCAGCTTTTCGGCGTCGCGCAGAATCAATCCGTAACTTGAAACCACTAAATCGCCTGGACCAACATTGGCTAGGAAGTCGTCGCGATCAGTCTCGCGATAAAGATGAGCCTTCAGATCAGGAGTGAACTTTTCTGCTTCTCGTATCCAGTTAAAGCCTACCGATGTTGGAGCGATCACTAGTGCGGGACCTTTGCTAGAGCGATCCAGCAGAACAGCCAGAGTTTGCAGCGTCTTTCCAAGCCCCATGTCATCGGCTAACACACCACCCACGCCCCACTCGGCCAGGCGCCGCATCCAGCAGTAACCCTCCAATTGGTAGTCTCTCAGTTGGGCATTCAAGTTCATGGGCAACTCGGGCGTGATGTTCCGTGCTCGCTCCATTCGTTCAAGGCATTGAGTCCAAGCTGAAGAGCCATCGATCTGAATTTGTTGCGCGGAAAGTTCTTGAATGACTTTGGCCGAGCTGGCGTCGAAGACTAGGTTCTTGCGATCTTCATTGACCGAGTCGTCGAGCTTGTTGAGTTGTTTTCGAAGTGCGTCTGAGATCTTTGCCCAGCCATGATCGCCCAAGCGAACGTAGTTGCCTTGAATCGATCCAGCATCCAAGCTTCGTAGATTGCGCAGCAGGGTAGCCAGATCCATCTTCGAATCGCCGAAATCGCACTCGCCCGAAAGTTGCAGCCAATCTCGGCTCTTCTTTACGGAAACTCGCAAACTGGACGGTGTAATATTGCCGAGCATACGAATCGGCTTCTCGGACTTTGGATCCCATAGAACTTCAAGCTTGGTATCGCCGCCTTCAAGCTCGCGAACTTTCTGCAAACAAGCCATCACCGCGTCGAAGCCAGAAATTGAGCCTTGCATCTTGAGTGAAGGCAGTTCAAGCTTCTCGCAAAGGACCGACCACATTTGCGTTTCATCTTTGTGGTTGCGCACAAGTTGAATTGGCTTACCGTCACGTTTGTCTGCTCGAGTCAAACTGCCTTGGCCGGGAATAGCTATTCGTGCTGAATTTAGCCGTACGCGGCAACCATAATTCAAGTTTGCTTGAGCATCGACCATCAGCAGCAGTAGCGGAGTGGCAGGATCGGCAACCTGCTCGCCAGCAATCTCTTTGGGTAGATCCACCGTCAAGTGTTGTTGAACCGATTGAGCGATTGCAATAACGTCGTCCTTAAGCGCGATTGGCAGATCTGGCAGATCGTGAACCAGCTTAACACACTCCAACTGTTCGGGAGTCATCTCGCAAAACATGATCTTGTCGCCTTCTTTGTTGATGCCGATCACACCTTTCTTAACGGAGTACAAATTATCGGCATCGGTAGCTTTCAGCAACAGAGTGCACTTTTCAGCGTTAGTGGCCAACTCGACTCGAAGATCCAGCGGATGTACTGCTGTCGGATTTCCTTCATAAAGAGCGTTATCATGTCCCATTAATTCCATGGCCGCATCGATTGGATTCAGTTCATATTGAAGCTCGTAGCGCTGGTCGCTAATTTTGATCTTATCGCGTATGCGTTGATCGTGAGGGGCCATGCAATAAGCGTAGTTATTCAGGTCGAGGAAACTGATTTTCTTACCCTTAGTCCAGGCATTGCCACGCTTCTTGGGCGTTTGGAACATTGGCACAACGGTGAGCTGACCAGACCGATTGTTGTAGAAATTCCAGCCAACTCTCCCAACTTCTTTAGTTTCCACTTCGAGAGCGTCCAGCGGTGCGGCCTGACTGGCAGAAAGTCGCTTCAGGTTTGAGTTGACCTCCTTCAAATAGTTGCGGTAGCGAGCAACTGCGTCTGGCTTGAATGACTCAGGCGACGGAGGATTCTTGTCAAAAGCTCCTTTGTTGACTCGACTCTGAATTGCTCCCGAGCGCAGATTCTGCTTCAACCAGCGAGTAAAAAGATAGCCGTGAGGACAGGGTTTTTCGCCCTGTGACCGTTCACATGTGCAGCCTACTGAAACATTTTCGTCATCCAGGTCAACAAACAGACGATAACGTTGAGACCCATACTTACAGTTGCCAGTTACGAAACCTTCGTATAATCCAGTAAGTTCGAAGCTAAAACCCGAGGACAGATGGGTGTAGCCCGAATAATCTATAGGGAACTCCAGCAAGATACAGTCCAGATAATCTATCCATAAATCGCTCTCCGACTGCTCTTGTTCAGGATTGATTGGTCGAAAGCTATCTAGAATTTCTTTTTTGGCCGATGGATTGCCTCGAAGAATTTCCTGGAGGCTTTGAAAGAGCGACGTATTGCGTTTTCCCATCGTGTCCAACGTCCGTGAAGAGTTCGCGTTTTACCGCCTGCCACACTGCAGACGTTCACCCATTTAACTAGAGTTACGGAATACTCAGTATAGGCCAGGCTCAACCTTTCGCGAACATCAATTCCGCTTAGCGAAATCGGCCCTAACCTGCGATTTGCCTCTCGCATGTGCCGTCTAATTCAATCGACGGTGCAGAGCAGGATTTGTCCGGGTTTGGAAAGTTTGACTCGAGCGATTCCTTGCTTGTTAACTGTGTAGTTGGCTTAACGGACCAGAGGCATCGCCAAACTGCTGTGTTTCAACTCCGACACGCTGAGCGACTTCCAGCATTACATTCATTAGTGGCGGATGTTGTGCGGCTTCGAACTTCAAATGTCGATTGTGTTTTAGTCCAAGCATTTTCCCTCCGGCTACGATGAGAGGAAGATTCTTGGGCGAATGGTCTCCGCCTTCGCCGCTGTTCATGCCAGACCCGTAAACGATTGCCGTCTTGTCAAGCATCGAGTATTCGCCTTCTGGAGTGCTCTTGAGGAACTGAATGAATCGCTTCAGCTTAACCAGGTGGAAGCGATCAATGATGGCCAGCTTCTGCAGCATGCCAGCGTCGCCGCCGTGGTGTGATAATTCGTGGTGATTCTCTCCGCCGCCTCCAAAACCGCCAGCTTCGCGCGACCATTCAAAGCTGATCACTCGCGTTGAATCGGTTGCAAAGGCCAAGTAGGCTAGCTCTAACATCACATCGATCCACATTGGTCGATCGTGAGCGTTGTGAGGCTGCATGGCCAACTGAAGCAGACTGCCATCGACTTGAGGCTTTGGCCGATCGATCCACTGCTCCAATCGCTCGATGCGTTGTTCCGTATTGCGAACGCTGCTCAAATATTCGTCGATCTTGCGTTGGTCTTCTTTGCCAACGCGCCGCGACAGCCGTTTTGATTCAGCTAAGACGTTATCTAGAATCGAACGCTTCTCGGAGTACCGTCGCAGAGTTTCCTCGCGGTCCTTAGCTGATTCAGGTACGAATAGTCGCTCAAAGATTCTACGAGGTGAGTCTTCGGCCGGTAAAGGCGTTCCACTTCGATCAAATGACAGCGTGTGGGAGTGTCCTGCTGATCCAGTGCCAGACTGATCAGACCACTGCAAAGATGGAAAGCGGGTCTGGCTGCCATGAGTTTCGGCGATCAGTTGATCGATCGACATGGAATTGGCGTAGTCCTTACCAGGAACGGACTTGAGGTCTGCGCCAGTTAACCATGTATCGGCTCCGCTGTGTCCACCTGTACATCGCGGATGCCCCAAGCCTGTGAGTACCGTAAAGTCCTCTCGGACTTCTTCGAGCACTTTCAGCGTCGGTGAAAGTTCGTACTGCGATCCATCCGTTCGCGGAGTCCACTCCAGGATGTTCACTCCGTTGGGTACATAACAGAAGATGGCTCTCGGTTGCGATGAAGTTGACTTACTTAGTGGCTTGAACTTCGAGTCAGCGGCGTAGGCTCGGTTTGATCCAACTTGCATGGCACTCAACAAAGGCAGAGCGAGTGCTACACCAGCACCGCGCAGGACATGACGACGACATATGGATAAGGGATTGCCCGTGTTGTGCGAGGTCATGGTGTTTATGTGGTGTGGTTGTGTTGTTGTGGTAGTGAATTTGTTTAACCGTTAGCCGTATGCGTACGCCGTCTTACACGACCCGATGTCGATGATTAGCCGATGGACGCGGCGTAGGCCGTTGACAACTCAATGCAAAGTACCACCGTTATACAGCGTTAAATAGCGTACGCCTTCGGCTAACGGCTAAACAATACGTACGGCTCGCGCCGTTACGCTGGAAAAAAGGCTAATGTGACAAAAAGGCTTCGGACTGGATGATTGCTCGTAACATCTCTCTTAGCTCATAACGATACTTTTTAGTGTGAGCTACGATTTGCTTGATTTCCGGTTCGTCGGCCAAGGTTATCTCGCGTCCCAGGGCATAGGTTGTCAGCTTTTGGGCAAGGCATCGCAGAAACTGATCCTCCTGAGCTCGAAGGGCTCGTCGCAGCTCCACTGGTCCATTGACGCGAGTACCATCGGGCAGTTTTGAACTAGCGTCAATTTGAGGATCATCTCTTTCGATGCGTCCTTTGTAGCCGAATCCTTCTTGAAGTCGGAATTGGCCAGACGCGTTGAAGTTCTCCAAGGCCAAGCCCAACGGATCAATCTTGTCGTGGCATCTCGCACACTGAGGCAACTGACGATGTATTTCGAGTCTCTGTCGAACGGTTGCCTTATCAATGCCTGGAACTTTGGGAGCGATATCACCTGCGTTGGCAACTGGCAATCCAGGATCTGTCCCTAGTACATTCTTCATGACCCACGTTCCACGTTTTACAGGCGATGTTCGTGTACCGTTGCTAGTGATGGTCAGCATGGCAGTTTGAGACAGAATGCCAGCTCGAGCACTATCCGCCGGCACGGCCACTTTTCGGAATTGATCTCCCCGCACACCATCAATCTCATAGAACCTAGCCAATCGCTCGTTGATCACCATATACTTAGGATCGACAAAATCCAAGATATTTCTATTCTCTCGCAGGATCGTGCGGAACAACGCTCGACCTTCCTCAATCATCGAAACTTCTAAATGTCGATCGTAATGAGGATAAAGATCGGCTGCTGGAGGATTCGCTCCCACTTCGCGCAAGCCTAGCCACTGATCCGTAAAGTTCTGAATCAATTGTTCGCTACGTTCATCGCTCAGCATTCGATCAAACTGCTCCATCAAGACACTCTGCTCGAGGAGCTGAGAGTTATCCGCAGACTGCAGTAGCGCGGCATCGGGTGTCGTTGACCAAAGAAAGTAGGACAACCGCGAGGCCAACTCGTAGGAACCAAGTTTGTTAGACGATGGTGTTGGTGTTTCAATCATGTACAGAAAGTTTGGCGATACCAAGACAGCCGCAAGTGAAGCTCGCAATGAATCTTCTATGCTCTGCTTGTTGGCTCTAGCTTGCTGATAGATCGTTACATAAGGAGCCACTTCATCGCGAGTAACCGGTCGTCGAAATGCTCGTCGCGTGAACTTACCGATGGTGTTTTCGATCAGTTCGTTTTCGTTGGCCGCAGTAATTGCTTCCGGCTGGAGCATCTGATGCGACTTGGGTGGCCAGCTCTCGTAGATCGGCCCTTCAATCTCAATCCAATCGACAAATAGTTCCGGGCGAGCAAAGTTATCGCCTGTTTGAAGCCAAAAGTTCTCGAGTACCTTGGGAATCGAGTAAGCGTACTCGATCGTTACGCCGGCCCGTTGAGAAGTAAATGGCACGAGTAATTCGTGGACACCGGGACTGTCCAACTTCTCAGGCACATCAAACTCAGCGACCGTGCGCGGTTGGCCACCAAGATCCTGCACGAGCTTAAGTCTCGCTGGGCCATAATCGTACATTTGATCGTTGCGAAAATGTTCCAGATCGCGGTCCAACTGATTCTTGTGCCATTTCTCACCTTTAGGATTCTGCTGCATCTGATCATCAAAACGTTTTTGCAGAAAGCCCTTAGCGCTTTCAACAACTTGATCTCGCGTTGGGATCTTACCCGCAGCACGAATGCGAACTCGGTATATGCCAGGATGTTTCATGGCAAAGTCACGAACGTTCAGCTTCATATCCCATGAATCGTGATGCACGCGCTTGAAGCCATCGATAACTTCATTGCGACCGCCGTTAACAATTGGATTCTGACCATCAATTCTGACACGATTAGAGTCTGAATCGCCCGAGTCGATCTCGAAGCGCCAGCGAATCATTGGAGGCTGAGTTCCTTCGATGATGGCCTGTTGCATGATGCGCTGAGCTGTTTCCAGGTAAAGCTCCATCTGCATTGGTGAGAACGTCAGTGCAGCACCCACATTGTCAAAGCCGCTGGCCAGTGGATCTGCGGGAAAGTTTGAGATATCCACATCAACGCTGGTAAGTTCCTTGATCGTGTTGCGATACTCAATTCGATTTAGCCGACGCATGACCACGCTGGTCTCGCGCAGACTCTTTTCGGCTAAGACAATCTGCTGAGTGATCCAGTCGACAACCTCCGCGACCTTTTCCGCCTTGGGTTGCGGCTGTGTTTCAGGAGGCATCGAATGACTGTTGAGCGCATCGACGATCTCGCTCCAGCGAGCCTTAAGAGCTGGGTCTTGGAATCTAGGCTGCAGCGAGCGATCGATCTTAAATTCCGACTCTTTGCTCTTGGTAGAATGGCATTTGAGACAATTTTCTTTGAAGAAAGTAACCACCGCAGCGGGCATTTCCGTGGCTTCCGGCTGGGCCTGTCGAGCAATCGACGCTGAGCTGATGCACAGCCCGCAAACTACGATTGTTAGAGCTGATTTTGCGACGGTACGTAGCATATTCTCTTGGCGAAGTGGAGTCGCGGGGAAAGCGCGTTCAAAAGCAGGCTCAGAGCGACCCTGGAACTAAGTACTTACGTTCAGTCGATCCATGAAGAGTTCATTTTACTTGCTCAGAAGACTGGCGATTAGCTCGCCAAGATGTCGAATTCTGAAAAGTTCGGACATTTCACCAGAATTTATTGCACCGACTTTGATCTGATTTCACATAACTGATCGTCGCCGAACCAGGATTGAAGACCGAGGATTGAAGACCGAGGATTGAAGACCGAGGATTGAAGACCGAGGATTGAAGACCGAGTACGGTTCAAGCGGAGCTGAAGATCGAGGCGTAGCGACAACCACTTAAAACTAATCCCGTTAAGGCAAAAAGTTCTTCAGATATCGATAGCTTTGAACCAAGGAAGCCTTGCGAGCCTCAAGTGAACCTTCGTAAGCTCGATCTTCAACTTCAACACACACAGCACCTCGGAAGCCCGTCTGCATTAAGGTCGCGAAGAAGGCCCCCCACTGAACCTCACCAAGCCCTGGAAGTTTTGGCGTATGATAGAGATTAGGTAGTGCGAGCAAACCAACTTCATTCAACTTGTGCCTATCCAGAGTGGCATCTTTGGCGTGAGTATGCCAGATGCGATCGCCAAAGTTGCGAATCGCGTCCAGGTAGTCCATCATCTGCCAAACCATGTGCGAAGGATCGAAATTCAATCCAAGGTTAGGACTGCCAATATCTTTGAACAACCTGGTCCAAATCGCTGGACAGGTTGCAATGTTCTTTCCACCGGGCCACTCATCCAACGTGAATAGCATGGGGCAGTTTTCAATCCCAATCTTTAAATTCAAACTGTCTGCCAGTTCCATGAGAGGACACCAAGTATCTAGCAATCGTGGCCAATTTGCTTCAACGCTGCAAGTATGATCGCGACCAATAAATGTGTTCACGTTTTTGATGCCCAACTGAGGAGCTGCCTCCATCACACGGCGTAGATGCTCCACCGCCGTCGCTGCTTCCTCGCGGTTTGCAGACAAACAGTTTGGATAATAGCCCAAGCCGCTGATCTGCACTCCAGTGCTCTCTCGCAGGTGGTTGATCTCTTCGATTGCTGAATTGGACAATGAAGTAACGTCAATATGCGTGACGCCAGCGTAACGACGTTCGGCCTTGCTGGGTGGCCAGCACATCACCTCCACACAGTCGTATCCGATCTGAGCGGCCAATAACATGACTTCGGAAAGTGACAATTCGCCAACGATAGCGGTTACAAACCCCAGTTCCATCATGAAAATCACCTGTTTCGTTAAGACTTAACTGATTGGCGCAATTCGACTAATATTATCAGAACCAATCTGGGGTATTTTCTCCCCTATTTGGAAAAATACTCACCAGAAACCTTTCATCGACCAAACCGGGAAACCGCGATGCGACAATCGATAATCGCCTTTCAACTAGTTTTTATCTGTTTGTTAACTGGCTGCCCATCCAATCCTAAGGATAAGGATGTGGTCGCTGGAAAAGCCTGGGTTGAGGACGAGAATGGCAAGAAGGTTCCGGCCTCTCATGATGGTACAGGTGGTCGAAAGTCCGCACCAGTACGCAAGCCGGTTGGCAGCGAAGCCGATTGGATGAAGCAATTCGAACTGACCGAACGATCGGGCAAACTGGTCAATAGTGAAGAGTTGAAAGGGCAACCCTATGTTCTGAGCTTTTTCTTCACAACCTGCCCTACCATTTGCAAACGCCAGAATGAAAAGGTCGCTCAGCTTCAAAAGAAGTTTAAAGGCCAACCCACCAAACTAGTCAGTATCACCTGCGATCCGGAAGTTGACGTACCCGAAGTCTTATCGATCTATGCCGATGAACTTAAGGCCGATCCTAAACAGTGGTTGTTCTTGACAGGCGATCTAACATATTTGCGTCGCGTCGGTGCTGAGATGTACTTTCTGCCCGTTGATCGACGCTTCCACGCAGAAAAGTTGTTGTTGATCGATGCCGATGGCGAAATCTACGGAGGCTATGACTGGAACGTTGATGAGCAGTTCGCCAACTTGCAGACCGACTTGGAAGCGATGATCAAAGCTGGCGGTCGCTTGCCGAAGAAGCCTGTAGAACCAACTAAACCTGAAATTAATCCCGAGGATTTGTGAAACAATGCCTGACGCCTTTCCCGCCTCAACTATCTCAATCCCTGACAAGGTCGCCTCGCGGCTGATATGGGTCATCACTGTTGTGGTTTTCACAGCAGTTGCTCTTCTTAGTCGAATTCAGGTTCCCGCGCCAGAAGGTTTAGACATCCATATCTTTGCTAAGATCAATGCTGGAATCAACAGTCTTGTCAGCCTGCTACTTGTCGCGGGACTGATCACAGCTAAATCGGGCAAATGGCAAATGCACCGCAAGATCATGATGACCGCGATGGTGCTTTCTGTCCTGTTCCTTGTCTCCTATATTCTGCACCACCTATTCGCTGGCGACACGAAGTTCGGCGGGCAAGGCTGGATACGGCCCGTTTACTACATCATTCTGATCACCCACATTCTGCTCGCAGGTGGCTCGCTGCCTTTCATACTGCTCACGGCTTATCGAGCGTTGTCGGGCAAGTATCCTGAGCACTCCAAGCTGGCCAAGAAGGTTTGGCCTATTTGGCTTTACGTGAGCTTAAGCGGCGTGATTGTCTACTTTATGATCAGCCCTTATTACAACTGAGCCCATTACAATTGAGCCCATTACGATTGAGCCCAACGCAATTGAAGCTGAGTCACTGATGCGAAAGTCGAAGGTCAATCAGATTGCGTTAGGATGTACCACGCTGCTGACATCTTCTCTTTTGCTACTCGTTTGTGCTCCGGCGCTAATCGCTCAAGATCTGCATTCGCCTGAACCTGCTCAGGTTATCAATTCGACTCAACGGCTGACGGTTGAGCAGATCCAGTCGCTGATTCATGCCCGACAGGGCAAAGACGCTCTCTCGCAGCTACAGACATTGATCGACCTGCCAGCCACAGCACTGATCGAGGCTTCTGTAGTTCAGCAAGCTGCAACACAGCAAGTCCAACCCTATCAGCGACTATCGATTTGGTGCCAAGATAGGTTGCAAGCGATCCTAACCAGCGACGAGCTAAAACGGGAGTACGAACAACAATGGAACGCAATTGCTGAAGGTGCGCTCAAGTCGCTTCAGAAAAGCAAGAACATTCGCGAAGTAAGTGTAGCGGTTAACCGATATCGAGCCTCATTGTCGGGACCATCTTTAGCCTTGCTGTTGGCAGATTTGCAGCTTGAAGCCGGTCAGGCATTGGCAGCCTCAGTCACTCTACATACTCAGTTCGCTGACCTCGCTCGAGTCTCGCTAAAGAACCTGAACCCTAACGCGAGTGATGCGACAATCTCATGGCCCCAGGCTTACGCAGTTTGCAAGAACAATCCCGAACTCAAGGAAGGGTTAGCGAAACGCTGGAGCATCGCCAGTAGTGTAGGAGAAAAAACCACCGTTGAGGTTTATTGGCGACTGCTTACGGCAGCGGCTATGCAGCCCGATCTGCTCGACTACGAAGGCTTACGGGATTGGATTGCCATAGTTGCTCCGACCATTTCAGACTCTCAACTGCGGCAAAGATTGGTAATGCTGCTCGACGAGACGCAGCAATGGTCAACGGTGATTGCAGGATCTATACCCAGTACCATCAATCCCCATCGTTTCAGCTTGACCACTGCACCAACGTGGCAGACACCTTTGGAACGTTGGACTAACGGTAACGATCTAACCCCGGCAACTCGACCTGCAGTCGAACTAGCTCAACCGACTGTCGGTCAGGTTCAAGCTGCCTTGCCCTATCAACCGCAGTTCTATGATGGCAAGATTTTCGTTCATGAACTCAATCGAATTCGCGCCTTCCAAGTTGAGACCGGGCGATCATGGCCAAGCAGCAATACTCCGCTGTTTGATACTCAAATTAACAGTGCTGCTTTGATTCCTCTGGGATATCCGCTCTTTGGTTCGCCCCGAGCTGGGTTAGCAATTGGCGACGGATGTTTGTATGCCCGGATAGGCTCACCAGTAACAGCATGGGTAAGTCGCAGTAAATCGAATGACGGTGGTTCGTTCAGCTCCTTGATCGGCCTGGATCTTGATCGCCAGGGCAGCATGCTACCAGGCTTTCCTCTTCGGCTCACACCACCTAAATTTCAAGACGCTGAGTTCGAAGGTGTACCAGTCGTTCATGGCCAGAACCTGATAGTTGCGGTAACAGAGCGTGACAATGTTGGAATTCGTCGAAGCCTGGCAGCCTTTGATCGCTTCAGCGGCGGATTTGTGTGGAGAACTGCAACATTTGGAAGTGGAGTTGTCGTAGGAAGCGAACGAGCCAACATGATGTCTGCAGTTCAACCGTTTGTGGCCGGAGGCTTGATCTACTTCAATACCGATTTAGGATAGATCTCATGCGTTGACGCGGCCAATGGCGAGACGATATGGTTGTCTCGATATCAGCGAGTTCATCGAGTTCAGGCTGAATATCCTCGCCCGAATCGCTTCAGGTATCGCGATGGCAATACGGCAATTGTCCATCAAGGTCTAGTTATTTGCTTGCCTCAGGATTGCCCTGAAATGTTTGCTTTGGATGCTTTCACAGGCGAGTTGGTTTGGTCGACAAACGAAAGCGAAGTGGCCGACTGCACCTATGTCGTTGGCACATCTGGGGGTAGCTTGATTCTTGGAGGCGACCGGGTCGTTTGGCTTGCTTCGAGAAACGGACAAGTAGTCTCTCACTTCCCTGCTCCTAGTACGCCTGGCACCATTCATGCTCTTCCACAGCCCAGAGCATTAGGACGCATTGCCTTGGCTGGCAATCAAGTAATGATGACCACGTCCGATCGTGTGTACCTATTTGCGGCTGATCAAGCAGAGTTTAAGGCCTCGACCAATTTGCCTACTCAACCGAAAATCTTGGAGCAACTGTCAACGCGTCACTGTGGTGGTGAAGGTGGGATTTGGACACTCAATTCCCAAACGCTGGTCATTGCAACTCCAGGTCGCTTAATCTGCTTTCGGGCCGAGAATTAGTCTCGATAATCGATGGCTAGGCTCGCCAAATCTACCTTGGGCCAGTCCGGTTTTGCTCGGTATACTTTAGTCAGTCAGTAATCTCCCGACTATTAGATTCGAAACGACATCAGCCGATATCAACCTCTAACTCCACTGAAAAAGCTCCACTTATGGCACAGCGATTTCTCCAGGCAATTGGAGTTGCATCGATCCTCAACGTAGGCTTAGTTGCGATTAGCTTAGTTCATCGACATTTCGAGCCGATTCATGTTTTTGAGCATAACTCAGAGCAAACGCAGTCCAGCACTCAACAAGTTGATCTAGTCGAAAGCAACTCGGCCATCGTCTATCAAGTCGGATCTGACGTTCATGCTCAAGCAACCCTATCGGATCCACCAGCACTCACGGTAGACGAATCGCTGGCCACCCAGGCTCCATTGATCTTCTCCCTTGAGCCCCAACCTCCGGCCAAAGAAGACCTTCTGATGGCCGAGCTTAGAAGGCAAGCTGCCGAAGCCGTGCCCTCCACATTTACGGTCGAGCCTCAACCTCTGATCGCCAAGTCGTCAAGAGAAAGGCGCTCAAGCTCTTCTGCGAGCGAAACCGCCAAACCGAAATCAGCATTGAAAGCCAAATCACAAGCTCTGCGAGGACTGAGCTCTGCAGCAGACGACTTGACTGAATTACTTCAGCAGCTCAACGAGGAAGGCGACAAACAGCAGGCTCAAGATGTCGCTGACCAAATTGAAACGCTTAGGAAACTCATGCGAGAAATGCTCTAGCGAGGAAAGAGCAAAACTTAGCGAATTCGACCGGTCGGTTGTTGAGGTTGATCGGTGGATGGAATCAGAATGACCCCTGAATCGCGAGGATGTACTGCGACGCGTAAGACGTCTCGCGAGTATTGATGGCAGTTGATGCAGGTAGTTAGCGTGTGCATATAGGTATAGGCCGCGCCGTCCAAGTTCTGCTGCTCGGCCATGTCGATCAACTTTACAGCAGATCGATAGAGATCGCTACGATAGTGCGTGTAGACTTGGTCTTCGCGAGGTTGCCAGACTCGCGAGTCACAAATATTGCGTAGCTCTTCAGCACCCTTGTGAATCAACTCAAAGTTTGCCGCAGTCAATCCTTCGACAATCTTCTGCGATGATCCCAGCTTGGCTCGCATGGCAATTCCTAAATCACCGGGTGCGTGCTGTTGGGATAATCCAGGCTGTTGAGCCCAAGCGATTCCGCCAATTGCCAGCAAAAGTCCGCCAACCAGAATAGCGCGTTGTTTGAGTGACATCTGAGAGTCCTTTCTCGGATTCTGATATTTTTACCTAATCGACTTTATCGACATTATCGACACCAAACTCCAATTTGTCTTGATGCAGCTTGACAAATCGCTTAGCCAATAACTCTACGCACGATTTCAAGAAGCTCGTCGAATCGAAATGGCTTTTGAATGAAGCCGGCTAGCCCTTTTCCTGCGAATTGGCTGATGGCGGACTGTTCGTTGTATCCACTTGTAAGTATGGCTTTAACGTCCGATTGTATGCGCCGCAACTCTCGAAAGGTCTCTGCTCCATCCAGGTGAGGCATAGTCATATCAACAATGACCAGTTTGATTTCGGCGTTCGCGCTTCCAAACAATGCAACACCCTCGCGACCATCGCAGGCCGTTAGAACTGTAAAGCCCATCCGTTCGAGCATGAATCGAACTAAACTTCTCACTGCTTCCTCATCATCGACGACAAGAACGGTTCCTTCGCCTCGCCACGTCGAATCAAGCTGCTCAGCAGACCTGACCAACTGTGCAGGCAAATTCGTTGCAGGCAAGGCAACTTTGAAGGTGGTACCTTTACCGATCTCACTATAGATTCTTAATGCACCGCGATGACCTCGAACGATACCAAGCACTGCTGCCAAACCAAGGCCTCTACCGGAAGCTTTGGTGGTGAAGAACGGGTCGAATATTCTGGCTCGGGTTTCGTCCGACATGCCACAACCGGTATCTGCAATTTCCAGAAAAACGTATACCCCTTCAGGCAAATTCTCATCCAGATATGTCTCGGCAAGATAGGCACGGTCACAATACATCATGCCGGTAGTCAATGCTATGACACCGCTACGCTCGCCAATTGCATCTGAGGCATTGATGATCAGATTCATGATGATCTGACGTAACTGCACAGCATCGGCTTCGATCGGTGGAATTGAGGGCAAAAGATGCAGCTTGAGCACGCATTTCTTGGAGATGGACACGACTAAAAGATGAACCATCTCCTCGATCACTTCGTTGAGATTCAGTGATTCAACGACGAAACGCCCTTTTCAGAATAAGCTAACATTTGCTTCGTGAGATCAGCGGCTCTCCTGGCACCATTGACGGCCTCGTTAATCAGTGGCCGAGCAGAAGAGTGATTTGGCAACTCAAGGAGAGCCAAGTCCGTGTAGCCGAGGATACTTGTCAAAATATTGTTGAAGTCGTGGGCAATGCCGCCCGCCAATACACCCAAGCTTTCTAACTTCTGAGCGTGCTGGATTTGCGACTCTAGTTTCTGACGCTCGTCCTCGGATTTTTTTCGCTCGGTGATATCCTGCACCACCCCAACGATACGAGACGGTATCCCCGTTGAGCTGAAATGAGGTCGTCCGGCAACCCATATCCAGCGAACTTGTCCATCTGCTCGATGTATTCGACACTCAAAGTTCCAATCTTTCTTGCTTGAAAATCCTTCTTCGATGGTAGCCTTTACCCGCTGATGATCTTCTTTAAGAACATGCGTCAGAAAGGTGTCGAAATTCCATTCCGGCAGAGGTGGAGAATAACCAAATATGCGCCCATGCTCCAAAGTTCGGAATGCGGTGTTTTCAATCAAATCGACGTCCCAAGCGCCTATATGATGAGATTCTAATGCGAATGCTAATCGATCTTCACTGTCGCGAAGAGCCGCCTCGACTTGCTCTCGTTCGGTAATATCAAAAATTGTCACAATCACGTTGTCGACGACGCCCAAACGATTGATGATCGGATCGTAAATTACTACGAAGTGCGAGACCCTGTTGCATTCACCGGACGTCGGTAGCGTAAATTCGTAAGTAACGCGATCCCCAGCAAAGGCTCGGTCTAGTCGAGGAGCAATTTGGCTTGGATAAACTTCCGGCAACACTTCAGCCGGAGACTTACCGATTAGCTGATCAACCGTCCATGGCAGATGCAGGATACGGAGGTAGGCAGCATTGGCGAAGATGTACCTTCTTTCGGAGTCTAACATTACCAAACCGACGGCAGCATTGTCGGTCGCCGTTCTCAGCAACGCCTCGCGGTCTTGAAGCCTCTTCTCAATTTCTTTCTGCGCGGTAATATCGCGAGCAATACTCGATGCTGCGACGATTTCTCCCAAAGGGTTACGGATCGGTGATACAGAAAGCGAGATATTCAGTTGTCGGCCATCACTAGCGACGCGTACCGTTTGATAATGTTGAACGCGTTCTCCACTCGCAACTCTAGCGAGGATTTCATTCTCTTCATCCACACGATCTGCAGGCACAATCATCGAAATGGATTTACCAATTGCTTCGTTGGCCGAATATCCATAAAGCCGATGAGCGGCCTCATTCCAGGAAAGTATTCTTCCGTCTAAGGCTTTGCTGATAATCGCATCTTCCGAGCATTCAACGATCGCTGCCAATCTGGCAAGTTCTGAGTCTACGCAAACCGAATCTCTCAACCCTGGTTCTGCGCTCTTTTTGTCAATCGACATCACCGCAACTTTCAGTCTTTCAAGTGAGGATCGTCCCCTGAAACGAAGCCAATCGGATTCTAACCTATTTTCCCCAAAATGCGTTGACGATGCCAGATGAGAACGATCATTCTCTGGGTTGCATTCATGTTTACCAGAACCTACGAGAGTACTAGGTCGGCAACTCTTGGTGAGTTCTCAAGTTAAGGTACTGCCGAAAGTGAGGACATCAACTTTGGCGTAAAGGCGCCAAAATTTTCAACAAGGTTAAGACCGCCGAATTCACGAACTGATTTCCTCACCCTCTCCCAGTTGCTGCCTCAACCGACGAAGAATTCGCGAGCGATGTTGACGCACGGTAGCTGGGTTCAGCGAAAGTTGCTCCGCCACAACCGCGACTGTCTGCCCATCAATGGTCGTTCGCCAAAAGGCTTGCCAGGATCGCGTTTCAAACTCGGCACGCACTTGCTCAAGTGCGCGATGAACCAACAATCCAAACTCGGATTTCTCTAATGCGTCTTGTTCGTCCAATTGATCGGGAATGTTCTGAGTCACGTGCAAGGCAGTGCTACCGCCTTGAGCTACAGGCTGCCGCTGTTGACGCCTAAGTGCATCTATCATTTTGTGCCGAGTCACTCCCCACAACCAACCGCGAAAGCTACCACTACTATTGGTCGGCTGATAGCGTTCGATCGATCGCGAGATTGAGAAGAAGACCTCCTGGGCCAGATCGTGCACATCACTCTCGACAATCCCGTGCCGTCGACACCAGAACTTTACCAAAGGCTCGTACAAATCGACTAACTCGGTCCAGGCAGCGCTATCGTTCTGACGGATGCGAGAAATCAGGCTAAGTCTGGTTGCAGTCGATCCAGTCATGCACGTTCTTCAGGTCAAATTCGGCATACAAGCCGCGAAAATTGGGTTCATGTAGGAGAAAAATGGTGTCACACGACTTTCGAAATATCTTACACGCTCCGTCTATAATATCAGCCTGATCAATCTCTAGGACTGAAAAAATGCAAGCAACCGCCTGCCCCCCGACTCAAAAACTGCGAGCCTACCTCTCTGGAAAGCTCGACCAAGAATCGTCCGACCTGCTCTCCAACCATCTTACAGTTTGCTCTGATTGCGAGCGAACCTTAGTCGACCTTGAGCAAGAACCTGATTCGCTAGTAGAGTTATTGCAGGCTAGTCCGGCCAGTCCTCTGCCGGAAAATATTGTTGTGAATCAATTTGGTCAAGGCGACGGTAATTCACCAAGCTCATTGAGCATCCACAAGACCCCTGTCGACCACCATACTCAGCCTGATCCATTTTTGACAGCGTTGCCATCGGCACTTGGACAATACGAATTGCAATCGCGGTTAGGCGTGGGCGGAATGGGAGCGGTCTATCTGGCTCGGCATCGCAGTTTGGATAAGCATGTCGCCGTGAAACTGTTGCCGGCTCTACCAGCCGAGAATGCCGAGTTCGTTGCGCGGTTCCAGCGCGAAATGCGAGCTGCTGGGCAGTTGGAACATCCGGCCATTGTGCGCACGACAGACGCTGGCGATCAGCAGGGTATTCACTTCTTGGTAATGGATTACATCGATGGCATGAACTTGAGTAGCATCGCTCGGGCCGAAGAAAAGCTCTCCATCGCCGACGCGTGTGAGATGATTCGTCAAGCCGCGATTGGACTTGCTCACGCGCATGAAAAGGGAATCGTTCATCGCGACGTGAAGCCGTCGAACTTGATGCTGGACACCGCAGGTCAAGTTCGCATACTCGACTTTGGCTTGGCACAGATCGGCTGCTGGGAATCAGGCACGGCAGAGATTACGACGGTGGGACAGTTAATGGGCACGCTCGATTATATGGCTCCTGAGCAAGCTGAACGCGGTGGGGCCGTAGACTATCGCGCAGATCTTTATGCTCTTGGTGCAACACTTTTTAGGTTGCTGACAGGCCGAGCACCACTTGCTGCAGCACCGAATCTAACTCCTCTAGAGAAGCTGCGACTGTTGTCCTCGCACAAGCCGCCTAAGCTTCGATCGTTACGACCTGACGCTTCAGAATCGCTGGCCAAAATCGTCGATGCGATGCTCGCGCGCGAACCAGGCCTGCGACCAGCTAGTGCAACTCATGTGGCAGAGCTGCTTGAGCCATTCGGCCAGGGTGCAGATTTAGTCGACCTGTTGAAGCGAGCCCGATCGAAACCATTGCCACGTGAATCGCAATCGATCAATCCGTGTTCTTTGTTAGCTCGTGATCTGAATCCAGCCGGTGCGAATCCAGTAGACAACACTTCCGCTTCGCCTCAACCCCTGTTGGCAACATTGAGTAGTTCGACAGGCCATGGGTTCACACGCTGGTTGACGTGGACAGGCTTGGCGGGTTTTGCTGCAACCATAGTAGCCGGAGTTTTGTTCGTTATCGAAACCAGCAAAGGCCAACTGGTGATCGACTCCAACGTCGATGTGCAAGTCAAGATTGTCAAGCTGGAAGATGATAAACAGGCCGAAGTTGAACAGTTGCAGATCCAACCTGGCACTCAAACCACTCGACTTCGCAGCGGCAAGTACATCGTTACGCTCGATTCAGCCAGCGATTCGTTCAGCGTGACCAATGGCACTTTCGAGATCCGCAACGGGCAGACGGTTATTGCCTCGATTACGCCTAAGAGCAACATCGACTCTTCAAGCAAGTTAGCCGAAGGTGCAGCATCAGAAACTCAGCAACCTGCTGAGGCTAGCGACAAACGGCTTACTGAAACCGTTTACGATGGAGAGACTCTAAGAACGTGGCTCGAGCGACTCAACTTCGAACGCAATCCAGAGGAGATCACGCGAACTCTGAAAGCAATCTCTGCTTTGTCGGAACCTCAATTCCGCGAGCTAATGGAAAAGCCGCTGTCTGATTTCTTAGTGCGAAAAAATTCGTTTGATGATGTTCAATCAGCTTGTCGATCCCTGGCAGCAGTTGTTGGAAAGGACTTTCCGGAAACGCTCAACAGCATACTGAAGCGTCAAGCAAGCCCCGCAACTCAACTGTCTTTGCTGAGTGCAACGGATATCGCTGTAGTAGCTCGGCATGTACTGCCAGAGTCTGAGTTCATCAGCACAGTCTCGCAGATTATTACCAACTCAGAATCAAATTCGAATCAGCAGATCGATGCTGCCGGCTATTTGCGAGCCTTAGCAGATCTCCACAGAGGCGACCCGCGAACGGATCTGCAAAAACGAGTTCTGAACTTGTTGGTTCAAGCCGGGAAACTTAAGGACGATACGTTTTGGCTAACGATACCGGTCGATTACAAATTTCGATACGACTTCGGTAATCGAGTCTACTACCATGAGCTATCGATGAACTCGCTCATGCAAGCTGAAGTAGTTCGTCGCGCTCTGAGCGTTGTTGCCGATGAGGATTGTTCCAACAAAACTTATGTCCAAGCTGTCTTGTTCCTGAGGACTGTGATTGCCAATGGAGTCGCGCGAAGCGATGGATTCGAGCTAAGCGACTCTCAGCTTGCCGAGCTATCCAAGGGTTTGGTTCGGGTGATCGCCCATTGTGCTCGCAATACGGAGATGGCAAAAGTGGAAGTTACTGTTCCACAGCAACTCAGGCGATTCGCTGTTCCCATCTATTCATTGGGAGAGCTTCCGTATGACGAAAACGAGCCAACGTCCCAAGCATTAAAGGCTAACATGTTGATCTCGACATTGAATTTGGTCTATGTGGGTAAGTTGGAGCAAAATCTGACTACAGAACTGGCACAACTTCATGAGAGTTTTCGAACTCTACCACTTTTTGGCAATACACATATTGAATCACTCCGCACCCCCAAGCGACTCACATGGACTTATTTGCTAGAACAAATCTCATGGAACAACTATTTCCCCAATCGCGTTGTGTTCTTGCAATCCGGATTGCTCCTGGGCAAAAAGGAGACCGACCTGTTTGCACGCTTTGAAACAGAGATGCCAGTCGATCAACGCCTGCGACTGGAAAACGAACTAAGCAGAACCGAGCAATCAAACTACCAAAATTTCGATTGGAATTCATTCGCCCGAGCATCCGCCAATGATTTCCCACCGAGAACCGCTGAGGTCATGGGAAATTATCTAACAAAGTACACTTCCCATTTCAGTAACGAGCTTACTCAGCATGTGAATCAATGGTGCCGAGCGAGTGGAGGGCAGTTTCTAGCAAATTACGGCAATGCACTCAAGAATGCTAACGAAATGAACCGCAATGCATTGCTCCAAGTTGACGTGAGTAATCTGGAGAATCTGACCTGCACCGCCCCACAGGCACTGACTCCTTTGCTGGAATTCGCCAGCGAGATTTATGCTCAATCTACAAAGGCGACTTCATCGACGAATGAACGAGTACCAAATCAGTTCGCTGCTGCCAATAGATCTTCCAACTTCGATCCAATTACAGCCACAACCAATACACTGACCAGTTTGCTTATTGACAATGGCAAAGTGAGTATTGAAGCTCAGCAAAGAATCGTTGAATTCCTTGAGTCGCAGAGCCAGTTAACAGATAGCAGTTTTTGGTTGACACAACCTAACAACGCTAAAACTGATCCACACTATGGCTCGCCGATGCGACAAGCCATTCTCAAGCGTGCCATTGGAAATCTTCAGGAGGTGAATTCGGCTGAGGGTGTGAATTCGGCTGAGTACACAACTCAGTGTCAGGCGTTGGCAGTTATCGAGACTGCCATTCAAGGTGGTGATTCACTGAGCGACGCTCAGCGAAAAGAAGTCATCATGTGGGCATCTGCCCAATTACAAATACTGGCGAAAAATGATCTTGATCCTCAAGCAAGAGTTGTTGTGCTTGAGTCCCAACTTTTCCACGAGCCATTTTTCACCGATCTAAGTCGCTCTGAAGTACTTAAAGCTCGCCGAGCTGAGTTCTTGCAGAGCATGATGAATAGTCGATCACGCGGTGGACGTGAACCGAATACCAACTCGTTTGTTCAACTCCAGAGGCCGTACGCGAACAAGCTCGTTCTTTACCTTAATGTTCTGGCGGCTCTGAAAGTGCAAGAGAATCCAGCCGAGATGGAGATGCTTCGTGCAGATCTCGAAGCTCTGCATCAAAAGATCGAAGCCAAGAACATCATGGGTATCCCAGTAGACGATGTTTGGAGGAACATTCGCTCGGAGAAGAGTTCCGCTACCGCCGAGCTTGTGATGCACACTTGGTACGTACAAACCGGACTACTACTGAGCAAAGATTTTACCAAGTTGAACAATCGACCCAATGAGCTTCTTCAAGCATACTATGAACGTCAGCAGCGATTCGTTCAACCCAGAGACACGCTGTCAATCTACATTCCTGAGGTACTGCCAAGAAGTGGCGAGCCACCCGTGATTCAAGCTGGCAAGTCGAGGCCAGTGACGGGATTTCCTGTTCCGGTTTCCAGTGAAGGATTTATCGAACTACCCCACATCGCACCGCTTCAAGTCAAGGAGTTGGATTTAGCGCAAGTCAAGGAAGCTATCGAAAAGGCCTACTTCGAGAGCAAGATACTCAAGGAAAAGCCGTTGGGTGTTACCGTTCAATTTCTGCTTCGTTCCAACGAAAGCGAAGAACTTCGCAACATCGCCGGTAATGGATCGGTTAGTATTTCAGGAGTAAAGTAGTATTCCCGAACGTCGTAACTACTCTTCGTCGTAGCTACCCTTCGCCAGAAGGTGGTTAGCAAAAACACTATCATAGGGACCACCTACGAGGGTAGCTACGACGGCGGTTCACGACGATTATTATGGGAACCACTCTCTGGCGAGGGCAGCTACGTTCAACCACCTTCTGGCGAGGGTAGCACGATGAGGTTAGCAACGATGAGACTAGAGACGATTGACGATTATCAAAGGAAAATACTTCTAGCGAAGGTAGCAGCGTTTCTTTTCACTGCCTTCATTGCGCAACTCGCTGGCGTTCGTGCCGCAGAGTTTCCCGGCAAGCCTACCGATTGGCATGGCTTCGACCGCTACGAATTCAAGATCAACGACAATACGGTATCCGTTGTCGCTCCGAAGCAGACTGCTCCTGGTATGCCATGGGTTTGGCACGGTGAGTTCTTTGGGCACCGGCCAGAGCCCGATATTAAACTGCTTGAGAAGGGATTTCACGTCGTTTATCTTCGCGTGCCCAATATGTTGGGTTCACCTCAGGCCGTGGAGCACTGGAACAACTGCTACGCTGAGCTAACGAAAACATACCAACTGGCTTCAAAGGTTGCCTTAGTGGGACTTAGCCGAGGTGGTTTATATTGCTACAACTGGGCCATCGCTAATCCAGAGAAGGTCGCTTGCATTTACGGCGATGCTCCCGTCTGTGATTTCAAGAGTTGGCCAGGCGGCAAAAGCAAAGGTTCAAGCACTGGACCTGGATCAGCCTCCGACTGGGCATTGGTTTTGCAGCAGTGGAAGTTTAGCTCCGACGCCGAAGCTGTAGCCTACAAGAACAACCCTGTTGATCGCTTGCAACCACTGGCCGAAGCCGGAATACCACTGCTGCATGTGTTTGGCGATGCGGACGAAGTTGTACCCTGGGAGGAGAACACAGGCTTGATCGCCGAACGCTATCCAAAGCTAGGCGGCCACATCGAACTGATCCGCAAGCCTGGCGTTAAGCATCATCCACACGGACTGGATGATCCTACTCCGATTGTCAATTTCATCCTTCGGCACGCTCGACCGCCAGTTGAAGGCAATGAATCGATGACGCTCACCAATATCGATTCCGCTGATGAGAAGTTCATAAGATTTGAACTCAAGTCACCCTATCAACCAGCACCGACATTCGTGGACATCTTGTATCCGACGTCAGCCACAGGTTCGGCGGGAACACGATTACCGGTTGTCTTTCTATTGCCCGTGGAAGCTCGACGGGAGAACAGATGGGGCGATTGCTTGAAAGCGGCTCAAGAAGCAGATATCGCCAACCGGCTTGGTTCGATCGTCATTTGCCCAACCTTTGAACAATTACCCTGGTATGCCGATCATGCAAACAATCCTGCGATACGACAAGAATCACACTTTGTTCAAGCATTATTGCCAGCTCTACGATGGCAACTGAACGACGCTCGCCATGATCGCGATGGTCGAACATTGATTGGCTTCAGCAAGTCGGGCTACGGAGCCTGGAGCCTACTGCTGCGACACTCGCAACTTTTTGGCAAGGCCGTTGCATGGGATGCGCCGCTGATGATGGATAAGCTGGGCAAGTATGGAACTGATGCAATTTACGGCAGCGAGGATAACTTTCAGCACTATCGCCTAACGAAACTACTTGAATCAAAGGCCAGCGAGCTTTCGAAATCGAATTCACTACGGCTGTATCAATTGGGCTATGGCAACTTCAAGCAAGATCACGAAGCCATGGAAAGCCTCTTGCAGCAACTTCGTATTCCCCACCGGTATCAACCGGATCCACAACGCCAGCACCATTGGCAATCGGGCTGGCTGAGCGATGTTGCTACGTTGCTTGAAAGAAAAGATTGAACAGTCGAACTCTGCATCAATCCAAAGACCTAGTAATCCGGTTAATGATCTTTCTTGCGAAGTTGATTGCGGCGGCGAATGAACCAAGCTAACGATAACGCACTAGTGGCAGCTCCAAGACTGACCACTGATGGAATGTGCAAGCCATTGAAGGTTGCGGACAGTGCTTTTCCGCCTCTGGTCGATGTACTCACGAAGACGTCCTGATTGGGCCAATTGCCTTGAATAATCTTGCGATGCAATAGCAAGTCACCATCGACAACATCGTGGCTCTTGGCAATTTTCACTGTCTTGGAAGCGGCCTGTTGCGATCGAGTCCATTGAGTGGCTGGATCTGGCTTCTCTGTATAACGGCCAACGACCGCATCCAATTTTTGATCTTGGCAATATAGCGCATGATCGAAATGCTCTTCTGCGTGAACTTCGCCATCATGGATATGCACAGTCGGAAAGAAGATCTGATTCTCATGCCGCGTCTTAAACTCAAAAGCCATCGGATGCGGCTTGCCCGCCAGTTCGTCAAACTTGAATACCACGAAGCTGTAGTCCGAATAGACCGGAATCTTCGCCCACACATCGGGCGCGATCGAGAACAATGGATCTAGCCGTCTGAAGTCATCGACCGATGGCACGACCGAGGCGACAAAATTTCCAACCTTGTGTACCTGGAGTGGCTTCTCGTTAGGTACTAATTTTGAATCAGCACGAGATGCCATTGGTGGAGGGCTCAACATAGGAAAACTGCGGGCCAAATCCTGAAAGAAATTCGGATAGGCCTCAAAGTTAAAAAACTTCACCGAATCTTCGCTCGCGTTTTTGACAGTTGGAATTGGCAGAATCATCGCATTCTGCTCCTGGCTATCGTACTGCATTTGGTAGACAACGTACTGGGTCTGGCGATTGGTCAACCTCGCGAAAATGCTAGTGTTTGAGACGTTTTTGATCGGCCTGGAGAAGCAACACATGATCGGAATCCTGAATTTGCTGTACTAATCGTGGGTATCGAGCCAGAACATGGGCTGCAACAAACAGACTAGACGCCGATTTCTAGGAGTCAGTTCCGGGATTTTTGCTATTACTTGCATTCCCCCAAATAACACCGAAGAGCGAGCACGATTAGGAGTACCGCTGCGCTGAGCACGAGCACGAAAGGAACGAGAAATGCGCTAGTTGGTCTTGGGGATGGCCCAATGGCCTTCGTCTCGATACTTTCGGCCAAGAAGCTCGTTGGCCGCTGCATCGCCTACAATCTTTTCGGTCAATGGATCAATCTGAAGCTGCCTGCCGATTCGGACTGCAATATTGGCCAGATGAAGGAGAGCTGTCGACTGATGACCGATCTCGATATCGGCTGATGGCTTCGAGCCCGTTTCGATGGCGTTCAAGAAATCTGCTTGATGGCTACTGTGGATTGGAACAATTTGTTTTGGCGTCGGAGAATCAACTGACTTGTTGTCCTCGGTCCAGACCATCAATTTTCCACGTTTGCTAACCATCAACATTCCTTTGGTCCCGTAGAACTCAACTCCGCTATCACAGTTATACGGATAGTTCTTTGACCAGATCCTCATTTCGAACATTAACTGCTTGCGCTGGCCTACTTTACCATCGCCGGGCCATTCAAAAACACAAGTGGCATGATCTGGAAACTGTTGATCGTCATCAAAGTAATATTTGCCACCGATGGCTGAAGCGGAGCTAGGCAGGCCATGCACGCCTAAACCCCATCGAGCAACATCGATCTCGTGAGCCCCATCGTTGCCAATGTCCCCGGTCCCAAAGTTGTGCCACCAGTGCCATGAATAATGGAATCGATTCTCTTGATAAGGCACAAAGGAAGCTGGGCCAATCCACGCGTCGTAGTCAACGTGCTCGGGAGCCTTTGAAGGAGTGCCTTTACCAATGTTGTTCCGTCGTTGAATGTTCCAGGCCTTAGCCATCAACACATCGCCGATGGTACCTTCGCGAATCATCTGAATTGCGTTCACAATCAACCGATTACTACGGCTCTGCGTTCCATGTTGTACTACCACACCATTCTTTCGGGCTGCGGCAACTAGCATTGAACCTTCGATAAAGTTATGGCTACAGGGTTTTTCAACGTAAACATGCTTACCCGCATTACAGGCCATGATTGCCGCTGGGGCATGCCAGTGATCCGGCGTGGAAATCACAACAGCCTGCACACTCTTGTCTTCAAGCACTCGTCGCATGTCGGTGGTGGCTTCGGCTCCAGTCGCCTTTTGAAAATCTGCCAGGCGGCTCTTATCGGGATCACAAACCCAGGCGATATCGGCCAACTTTTGAAACTCTGTTCGATGCGATCCAGCTCGCCCGCCGCAACCTATCAAAGCAACTTTCGTTTTCCTCGGTTCAGCGCACCATCCGTGAACCGAACTTGGTAATGCGAACGCGGCGGCAGACATCGCAGTTAAAAACGATCTGCGATTCGTAGTTAGTTGCATCTTTATCTCTTTCCGAAAAGGCACACTTCGGTCGATCTATCAGTACTTTCGACTGCGGTCAGAGTAACATGTTCTAGCCGCTTCTGAAAGTGTGTATGCTGTTGTGTTGACGCTCCCTCCGGCCGCTCCCCAACTTTTCTAGTTACCGATAATGTCACCTACTTCCAAAGCAAGAATCTGCTTGATGCTACAAGTCCCGTTCATAGTTCTAATGAGCTGCATCAGCTTTTCAGCTCGCGCAGCCGAAAAGCGTCCCAATGTACTGCTGATATTAACTGATGATCAGCGCTGGGACGCACTGGGACTCGGTGGTAGCAAGCACCTTAAGACTCCCAACATGGATCGACTTGGCAAAGAAGGCGTTTACTTCAAAAACGCCTTCTGTACCACTTCGCTCTGCTCTCCGAGTCGCGCTAGCATCCTAAGCGGTATGTACGCTCACAAGCACGGCGTGACGAATAACTTCACCGAGTACCCCGCTTCGTTGAAGAGCTTTCCTTCAGTGCTTCAGTCAAGCGGCTACAATACTGCCTATATCGGCAAGTGGCACATGGGCGAAGAGAACGACGAACCGCGGCCGGGCTTCGATTGGTTTGTAACTCACAAAGGACAAGGTAAGTACTTTGATACCGAGTTCAATTTCAACGGACAAAGAAGAGATGTTGTCAAAGGTTATTACACGCATGTGGTAACTGACATGGCTACTGAGTGGATCAATCAGCCTCGCGGTGATAAACCCTGGTGCCTCATTCTAGGCCACAAAGCGCCTCATAGCTTCTACTTTCCTGAGCCCAAGTACGAGAACAGCTTTGACTCGGTGCGGGTACCCTATCCTGAAACTTCTCAGATGCTGGACGATAAGCCCGATTGGATCAAACAACGTAGGTATACTTGGCACGGCATTTACGGCCCCTTGTTCGAATGGCGCAAGAAGTTCCCCGACGACTCACCTGAGGCCGTCAAAGACTTCGAGGCTATGACACGAGCTTACTGGGGTACGGTGCAGTCGGTCGATGACAGCGTGGGCAAACTGTATCAATTGCTCAAAGATCGAGGCGAGCTTGACAACACGATCATCGTACTAATGAGCGACAACGGCATACTCAATGGCGAACACGGCATGGTCGACAAGCGAACGGCTCACGATCCCAGCACCAGAATCGTGCAAGTAGTCCGCTATCCTGGCTTGACGCCAACGGACCATCCCAAAGTGATCGAGAAGCAAGTTCTGACAGTCGATATCGCTCCAAGCCTTCTTGAATTGTGCGGAGCGCCAAGCTTACCTAACGTCGATGGACGCTCTTGGAAGAAGCTGGTTCAAAGTGGTGATTCGGACTGGCGAACCAGTTGGCTATACTACTACAACTACGAAAAGCAGTTTCCGTATACACCAAATGTACGAAGCATTCGCACGGAAAGTTGGAAGTACACTCGATATCCTCACGGCGACGGTTCTCCGGACCGCCACCTGGCCGAATTGTACAACGTTGAGTTTGATCCAGAGGAACGGCACAACTTGATTGACAATCCGAAGTATGCATCGATCTTGAAGACGATGCAGGCCGAGTTAGCTCGAGTAATGCAAGACACCGGCCTCACACCCGAGAACGATCGGATGCCGTTGGACGAAGGTGTAAAGAGCGAGCTTCCTGACGCTAAAATTCGCTAACTCCTACTCGCTTTCTTCTGCCTTGTCGCTACCTTTTGCTGTCGGTGCAGCTTCTTGTTTAGCTTTAGGCAGATGAGACTCTAGGCGTTGCTTGATTTCAGAAAACTGGCTTTGCGAAGCTAAGTTCTGCCACTCGTAAGGATCTGCTTGGTGATCATACAACTCTTCGTCACCGTTGCTGTAGCGAATGTAGCGATATCTGCTATCGCGCACGGCGTGATTACCTCTACCATGAGTACAGATTGCTACCTGATCCCAGGCTGCAGAAGGATTTTTTAATAGCGTCATCAGGCTAGGACCTTGGACATGCTTTGGTCGATCCAAGCTCAATAGATCGCAGAGCGTAGGATAGACGGAAAGATAATCTACTGGTGCTGCACAGATCTGATTGGGCTTAGTCACGCCAGGTACTGATATGGCAAACGAGGTTCGCGTAGCCTCTTCCCATAATGCGAACTTACGCCAATGCTCCTTCTCGCCGAGGTGCCAACCATGATCCGTCCACCAAACCACAATCGTCTTCTTCGCCCTAGGACTGGATTCTAGTCCAACCAGCAGGCGCCCGACCTCGTCGTCCAAAAACGCGATTGTGGCCAAGTAACCTTGCACCGCATTCTTCCACTGGCCGGCTTCAACCACGGCAGCATGATCGCCCGAAGGCTTCGCCATGCGAACACCGGCTGGCGGAACATCGTCTAGATCATTTGCGTTGACCTTAGGTAACTGAATTGACTCCAGTGGAAAGCGGTCAAAGTACTCTCGCGGAACGTACCATGGCAAGTGTGGTTTCACATAGCCCACAGCCAAGAAAAGCGGTTTATCCAAAGGATCTTTCTGCAGAGTTTCAATGGCCCAATCGGTCAACTTATGATCACTCATTTCATCGGTTCTGGCGTCAATCGGCCCCCAATCGAAGTGAGACTTGTTCAAGCCGTTCAAGTTCAGTTCTTTCCCGCTAGCTCCAGGAAACAATCCTCGCCAATCGTCCCAAGTATCTTTGCGGCCTTCGCTGGCGAAACCATGATAGATCTTGCCTCCACCTTTCACGACATATCCGCACGACTGCAAATGTCGATTCAGCGTTAAGGTTTCCTTGAGCACACTTTGAGCTGGATCGCCATTGGTGTAGATCCCTGTACTCCAAGGTCTCAAGCCGCTCATCAGGCCAGCTCGTGATGGATTGCAAGCAGGAGCCACGCAGTGCGCGTTCGTGAATAAAACTCCTTTTGACACCAAGCGATCGATGTTTGGAGTCTTAGCCTGAGGATGTCCCTTAAGATGCCCCGTCCAATCGTTGAGATCATCAACGGCGATAAACAGCACATCGGGCTTCTCTTGCCCTGCTGATATCGTCGCTTGCCCGACACAGATTAGCAGCGTCAGCAGAAAACGGTGAAACAATCTGTGGCTCATGCGATCCTCCAACAATCAACTATACTGACAAGCACTTCGATCAGGCGACTACGAATTATACTTGAGATTGCTGGAGGCACTGTGCGCCAACTTCTACTTTTCCTACTGATCGTTTGCTGCGCAATTCGAGCTAGCGCCGATTGGCAAGCTGGATTGGCCAAAGCGGATATCACTCCGCAAGAGTCCGTTCCGCTGGCTGGCTATGGCGGGAAGACTCGAATGTCGCAGCGAGTTGAACACGCGATCTGGCTAAAGGCACTCGCTCTGCGCGATGATTCAGGAAAGACTTCGGTACTGGTCACAGCAGATCTAGTTGGTCTGAGCGATAAGATGGTGGCGGTAATCGCCAAAGATGCGAATGATAAATTTGGTATTCCGCGCGATCGGCTCATTCTGAATACCTCGCACAACCATTCGTGTCCAGTTACTGAAGACGTATTGTGGTTGTACTACGAACTGAACTCGACCGAGTCTGCGGCTAGGGATCGCTACACCCAGTTGGTGTATCAAAAGTATCGCGAAGTCATAGGTGCAGCCATCGCGGCTCTGGCACCTGCCGAGTTGTCTTTCGAGCAAGGTTTAGCAGGCGTTGCCGTGAATCGTCGACGAGCCCGCGGACCAGCTAGTCGCGCTCTAGGCGGTCCAGTGGATCACGATGTACCGGTCTTGACGATCAAATCCAAGGCCGGAGAGTTGAAGGGTATTGTCTTCGGCTACTCCTGTCACACCACGGCATTGGGCGGCCTGAGCATTAACGGTGACTATGCGGGCTTCGCACAGATCGCGTTGGAAAAGCTGTACCCTGAAGCGATTGCCATGTTTGTTCAGAACTGTGGTGGCGATGCTAATCCACTACCTCGCATTCGAGGCAACGATGAACAGGCTACCTCGCTGGCGTCCAAATACGGTGACATCCTGGCGGAGGCTGTACGTCAGGTAGTTGCTGGTGAGACGAAGCCTTTGAAAAGCACACTGCGAACAACGATGGGAGAAACACAGTTGCCACTACAGCCCGGCCCGACGCTCGACGAAGTGATGCAAAAAATTCCTAGTACCAGCGGCATGCAGCGACGGGAGTTCGAACACTTTCTGCGGCAATACGAATCGTTGGGCTCGTTACCCGACCGGGTAAACTATCCTATTCAAGTGTGGCAGTTCGGCGACGAACTTACCTTTATCGCAATGACCGGCGAAACCGTCGTCGATTATTCGCTGAAGTTCAAAGCTGTTTATGGCTGGAACACAACCTGGGTTTGTGGATACAACAACGATCTGCTCAGCTACGTTCCCAGCTTGCGAGTGCTACGAGAAGGCGACTACGAAGGATCGATTGGCATGTTTGAGTATGGCCACCGCGCAGCTTATGCACCGATGGTTGAGGAGTTGATCACTCGTAAGGTGGATGAACTGATTCTGCAGATTAACCGCTAGAAAACAGGCTATGATCATGACCAACACTTCCAATCGCCGGAAATTCATCACTACGCTCGCAGCGACTTCCGCCGTGATGCCATCAAGCTTAAAGGCTCAGCCAAGTCAGTCCAGTGATGATTCCATCGCATTTTTTCTAATCGGCGATACTCACTTCTTAGCTCAGGCCGACGATAATGCAAAGTTGGATCAACGATCCGAGTTGGTTACGTCGCGACTGGCAGATACGCTCAATCGACTGCCTGGAGAAACGATTCCCGAAGCGGCTGGCGGTGGTTCAGTAAAAACTCCTCGAGGGGTTATCCATGCAGGCGATTGTATCGATACCGGTGATAAAGCGAATGTAAAGATGCAGGCTACCGAGTGGGCTGCGTTTGCCGATACTTTTGGGGTGACGGGTCGAGAAGGCAAGCTGAATATTCCTGTCTACGAAGTGCACGGCAACCATGACAGTCCGCAAGGTGATGGCTTGGCTGTAAAGAAAATGATCGAGCGTAATAAGAATCGCTCTGGCTTAAAGAACGTGTCGCCACATGGCGCTCATTACAGTTGGGATTGGGGTCCAGTTCATTGCATCAATCTGGGCATCGTCGTTGGTCAATCAAGTCAGGTAACTCGCCGACGTCGTTATTCTCCATTGAACAGTCTTCAATTCCTGATTGATGATTTGAAGCTGCACGTTGGCGATTCAAGACGTCCGGTCCTCATTACACACCATGTCGATGTGCTTCGATACTCGCAGACTCTACCCGTCGATGACGCCAAGGCTATCACCATGGAATGGGACCCTGAAGACGTCAATGAATTTCACTCGGCGCTCAAAGATTACAATATCGCCGCCATTCTTTATGGCCATACGCATGTTCGCAACGTGTTTCGCTGGAACGGTTCGAACAAACCAGCCGAGCAAGGTGTACCAACGTTTAATGTTGATAACGGTAGCCACTTCTCAGGCCCTAAACAGGCCTTCTTTTACTTTGAAATCCAAGCCGGGCAGATTACAGCCAGGGAGTATCAGACCAACGACTCATGGGAAACAGGCTTCTGGACTCCCGAGAAATGGGCCTACAGTATTGGCTAGATCGCGAAATTCACTTCGAAACTCCGATCATGTCTACCTGAATGCGTATATCTGTTCCGGGTAGCTCTTTCACCATCGCCTTGGAGGCTGAAGGCGGTTTGCTTGGGTCGTAGTAGTTTGGACGCAGGTCGTTGAGACTCTTGCTAGTATCATCGCTGCTCACGAAATAGGTGGCTTTAACTAAATTTGTGAAGTCACTACGGTTTCGATCGCAAATCGATTTCAATTGAGCATAGACCTGCGTCACCTGCTCGCTTGGATCGGTTGCAGCATGCGTTAGCCCAGCCGTGTAAATCCAATTACCGCGATTCACGCGAACCACTCGGGCGTAAACGGGCGAAGATTTCATCCACGGCGGAGTCAGAAATTCTAAGTTGGGCGCATCGGCTGTTTCCTTCGATGTCGGCGCTCCGGCTACCATTTCAATCTCGATCGGCAAATCCACTGACGACTTCCATTGAACGAAAACCAATGGCAAGAATTGACCTTCGAAGGCTTTGGCGAACTCTTCCCGAACGAGATTTGCATCAGTCATGGAATTCAGAAAACACTTTGCTTGCATGGCATCTTTTGGAGAACAGCCAAGCCACGCCAACGTCCTCTTAAGTCCTTCGATCGTTTTGACTGCAGCTTCGGTTGTGGTACTACCTTTCTCTGCTTGCCCTGCAATGTAGACTCGCGGCCCACTTGGACAGATCTTGGCTCGCCCTGGCGATGCCTCAAGCTGATGATCGATCAACTGCGAGACAGGCCGGTCGTATATGGCAACGGCATCCACGCCGACTGCGGCATTATCCGGCAAGGTCCCCACAACAATCGACAGTGGTGGAATCAATTGGTCGTCAAAAATCTTGGCTAGGACTAACGGTATTCGCTCAGCCAGCTTGGCGTCATCGACAACAAAGTTCAATTTCAGCACTGGTCGCCTAGCATGGTCAGCCGTTTGAGTTGCTGAATCCAGAAAGCAACTATTAAGCTTGACAAGAGCTTCTTGAATCAAACTATCGAGTTCAGATTCCGAACTGCCCTTCAACGGCTGAGAATAGAACTGCTCGGTCAACATGATGGGCTTATCAATTGCCATAGCAGCTTGAGCTACTTCGCCGACTGCAGCTTGTTGATTGCGACCTTGATAATCTACCAATTTTCTACCGACGCCAAACTGATCACCGACTAACGAAGCTCGATTACCGCGCAAATGAATCTCGATCATCTTTTCGCTATGAACTTCCCGTCCCACTTCGTCCGTTAGCACAGCAACGATCTTCTTGCTCTGGATGTCGATGACTTCACCCGTTGAAGGGTACGCAAACCTTCCATCAATACTAAAGGTGATCCATCCCGGCTGCTCTCGTACTGGAATGCTATGAATTTGCTGAGGTGGAGATTTGGTATTGTCGAAAATGTGAACCTGCTGATTAGCAGCATCGACGACCCAAACTTCGCGTTCGTCCGGCGTTAAGCCTACTCCGTGACTTGGACATCCATGGCGTTTCACAGGCCCAGACTTCACACCGGAAACTTCGACGCGATGCATAAGTTTTCCGGAGTTCAAATCAGCAACTTCGAAACCAAGCAAATCGTTTACACAAATGTAAGCTCGATTGCGAAAGGCATCCACCGTGAACGGTCTAATAGCACCGCCCATTGGACCAACCTTGTTGACAACAGTGTGCTTGCTCGTATCAGCTACAAACAGGTAGGGCGCTTTCAAACCGCCCAAATACATGTACTTTCCATCCTGCGAAACCACGGTGTTGTGAGCACCATTGTTGGTTTCGATTTGCTGAATCACTTTGCCATCAATTGCATCGATTACGTTCCATGTGCCTTTCTCGAACGACGGCACGTACAGTAGCTTGCCATCAGGTGTAATTGACATACGATCACAGCCATCCTTAGGCGAGACCTCCCACAAAGTTTTCTCGTTCGCCAAATCCACGCAGTACAGCGACTCGGGCGTGGTGAAATAGAGGCGATTGGTGATCGCACTGGCACAAACGCCTTTGATGTTACGAGGCCTCTCCGCTCGACTAGCCGTGGTCTCGATCCGCTTAACGAACTTGTGGTCCTGGTCAATATCGAAAACCAAGATGCCAGCCCCACCAAACTCCAGGTAGTCGCGAATACCGGGCGTTACGACATACAAATAACGATGTTCTTTTAGCCCTATTCCACCCGCTGCATTACCCTGCGACCAACCAATTGTTGGCGCCGCCAACAACATCAACATCAAAATTCGACTGAACCACATGAGCGACTCTCTTTCTGAGTAACTGACACTCAAAAGTCGCCCATTGATTTGGCGACAGCTAGTCTAAATAAGTACTCTTGCTTGCGACCGACTCGTACTGTTTCACAAGTTGCTTAGCAGCCTCCTCTGTCATCGCACCGGCAATCACTTGAGCGTTCAACTGCTTGCGATACGATTCTACCAACTGCGTCGGCTCGTACTTGGCAAATTGCATCATATCATTGATGCAACTGCCTTGAACGATGCGAGTAACATGAAATCGACCGTCATTTTCAATGGCGATGTGCGCTTCGTAAGGATGCCCAAACAGGTTATGGTGGCTTCCCATCACTTCCTGATAGGCACCAACCAAGAACATGCCCAAATAGTAGGCCTGTTCGGGCTTCCAGTTGTGAAGTTCCAGCGTGTGCTTCACATCTTTGATATCGACAAACCGATCCACCTTGCCATCGCTATCGCAAGTCACATCGACCAGCGTAGCATAATCGGTCAGCTTTTCATTCAGGCGGTGGATGGGCAGTATGGGAAACAACTGCCGAATTGCCCAACTGTCTGGGGCTGATCGGAAAAGAGAAAAATTGCAAAGATACTTTTGCGCCAGACTGCTCTTGAGTTGTTCGAACTCCTCATCTGAAAAGCTATCTTCCTCGGCTTCACGCAACGCACGATGGCAGATTTCCCAGAACAGTACGTCACCTTTGGCTCGGTCTTCCAAACTGACCAGGCCAAGGTTGAACTGAATCTGCAGCTCGTCCTTTAGTTGCAGTGCATCGTGGTAATACTCTTCGTAGTTCTTGGTGTTGATCGTGTCGCAAAGATCTTTCACTCTGTAATCACTAGCGGGTCATCGGCATCGATGGTCACTTCAGGCTGGTCGTCGGCGAAGGTTTCAATTTCATCGCGAATGCAGGTTACGAAGACCGAATGGTAGGCGGTCATGAATCGGCCGCTCTCGGTAACGATATGCGGAACCGGGACGTTTTCTTCTTCGCAAACCCAGCGGAACGAGTAGATCACATCATTGGCGAATTCTTGAACGGTATAGTTCACGCTGGAATCAAATCGCGTTTTTGATCCGTCGTAGTCCACTCCCAAACCACCGCCGATGTCTACAAACTGAATATTGCAATCGATCAGACGAAGCTTGCTGTAAACTCGCGCGGCCTCCTTCATGGCATTCTTAACTCGCTTGATATCTGTAATTTGTGAGCCGATATGGAAGTGCAGCAACGTCAGCTTGCTCTCAAGCTTGGCTTCACGGAGCATGCGAACGCATTCGAGAATTTCAGAGGTAGTCAAACCAAACTTGGCAGAATCACCGCCGGACGAAGCCCATTTGCCAGAGCCTCGCGAGTAAAGCTTGGCGCGCAGGCCAACTTCAGGTGCTACGTTCATTTCGCTGGCCAGCTTGATGACCATGCGCAGTTCGTTTAGCTTTTCAACGACGATAACAACACGCTTACCAGCTTGGACGGCCAGCAATGCTGTTCGCACGAAGGTCTCATCCTTAAAGCCGTTACATAGCAAAAGCGATCCAGGTAGTTGCTCCTGAGCCACTGCTGCGTACAGCTCGGCTTTGCTGCCGCACATTCAAACCAACGCGTTGCAACGAGCGGACTCTCGCAAGAATTCTTCGACGACTTCGCGACGTGGATTGACCTTCATCGGATACAGCGGAAAGTGCTGGCCGCCATATTTGTATTCGGCGATCGCAGCTTGATAGGCTGCGGACAATTTGCGCAACTGTGCTGAGAGTATCTGTGGGAATCGAAGTAGCACAGGAGCTTGGACCTTGTGCCTAGCCATCAAGTAATCGAGAATCTCTTTCAGATCTGCATAGCGAGGATCACCCGCTGCGGGTCGAACGGTAATATTTCCGCGAGCGTTAACTTCAAAATAACCTGCAGACCAATTTTCGACACCGTAGGCCTGTTGTACATGTTGGAGAATTTCTTCGTTCATCGATTTGCAACAAATGGAGAATCTGCTAGTCAAAAACTGAGGGGCAATTTTATCGCTTTCCCCGAAGTAGGGCGAGCGGCAAAATTGCCCCTTCCAGGCATAAACAAATTAGTTGACCAACCATTTGTAGCGGACCTGCGCGAACATCAGGTAACTCAAAAGTCGAATTTCAGACACTTCTCGCTGATCGCCGGTATCTCACGCGACTGGACCCTCCAGCGCGCACAAGTCTGCGACAAAAAGCACGCTAATTCGCGGGAGGGTCGCTAGGTGAGGCCCGCGAGCCTAGCGAGCCTAGCGAGCCTAGCGGGCCTAGCGGGAGGGCGACCGTATTCATCACCCTCCCCGGAACGCTCGCATTACTCGCTTGCCGACCCTCCCGCAAAATGATTTATCCACTGTAGTTTCATCAGTGTGCGGGAGTGTTCGTATACCGGCGATCAGCGAGAAGCGTCGAATTTCAACTAATTTGCGGCCTGCTTGATGGCCTCCTTGCGAGCCGCTTCAAATTCATCGCCTGAATTCCATTGCTGCATTTGATCCTGATTTGCAGCCATCCAACCGACCTCGGCCAGCAACTGAATATCTTTCACGGCTCCAGACAGATCCCAATTCGGATTGTATTCGTCTGATCGCTGGTGATAGTCCTTCTTGGTCCAAATGTCTAACTGCTCCTTACCCCAGCCATCCGGTTTACCGACAACCTCATGGCCCGAGTGTAAATAGACGCCAGGTACACCAACTTTGGCAAGTGAAAACTGATCAGAGCGGTAGTAGTAGCCTTTGCTTGGTTCGCGGTCAGGCACGACGACTCGGTTTTGTTTCTTCGCAACTGTATCAACTAGCTTGTCTAGCGAACTCTTGCCGAAGCCAACAACTTGAACATCGCGAGTCAAACCAAGAAAGCTAATACCGTCGATGTTTACCACTGCTGATTGCTTGCCGTTCGGAACTGGAGGATGCTCGGCAAAGTACTTTGAACCCAGCAGCCCTTGCTCCTCTGCACCAACTGCGGCAAACAGAAGGGTTCTGCGGCTCTTCAGGCCACTGTTGGCAATTGCATCGGCAATGGTCAGCAGAGCGGCCGTTCCAGAAGCGTTGTCGATTGCACCATTGTAGATCGCATCACCCTTCTGATCTCGTTCAGTCGCGATGCCGATGTGATCGTGATGAGCCATGAACACCACATATTCGCTCGACAACTTTGGATCCGAACCCGGCAAAATAGCCACGACGTTAGCTGTTTCACTCTGTCGAACTTTGCAATTGATAGTTGTACTGAGTGTTACGCCCAGCGGTACAGGCTTGAAGCTCTTCGACTCGGCACTCTCCAATAACTCATCCAGTTTCATTCCAGCGTGTGCAACCAGTTTTTCGGTAGCATCGCGAGTCATCCAAGCCTTCATATCCATGCGAGGTCCAACGCTGTCACGCAACTCGAACTCTTCACCGGTCCAAGACGTTTGGATGACCGTGAATGGATAGCCTGCCGAATGCTCCGTATGAATAATGATCGCTCCCGCAGCACCTTGCCGAGCCGCGCTTTCGAACTTGTAATCCCAACGACCATAGTACAACCTGCGAGCACCACCAAACATGTTTGGATCTCGTTCAGGGTCGTTATTCATCATCAGTAGGATCTTGCCCTTTAGGTCTTGACCTTTGTAATCGTCCCACTGGTATTCGGGAGCTTGTATTCCATAGCCCACAAAAACAATCTCGGCATCTTTGAGCGATATTTTGGCCTCAGGTTTTCCTGCCACCGCGATGAATTCCGAATGATACTTGAACTCGACGGACGAGTTTGGTGCAGCCTTCTTTTTGACGCTCCAAGTGTCTTCGGATGTTGAAGTGAGTCCCAACATCGGAAACGGCTGACGATAACCTTTGAGCGATTCCACTGGCTTGAGCCCCAGAGAGCGAAACTGCGTCTGCAGATACAACTGCGTTAGCTGATCGCCGGTTGTGGCTGGCCCGCGTCCCTCCAGCAGATCATCCGCCAGAAATTGAATGTGCCCATGTAGCTTGTCTTCGGTGATACGCTTGGCGATCGGCTCGAACTCCTGAGCCCCAACGTGACTTGCCGAAAGACCGTACAACGCAAGCAAAACGAATATTTTAGTCATCACTTTCAAGATGTTAGCCTCGCAAAGATATCCCAATTTGAAGGCTGAAAGTATAGCAGGTCCCAGTGATAAAGTCTTTCCCTTCTACCGCTGGTCCACTGACTAATTGATCCTTCACTTAAACTTGAGGCTGTGCTGATCCTTCAGTGATTCGATCATCAATTGAAGTTCGGCTGGATCTTTGGCGAAGAGCTGTTCATCGGGCGTTTCTGGCTGACCCAGCAAATTCTGGAGTACCTTTATCTGACCGACCAATTTGCCAACTTGACGGCCCTCCTTCTGCCCCACTTCACGCCCCTTCGTGACAGCTTTGTCGATAGCCGAACCGGGCTCGTAGGTTGTTGGAAACCAAGCCGTTAACGTATCCTCGAAGTCGCGTGGTTCGATATTATTGTTTGCGGCCATGATATACCTTTCGATCACCTTTAGCCATTCGATCAACTGTTGCTTACTCAACCGCTGAGCTTGATAGTTGATTGCAAAACCAGCTAGGATTAAACCCAGATGACGGATGAACTGGGCGTCTCGACTGTATTTTAGCAGCAGTAGAACGCTTTGCAAAATTGTGCCTCTCCATCGACTTTCATGGCCTAAAAGTTGATGGTCGGCCAATGCACGCAAATCCAACAGTTTGTAACGAAAATTCAACTGGAACAGTTTTAGTGCATCTGGACAGGGAACAAACTCGGACAATGACCGAGCCGCAGTCCAAGGTTCTGCGCCGTGATAGACAACAATGGGAACTATTGGTATCAACGGTAGACCATCACGAAGCCTCTTCTCCGTGATTCGCATGATATATCTGAGCAATTGAACGATGGTCGATGAATCGTTACAGCTCTTGTGCTCAAATAGCACGCACACGACGGCCTGATCCACGCCATTTAATTTGAATACACTTGACGTAGGATTTTCTGGTGGAGGACGTAACTTTACGAGAAAAACAAGGTCCGAAAAGCTCTTTCTTAGGTCAGAATCAATAAAGCCATCGGGTGCTGCTTGAAGCGTCTCCAACTCAAGCAACTCCAGCTCTTTTTCGTTGAGCAAAAACTCAATCAGATTTCGGGCGCATTCAATCTGCGAAATCGCGAACTTAAAGAAGCTATCATGAGCATCGGGAAGCTGGTCCATCGTCACGCTCGCCTTGCAATACCGCATGCGACAGCCAGTCACTCGACTAAAACACTTCAGTTCGCAAACAATGACGGGCTGCAATGCCGACGTATTGGTAGACGGACGAGGCGGAGAGTCCTTACAATGATTTTGAGAATTTTCGAGAAAAACGGTCCTTCCGGGATTTCAGTGGGTAAGTGAGACCAAAAAAGAGCCACCCTTTGAGAATGAAGCCCATTTGCTCAGTGAATTTCAAGGATTCTTCGACATCTGGCGGTCCCCTGCGATCCCCCTGGTTAGCTTTACCTACGGCAATCCCGGATGGATCAGAAAAACTCTCTTGCTGGCAATTACGTTCACAACTATTGGCCAGACGATATTTCAACTACTCTACCAATCGACGTATCGACATTCCGCCGTTGAGATTGCGAACATCCTTAAACCCCTTACCCATCAGCCAACTTGCGGCAACGTGAGCTCGCTTGCCAGAGTGACAAACGACTATGGTTGGAGCCTCGGGATCCAACGACTCCCACCGAGAGACTATTTCGTCGACAGGGATATGAACTGCTCCAGGTAACGGAAGTTGTTGAATCTCGCTGTCGTTGCGAACATCGACAACCTGATATCCATCCAGGTCTACATCGACAGACGCCAGCGACGGATAACCTGCCAGATCGTTCTGCGCCACAAAGGCAGCCATGTGCACTGGATCCTTGGCAGAGCCAAATGGCGGTGCATAAGCCAAATCCAATCCGGCCAGATCATCCACCGTTCCTCCGAAGTTCAGTAGAGTAGCGACAACATCAATTCGCTTATCAACTCCTTCTGCTCCTATTGCCTGAGCCCCAAGTACTCGACCTGACTCGGGTGAGTAAATCAGCTTGAGCGTCAAGTTTTTGGCACCAGGAAAATAGCTGGCGTGATGTGGCGCTTGAATTGTGGCACAGCTATAGGCAATGTTGTTCGCCTTGCAAGTCCGCTCATTGATACCAGTCGTTCCTGCCGACACACCGAAGACTCGAACGATCGACGTACCCTGAACCGAAGCCATATCACTCGACTTTCCGCTGGCTGCGTGCGATCCAGCAACTCGACCTGATCGATTCGCTGGCCCAGCTAGAGGCACTCGTAGCATTTGATCGAGCACGCCGTGATGATACTCAATCATGTCACCCACTGCGTAGATGTCGGGATCGCTCGTTTGGCAGTACTCGTTTACAACAACGCCACCTGTTTTGCCAATGGCCAATCCAGCTCGCGTAGCCAATTGCGTTCGAGGTCGCACTCCAGCACCCACGATCACCAGATCGGTTGAAATCTTCTGGCCGTCTTCAAGTTCGACAGATGCCACAGAGCCTTGATCGACGTTGAGCTGCTTGACAGTTGCGTTAAGGTGGACTGCTACTTTGTTGGCTTGCAACTCCTCATGCACCAGCTTAGCCATTTCGGCATCCAACGGTCCAAGCACTTGCGGAAGTCTTTCGACCAAAGTCACTTGCACGCCCAGCCGATGCAATTGCTCAACAACCTCCAAGCCTACAAAGCCCGCACCCACCACAGTGGCACTCTTGCAGTCCTTTGTTTTCATGAGCGACAGGATCTGATCCATATCCTCCAAGGTCCAAAGCTGAAACAGATTGTCAGCCTGAACGTTGCAGAATTCGGGACGAATTGGCTCGGAGCCGGTCGACAAAATCATTCTATCGTAAGGCAATTCAAACTGATCGCCATTTGCATTTACTCCCGTGACAACTTTTGCATCGCGATCAATCCGCTCCGCAGTGTGCCCAGTGCAGACGCGAACGCGAAAGCGATTCCAGAACAGTTCCTTAGTTGCAACCAGCAACTTGTTTCGATCGACAATCTCTCCGCCAATATGGTAGGGCAATCCGCAGTTGGCGAACGAGACCGCGGACCCCTTTTCCACAATTGTGATCTCAGCATTCGCGTTGACTCTTCGAGCTCGTGCTGCGGCCGTTGCGCCTCCAGCGACTCCACCCACAATAACAATCTTCAGCGGTTTACTTGCAGCCATTTCAATCCTCGACTTTTCGACCTCGACCATAGCTCCGAACAGACGAACACACAAAGCTCCATTGTCAATCATTTAGCCAAGTTGATAAGCACCTAGAAGTTTTTTGGAGCGTTGCTGCTATTCACTGCGTCGAAATGCCCCTCGTGCATGACTGTTGGCAGTAGGTACTGCCAACAGTCACTACTCAGCCCCGACAAGATCAGCTACCGAAGCACTAAACATTTTTCTGATTCCATCAAAAAAACGCTTGACTCTCACGCCTCTCAACTGTATCAATGTATTAATACAACACCTAGAGGGTTGCCATGCAAATCAAAATCAACACCAGTGACGGTATTCCTATTTACCTGCAGGTGGTTCAACAGGTCAAACACTTGGTGGCCTCGGGCAGATTGTCGCCAGGCGATGAATTGCCGGCCATCCGCGTCCTAGCTGAACAACTACTGGTCAATCCTAATACCATCGCCAGAGCCTATCGCGAACTGGAACAGATCGGAGTCGTCGAAAAAAGACGTACTGCCGGGACGTTTGTATCCGCCGAAGGTTCTCCACTGGCTCGCAAAGAACGACTGAAGCTTCTCACTCAGCGTGTCGACCAACTCTTGGTCGAATCGCATCAAATGAACCTTGGTGTGGATGATGTAATCAAGCTGATCCATCAGCGGGAGTCATCGCTTCTTAACGGCAATAAACAGGGAGACAACTAATGAACACAATAGACGCAAGCACCTCGGAAAATGTTGTCGAGATTGAAGGCCTAAGCCGAAAGTTTGATTCGAAGGTTGCACTAAGCGAAATCAACTTGACCATTCCACGCGGTAAAGTATTTGGGTTGATAGGCGGTAATGGAGCTGGCAAGACAACCTTGTTAAAACACATTCTAGGCCTTCACTACGCTCAGTCTGGATCAGTGCGAGTCTTCGGCTTCGATCCCGTCAAGAATCCTGTCGAAGTGCTAAGTAAGATCGGCTACATGTCGGAGAATCGCGATTTGCCAAACTGGATGAAGGTCGCGGATCTAATTCGTTATACACAAGCGTTCTATCCAAACTGGGATGCAAGCTATGCGGAAGAGTTGCGGAGCATGTTTGACTTGGACCCCAAGTCACGAGTCCACACACTCTCTCGAGGACAACGAGCTAGGGCTTGCTTGCTGGTCGCCCTAGCGCATCGGCCTGAGCTGCTGGTGCTCGACGAACCATCCTCGGGACTTGATCCAGTAGTGCGTCGCGACATCCTGGGAGCCATCATTCGCACAATAGCTGAAGAAGGACGAACCGTTCTATTCAGCTCGCACTTGCTGGACGAGGTAGAGCGAGTCGCAGATACGATTGCAGTTGTCCATAACGGCGCAGTTCAACTCGCGGGCAGCTTGGATTCCATCAAAGAAAGTCACCGGCGGATTACTGTGCGTTTCAAATCGCCACAACAAAGCGCTCCTCACCTTCTTGGAGCCATCACTCACAGTGGCCAGGATCACGAATGGACCTATATCTGCTGCGGTGATCGCGACAAACTGTTTCTAACTGCGGCCGAATGCGGAGCGTCCGTAGTGGAAGATGTCAGCCTAACGCTGGATGACATTTTCGTCGCTAGTATCGCCAAGGTTTAGTTAAGCCCGAACAACTTCCATCACCAGTTTTTGCGAGTAGATTACGTTATGCGATTCATAGCTGCAGCATTGAGCTGGGAGTTTTTCAGCTACCAGATTTGGACAATGACCTATATGGTTGCTATTGCAAATGCACTTCCCTTGCTTTGCATCGTGGCGTTGCGTAGATACAACATTGACCTTGACTCAAAAGAATTGGCCATCCTGCCTGCAGCGATGACTCCGTTCACCATTTTTGTTCTAGGCATGGCCGTTGCAATTGGCCAGGGCTCAATCAATCGCTTGTACCTGAGACCTCTCACCAATCTCCAGTTGGTCAATTCATTCTTCTTTCCAGGGCTGATTGCGACGGCAATTCTATTGGCTGGATCGATAACAACCTGGAATCTGATGTTCAACCTGCATTGGCCCATCATGGGACCGATCCTCTATGGAACTGCATTCTGGGCGGCGATTTTTCCAAGCTTGAGACTGCCCATCAAGTCGCCGACTCGAGTGTTCGAAGCCATGATCGTTAGCCTATTGCTGGGCGTCTGGTGCATGCGATCAGGCTTTAATGGTAAGCCAAATACATCAATTCTCCAAAATTACATTGGCCCATTGGATATCTCCATCATGATTGGAGTTGTCGTGGGCTCATTCGTGCTTTGCGTCAAACGTATCGGTGCTGACCGCTGCAGCCGAACGGACTCAAGCTTCCTTGCACTCTTGCGTCGCGTCTCCAATACCTGGGACCGCGCGAGACAAGTAAGTACCCGCCAGTTCACCAATAAGTATCAAGCTCATCAATGGTTTGATTGGAGAACATTTGGCTTGCCTATTGTCGCCGGACTGGGCATGATGCTTTTGCTGCCCGTTCCAATTCTGCTGGCTGCCGTCATATTTGGTATCAAGCCACTCTCAGAAGCCTTAACCACCTATAGAAACTTGTCACTTTCGTTCGTAGCCATTCAGCTTTGCTTAACTGGGCTGTGGGGCTTGCTAGCTCCACACCTTCGACTTGGCACTAACGATATCTCGGAGCAATCCGAACTAGCCAAAGAGAATCAATTAGGGTCAAGCTTGAGCATGGGAAGTTATCGAGCAACTCTGCCGATGAGCGATCAGAGTTTGGCCACAATTATGCTGCGAACCATTCTGATGGTGAGTGTGAGCCTGGGCCTGATACTTGGACTCGCATGGCTTGCGCAGTCTGCAATAGCTCTAGCTTTTTCGGCACCAATTGAGCTGCCAGAACCTCGGAAATTCAACTTGGCATGGCTGATCTTCATTGGACCCATTGGATCATGGACACTAATGAGTCTCGGGTGTTGCCTAAGCCTGATGACTGCAAACAACAAGCGGCGTTCAATACTAGCTTTTCTAGGATTTCTTGGTCTTCTTGCTCTGGTAAGTTGGATCCATTGGCTAGCTGCAACAGTAGTCCTAGTGCTGGTCGTTATGGCCCTTTTTGCAACCCTTTACCTTGAGCGACCGAGCCTGAATCTGATTGTGGTTAACATGGCTCTCGTGGGATCGACAATTCTACTGATGCATTTCGCGGCAAGAGAGAATCACCATCGTTCCATCTTATTGATCTACGCTGGGGCGTTGGGAGTGGCTGCTGGGTTACCAAGGGCACTTATGCCACGAGCTATCGCCGCCTATCGAAGAAGCTAAAGCTGGTCGAAGAAGCTGAAAATTTCATCAGCGTTGATTTAAAGCAGAAAGCCGCACCCAAACAAATGCCCCTATCGTTTGAGTGCGGCACGGTCAGTGACCGTCTGCAAAGAACTATATCGTCCAGTTTGGTGATTGGCCACTCCCACCACATCTAAATGGCGCATTGACGCCACCACATCATGGGTGGTTTTCGCTGCCTCGAATTCGGGCAGCATTCTGCAGCTCAGTCATGACAAACTGTACCAACTCCAGTCCATAAGTTGAGCTAGGCAAGACCGCAAATCCGAAATCGTCCTTTAGCGAGTCATCATCTGTATTGCCGACATAGATTAGCTTTTGCTTAGATCCAGCGCTGGAGAAACTTGCAATTTGCTTCGCTGAATTCGAAGTCAGATTGGGAGATTCGGTTACCAAGACGAATGTTGGAGGATTATCGCGACAATCCTGAAGGTACTGAACTGCGCTTTCCAATGTTGTACAGCATTCAGCAAAAATTCCGTAAGCACGCATCAAGTCTCGCAACATTCCACCACAGCGAGGATCTGATTGGACAATTAGAATTGATGGTTGAAACCCTAATTGTTGGGCAGTCAGCAAATGCGGGTGATTTACTAAGCTCTCCAAATCGCCAACTGTGCTTTCGACGGCCTTTCGGAGGGATTCGATGTTTGCAGCCATCGCATCTCTTAATACCTTAGCTATCAGCGCTACGCGTTCACGAATTTGATTTCGTTGCTGCGCAGGAATCGTGGGTGCGAATACGGTTGGAAGGGAAATCTGCGTAGGGCCTATTCCCGCTGCACCAAGCGCAACGGCCAATTCTGGAATCGTTTTGAATCCGAAAGCCTCAAGAAGCGTCTTGCGATAGCGAACCGCCGAACGTAAGCCCAGGTCAAGCCGCGATGCCACAACTTTGTTTGAAGCTCCCGAAAGCAACAACTCCAAAATTGCTCTTTCAGTTTTGGAAAGAGATTCGAGAATTGCTAGTAGAGCTGGCGTTGTTGGTTCATTGCGAGAGTCTTTGGCGAAAGATGCCTGAACCGCTGCAATTAATCGTGGTAATTCAGGTGGTTTACTAATAATGTCCACCACCGATTCACGCATAGCTTCAACCGCTTGCGGGATGGTGACTTTGCCCGACAGAATAACGATTGGATTGTTCCAATTTTTGCCTCGAATCCAACGAATTAGCTCAATTCCCGATAGTTTGTTATGCCCCAGGTCAACATCCACAATTAATGTACCTTGAGGCTGGCTCGTTGAGTTCTGAATGAACTCTTCTGCCGATTTGAATATCGTAATCGATACACCACGGCTACGCATCAAACTGGAAATTGATGTTGCAACCAATTCATCGTCTTCGACCAACACAACGTTGTTCGAGCTCAATTGATCCACGGAAATGTCTTGTTGCTTAGAGATTCTTTCGGATGTACTTCATGTTTGTGTGGGGCATTTTGTTGGGCAAAAATGACGAGGCTCTCAAAGTACCTTACTATGCGAGCAGGTCAAGGATATCGAGTACCACTGGACGGAATCATTCCACTTTTTGTTCTACTTTTTTGCTAATTGCCAAAGTACCCTGAAAGCAGAACCAAGATCTATCTGACTTGTAAGCTGGATCATCCGATTAGATTGCTGGACGATTCCGTACACTGCTGCCAAACTGAGTTCGGTACCTGACGGACTATTGGGATTAAACGGTTCCCAGATTCTCAACTTGTCGGATTCATTTAGGCCTAACCCAGTATCGATCACTTCCAAAACGGCTGCATTAGTGTCACCGAATTCAGGAGTTTTTTCAACTTTGCTCGAACGAATCGTGATCCTGCCTCCCTTCGACATGCGAATGCGGCTGTACATCGCTAGATTGAACAGAATTTCCTCGACCTGCGTCGGGTCAATGTAGATCTCCAGAGGTTCGCGATGCAACTCGAACAAACTGTAAACATCGGGCGACATCATTCGTTCGATGATATTTTGATAGTTGGAAATGATGACATTCAGATCCACATATCGCGGCTGCATCACTCGTTTGCGTCCGATAGTCAACAGTTGCTGAGTCATCTTCGATGCTCGATCCGTGGCCTTGGTAATGTTCTCAAGCAGTTCAATTTCCGAATCATCAAAAACTGGCATCTCCAATAGCAACTGCGAATTGATGTAGACAACTGTTAATAGGTTATTCAAGTCATGAGCGATCCCGGCCGCCAACTGACCAAGTGCTTCCATGCGCTGCGACTGCCATTGACCTGCTTCCAACTTTCGCTGTTCTGTTACATCTCGAACAAGCACGACCGCACCGGGTTCTAGTCCGTGTTCTAGTTTCGCCACGCTTAGTAAGACACGACGAAGCTGACTACCTTGTGCAGCACACCAAACTTCTCTTGACAAGGTTTCGTGATCACTGGCGCCGAGCATTTCAGCAATATGAATAGGTTGCTCTGTCCAAACATCCTTCAATGAAAGTAAAGCCGTGACCGATGTTCCCAATAGCTCTATAGATGCTTGGCCCAACCACTTTTCTGCGGCCATGTTGACATAACTGATTTTCCCATATCCGTCACAAGCGACTACCGAATCCGCAATGCTTGCTAAAATAGTCGAAAGAAATTGCTGGTTTTCAGCCAATCGACGTTCAGTCATTGCCCGATACAGGGCGACCTCGACAACGATCTTCAATTCACGTTCATCAAATGGTTTCAGGATATAGCCATGCGGCTCGGTGATCTTTACGCGTTGCAACGTTGAATCATCAGCGTGAGCTGTAAGAAACACAACTGGTACGGAAGATTGGCTGCGAATAGTCTCTGCCAATGTGATTCCATCGACCGAACCCTTCAGTCGAATATCCATCAGTAGTAGATCCGGCTGAGTCGCCCGAAATCTCTCCAACGCCTGCGACGCCTCATCGACTTGACCAACCACTTCGTATCCCATAAGTGTCAGTCTGGCAGCGATGTCTGCGGATACAATCAATTCATCTTCAACGATCAGAATACGAGACTTTTTGGTTGCTGACTCAAACTTCATGGGGAATCTCGATTGTAAAGCTTGCACCAATAGATCTGTTGACTGTAAGTTGGCCACGCAACTGACGCGCGAGCAAATTTACAAGCCGCAATCCCAGAGAGGACTCTTCGATCAAACCCAAATCTTCGGGCAACCCAATTCCATCGTCGGTCACGGAAAGAAGAATGTTTCCATCCAGCATTTTTCGAAGTTCAATACTGATCCGACCGTGCTGATCAGAATCAGGGAAAGCATGCTTGAACGCGTTAGCAACTAACTCACTAAGTATCAATCCTATCGGAAGAGCTTGATCGAGTGGCAAATGCAAGTCCCCTACAGCCGGAATGATTGTAGCCTTCTCCTGGCCATATGATTGAATCAGTGTCGTACACAGCTTTTCCACGTAGCCTCGCATATCAATCTGCGCCAACGAATCAGATTGGTACAGCATTTCGTGGACTAAGGCCATTGCACGAATTCTGCGCTGACTTTCTAGTGAAAACTGCCGGACTTCGTGACTGCTCGCATCCGATGCTTGTAGGCTCAACAAGCTACTGATCACTTGCAAGTTGTTCTTAACGCGGTGATGGATTTCTTTGAGCATTGCTTCTTTTTCCTGAAGCGATGTGGACAACAGTTGTGATGTTCGTTGCAACTCTGAAATATCGGCAAGCGTTCCAATAAACCAAGTTTCATCGGTCGCATCCACTTGCGATTTCTTGACAAATCGCACAGCACCAATCGCGACCCATTTGCAATTTCCGTCAGGCAATAACAACCGATGTTCGAGTTTGAAGTCACCTAGATCGTTGGGATTGGCGAGTCGCTGAAAATATTCGAGGACTTTCTCCAGATCGTCAGGATGAATTCTAGACTGAAGCTCACTACTATTGACAACCGATTCGCCAAGGCCGAGAAGCTTTCGACTTCTCTCGTCGAGCGTGAATAGCTTTGAACGCGAACTGTATTTCCAGATTCCAAGCAACGAAGCCTCGATAGCAAGGTGCTGAAATTCCTCAAGTTCGCGCAAGGCTTCCTGAGATTGAAGCTGCCCGCTGATATCTCGAGCAAACACGGCGACTCCAAAAACGTGCTCTGAATGATCTTTCATCGGCGTAAAAGTCATTTCAAAGGTCGTCCGCAGCTTACCAACTTCTCCGAATTGATCGATGATTACAACCCGCTCACCCTGCAATGCTCGCCTCACGCTACTTTGGACCTGCTGACGATCACTTTCAACCGTGATGCAATCTAACATCGATCTGCCCAACTCAATCTCCACACCGTAGGCCAGCCTCATTTTCTCGCAAAAAAACCGATTGAATGCCAGGTACCTGAAACTTGAATCCAAAGAAAACACCGAGTCATAATTGCTCTCCAAAATGGCTTCCATTTGCCGTCGAGAATTGCTAAGCGATTGCTCGCGTTCAATTCGATCGGTAACGTCCATCAAAGCACCTACCGTGCGTACCGGGATCCGCCCGTGTTCCGTTTGCTCGAAGGTCGTTGTCGCGTGGACCTCACAACAAATCAGCTTTCCAGCTCCCGTAATCACTCGATAAACATGATGAAATTGTCCTGCTCCATTCGGATCATGCGATGCTCGAATATCCTCACGAATTCTCTCTCGATCATCCTCGTGCACATACTCCATGAAATCATATGGTTGTTCCGAAACCTCGGAAGACATACCATAGATTCGCTGAATTTCAGGCGATCGATAGATTTTCGATGTACGGTGGTCGTGGTCGAAAATGCCCGTATTCGTTAGCTGAATTGCCTCCCTCAGTCGATTCGCATAAACAGATAGCTCCTGTTCGCGTTCTTTCAACCTGGCAGCCGTTGCCACCGCTTCGTCCCGAGTTTTGATCAACTCCTGCTTGATTTTCTTTCGAGCCGAAATATCGGTAACACTCACTCGGAAAAGCTGAGTTATATCGGATGGAATTTGTACCAGCCTTGCTTCGCAGGGAATCTCACTACCGTCGGGACGACGATAAACAAACTCCAGAACCGAAGTTTCGCCGGCTAAGGCATCGTCAAGGCAATGCGATAGATTGCGATCTTGTTCGATGAGTACGTTCGGTTGGATCAAATCGAACAAGCTCATCTTGTAAAGCGATTCTCTACCGAGCCCAAAGAGTACTTCAGCATTTCGATTCGAAGCAACTATTCGTTTCAAATCGACATCATAAACTAGAATGGCTTCCGGAGCAGATTCCATCATCGATCGATACTGAGCCTCGCTAACTCGAAGAGCCTGCTCAACTATCAAGCGCTCCGCGATCTCATCTCGCAACCAGCTTTCTCGACCTTCTAGATAAGTCTGATGAACAGCCAGCGTCTGCTGTGACTGCCCTCGCAATAAACCCTTCAAATATTGGACTAAGAACCGAAACGGCTACCGTCTTGGAAATTGAACAGTAAATCGAGCTCCCCGGTCGACAGGCACCCAAGAGACTTGAAGAAATGACTTCATTCCAATCACTCGAGCTGTTCCCTCAATGCTCGCGGCGAAAGCATCCCACAGGATTTTTGGCGCCGTAGCATGGCCGTCAATTACCGAATACTCGACCACTCCTTCACGTTTTGATTCACTAACCACTCGAGTCCTGATACAACTAAAAATTCTCTCAACCATATTCCCTCGGCCTCGTGTAGCCCAAACGAAGAAGCGTATCGGTGAGAGCCACAATCCTCCAGAAAGCAACATGGATCTCAAGTAGGCTGATTCTGAGTAGTTGAAGAATAGTTCGTAACGTTGTTTCGGCGTCAAAATCCTTTCAACGTTCTGCAGGATCGAAAGATAGTTTTCCCACGAAATCGAGGCCGAAACGTTTTCAAGGTGCGCTAAAGAATGCGGAATGCCCTCAATCAAGCTGCTGACGGGAAAATTGTTCATCAGAAAATAGTGAACAATGCGGGCCGTAGCCCGACAAGAAACATCCAATGATTGCTTGATAACTGAGTTCATCGTCCATGCCGCTCGGTTGCGATCGGGAAGACTCAGCATTCTAACATAGGACGAAACGATAGGCAGTGCTTCCAAGACGTGAGACTGCTCGATGGCCCGTAAACTACTCAGATTGGTGTGGTAGTCTTAGCACTAACTAGGCTGCCGTTCGTGAGTTGGTTGCTCGAATAGAATCAAGTTCTATTGCGTTAGAATTGGCATCATTACGATGACGGGCTCGCTGCCATAGCTCGAAGATTGCACCCATTAACGAAGTACGTTCAGTCTGCCTGTAGATCGAGTCCTTGGGTAGACCTTCCATCAACCGACGATGCGCAATGCCAAGATTGTGATACGGCATGCTTGGAAATAGGTGGTGGATTGCGTGATACCGAGTTCCTACTGGTCCCCAAAGTTCGGTAATCCAGGCGCGGTGCGGATAGTTGACGCTGTCTAAAAGCTGCTCTTCGAAAGTCAATTCTCGACCATCTCCAACCCATCGATGCGCGCCTAAGGTACGAACGTTGTTGATCACAATTAGAGTTGTAGCCAAAGCATAGCTATAGCCAACTGCTAGATTTGAAACTCTTCCAAAGTACCAAGCAGCTACCAGTCCAGCGCACCAAACGAAGCACAAAACTTCCTGCAAACGCATGATCTGGCGCGCCTTTGCTCCGAAATCACCTCGCAAATAAAAAATATCGATGATCATGCTGCTTGCGTGTTTCTCAACCCAAGCACGAAAGCCAGGTACGACCCAAGCAATTGGTGTCATCACCAAAAATCTTGCGAATGCAGCCAGTGGAACGGCTGCAGCAGCAGCTACGAATAGGAACATATTTGCAGGGTGACGATGGCTCAGATCTAAGTACTCGCCATCCAGGTCAGTACCATAATGCTTGCGACGATGATGATCGATGTGAGGATAGTACAGAAAGCTCGGGACCAGAAGCGGAATGCCACACAACAGGTTCCAAGCAACTCGGAATGCCCGGAAGCCTTCTTCAGGTAGATGTACCAATTCGTGAATGAACATTACGCTGCGCATGTAAAGAATGGCAGTAGTGGTGAATAACAACGAACACGATGCCCAGTATACGACTGGCGTCTGCAATGCGGTGATGCCCAATCGATCCAATCGCGTTAACAAAAAGAGGCTCACATGACCAATTAGGATGCTCGCCAGGAAATCACCCCAATAGATACTTGGGTTGGGGACGGAAAGATCTTTGACTAAACCACGCGCTTCTCGAATTGAAAATTGATTGCTAGCCTTCTCCATCACAGCACCTCAACAAAGCTCCGATGTCGCTCCAAAATCAACCTAAATAGGGCGTCTGATGATGCTTAGGTATTCGGCAAACCGCAACTTTCCATTCAGAAAAATCTTTTTCCCGAAGATCATTTCCATGAGCTGTGGACAACTGACGCACCTAGTTAGAAAAGTCGTTCAAGTCTGTTACTATCATTAGCCAGTCCACCCTAACGATAAGTGCAAAAAATGGTCTCTAACCAAAAGCGAATCGTCATCATTGGAGGCGGAATCAGTGGCATTTCGGCGGCTCTTCACGCCACTGCCCGCGCGCCTGAAGCCGAAGTTCTGCTGCTCGAGTCATCCAGCCGAGTAGGGGGTGTGCTCGAGACTCTAAAATTCGATAACTACCTGATTGAACGAAGCGCTGACAATTTTGCTACGCTCATTCCCAACGCGCGCGATTTGTCCGAAAAGTTCGGACTTCTGCCAAGCTTGATTCAACCCAACTCGGAAGGCCGTCAAGCTTTCGTGTACTCGGCCGGACGAGCTCATCCAATCCCGGCTGGATTTAGCTTAATGCAACCCACTCGAGTCCTATCCATTCTGACAACTCGAGTACTTTCACTGCGGGGCAAAATTCGACTGCTCGGCGAGTACTGGGCAAAGCAGCGGCCGGACTCTATCTCGGATGAATCCCTCGAGAGCTTTGCGATTCGTCGCTTGGGAAAAGAAGCTTTTGATCGATTAGTTGAACCGATTGTCAGCGGAATTTTTACTGCGAACCCTAAGACGCTGAGTATGGCAGCGACAATGCCACAGTTTCTTCAAATGGAGCGAGAACATGGGGGACTAATTCGTGGCTACTTGGCTTCAAAACGACAAGATGCGGCCGCAGCCGCTCGCCGCGCTTCGGGTGCTCGCTACGATCAGTTCATGGCTCCGCGCGAAGGCATGTCATCTTGGATAAACGCCTTGGCAAGTAAGTTACCCGAAGGCTGCGTTCGTTTACAAACATCTGCGACGGGCCTTCAAAAAACGAATGACCAAGGATGATGGTTACAACGAATTCGGGTCAAGTGATCGAGTCTGATGGAGTGATTCTGGCGACCCTGGCCGCAGATTACTGCAGAATTGACTTTGCCAACCGCAACACGCAATTGTCGTCTCTCATAGGTAGTATTCCCTGTCATCTTACCGCTGTCGTAGCGATGGTTGTTGATCGATCCAACATCAAGGGACGCTTAGATGGTTTTGGGCTAGTTGTGCCAAGCTGTGAGAATCGACAGGCTTTGGCAATTAGCTTTACTAGTAACAAATATCCCGGCAGAACTCCTGAAGGAGAAATACTCTTGCGAGTGTTCCTCGGCGGTTCACTGAAACCCGAAGTTCTGCAACAGGCCGACGACAAGTTGCAACAGATAGCCATGGACGAGGTCAAACAGATTCTTCAGTGGAATGGGTTGGGATTGAAGTGGCAGGCGGTCATTCGCTGGAACGAAGCGATGCCACAGTACTTGGTCGGACATGTCGAGAAAGTCAAACAGATCCAACAACAGCTTGAGTCGTTGGGCAATATTCAAGTTTGTGGAGCTGCCTATACGGGCGTTGGCATTCCTCAATGCATCCGCAGCTCCGAGGCCGCTGTAATTCAGTTGTTGCAGCAACTGTCTGACTCCGCCGAATAGAGGAGCGGCACTGGTTTCTGTTTTCGGCCCGAAGACAGGAACTATGGACGTTCGCAAGCTGGAAGCATACGCCACATCAATTCCCTACACGTCACCTTGGGAAACTCGCGTTATCGAAACACTGGTTGATGCTTGGCGGCCAGTCGAGTAATTGTCGCCATTTCAGTCAGAGCAAACGCTTCGTCGAGCAACGGAACGTCGATACGATGCTCTGCCGGCCCTGCCGCGGCCGTATCGATAGTCAATTTCGCCATCTTCCAATGTCGATCCATCGGGCTCTGATTGACCGTAATCGCCTGAATCTTTTCAAAGAACGTTATGCTCACGATCTTCGAGATTACTCCATTGCGAAACAACACACCTTGATCTGTCCTTGCGAAACCCATCGAACGAATTTGGAGTACCGTTGCTAGGATTGCTAAGATCCAAAGCAAACTAACTCCTGCGATGAGCCAAAGTTTCCAGAAAGCCAGTCCAACCGCCAACAGTAGTGCAAGCAGAGTAATCAAGCGCACCCTACGACGAACTGCTTTGGAGGAGACTGATTTGAACTCGAACTCGGACTCGCTCCACGCTATCCCAGGTCGAACTTGCTCAAGAATATCTGGCAATCGATCTTCTGCAACTACGGGAATGAACCATCGACTTGAAACGCTCTTACTTGCGTCCTCGTGACTTGAACCAGCACTGGCAGTTTCTATTCGGACAGAACAAAAACCCATCAGCCGCATCATCCAGCCACGATGAACACTGATGAACTGTATTCGTCCTCGAGGCACCGTAGCGTGAACTTTGGTAGTTAGGCCACAAGAGATCCGCAGGTCATGCTCTCGACGAACCAAGCGATAACCAGAGAATCGAATGACATACCAAATGGCACTTAGCAACTTGAGTACCAAATAGAGCAGCAGAAAAGCAACCACAGCCCCCGCAGTCAAAATCCACACTCCGGGATTCTGAGGCAAAAACTTCAATAATTGGTTGAAGTCAAACAGTTTTAGAATGTTTGATTCATAAATACCACCAATCGCTACGCCAACCAACAACAAACCTCGATCGCTGGCCAATCCAGCTTTGATGAGCCAGCTTGTGGGGATTTCAAGAATCGTAACATCTGCTGCCTTAGCCTGAACTTGATTCTCGCCCAAGTCGAATTGGCCTGGGGCTGTTGAGGTTGACGAATTGAGTTTCACTGCTTCGTAGTCTTCCGGTTGATAGCCAACCTGCGAGCCACCCAAAGTATCGACCAGTCCACGATTCTCTAGTTCTGAATTATCCGGCATACCGGATATCGATTGTCGCGACTCGAAGACAGCAGAGCGAAGCAGTTCAATTTTCTCCATACTCAACACTCGAAGCGTGGCTTCGGGCTCAGATCCACCGGCCGTCTCCACCCGCACCTCTGCCACGCCAATCATTCGGTGGATCAAATTCTGCACGAAGTCGATGTTCTGGATACGTTCAACCGGAACCGAACGAACGTTGCGAAAGATCAAGCCTTGCTTAACAATCAGTTGTCCATCTTCGACCTGGTAACTCAATGTCAGATAACGGAACAATGACACGGCCAATGTTGGCACAATAAAGATCACTGAAAGCCAAAGCCAAAACACATCTCCATTAGCTGCTCCGAGTAGACCAAATATCGCGGGAAGAATAATCCGTCGAATCTGCGATATAGCTTCGAAAAACAACGAGCTCCAGTGCAAACGATGCAAGTGGTCTCCCAAGGGCGTACTCGTCGACGAAGCCAAACTCGGCCCGCTCATGTTACCACCCGCGTTTGAGCTTGAGCCACTAATCGATCTCGCAATGCCATCGCGGTACTGTGTGCTAAACCTTTGAGTTCAACCTTCGATTCCCCTGTACCTGCCGTGTGAATTACAAGCTCACCTAGGTCGAACTTTCTAAGTAGCGGACCTTGTGAAACATCGGCATGTTGAACGCGTCCAAGAGGAACAGCGATTCGGTGTTTCCACCACACTCCTCGATGAATCTCTAAGCACTCTTCGTCTAATCGCCAGCGATAGTATTTGAACTCCAACTTGGGCCAAACGAACGTCAACCAGCACAACGTCAAAGCCAATAAGATCCAACCGGCCAAACAGCTCAAGAATAGAATGCCAATCCCTGCAAAGAACCAAAGAATGCCTAAACCAATCAGAGAACCAAACAAAACAACGGCGGTGAAGATAAAATTCGAAATCAATTCGGCTTGAACAAATCGCGGATCTTGGCCAAGCATCTGGATTGCATACGGACTTTCACCGTCGGCCTCCAATGAATCCTGGGAGGGGGTTAACGAACCAGAACTGTTAGGCTCAGAATGATTGTTCAACTTGATCACCTCAAACGACTTGGCAAGGCTCTTGCTATCGCCGTTCAGATCGAAAATGGCAATTGAATGCTAGGCCGGGGAAATCTATTAAAAGCTCACGAGGCATTCGCAGCCCCAAAGCTTGGGCGTCAGCTCGTCAGGAACAAGGCGCGCTGGAGAAGAAAAGTTTAGCGTAGAATTTCCGCCGAACCAGCTACATGAGAGGGATTGCCATCAGAGTGTACGCACATGGCAACATAGGGCTTTTTGTTAAGCCCCATCCGCACCCAGTAGATTGCCTTTGTTTCAGGCGGCTGAGCTAAAGCGGAAAATTCGAGTCGCTGAGCCAATATAGACTTCAATAGCCGTTGCTGTTCTTCTGTGGGATGCGAAGACATCTGTGAGTCTTGAGTCGCTAAGAACTGATTCCAAAGGGCCACATCCTCGCCTCCAGTCAATCTTGTAACTACGATTCCGCCGTCATGGTTGCCCATCCAGTCTTGAAGTTCATCAGCCGTCATGGCCCAGTCGATCGGCTTCATACGTCCCGCAAAGTTTAGCTGTGCATGATACTCGCCATACCAAACAACGGGAACTTTGCTTTCAGTGACATAGTTGGCGATTCCATCAACGCTAAAGCTACCCCAAAAATTGATTCCTGCCGCTCCAACGATAATGCTGATCGAAGCAGCAGAGAATGCACTCAATCCGAACACAACTCGATGAATGGTTCGCTGACAGACAAAGCAAATTGCCAAAGCTTCGAGAATCAGAACTGGAACAAACAGATTCGGGACGATTCCCGCTAAGCCTAATTCTTCTAGTTTAGGTACAGAGTTAAACGCCAACGGCAGGCAGCCGATCAAGCCTGTGCCCACAGCCAAGACTGCCACATCTCGGGCGGGAACTGACTGCCGAACTTGCGAAAGCGCTTTGGCAAAAAACAACGCAAAAGCTGGGAACATGGGCATGAGGTAATGAACTTGCTTGCCACTAATTAGACTTAAAATCAAAAGTGGCCCAGCAATCCAAACAGCCAGCATCTTAATCGCCCAATCCATCTCAATCTTGCGAATGCCACGCCACAACGTTCCCAAAAACAACCACGGCAGCAAACAGATCGGCAAGATCGGAACATACCAATAGAATGGATGTCGATGTGAAAACGAAGTGGCAACTCGACCCGCGGTTTGTCCCCACAGCAGTTCGTCTCCGTATTCTTTGCCGCCCGCGATAGCAGAGGGAATTGCCCAACTCAAGCCAATACTTCCTGCGACGAGAATTGAAGCTAAGACGCCTAAGTACCAATGGCTAATGCTCCACTGCCTCAATTCGATGGACCTTGAACTATTGAGCTTAGAATTGCTAAACAGTGTCGAATCGTTGGACGCAATTTGTTTTCGATCTCGAAACAACCAGTAACCCAGCATGGCAACTGGCAGGATATGAACAAAGATCACTGGACCTTTGGTCAGAATCCCAATACCCATGCCAATACCGGCAACCAGCCAGCCAAACACCGCTCGGCCGCTCATTGCATGCAACAACCCACATATTGATACAAGAGCAGATAACGTCAGCAGTGTATCGAACATCGTCAGTGGCGCGAAAAGCAACCACACCGAGAAAGAAGCAAGGATGCAAGGTGCAAAATTCGCTGTGTCGATATCTTCGGGCCAAAGCGTCTTAGCAATCCAGCGGACCAAAGGTAAACACAGCACACCCGCGAAAGGTGCGACGATTCGGGCAGCCCATTCAGATACTCCAAACAGCCACCAACTTGCATTGATCAACCAAAATAGTAACGGTGGCTTATGGGCATAGGTTTCACCGTTCTTGTGAGACACCAACAGATCGCCAGTGACATAACCTTCCCAGGCAACACTGACGTATCGAGTTTCGTCGATTGGAAGTATGGGTCTGCTGCTGATTGCAACAAAAGTAACAGCAATCGTAATGGCAATGGCGCCAGCTAAGGGTCTCATCGATTGGGCATTCTCTATCTCGAAAGTAGCTTGGAGAACCCAGGCGATAGCAAATCCGGGCTTTGGGAGTCAAGCTCAAGAAGCCTTACCCGAGTGCTTGAATCTGCACATTTTGGCGAAATTGTCGATCTAGCCTCTGTAGCCGTGGATTTGCTAAACTCCGACTACTATGCATCGATTCAATCGTTACATCTTGAGTGAGATTCTTAAGCTATTTCTAGTAGCTCTAGTCGCTTTTACCACCATCATCATCCTGTATGGCATCACCAATCAATTGATGCGTCAAGGTTTGGGATTGATGGCAATTGTTGAGCTAGTTCCCTATGTATTGCCGGTTTCATTGCAATATGCTTTACCCGCAACTTTGCTATTTGCAGTCTGCAGTGTATATGGACGAATCAGTGCCGATGCGGAACTTCTGTCTGTGATGGCCGTGGGTGTTCCGCCATCGAAGTTCATTACTCCCACGCTGATGATGTCCTTCTTCATCAGCCTATTCGCTGTCTGGCTCAACGACATTGCGTACTCTTGGGGCAAACCTGGGATAAATCGAGTCGTCATGCATTCGATCGAGGAAGTTGCCTATCGATACTTGAAAAGCCAAGGCTCATACAGTTCAGAGAATGGTTTCTCTATTCACGTACACGGCATCGGACCAGATGGCCGTGAACTGATTCTTCCAACCATATCTACTCGATCACGATCTGGCGGCGCACCCATCACCATCGAAGCCCAATCTGCTCGACTGCAGCTTGAACCCGAACGCGAAGAACTAGTGATCTGCCTGAACGATTCCATCGTCACCGTTGGAGACGCAGTTGCAAAGAAGCCGGGCCAGTTTATTTTTCCTGTTCAATTGATGGAAGCAACAAAAAAATCGATGTCGCGATCGCCGGCGGACTTTGCAATGCGACAGATTAGTGGTGAAGTTAGGCAACAACAGACTTCGATCGATAGCACTCAGGAATTGATCGCGGCTCGATCCGGAATGGCTCTAGCGATTGGCAAATACGAATGGCTGAGTGATCAACAGTCCAACGCTTGGAATTCTCAACTGGTATCGGGAACTGATCGTATCAATCAACTGCGCATGGAACCTTGGCGGCGTTGGGCCAGCGGCTTTAGTTGCCTATTCTTCGTGTGGTTTGGTATTCCGTTGTCGATTTGGATGAAGTCAGCAGATTACTGGACCAGCTTCGGAGTCTGCTTTCTGCCCACAGTACTGCTTTACTATCCAGTCTTTACTATTGGACTTCGACACGCCAAAGATGGCAGTTGGACACCAGCCGCAGTCTGGCTGGGTAACATCACCTTAATCGTAGCCGGAGCTTGGTTCATGCGCAGGATATATCGAACGGCCTAATTGCAGGCGACACATCACCGACAAGGATGTTCGGTCTTATGGTTTCATCAATGCCAATCCGAAAGAAGATCTTGCTGAGCATGATACTGCTTAGTGGAATCTTGCTGATTTTGATGACTGTCAGCTTGCAAGGGGTCTATGCCTACAAGGATTTGGCCAAGAGCGTTTCGCTATTGTCCTACGAAGTCAAGAACATGTGGAGCTTGGGACAAAAGATTGGCGAACTGCGCAGCACCTTTCGGCGTGGCGATACGTTCCTAATGCTGCGTGATAACACTACGCGAAATCTTGAAACTCTGGAATTACTGTCTCAGCCCACCGTCAAACAAGCTCGAGCACTTCAGCAGAATCAGGACTTTAATTACCACCTAAACTTGGTTCGCTTCAAACTGCAGGATCGACGCGAACAGTTGCAGTCGCAGGTTCAAAAGGATCCGCTGTTGGCTACCAGCGCTTCGGAACTGGCGCTAATCAACGAGATGTACGATAAGGTGAAGTTGATCGATCAAATGGACTACGAGTTCCAAGGCGATTCGACCGCCAAGGCCAAAAAGATCGACAACCTACTAGATGATATCGAGACGGACGCACATAGCTTGCTGAACCTATTGACCGAGCGCATGCTAACCCTGCGAACCCACGTTAAGGCAACCTACAACACTTGGCTGATAATCATCGTCACTAGCGGAATCATCTTGCTGGGGCTGCTTGTTTTTTCCGTTTGGTTCCTAAGAAAACAGGTCGTACAACCCTTCAAGGCTCTGCTCAATGGCAGTCGTCGAATAGCTCAGGGTGATTTCGATCACCGCATCATTCTGCCTTCGCGAGACGAATTGGCTGAATTGGCGGAAGCTCAAAACAAAATGACTAGCCTGTTCGTGGAAATCAAAAATAATTTGGACCGTAAGGTGCGCGAGCGAACGCAGGAAGTTGTCCGCAGTGAACAGCTTGCCAGCGTGGGTTTTCTTGCAGCCGGTGTAGCTCACGAAATCAACAACCCACTGGCCTCCATTGCTTGGAGTGCGGAAGCTCTCGAAAGTCGGCTTCACGATCTGTTGCATCAAGAATCGAGCTCAGAACATGAAGTAGACCCAGAAGAGCTAAAAATCTTGAGTCGCTACCTAAAGAAGATTCAGGACGAAGCCTTTCGGTGTAAGGGCATTACAGAGCGATTGCTTGACTTTTCGCGTTTAGGTGAATCTCAACGCCGACAGACCGCCAACATCTATGACTGCGTCAATGATATGGTGGAACTCGTTCGCCACCTTGGCCAGTATCGCAATCGAAGTATTCGATTCGAAGGTGACCAAGAAACAGAAGCTTGGGTCAGCCCAACAGAGATCAAGCAGGTTATCTTGAACTTGTTGACAAACTCCTTGGACGCAAGCGAAGACGGCCAAGAAGTTCGCGTGCATCTGTCTTGCGATACAACCAGCTTCAGACTTATCATCGAGGATGATGGTTGCGGAATGACCGACGAAGTCATGACCCACCTGTTCGAGCCTTTCTTCACGCGTCGTCGCGACGGTAAAGGAACGGGGCTTGGACTTTCGATCACCTACCGTATTGTTCAAGATCATGCAGGAACCCTTGTGCCTGAAAGTGCCGGAATTGGCCAAGGTTCCCGATTCACGCTTACGATTCCACTCGAGCCTGTTGAAAACCAGAGTAACTATGAAAAACGCCAAGCAGCTTAATGGATTGACGGTTTTGTTCGCTGATGACGAAGAATCGCTGCAGGATTTGATGGCGATGGAGTTGCCTCGCATGGGTCACACCGTTACTGTCTGTCCTGATGGTAGATCCGCCATCGCCGAAGCCGCCAAGCATTCCTATGATTGCTTGATCGTCGATCTGGACATGCCTGGATTGAACGGCGTCGAGGTGATTCGACAGGTCAAAGAGAAATCACCTCAGACAGAGGCCGTAGTTCTAACAGGCAAAAAATCGCTCGAGACCGCTGTGGCAGCCATGCGTTATGGAGCTTGTGACTATTTGACCAAGCCCTGCAGTTGGGGCGACCTGCGTCAGTTGCTGGGCACCATTCACAGTCGACGCGATTTGGTTCGACAGTTCTATGCAGTGAAACAGCGAGTCGAGAAGTCTGGCGGTCATCAACAACTGGTTGGCAATCATCCATCAATGGATGTTGTCAAGAAGCTAATTGCAAAAGTCGCGCCTACTCAGTCGACAGTTCTCATCCGTGGCGAAACGGGTTGCGGAAAAGAGCTAGTCGCCAGAAGCGTACATGATCACAGCGACCGATAAGCCCTTCGTAGCCGTCAACTGTGGCGCGCCACGAGAACCTGATCGAGAGCGAACTGTTTGGACACAAGAAAGGCGCGCTTCACCGGCGCAGACGCTCAACGACAAGGCCTGTTCGAGATCGCTTCCGGCGGCACGATCTTCCTGGATGAGATTGGCGAATTGCCACTAGCTATGCAAGCCAAGCTTCTTCGCGTGCTCGAAAGCGGCGATGTGCGACGCGTGGGTGACAACGAGCCATTCAAAGTGGACGTGCGAGTCGTCTGTGCAACTCACCGAAACCTAGAAGAAATGGTCGAAAAGGGCGCGTTCCGTGAAGACCTGATGTTCCGCATCAACACGTTTGAAATCCACTTGCCATCGCTGCGTCAACGCACCAGCGATATTCCGCAACTTGCCGTTCACCTATTCCGTCGCTTCCGACAAGACGCGGTCGACGACAGCGCTTTGTTTAGCCCAGAGGTAATGGACCTGCTGACCAGTCACGTTTGGCCCGGCAATGTACGTGAATTGGCCAATGTGATCGAACACGCATCAATACTCTGTGAAACTCCGCCGATTCTTACCGAGCATTTGCCAAAGCAATTCACCGACCGGCGACTACGCAAAGAACTGCGAGCAATGGGCCCAATGTCGTTGCGAGAGCTGGAGTTGACTGCCATTACGGAAGCTGTTGCTCGACACAACGGCAACAAGCAAGCAGCCGCCGAAGAGTTAGAGATTAGCCTAAAAACGCTCTACAACAAACTCAATCAAGCCGAAGAGAAGAAGTCTGCTTGATCTGGATCAGAGTTCCAAGAGACCTTTCAAAATTCGAAAACTGAGAGGTATCTACTGGAGTCTTCGCGATGGTCGCTAGCTGGAGTACAATTGCGGCTAGTTTTTCGGATGTACTATTATCGCGACGGATCTGATGGAAACGGACGTAGAGCTTGAATATTGGCGACGCATCGCCGCGATGACCCCTGCGGAGAAAGTAGCCCGCTGCGCGGCAATGTTGGCTTGGACTCGCGAGCAAATCGCCATCCGCATCAGAAAAGAGAAGCCAGAGCTAACCGACGAGCAGCTAAAGTGGCACGTCGCTCTCAAGCTGTATGAGAATGAACCTCAGGTAGTCGAGATGATTCAGGAACGCTTGAAAAATGTTCCCAGTTGAAGCATTTCGTAGTACCGTAGAGAAGTTTGTTCAGATTGCCACGGCATTAGAACTTCCCTTCCATTTAACTGGTGGATCAATTAGCTCTGCGTACGGCGAGCCGCGTTTGACTCAGGATATCGATATTGTTATCTCGCCGGCCGTGGCGAGGGCAAAGCTTGATCAACTTTTGGAACAGCTATCCCAGTCTGATTTCATGTTTAGCGAAACAGCAGTCCGGAGTGCCATTCTGACTGGTGAACTGTTCCAACTTTTGGATAACACCGAAAGCCTAAAACTCGACCTCTATCCACGAGAATTGATTGCAGGCGAACTCGATCGGTCAGAACCTGTCGAAATATTCAACGGCCTGTCCCTGCCTGTTGTTTCACGAATTGATGCTGCCGCATCAAAGCTCATCTGGGTCCAGAAGGGCAGTCATAGAAGTCGCCGTGATCTTCGAAGCATCTTTCGTAACTCTGATGAAATGCAACAAGAACAGATTCGTGCGCTTGCTATGAAGTTTGGACTCAATGACTTGCTCCAAGAAGTACTGCGAGAGTCCGATGAGATTCGCTAGGCTCGTTTGATAATTCTGAGAAGCTCACTAAAATCCGCTCATGTCTTAGACCTACCGAGGAAGGGCGAGGCTCCTGCCGAGCTTTTTTCGGAGCAATCTAAACACTGCTTGTGAATGGTGGGCGGCAGAAAACAATGGCTTCGCAGGAGCGGCGCTCTCCCGTTTTTGTGCGACTTCAAACGATAGGCTTTTCTAAAGCCTGTCAGCCTTCCGCGGAGCGACAGGTTACAATGCCACTCCCAAAAGTTGTCTACTCGCTAAGCTTTGCAAACAACTTCTGAGCGTGCCACAATACGCTAAACGATAACTTTAGCGACTTGAGAACCGGACAGCTTGCGCCGTACCGCTCGAATTGTAACTTTCTTGCTTCTAAACTGCCTCGTACTCGCGGTCGACGACGATGCCAGGCATTGGTACTGGATACTTGCCGCCGGCCAGTGGTTGAAGTGGGGCAGGGCTGTCTTTGGTCAGCTTGTCGAGGCCTGGAGCAAACTCTTGATCGTTGTCCCAGTAATCCTTTAGCTTCACTTCTTGACCAGTGTGAGCCGAGAAACGTCCCATGCTGGTAACAATACTGGCCATCACGCCACGGTGAACTTCGTTGTACGGCTTGTCGGCGCGAATGGCTGCCATGAAGTTGATCCACTCCAAGTCGTAGGGGCTTGGTTCTGGTTTGTCGTAGGCCCACTTGATCTCTTGGTTGGAGAACTTTTGGCCCTTGAAAATTCGGCATTTGGCTGGAGCATGACCGCTTTCGGAGATCACGGCCGCATGCTTAGTGCCATGCACATAGCTGGCGAACTGTTGCTTGCAGCGCGGAATGGTGCGGCCTTCCAACATTAACTTTGTTCCATCTTCGAAGGTGTACTCGACGGAGTATGAATCGAAGTTTTGGTCGACATCGTCTCCGCGATAATGACGTCCTCCGGAAGCCATGGCACTTACTGGCCAAGCGTCCTTCATCCAGCAGCATTCGTCGATGTTGTGAATCAAGAAGTCGCTGTAGGCTCCACCACTAAGCCACAAGAAGCAATGGAACTTGCGAATCTGATAATCCAGTTCGCTGATTCCTTCAGGCTTTGGTCCACAAGGCGTGTTTCCTGTCTGACCCGCCATTCTGTAGGCCCGCAGCAACATCACGTCGCCGATCTCGCCATCCTTGATGCGCTTGAAAAGTTCACCGCGAGCTTCACAGTGGCGGCACATCAAGCCGACCGCACATTTAAGATTCTTGGCATCGGCTTTCTTGGCTAGTTCCAACATGCGCTTGCTGGTCGGAGCATCGACGGTAACTGGCTTCTCCATAAAGACATTCAAGCCACGCTCGATCGCGTAGGTGAACTGGACCCAGCGAAATGCAGGTGGAGTTGTCAGGATGACTACGTCACCAGGTCGCAGGCAGTCCATTGCCAATTTGTATCCGTCGAAGCCGACGAATCGCCGCTCGTCGGGCACATCCATCTTGTCTTTGAACTTGCCTTGAAGAGTCTGATAGGAGGACTGCAAACGATCATCGAAAGCATCGGCCATTGCGACCATCTTCATGCGTTCACCAGGTACGGAAAGAGCATTCGATGAAGCTCCAGTGCCTCGGCCACCGCAACCGACTAACGCCACGCGAATGGTGTCGTCATCGTTCGCATGAACAGATCGCATTGAGCCTCCGACTAGCGTAGCGGCTCCAGCAATGGTTGCGGTGTCGCGAATGAATCCGCGACGCGTTGGCAGAATAAGTCCAGAATTGTTAGTTGATTTCATTTTGAAGAGGTCTCCCGGTTCGGATCAACAGAAGCGTTACAAAGGTTGGTTGAGTTAGGGGATAACAGTAGGAAGGTTTGAGTAAAGTTCAACTCGGAAAAGTTGTTTTATGTCTTGATGTCGGCCTTAGGTCCAACACGTTCCTTTTGAATCGGTTCAGCCTTTTCCCATTTATCGGTTTTCTCTTTTTCGCTGGGCTCGACCAACGGCCGTATCACCCGAAAGCCGACATGCCGCGCATCGGTATGATACCAAATGCTTTTTGGGTTTTGGGGATCTTGCTTCTGCCACTCTTCATTGGAAGCGCCGCGAGAAGCACTCCGGCAGTCTTCGGGGAATTGATTCCAACCACCGCCACGCACGACGCGAGGATACAGTTTCGTGGGCGCTGCCAACGGGTCTTTCTTCTGGCCCTCGACCAAACTGTAGCCGCCTTCGTCGTACTGATCGAGAACCCACTCAGCCACGTTACCATGCATATCGTAAAGTCCCCATGGATTAGGCTTCTTCTTACGAACCTTTTGGTAGGCTTCCTCAGAATTCTCAAAGAACCACGCGTAGTCGCCCAAGTCAGCCGGATCGTCGCCAAACGAGTAGGCCGTAGTTGTGCCGGCGCGGCAAGCGTACTCCCATTCAGCTTCAGTTGGCAGACGATAGTAGCGGCCCGTTTTTGCACTCAGCCATTTACAAAAAGTTCTCGCGGCGTGGTCTGTCATGCAAATAGCTGGAAAGCCGCGAGTTCCCATTCCGAAGGTCATATCACAGTAGGGTTTCGTAGGCTGGCCAAGTTGAAATTTTTCTGCAAAAGGATCGCGCGGCGAGGGCTTGAGATTCATCGCCTTCATCCGGAACAGATCCAGGTCCGATGCCCAGCCGTCGTAAACGTCCCAAGTGATTTCCGTTTCTGCCATCCAAAAGGGAGAAACTTCTACCTCGCGCTGTGAACCCTCGTCTTCGCGACGATCAGCTTCGGCTTCGGGGCTACTCATTTTGAATTTGCCGCTTCGGATCGGCAGCATCTTAAACTTCGCACCGACATGCTCAACTAACTCCTCATAAGGCTTCATTTCAGCCTCAGTAGCAGCATTGCAATCGGGAACTTCAAGTGGTGGAACTTTGGCGGTATCTTGAGCCTGGCAAATACCAACAGGTACAATTGTAGCTAGAACCGCAGCGAGTTTTCGAACAAAAGCCAAACGTGGGAATTGGAAAGCTAACATCTTCAGCAGTTGTGAACCTTGATTTCGAGTGTTTCGTCGAGCTTCCCCGCGGAAGCCGACCATCATGAGTTATACGGCAGGTAAAGGAAAGTCAGCAGCTGCTGAAATCCGTAGTTGGGTGGTATTCAAAAGCGTAATGGAACTATCCGGTGGCCGGTTTGCTTTCCGGATTACCAGGTTCCAAGACCGGTCCAGGATATTTTGAACTGTCCGGTGGATGTTTGAGGAAAGGTCAGCACTAAAAGTTGTTTGATAGTGCCCTTTCATGAATACCGCCTCGGTTGCACTGTGTACGGCCAGGAAAATCATTCAGGTGGAGAGAATACAGCCGCAGGGGTTTGATTTCGAGTTCAGCGATGGGGACTTTGATTCAAACGACGGTCTATTGCGAAGATGAAATGGCGCGCAAAAGGCTGTCGAGGATGCTCAGAAGGAAGTTCTCCTGCTGCTCATTTTAGATACTGACAGATTACGACTCTGAAAGCGAAACTCTGACCGAAAGCCAAGTTCATTAGCTTAACAATGCAGTGGCAGTTTCCAAGCCGTTGTGGCAGATGCTTTCAGCGGCTGAAAAATGGCACAAACTACTGGCGGTGCTTTCGATTGTAGTCTGGGAATGTTGACTCAACCATGCGCAACATCGCCGGGCTAAACGTATCTATACAGCAGAATGTCAGATGGGCAAAGTCGCACTGTGGTTGGGATAAGGTTCGATTGACCTCGGCCAAAACTGTAACTGTCTTCAGATAAGGAGTTGTGCCGGATTTGGTTACTGGTAAGGGCTTATCGCCAGACGAAAGCCTTCACTTGAAACAACACGGCCTTGATTGTTGTTTGCGAACATCGTAGGTAATATGCTGTGGCAGCGCGCTCTCCAGGCAAGGTTGCCGGAAGTCATTTCCTCCACTGGAACGAGGGCAACCCACAGAAAAAATCGCCATCGCCGTCCGGGTTGATTTCAACTAGCGGCGATTTTGTGGTTTCGTAGTGGATGGGGTCAAACGGAAGTCACATACCGATCCGAAGATTTATGAGCAGTACCATTCGTATCTCCAGCTGCAAATTGACCGCTAAAAGAGGCAGATGCGCTTTCAACGACCGTTGCTCCTGTTGTCATGGGATGAGCACCGAAAAATCTTGGGGAAGCACGCCGCCAGCACTTCGCCGCTTCGAGCCAGTCGAATCACGGATCAACTTCAGGTCGACGTAACCGATAGCGTTTTCCAGTCGCTCCCCTTAGCTCGGAGCATCATATCGCAGTGCAGGATGGCCAGGACGGCCACATATGCATGCCAGCGCGAGGGAGGATTGTGCCGGTGATTTCATGCTCATAATGAAACATATTTTTCATCCTGTCACATCCACCACGAACTACTGAGATTCATGCGAGATTTACCAAAATGCACGGTGCGGGTAAATGACTACATCTACGTCAATTGCTTCAAGAAAAGACTCTTCCAGAAGATCCAGCAAATTCCTTAGCTCGGGTGCGCATCCCTGCATCGGATGTCATGCTGGTAGCGATGCGCTTATTCCACCGAGCCCAGCCGATTGCGGACGCTCGCATACATGTTCAACGCCGATGGTAGCGAAAGCGAGATGTGCGGCAACGGAAATTCCGCTGCTGCCAAATATGTTTACGATCATGGCATCGCTAAAAAGATCAATCAAGATTGAAACGGGCCGGCGGAGTACTAAGTCTTGAATTGCAGGTCGAAAATGGCAAGGCCGTTCATTACTGTGGATATGGGCACTCCCGCATCCTGAGGCGCTCGCAGGTACCCACAACGCTTGCCGACAAAGTTATCGGACAAAAGGTAATCTTCGTAGTCAGGAACTGGTTATCACTGTGTTTCTATGGGTAATCCCCTTACCTGCGCTTTGTTCCGCAAGCTACTTGACGCGTTGGTGTTAGGTTTGGGGCCTTCTATCGAATGCGATCCGCGTTTTCCGCAAACGTGTACCAATGTCGAATTCGTCGAGCGTGATTTTCCGGAGACCGAGCTGCGACAACGCAGAACGCGGCTGACTGGAATGCGCACAGCGCGCGCGATACGCGGTTTGTGTTGCCGGAGTTCTGACCGGAGTCAGTCAGCGTTTAGGAAGTTCTGGATTCATTTGTTAGTGATCTGAAACTGCGTGATGAGAAGTCTGGCCATATCTTCATGACCGCGCACGAGATTTTCAGCGATTGAGCTGAGCTCGGTACGGTTCTCGCCTGCTCGAAGCAAGCGTGCAAGCTGCGGCCATCGCTACGGATGTGGCGAGCTGCTGGCCGCAAGGATCAAGCTTCTGACGTTTGATGCGAAAGCGCTGAATTGCTGGAGCGTTCCGACAAGATCCTCGCCGATCCCAAGGTGATGAGTCTTTCTCGTGACCGGCTATTTTCATCTTCTGGCATGAGTACATTCCCATGCCAATCTACTCGTGCCCGAACTGCCGACTGTCGATGCTGCCTGAAGCCAACATCAAGATGCCGAAGTGTTATCACACGTGCTCACTACGCCAGCGGAGGCGGTTCGCTGAGGGTCCACCAGTCGCGGTGGTAATGACCGTTTCACGAGAAATTAATCCATCGTGGAAAAAGGTATGAGCCAGTAATGACGCCTGATACCTACGCGGGCCGCCGACATTTGGGCTCAAGGCTGCGTTTATATATCCACGTCTTCAGATCCACCATCCCAACTGCACGCTGGTGATCGGCCAGCGCAATCGCCAAACATGGATAAGTTCGCCATACCGTGACCGTTTAGCAAAGCTCGCGCCAGGTTTTGGCCCACGTAATCGCGTTCCAGCCGATTTGATCGGCGACGGAATCCATACCCGGTAAACGGATCGAGCGCGTGATGCTCTCCAGTCATCCGACTGGCCGAGTCGGCCAGCGTTCATTCAATAGCGGGATTTGCCTGAGCCGGGCCCCAATTCGCCGAAAGTTCGATCGCCGCTGCGAACCCAGCCAGAACTGTGAATCTTCACATAATCAGATCGTGAGCCGCTCATGAGCGACCAGCTCGAGGTCGCCGGGATTCGCCGCTGGATAATACACCGGAATCCGAATTGGCACGAAGCAGGTTACAGTTAAAGCCGTTCCCAGAAACGCTGAAGGCGAGATCAGCACCGAGCCAGCCAGCCAGCGGTCACTAATATTTTCGCTTGCTGGCTGACGTAGCCGACGCGGTGGTTTGAGATCGACCGCCTCAGAAACAGCCACTCTAAAGGATGTCCGTCATATTCGCCGGAGCTGTCGAGTTTGTCCGCCGCGAGGCACCTATCAAACGTCACCGCGATGCGATCAGCCAAAGTGAAATTGGTCAGCTTCAGTTAGCGTTTCAAGAATTGCGACGGGTGTTGTGGCCAAGCTGGACTGCTTGATCTCGTTAGCAAGAAATCGCCGCCTGCTTACCGCTTGACGGATTCGCCATTGCGTCCGGGTGGGAGCAGCGATTCACGACTTTCTGGAATCGACCGAGCACTTTGTTCACTTGCTTGCTTGTGATTGGTCGCGTCTACAGGGAAACGGCAGCGCGAAGTACTGCATTCGGCTAGCTCAGGCGATTCGCCTGAACTCGATCTGACGTCGGTCGTGGCGGTGGCAGCGCCGGGATCAGGTGCTTCAATGAAGAGATTCGCTGTTCGAGCCTTAGCTGCCTGTACCATTCCGACGGTATCGGCAGTGGGTCACGAGATCGATGGCCATTAGCGACCTATTGCGGACGCCCGATGACATGCCATCGCTACAGGCAGCGCAACTTGTTTTTCCAAAGCGAAGCGAACTTGAAAATATTTTGTATAATGGTCACGCCGCACAACCGCCGTTAAGAATCGCCCCATCGAACTGCTTCAGTTGCCATAATTTGGCCAGTCGCGTAGTCATCGCCAAACCGCATTACTTGACCAACGTCGACGCTGGCCAATAGGCAGACGACATGGAGCGACAACTGGAGAGCAGCCTTCGAGCGATTGCAGCAGTGACGCAACACGATTAGAGAACTGGCAAGGGCGACTGAGGCATTGTCGCCCTTGCAGTCCTTCAGAGTTGAGAGTTTGACTATGAACGAAAAGGCCAAACGGGTGTTTTTCTGGCCGCAGTTGGCGATCAATCTTTTAGAACGCGAGTGTCCGCGAATTGTCGCCAGCCGTGTCAGCGATCGACGACAACTCCGAATGAATAACTACTGAGCGGCTTTCGCTTTCGCCCTTCTTGATGCATGGGGCTGATTCGACGTGAAGAACGGATTTTCGATGGTGATTGGCCCAGTTTGCCTGTTGCGAATGGGCGTCCGAACCTTGGCTGGTTGCGGGGCAGATACAGATTCAGGTTACAAAGGCTGCGTGAGGAAAGCCTTTGAGCTTCAAAGCGCTGGTGTATGGATTGTCGATCAACAGCCACTGAGTGGCTGGTCCGAGGTATGCTTGATTACCGTGTGCCAGGGCTATGATAAACACATCGCCGTGGTCATAATATCGCCGCCGTAGTACACTGGTGACAAGCAGCGGTGGAGTGAAGTTATCACGCGATCGGACGATTATTCCAAACTGCTGTTGTAGCCATAGATAGCTGCTATAGGCCTGACGCACCGCCGTGGCCTGAGCGATTTAGTGGAGAATTGCCAGCATGTGGACGAGAAGCCGCATAGCTCATGCTGTAACCAGGACGGTGATAACGCGGTTGAACGCGTCGATACCGAAGCGGCAATTTCACGCCAATTGGGCAAAAAGCAGAATCAAGAGCGATAGCAGATGCTCGTACTTCCCATGCGCGCGGAATTTAGCGATTATGTCATCCGATCCAACGCAGCACTGACTCAATCGCTCAAGCGATCGGGCTAAAGCTCCGGGTTTCGAACTCGTCGGCGTCACCTGCCGCAGAATCGCCGTGTTCAATGTAAGTTCGCCGAGTGGCTTTGTTAACGGCTACTCGGGCGAAGAGCGTATTTGTGCTCTCGCGAAAAGGCAGGCATATACTTCCCATCCAAGTTCACCTTGAGGGCTGCAAGAGTCTATTGATGGAAGCTTGCCCTGCCCGCCATGTAGCGAACAGCAGAGGGCGGTTGGGTGTCAAAGGATGAGCCTGGTACAGGGCAGGGCTCTGAGCCTGAACTACTAAAGGCGGCAATCGCGTTCGGCAAAGTAGCCTTCCGGTACGCACAATCATAGTGACTACCACGATGCATTCAGCGCCAAAGACGCTGCGGAGATCGTCGTGTTCAGGCTGTTCAACGTCAGGAAGGTAGACACGCACGCTGTTTCTTCGAACGTTCAACGCGCGAGTTTGCAGAAGCGCCGGACTGGGTTGGGTTGGAAGAAATACTCTGCTGCCAAACCGTCGCTGGGTTGGCTTTCTGCGCGCGCGCTTACTGACATCAGAACTGGACTACGATGAACCTCAACCAAACCAACCACTGTGGTTCTTGCACCGCGTGTTTAACTCATTGTCCAACGGGCGTCATTGTACGTCCCGGCAGCTGATGCGAATCGCTGCATTAGCCGCTGCAACCATTGAAAGCCCGGAGCGGCCTTAATTCCAAAGTTGCCGCCGATTTAGTGGCTGGGTGTTTGGATGCGATATCTGCCAAGCAGCCTTTGTCCGTGAATCGGGCGTGCCGCCTCCAACTAGCGATCCGCCAATGGAAGCCGGAGGACGAACTTGTTTGAACTGATATTCAATGTAGATCTTAACTTTACCGAAGAGCAGTTCGAACTGTTGTTTCGCGCAACACCGCTATGGCGAGCCAAACGACGAGGCATGGTCCGCAATGCAATCTTGCTGGCTGGCTCACAGCGGCTGGAATCATTGGTTGTATCGCTAATCGACAAATTAACCGATAGCGATGAGTTGATTCGAGCCGCTGCTGCTTGGTCGCTTGGCGAAATAGGATCTTCGTCGGGAGACGAAGCCATGCGACGCGCGAGACGATCGGAAACGAGTCCAATCGTTCGAACTACTCTTGATCAAGCGCTTTGTAAGACTGCCGCTTTACGACGCTGAGCTTGAAGAAGTGGTCGACGGGATTGAGCCTGAAGCTCAAGAGCATGTTCGCTGAGAATACAAAGCTGAATGCGCTCGATTTGTCGAACTCGCTTGCGCGGATCGAGCAATCGATATGCGCAGGTAGCGACTTCGGCGAGCAAACTTTCACGTTCCATAGAAGTAACCGCAATTTGCTTTACTTCGCGAGCTGCCTTTTGGGCAGCGGTTCGAATGCTGTCGACCCGTGCTTCTCGAGCCCGCAGTCCCAGAGTCGCGTATGCATGACCAAGGCCGGTCGACAAGCGACCTGCTGAGGACTGCATCGAATTAACTGTGGATAACATGGGATCTCAATTTCTTTTCGGGTACTAACTTCAACACTTCCATCGGCAAAATCTACCGGAAACAGGGGCGCGATTTCCAGGTAATTTTCAACTTTTGCTTAAGGGAGCTTTTTGGTGCACTAAGGCGGGACAATGGTGGTCTCAAGACGCTGATAGCTCGCATTACAGTCGGCACAGAGGTTAAGACAACCACAACTGTTTTAGGTTCCCGGAAATACCCCTAATCCAAAAAACTGCGTTACTGGCTAGTTGTTCGTAGGGAAGAGAAAAAACTTTCCGGACGATCCAAAGATTCTTCCAAAGATTCCCAACGAGATGGCTTTTGCAACCCGGCTTTCTGCTTTTGCGAACCCGAAATGTAGCAGGTAATGATCATGTAATCGCGGTCGAATAGGACCTCTATTTCGCAATCGACTCCCTGAGGCAGATTGCCCGCTTTACTTTGAACACCGCTGAACCGAGTTCCGGAAAGGTTGCCTCGCTGTACCGCTTGTTGCGACGAGCTGTTCTCAGTAAAGCGGCGTTTGATAACTGCTGCATATTCTGGATCGGCCGAGGGTAAGCGACCTGAGTAAATCGAGAATTCGCTGCCTGTAAGACGATTGATAATCGCTTCTCCGCTAGCTTCGCCGAAAGAATTGCTTTTTTTTCCGACGCTTCCGTGAGCACTAACGACATAGCGACCGGCGACTAATTCTGCCGAGTTCCCAAGTACTCCAAAACCCAACAGCCCACAACATAGGAGCATCAATAGCATCCCAATTACGGCAACGACCGTCAGCACCGTCTTTACCGGCGATCCCGAAGAGGAATTGGACTTGTAGGAATAGGATGGCTGTCGCGTTTCCACTCGGCGACGAGCGGACTCCATTTGCTCGTGCCTTACTGCAGCTTGCTGCAAAAATTGATCGTGTTGCCGGACGATGATATCGTCCAACTCGCTGGCTACAGTGGGTTTGGGAGCCGTTGCGACGGGTATGGGAGGCGACGGTCTGTTTACCGGAGTCGCAGGCTTGGCAGGCGGAGTAGTTGGCCATTCTGAGTTGGCGTCGTGCCTGGAATTACTGGGCTTGGCTGGACTACTGGTCTTCCCCTTGGGAGTACCTCCTGGAATCAGCACCAATTCTTGGCAACTGGTGCAGCGACATTTTTTCCCCCCAGCGTCATCAGCCGCTTTGAGCATTTGGTTACAGTGGGGGCAATGAAACAGCATTTTTCGTTCTCGGGGCGATTTGTGTTTGGTCGACTCCTCAGTTTGATACACAACTATCAAGCTAATTCCGACAAGGATTCATCGGAAATCTACGCGCGATTGTGAGCCTAGCTACAATACCTGCGTTAAATTCGGCTGCCGCAAAACTGCGGGCGGCATGTGCCGGGAATTCAACAACCAAAAATCGCAGCCTATGGGAAACTTCTTGGAATGACCGATCCGCAGCAACCTATCGAAATGCGTGACACACCTCTCACCCAATGGCACATAAATCGGGGGGCTCGGCTAGCCGAATTCGCAGGATATCGGATGCCGATACAGTATAGCTCGATCGTTCCCGAACACGTAGCCACTCGTACTGCTGCCGGAATTTTTGACATTTCGCACATGGCTCGGATGCGATTTGAAGGTCCACGTAGCGGTATGCTCTTGGACCACTTGTTGACAAGGCGAGTGACTGATTTGCAAGTCGGCCAAGTTCGATATTCGCTGATGTGCAACGCAGATGGCGGAATACTGGACGATGTGCTGGTTTCCTATTTGGAGAGCCCTTCGGGTCGTCAGTTTCACCTGTTAGTTGTGAATGCGGGAAACCACGCCAAGATCTCCAAATGGATTCAGCCGCATCTCGCCGATTTTCCTGATGTAGCCTTCAACGACGTTACCAGTTCGACTGCCATGATTGCCTTGCAAGGCCCGAAGTCAGTACAGATTATTCAAAAGCTATTCCCAGATAACCCCGCCAAGATTACTCGCCTGAAGTACTACCGAGCGACCATGGCTTCGCAAATGGGCAAACCCGCCATCATCAGTCGCACAGGATATACCGGAGAAGACGGATTTGAGATTATCGTACGTTCAGAAGATGCAGTCCGAGTTTGGGAGAACTTACTTCTCGCCGGTCGAGAGTTTGGCATAGAACCAGTTGGCTTAGGGGCTCGTGACACGTTGCGACTTGAAGCCGGGATGCCTCTGTATGGTCATGAGCTATCGGAACTGATCGATCCCGTTACAGCAGGCTTGGGCTTCGCAGTGAATCTCAAGGATCGCTCTTTTGTTGGTGATGAAGCCGTTCAGGCCAAGCAAAATCAACCGATTTCGGTCAAGCGAGTCGGACTGAAATTAACCGGTCGGCGGGCGGCTCGGGAGGGAGCTGCGGTGCTAGATGCTGACAGCCGAGAGATCGGTTCGGTAACCAGCGGCACCTTTTCGCCTACCTTGCAAACCCCTATTGCGATGGCTTACGTTGCCAATGAAATGTCAACTATCGGCACGCATGTAACGGTTGATATTCGCGGTTCCAAGGCCGAGGCCGAAGTAGTCGCCTTGCCCTTCTACAAAGCAGCCGCACAATAGAGCCCGTTAATTTTCTCAATCCAATCACTAGTACAATCCATCACAGCCAGCACGGAGTTTGCCATGAATCCTGAAAACCTGAAATACAACGAATCGCATGAGTGGGTTGGACTTGCTAACGAAAATGGTAAACAGATCGCAGTTGTTGGAATTACCGCTTTCGCCATCGAACAACTAACCGACTTGGTTTATATGGAGCTTCCCGCAATAGGAGCCGAAGTAGTTCAAGGGCAACAGTTCGGAGAAGTAGAATCCGTTAAGGCTGTTAGCCCGCTATACAGCCCTGTGACTGGTAAGGTTGTGGCCGTTCATAGCGAGCTTGCCGACCGATTGGAGAAACTGGCTGACGATCCCTACGACAACGGTTGGATGATCAAAGTAGAAATGGCAGCAGGAGCAACCATCGATAACTTACTTGATTTTGCGGCCTATCAAAAACAGTGCCAGGGTTAACGGCAAGCCCACTCTAAAACGCAGATTGCCTAACTCTATTTGCGAGAAGCTGATCGAACTTTGCACCAAGCCATTTTTCAGATCGACCAACCCCGAAGTGGTGTTGAAAACATGGCGCTCGATCAATCGATGCTTGAAGCGACGGATCGTGATCAAGTTGTCCGACTGAGACTCTATCGCTGGTCGGAACCAACTGTCTCGCTGGGTTACTTCCAAAAGTATGTCGAGTTTGAGAGTTACATTCAGAGACTTCCAAACTCGATTATTAAAGATTTAGCTTTGGTCCGTCGCGCAACCGGTGGCGGCGCAATCGTTCATCACCACGATTGGACCTACTCGATCTCGATGCCTGCCTCAGCCGCTAGAGCGATTGGGCACGGAGCCTCAACGGGCTTGTACGATAGTGCTCACCAAGCTGTAGTCGCTTGGCTGAAGAGTTTTGGAATGGTCGCTGAACTTTGGAAACCTGATGTAACTAAAACTCCCGTTGATGCGTCAGAAGCTTGTTCTACCGATGGTTGCGCATTCTTGTGTTTCCAGCGGCGACATAATGGGGATGTCGTGTTGAATGGCTACAAGATCATGGGCAGTGCCCAACGACGGTTTGGGACAGCGGTGCTTCAACATGGAAGCTTGCTATTAGCAGCTAGCCCGTTAGCAACAGTTCTGCCGGGACTTAAGGAGCTTGGAGGTGACGTTTCTGGGGAACTGAAGGGATTTTCCTTGCAGCTAGTCCAGCAATTGTCAGCCGATTTTAGAATTGAATTCCAATGCTGTAATTGCATCGGTCCGATCGTGCCGATAGCAGAACAAGCCAGGCTTCGATTTGAAAGTCGTTGCTGGAACGCTAGAATGTGAACGTGTAGCTTGCCTTTCACCGCTCGTTACGCAGCGCGAAAAAACCGGGTAAACCGCCTCCATACCCTAATTGTTTGTTTTCTTTGGTTTACCTAATTATACTTGAGTGTGAAATTTTGGTTAAAGTGGGGATTTTTTAGCGTCCGTTGATGCTATAACTGGAAGGCTCTTTTCAAGGAGCCGGTAGTCAACTAGGCATTTGCTTTCGTGAGGGTAGCATGCAGATGCAATTGAAGGTCCTTTCCGGTAATCATGCGGGAAAGTTGATTGCGGTTAATCACGACAAGTTCTTGATTGGCCGTTCAGACGAATGTCACTTGCGCCCAAAAAGCGACTCCATCAGCCGTCGGCATTGTGCGATCCTTCGCAAGGATGGCAAAATCCTGCTGGTAGATCTTAAGAGCCGCAATGGTACCAGTGTAAACGACAAGCCCCTTGATCCTGCTAAGGCAAAGATTCTTAAAGACGGTGATCGCATCAAGATCGGTAAGCTTGAATTCATCGCAGTGTTGGAAGCAGGAATTGCCAACGTTAAGAAAGATGAAGTCAAGAGCGTTAAGGAAGCTGCGGAACGAACGGCTTCAAGCGCTGGCGATAGCCGTTACGAAGAGTTCGATGTAACTGCATGGCTTGAAGAAGCCGATCAATTCGAGCGACGTACCGACGAGCCAGATACTCGGCAATTTCAATTTGGTGCGTCTGATGCAACTGACACTGTAATGGAAGTCAAAGCAGAATCAGAAACGAAAGCAGAGTCAAAACCTGCTGATCCGAAAGCAGAAGCTGGCAAGAAGAAGCCAGGCAAGTTGCCGCCTATTCCTCAGAAGCCATCTTCTAATTCATCGAAAGATGCGGCCTCGGAAACATTGCGAAAGTTCTTCAGCGGCGGTCGATAAACTACTTTCAAAATAATGCATCAAAAGCCAATCTACATGATTGGCTTTTTTTATTCCTGACCTTGGGCAAATCGATTGGCTGTCAACTGATTGTTTTCACCATTGATGATCTTGCACGATGGGGTGGCAACTCGATTGGGCTGATCGTCCTGAATCAAGCAGCCGGTGACCAAGCTATCCTTAACGTCCTTGAGCAATAAGCCAACTCCGGCACAGTCCAAGATCGTACAGCCTCCGATGTTCATGCGACGACAACGCTCGATGACCATGGCGGCAGGTGCACAACTAACTTGACTAATATGCAGGCCGTGAATCGTACAATCTTGTGAGTCCTGTACGATGATTGCGTTAGCTGTGGTTTTTGCTGTTCCGTAGTCATAGCCTGGATTCCGATCAAGATTGTTTGGGCCAACAACGATGTTCGAACAGTTCTCGACCAAGAGGTTATTCTTGTAGCCCATCCAAAAGGTATTTCCTTGAACAGTAACGCCTCGACAACCATCCAAGTGCAGATTGGTCTCAACGTCGCTAAACACATTGCCGGTGATCGTCACATTGCCCCAGCGATAACCGGTGTCTGACTTCTCGCTGGCGATACCTTTTCCAAAAATTCGAACGTTGGCTGCTCCACTTACATTGCTGTGCTGAATTGTGCAGCCGGTGATGGCGACTTCTGCGGTGCCGTAGTGACTTGTTCTGCAGTCAATGAGAACATTTGCCGTGGCTGGCTGATCGGGGCACATGTTAGCTTCGATATCGCAACCTGTAACTTGAAGGTTGCGAACGTTTCCTCCCTTACTCACAATTCCTCCGCCGCAGTTGTAACTAATGTGGCAGTTAGCAATATTGATCTGATGTAGGTCAACTTCATCCAGCAAAATTCCACATCCTCGATTCTCGTAAATCTGGCAATCTGAGATGATGATGTTTCGATTTCGCTTGGAGAGTCGCATCGCATGTCGCACCTGGCGAATCACTAGCTTCGATAGAATGGCTTGCATTGTCTCTTCAAGTTCGATGCCGCAAGCTTCTGCTTGCGTCCCGACGATCTCAATTCCTTCAATCGTGGGAGCGCGTTGGCGATCCCATACTTCTGACTTAACTGACTTGGGATCAGCAGTACCGGTATGAGTCCCAGCAATCCGAATGGCTGGGCCTGCAGCCTGCATGACAAGTTTTGTGCAACCGTTACCCCTAAGACTGAAGTATCCAGTGCGCTGCAGGTCGACCACTAGCGTCTTCGTCAGAAAGTAACTCCTGCCTTCAAGTTGAACGCCGCCACCTGCATCAATAGCTGTTTGCAGCTCTGCCGTGTCGTCTTTGGGGCTGTCCTTAGCTGATTGCGAATTTCCCAGCTTCGGCTGACCAATCTCTTGAGCAGCAGCGTTAGTCGAGTAGCACAAGACGCAGCACAAGAACAGAAATTTGAATTGCGTTATACAAGTCATGACAGCCTCTTCAACAAGAAGTGTGTTTAGCCGTTGGCCGAAGGCGTACGCTATTGCATTGACGATTCTGCATTGTCGGTATTGCATTTACGATTCCCCATAGACTCTTTTGAACGCTTTTTGAAACCGAATTGCGACTCAGCGAGCTCAACCGAAGTCGTACTGTAACGTGCGCCTCGGCTGACGGCTAAACACGACTAACTGTAAGTGATTGCCGCACTAGCTTCACTAATTCAACCGGCGACCTGTTGTCCAGCAGAGTTATATGTCCCATTTTTCGACCAGGCCTAGGTTGCGATTTGCCGTAAAGATGCAAGTACGTTCGCTCTCGCTCCAGTGCTGCTGACCAATTCGGAGTGCCACCACTCCAGACATCGCCCAACAGGTTAACCATCGCCGCTGGCATAATCTGCTGCGGTTGTCGGAGCGGCAAATTGCAGATGGCACGAACCTGAAGCTCAAACTGGCTGATATCAAAGGCCTCAATCGTCAAGTGACCAGAGTTGTGGGGCCGGGGAGCCATTTCGTTGACCATGAGTTTTCCGTCGCGAGTTACAAAAAACTCGATGCAGAACAGGCCTTCGACCGAATACTGCTCGGCCACAGATCGACAGATCGACTCTGCCTCGGATTGCAACCTGCACAAGTCACCTCGCGCCGGGCAGCAAGTTACATCCAAAATGTGATTTGCATGCTGATTCTCAAAAACCGGATAGCAAACAAACTGGCCTCGAGCATTTCTTGCTGCAATCATTGAGACTTCGGCCACGAAATCGATCCACTTTTCAGCGACGACATGATCGCTATTCAAGCTGTCCCAGGCTTCGCTAAGGTCCTCAGGTCGCTTAACGATTCGCTGGCCTTTGCCATCGTATCCACTGCGAGCGGTTTTCAGCACGACAGGCCAACCAAGTTCTTCTGCCGCTTGTCTAGCTTGCTCAAACGTGCTGACGGCTCGAAATGGAGTTGTCGGACAACCGATCTTGGCCACCGATTCCTTTTCTCGCTTACGATCTTGGCAGATTTCTAGAAAGTCGACTCCAGGTCGTGTTAGTGTGTGCTGCTGAGCCTCACGCACAAGATTGGCGTCGATGTTCTCAAACTCAAGCGTCACAGCGCTGCACAGTTTGGATAACTGCGAGACCAAATCAAGCTCTGATTCCGCTGAGGAGGTAGAGCAAAAGTGTCGGTCGGCCGCTTGAGCTGCTGGACTGTTTGCTTCAGGTTCGAACACCGCAACGTGATAACCCAAACGATGAGCAGCCTGCGCAAACATCCGTCCCAACTGGCCACCACCCAAGACGCCTAACCAACCGCCTGGAAGAATTTGCGAATCGGACAAAGCACTACTCCAAAGAGTTGTTATCCATGACAGACTGAGTTTGTTGCTGCATCCAAGATCGAAGTTTTTCTCGCAGGCTCAGATTGTTGGTAGCCAACCTTCTAACTGCCAATAGGCCTGCGTTCTTTGCACCAGCAGAACCGATGGCCAAGGTTCCAACTGGAATTCCTCCCGGCATTTGAACAATCGATAGCAGTGAGTCCAAGCCTTGAAGAGCTTTGCTTTGAACTGGAACGCCCAATACTGGCAGAACCGTGCACGAAGCCACCATGCCAGGCAGGTGAGCCGCTCCACCTGCTCCAGCAATAATCAGTTGCAAGCCTCGCGATTCAGCCTCGTTGGCATACTGAAACATACAAGCTGGAGTTCGATGAGCGGAAACCACTCGGCATTCATGTGCCACGCCAAACTCCGTCAGGACCTGCGCCGCTTCGCGCATGGTTTCCCAATCGGAGCGACTGCCCATGATGATGCCAACTAGCGGTTTGCCTGCTTCTGCGCTCATGACTTTTCCGATCCTTGATCACCACTGCTGGCTTGTTGTTGATGACGCAGCAGTGGAAACAGAATGACATCGCGAATGCTGCGCGAATTGGTCAGCAACATGATCAGTCGGTCAATTCCAATACCAAGACCGCCGGCCGGTGGCATGCCATTTCGAAGTGCCAGAACGAAATCGTGGTCCATGGTTGCCATCGAATCTTCGGCGGCTTGACCTTCCAATTGCTTGCTGAAAAGTTGCTCTTGAAGCAGCGGATCGTTCAGCTCGGTATAGGCATTGGCTAATTCCATACCGTGAATGAACATCTCAAATCGCTCCGCCACTGCGGGATTTGAGGTCTTTCGTTTTGTCAGTGGGCAGATGCTGGCAGGATAATCCGTCACAAAGATTGGTCCAATCAAGCTATCTTCGACCTTCTCTTCGAAGACTTCGCTTTTGATCACGTCCGGATGCTTACCCTCAGTGTCCAAACCAATCTTGCGAGCATACTGAGCGATGGCTCCTGGATCGCTTGGGTCTACACCAGTAGCCTCTTTGAATAGCTCGTCGTAGGTTCGTCGAGCAAACGGTGGAGTAAAGTCAATCGTCTTACCAGCCCATTCAATGACATAGCCTTGTCCTGTGGCTTTCAGTGCGTCAAGAATAATCTGCTGAGTCAAATCCATCATGACTTCATAGTTTGCAAATGCTTCGTAGCACTCCATCATCGTGAATTCAGGATTATGCCGAGGGCTTATGCCTTCGTTGCGATAGACTCGCCCCATTTCGTAGACTCGCTCCATGCCGCCCACGAGCAATCGCTTGAGGTGCAATTCTAGAGCAATTCGCAATACCAGAGGCATATCCAGCGTATTGTGGTGAGTTACGAACGGTTTGGCGGCTGCACCTCCGGCGATTGTGTGCAGAGTTGGGCCTTCGATCTCGATGTAACCTCGACTGGCCAAAGTGGCTCGAATCGAATGCAGGATCTTTGTACGTTTCAAGAAGGTATCCATCGCACCTTCGTTGTAAGTCAGATCCAAGTAGCGCTGCCGTTGCTTCAATTCGGCATCTTGAAGTCCAGCATACTTTTCTGGCGGCGGCTCAAGCGTTTTGCACATGAACTGTAGATCCGAAGCAAACACGGTCAACTCGCCCATGTTGGTTCGACCAAGGCGACCGTCGACCCCGATCCAGTCACCCAAGTCATAATTGGCTGTCATGTCAAAAGTTGCGTCGCCTACTTGTCCTTTGCCGATCATGATTTGAATGTCACCAGTCCAATCACGCAGCGTAATGAACTTCAGCTTGCCTTGACCACGCAGCAAAATGATTCGACCAGCCACGCGAACTTGCGGACCAATCTCTTCGCCTTCGCCAGCCTGAGCCTTCCAAGCCTTGTAATCGGTGGTCCGATTACCGTCCTGGCCAACGCTGTCTAAGTCGGGTAGATCAAGTACCGTTCCGTCCTTAAGCTGATATTTGATCTCGCCGGATTTTTTTCGAGCATCTTGATTCCACAAGCGATTTGGGAAGTAATGGCCCCAGGGATCTACCCCAGCCGCTTCGATCTTGCTCAGCTTTGCCAGCCGAGACTCATGATGTTCTGACATAATTCGAGTTGCGTGTTGGAAATCGTCGGATGCTAATTGGCCAAGGAAAACGAGCTGCCGAGGCCGATTTTGAAAGTCCAAATCTTACCCCAGCCAGGGCAGTTGGACGAGGCCTATAAATCGAGCGGATTTTGAGCACAAAAAGCAGTCATCAAGTCGAAAATTGGTAGGTTCGTACCAGTTTTCATTCCATCCACTAAAATCCATCCCCTGCTTACTGCTAACGTAGAGCCCCAGTAGCCCTAACGGCAGTGCTCGCCACAACGGCACTCCACGAATTAACCAATTAAGAGTCCCATCAATGAGTCGAACCGTCTACATCAACGGCAGCTACCTTCCGGAAGAACAGGCCACCGTCTCGATTTTCGATCGCGGATTCTTGATGGCCGACGCGATCTATGAGGTGACAGCAGTCTTGGATGGCAAACTAATTGACTACGCTGGTCACATGCGTCGGTTGAATCGGTCCCTCGCGGAACTGAGAATGAGCAACCCACTGTCGGAACAACAGTGGCTCGATCTTCACCGCAAGCTTCTTCAGTCGAATCAAGTCCAAAACGGTCTAGTCTACCTTCAAGTTACCCGTGGTAACCCAGGCGATCGGGATTTCAAGTTTCCCGCAACCACAACTCCACCAACCGTAGTCGCCTTTACTCAATCCAAGCCTGATCTGATAGACCCACCTGCAGCCAGTTCAGGCTGGAAAGTGCTTACCATCCCTGATCTACGTTGGGGCCGCCGCGACATCAAGACGACGCAACTACTCTATCCATCGATGGGCAAGATGATGGCAGTCGGAGCTGGTGTCGACGATGCGTGGTTTGTCGAAGATGGCTATGTCACCGAAGGCACTTCGAACAACGCCTATATTTTGCAGGGCGATTGTCTTATCACACGCCAACTTGGGAACGAGATCTTACACGGGATCACTCGAGCAGCCGTGGTTCAATTTGCCACGCAATTTGAATTGCAACTTTGCGAAAGACCCTTCAGTGTCGCTGAGGCACTGGCGGCCGATGAAGCATTTGTGACTTCAGCCTCAGCTTTTGTGATGCCCGTTGTACAGATTGATGGACATTCTATTGGTACTGGGAATCCAGGCCAATTCACACTGAAGCTACGTCAATTTTACATCCAGCGCATGCAGGCTGAATCGATCTAAGTAACACGAATCAGACTTGTGCAACTCGCCATGTAGACCGAACAACGATCCTCTTTAGTTTCGGCGATGCCATTTCAGGTCCGCTCCGTTACCACTGGTTGTTCCACCTGAAAGTGAACTAGGATCATTTACCCCGAAGCCACTTAACGATCCGGTGCCGCTCAACGATCCGGCACCACCGGGAAGGCTAGAAAGTCGGCTTGGTGCCGTCCCGTTTTGCAACTGCCGAGCTAGCATCTTTTCGCTTTCAGCCAAACGAAGCTCCAACTGCTGAGCGGATCGCTCGGCAGACTCTCTACGCTGACGCTCAGCGCGAAACTCAGAGAGCAATCGATTGTTCTCCATCTCAAGTTGCTTCATCTGCTTACCGGCTCCAAACGAATTACAGCCAGTAGATCCAACGATCAGAGATGTAATCAATATCAGAAGTGTTGCCTTGTTTTTGGGGGCGCTGAACACCTCAGGCTCCTTTTCCTTAAGGGCTGTTCAAAGGTTGCTCAGATCTGAATAGCTTCAAATATGAGAAGTTGCGGTGGGAGATTAGCAGGTTACTCCAACAACCGGTAGAGCGATTTTTCAGCAAGGGATACTACGAAACAAGCCTGCGAGCAACAAAAAAGGGCTAGCGAAATGCTAGCCCTTTTGAAATTGTTTTTGAGGTTTGAACTACTTCTTGCCAGTCAGGGCGGACGAAATTCCACTGGTCAGCGAGTTGGCGGTTTCATTGCCCGACCAAGCCCAAAGGTTACGGGAAATGTCAGAAAGGATAATGCCGCTGAAGGACAAAATCATCAAGATCACAACTAGCAGCGAAACCCATCCAGCTCCGAAGGGAACTTCTGGCGATGCCATCACGGCTCCTGGACCTGCAACGCTCGGAGCCATCTCTGCAAAGGCATCGTTCGCATCAAACCCATCGCCCGCATCCATATCTGCAAAAGCGTCCATGGGGCTAGCATCTGGAATCGCCACCGCCGCGTCACCAAACTCCGAAGAGTCTTCAAGTTCGATTACTTGAGACCCGCTATCGTCGTCATTTTCCAATCCGCCCGATGGCGACAGTTGGAAGTCTTCGTCTTGCTTTAGATTGACTCCGCTGCCAATTCCGCTTCCGGCTCCAGACGAACCAGCATCCGAACCTTCCAAAGCTAGATCTAGTCCGCTAATTCCGCTGGCTGCCAAATCGAGAGGTTCATCTTCAAGGGAAATTCCGCTGTCAGCAGGGCTCATCAGATTGATGCCGCTATCTGCTGCTAATGCCAAATCGCTTCCGCCACCCAGTACCAAGTCATCTTCCAGTTGCAAATCATCGGCCAGGTTTAGATCAGAACCCAGTCCCGAAGAACCTCCCTTGATGGCTGGATCGCTATCACCACGAATCAAACCGCTCTTGTCATCAGACAATGACAGTTCCGATCCGCCAGACAGGTTCAATCCAGACAATGCGTCAGACCCCAAAGCAACATCAGAGCCGTGCGCTGATTCTGGCATCTTCAATTTTGCATCACTGCCAGTTCCAGATCCGATCTTTGGAGATGAACCACTAAGAACGTCAGATAGAATTTCGTCGCTGTCTTCGATTGCCAGCGACAACTCGTCGTCATCATCATCGCTTTTGGCAAGCTTTAGACCGCTCTCATCAACTTGGGATAAACCGCTTCCGCCGGTTGGTTCACCGAGAGTCAGATCGGAATTGGCAACTAGTCGAATGTCGCTGCTCTGTGGGTCGACTTGCAGAGTAATGTCGCTGCCGCCATCAAGCAACAGACCGCTGCCCGAACCCATTCCGCTGAGTGCAGAACCGAGTCCGCTCTTCTGTGGATCTGGATCAAGGGAAAGAATGGACGAGCCCGCCGGATCTTCATCCAGAACATCTCCCATCATTTCACTGGCAACGCGTTCGATCTCTTCTGGCTTAAACTTCCAGCTTGCACCATCACGGTAGCCAAAGATCTCGCCCCGAGATCGCATCTCGATCAACTGATCGGTGCTAACTCCGAGTTTCTTAGCAGCTTCCTCTAGCGTCACGAAAGTTGACATGCTCTAACGAACTCCTTGGACAATCGATAAGTGGCAAGCAGCACATTCCTTCGATTGATCGCTCGTCCTGAGCTTCTACTTGACGATGAGAGTATGGGTAAAATGGTAGGCTGGCAGGCGAATCTATACCTACGCTCTGCAACCATACTAACTACCGCAACCGTAAAAACGAAATTCTACAGCCAAATTTTACGCGTTAAGTTGCCGGATTAGAACCGATTTTCGGATAATTCCGTACGCAAGGCACAACCAATTGTGGGGGTGTAAGTTCAAGAATACAGTGAAAGACTAGCAGCTATGGCGTTAGCGTGCGGAGTATGGTTGCACATCCTTACCGAATTGTTGATCGACAGCCTGGAGCTGCCAAACCACCTATCGTTGACGTGAGTCCCAGTCATCCAACCAGTCTTTCGTCGGCAAAATCGCTAGAAAGACTTTGGTCCAGTGAATTAAGAGAAGCAGTGAAACTACGCCGCCCACTGAAACAAAAACGTAATCGAATAAGACAGGCTTTTGTTTTTCGATGAAATTCTTTGCGATTAGAAAAGTATAAGTTGCTAATGCGCACGACACGGCTAGCCAATAATACCACCACTGCCTCATGCTCCAATTAGGCGGCATGTTTACGGCTCATTCATGTTAGAAGCAATTGTTCGAGCATCCCTTCTTCCATGCAAGTTCTAAAGCGTGAAGTCACTGAGTTTGCTGGCTTTCAGAGCCCATTCGTAAAGCGAATCAATCCGCTTTTCGCTTTCGAGTTTTCTAATGGATTCTCGCAAGGAATCAGGAATCGGACCAAACCGAATTTCCAGCATCATCACTAGCCCTTCAGCTTTTCCTTCAGCTTTTCCTTCAGCTTTCCCTTCGATCTTTCCAATTGCAATCAAGTCTTTGCCAGACTGAGTTTCGCGAAGGTCAGGCAATTGTCCTACCAACATTTCTTCGATCTCCCGTTTTCCTTTTTGGCTAAACCGTTGTTCTAGCCAATTGACAAACACCTCGGCAAGCGTCCTGCGAACTGCAGCGGGCAATTCGCTTTGTTCGATCCAATTATAGCATGGCGCTGCTTGGCGTTCCAAGATTTCTTCGTTCTCGATAAACAGGGGGCTGAACACGGCCACCAGCGGATGATGTGGCTCGACGGTCTGAACTTGCTCGATCGATTCCCTTAATGAAATCGTACGAACAATCTTCGTCCATGGCTCAGTCTTTGGATCCAAGGCTGGGTCAAGAAAGATGATAATTCCCTCAATCTCGCGTCCCGAATTTTGCCGCTGAACCATTGCCATTTCGATGACCAGTCGTTCGTAGATTTCAGTGTCGTTGTAGCCCTGAACTTCTACGACCGTCAGTTTTTTCTCGGCAGCAACAGGTATCAGCACTCCATCGCAGTGCGTTTCGATTGCTTTGATACTGATCGATTCGAACTTGCACTCACCGGGCGAAGGCAGGCCAGCCAATAGAAACACCCATTGCGGCTGAGCCTGAAAGATCTGAAAAATCTGTTTGTCTGTCTTCATGACAATGATTTGAGGGCGTTGCTTTGGGCGCGCTTTTTAGTGGAATCCTAAGCATGGAGTGTAGAGTACTTTGCAAGGGGCTCGATAAACTCACGATCCATACCTTTCGATGAGTGTTGAGGTTACGCTTGATGAATTGATCATGCCCCGGCAGAAAGCAACGTGCTTTTTGTCGATTCATCACATGAACGATTGCCTGTTCGTCTGGAGTGGAAAGTTGCTCGCGAGTTAGTCTAGTCATCTTCGCCACCTTTACCAATTTGAATGCGTTGACCACTCCTTGAAACGACGGAGCATCGTTTCGCGAGCGCTGGAGGAAGGGATCAAGAATTGCACAAACTGGTAGACGGAGCTCGATTCAACTCCTTACAATAATTTTCCAGCACCACAATCCTCCTCGAAATTGCTATGTCCCCAGCAGTACAACGACTTTATTCGCCCCGACGCGATTGGGCCGTTCGACAAACTAACGCAGAACGTCAAGGCTGTCTCACTTTGTTTGGGACATTGACATCACGAGGCGTAACATACATCACGGAATTTACGTTTCCACTAAGCGGAATGCCAGACACATATATGCTGCGATAAAGTGATACAGTACCGCCGGCAAGAAAGCACAGGAAGGCGTCGTGCCAGTTGTCACCAAAATGAAATGGGCCGGGTGCCGTGATAAACGTTGATAATGTGTCCACAACACCTCCAGAAAACTTCTTTCCACTCAATCCAGCTAAGAAATGCAGCAAAAACAAACCGATCAGCCGGACAGTCATTGGCCGTTCGGTTTTCTTTGCTAATGAGTAGGTGCAACCCAAAGCACCTCAGGATGACATCTTGGCTTGACGTCACGCCAATGTAATGACTTCTCGCGTGTCATATTCATCAAAAATGTGACAATGCCCATGGCGCGAGGCTAACGCGCAATGCAGCAAGTCTGCGATCGTAAACTGTGTCGGACCATTTCTTGAGTTTAGGAATATCCGCATCTCAAGATGCTCAGGCTGTGTGCAACCAAAACTTTAGCATTACAGCCATTCCCGGTCGCAGGCTAATTTCCAGCTTAGTTCCAAATGTGAAGGCCAAAGCACGCGGCTGTTATCAACAATGCTGCGATGGACGGTAACAATGTTCTTGCCCAATTGGACTTTGGGCGACAACGGAAACGAATGCGAATCCAAAGCGACATTAACTGCAACGAAAAATGTTAGGTGTTTGTTTATTAACTTGAAGAGGTAAACGAAAACCAAAGGCAAGAACGATCAGAAAACGGTGTCGATTGCAACTCCGTGAAATGAAGAGCTTGAGCAACTTCGAGGATTGATGCAGCCGCTGACAGAATCACAAACTACATGCCTGGGAAACTTCGGTGAAGAAGTCTGCGTGCTGCTAACCAGAGTAACTCCGGAGTTGCAAGTATTGGCACTTGCCAGCGAGCGCCCGATCAGGAATCCGTTTAGCGAAGTGCATTGATTCAATCCTATAGCCTGATACCGACGATACCGGCAAACACGGCAAGATCGCGTGGTCAAAAAACCCAAAATAGTAAAACCAAGCGGAAGGGTTAGTTGCATCCAGCAATCGCCAGGTTTGGCGGCAACGTTTGTCTAAAATATGGTGAAGCGACGAAGGTTCCATCAGCCCGAGGATCGTGATAACAACCGTTGCAATTAACCCATACTGGCAATCATCCTGAAACAAAAATCCTTCAACATATTGAGGTGGAGTTGGTTCTTTAGCTACAATCAATTCCGATCGGGGAAGTACACCGAGTGGAGGATGGCACGCTTCGGCATTTACAAACCCATCGTCTCGTTGCTTCCACTGGATAAGGAACGCCTACTCGTAGTCATAAGGAAAGCTAGTCCCTGTCTTTCAAGAATCATCATCTCTGCCCTGCCGCTTTAACCAATGGTCAATTCCCACGTCCAGGATTTCGCGCGTGGCTCTTGGACTGTTATCGCCAAAATCGTCGATAAAGAAAAATTGGCAAAAAATGTTGCTAGTGTTGCGAAGACCGCACTACGGCTATTTGATGACATGAAACCCACCTGCTTCACAAAGCACCATGGGTAATAACAACGGGTCGCCCTCGAAGGATACCGCAAGCTTGCCTAGGTGTCGGCTAGTAAACTCCTGCCCCAAGCTTTAGACACACTTCGTATTTGTTACCTTTATTACGCTTAGACCAGGCGACACCTTGAAGTTGCGAAACCCTTCATCGGTGACCATAGTTCCGCTTAGGTCGAGAACTTGCAATTTCGAAAGCTCCGGTAGCGTTTGTAACCCCGTCGTTGATTGGACAGCCTGCGAAGTGCCAAACCGCCGAGAGCAATCTTTCTGCATTTTTGGTGACTCTAGAGTCGATCCCGTTAGCTGAGCATTTTCGATACAGGCTCTCACACTTCGAACTCGCATAAGATGCAGCAATGCCTGATCATCAAAGTCGCAGTTTTCGAGTTTCAGACTCCGCCAAAATGCACTGACAACCCACGCCAGCCGTCCGCAGTACAACCGCGGATTGCTGAAGCTTTTACGGCTCGCAGGGCTTGCTTTAAGGAAGGCTGACAAAGCTTGGTTCGACATTTGAAATTGGTCGAGTTCTAGCATCACGCATTCAATATGTCCCAGCGACATCATGGCATTTCGATCGGACTGGCAATCGCAACCGTTTTAGCGTAAGCGTCTCACGACTCTAATATTGCCGAGATTGGCTTTCACTTCATCACTGATAGCGTCCGTAATCGGATGGTACTCCAGTTACAATTGGCTCAAGTTGACGAGCCTGCTCGGCGGTCAATATCATGTGTCACTGACGAAACTCTCAAAATAATCGCACCTTTTGCCACGGTCAATCGTTCGATTGAAACATGGTAAAGCCGACGCAGGCCAGACGAACTGTAACAAACCTGGGTCAGCGCTTGGCGTTTACGAGATTACAGTACGAATATGGAAATTCCTTTCTGCCGTGCTTTCCAGGATTCGTCATCTTTGGGAGTACTCGTGAGCCACCCTGGAGATTCCCACGTCGAGTTTCAGGCATGGCTCTTGACTATTGGTCTTCCGCGAGCACGCTAACAAAGAAGCAAGCTACCAATATGCAATTGTTCCATTTTACAGGCCTATGGTTAAAGGCTATGTGGAAATTCTTACCAACTCGCGGAAATCATCTTGTCATTAGGTTCGCACACCGTGATACCGATGTGATTAAGGTTGATTTCTAAGCGAAGTTTACCTAATTCGTCATCGCAATCCTTCGTTCATCGAAGTTCGGATTCGCACAGTTTGCTCGTCGCGAATACCTATTGCCACAGGTGCAACGCGAGCTGATGACGTAGGCTGCCCCGCCCCGGACGACATGGTCGATTGGTTCTGGATCATCAATCCACGCGGCTCCGTTGCGAGGAGCACCTTTCAAGTTTGAATGCCAAGAATCATCACACCACTCATGAACATTGCCTAGCATGTCGTAAAGTCCCCACGGATTGGGCGGGAATGCATCCACCCGACTCGTATTGACAATTGGATTGGCCGAAGCTTGAAATCCACCGAACTTCGTATGGTGATCCGCATTCCCGTCATTCGGGCGATCGCTTCACCAGTAGCAAGCGTTGTGGTTCAATAAAACAGGCATATTCCACTCGTGGTGATGGGAGTCTGAAATGGTAGCCAAGCAACTCACTCATTCGAGCAAAATCGTTGTGTGCTTCAAACCAGTCGATCTGTTCGACTGGATTCATCGAGGACCTACATCGCGACGAGTTTGACCCGTGCAGTCCACTGTTGCTGTGTGATTGGGTACTTTCCAAAATAAAATGGAGTTCCGATCTGGACCTGCACTTTCGGCAGAGAACTGCACCAACTTGGCGAGTCGCTATCGGATTCTTTGTACATTTCTCGTTCTTCCAGAGACGGCGATTCGCCCATAATGAACTCTGTGAGGATCCAGACGAGTTCCGGTCGACATCACCTGACCGATGGTAGAGTTGAACGGGAATGTTTCAGGTAACCATTCGCAGCGAGCCAAACTTTCGAGTTGTATTGCTCATCGTCGTGCCTTAGCGACCCTGCGTTTGATAGGTCCTTCACGATGGATATCCGGTGCGTCAGCCATCTGGTCGCGAGTGTGGCCGAACTTAACACCATGCTTGAATACAAACTCGTCGTATTTTACCAGAAGTTTCTCGGCGAATTCGCCTCAAGTCGTAATTGGCATCTTTGCTCAACGAGCAGGTCGTAGCTGGATAAAGATGTTTCCTGCAATGCGTGGTATATTGAGTCTCAACATCTTTCAGCACTCAACATCCGCAGCAGCTTTGCAGCGGGGATGTGCGAACACGTTGCCAACCTAAATCAGCGTGTGGTGGTGGTACATGCGTTGATAAGTCAAACTCTATCAAGCATCAAGGCCTGGAAGAAATGGCGACGATACCGCCATACTCGCTGTAGAGGTCAAAAATCTGAAGGCGAATTGAACATCCCCAAATACAGGCTCGCTGCCTGGATCTGCCGGATCGGTATTCCAAAGAAGCGGTAGCGCATTGCTGAGAAGCTCTGACAGTACTCGACATTGTTTGCGATTCAAGGGCGACTCCATCCAAAATCCAAACCAGAGTGGTTCGGTTAGTTGAAACGCGTCTTCCAGTCGATCTTTCATTTGCCGTCGATCGATGATCTTCCATAGTAACTCGTCCAGTGATCCGCTCGATGGAAACATCACTTCTAAATCGCCAAAACAGCCCGCCAAGATTCGGTTCTTTAAATTTTTCGAGCGAATTACATTTGCTGGACAATCACAGCAGGTATTGACCGCAGTTTTCCATCCACCAAGCGAATTGCCGATTTCATCGATTTTGACACCGGAAGATGGAATATAGATGGTCTCGTCATTGGAGTCTCTGCCCCAATATTCGCCTGTAACCCAGATTCCATCTACGACTTTGGGATTGTCCTTTGACATCTCTTCGCAGCACTGTTGCGGTAAATAAAGTTGCTGGCGCGTAACCACTGGATCTTGCCAACGATCACCGCTTCTTAACTTGCAAGACTTTTCCAGCGCCCAAAACACACATTGTCGAGTGTCAGACACGATCTCCCCCGAATTAGACGTCTAGCTTTTATTCCTTGGTCAAACCCCAACATATCATCGCAATCTCCCGACCTGTTTCTTAGGTCGCTTGTCCAACAGTTGGGGAAACAGCACTTTCGTGAGGTAGGAAGATTTCCCCGAAAATTGGAAAACTATTGTAAGGTTTTGAATCAAGCTCCGTCTACAAGTCGTGCAATTCTTGATTCTTGCTCTGAAGCGTTCGCGTAACGACGTACGTTTGGGCTAAGCAGAGCGACTACACTTCGATCCAGCGCGCATTCAGGCTTTGAAGCAACAGATTGAAGACGAGATAATAGCCTAGAATCGCAATTGTCCGGATTGCCTCAATTTGCTAAAAGCAAGCATTACCAGCCTGTCTTCTTCAACAATGCAAGGCTATGCAAATGCTGCGGATTTCCCTTAGCGCGATCGTAGTAATTTTCACGCTGACGGCAGTTTTTGCGTTTGAACTGATCGCGACCAATCAATTTAAAACTGTCTATACCGAAAGTCAGTATAACGTTGCAATTGCTGGGAATGGCTACTTTTGTGTAACGGATGAGAGTTCTGGAGACACTAGGTTTACACGCGCTGGGCAACTCGCAATAAACCCAGACGGCTGTGTCGTGATTCGAGTAGAACAAACTGAACTACGTATTGATCCTCAGTTATTTGCTCCAGAAAGCGCGAAGGACATTCGAATCGACACAACTGGACGGTTTTATGTACTTCTTGGTTCAGAATGGCAATACTGTGGCCAGATCCAACTTTGCTTGTTGCATGACCCTGTAAACCGCGGCGATAGGTTAAGCTTTACCAAGTACAGCGGAAGGTACTTCCGGGATTTGCCAGGAAACTGTGGAATAGGAAGAATTCTTCAGGGTTCGCTTGAGCATCCGAAATACGCCCCACCTAGAGCAGAAACAGCATTTGTACTCTTTGCAACGCTAGTTGCATGGTTTAACAATCGCCGCATTATCGGAAATGCAAGCAGGAGCTGTATTCGCCTCTCGTAATCAATAGTACGCCGTCACCCCCTGCAATCGCTGCAGCCTGGACCAGAGCCCTTGATGCACCTATCGACCTATAGGGGACACAGCCAATACTGTTCGGCACGGCCCACATCAAAGTGCTACCATCAAGGCGCTGTGTCCAGACTCTGGATTCACCCTGAACCAGAGATTTGTGCTGAATCAAGTCGTACTCATGGGTACATCATGAACACCGTCCGTCAACTTATTGCGGCTCGGTCATCATCAGCGTAATCTACAGCCGAAACTCGCCGCGTTCCAACTCCCCTGGCAGCTTGCTGGCAGGAAGTAAAGTTTGCGAGTTAGAACTCGCTAGCCACCAAACTTTCGCTCCACACAGGCAAACCCGAAAGTAAGCTGAAAATGAAAAAGGACCGCTAGAACGCACAGTCCATTTTGGCAGCCTCGGGTGAATCGATGCAGCTTTGAGGTTAAAATACCGCCAGTTGCTTCCTCATCAAACGAAAGACGCGAAGCTATCGATTCATTGTTGACTGGCCCGACCAAATGCCGAATTTATTTGACGATTTTCAACTGCCCAACGCACCGTCTGGACTGCAACCACCGGCGTTTGGTGGGTCTGTACCTACACCACCCGACTTGAAGTCAACAACCTTCAAAACCTGTGGCTGCTTAGCAATTGTTGGCTTCGTGTTTGCGACACTGTTTCTTGCCGCACTGACTCTCGGTTTTTTCTGGTTCAGAGAGCACGTCAATCGTCGCGAGGAGGCGGCTCGAATTCAAGCTGAACAGCAAGCGGCCATGGCGGCTGAGCAGCGAGCTAATCTTGAGCGCGCGCAACAGGAACGAATTGCAGAACAAGAAAGGTTACAAGCAGAAGCTGCTCGGCTACTTGCCGAGCAGCAAGCCCGTGCAAAAGCGGAGGAATCGCGATTGAAAGCTGAGTTGATGCAGCGACAGAGACAGGAACAAGAACGCATCGAGAATGAGAAGAGGCTAGTAGTTGAGCGACGCGATGCCGATCATGGTCAAATGGCAATTGCCACAGGACTCAACGCCTATCTATCTTCCGCCGTTTCCGAATTCTTTCTGCCCAATGGAGGAGAGAAAGGTAGTGGGCTGTCATGGCGAGTTCATCTGCTACCCTACATCGGTCAAAAGACTCTTTTCGATCAGTTTAGACTCAATGAAGCTTGGGATAGCGAGCATAATCGTCCCTTGATCAAGTCAATGCCGAAAGAGTTTGGTAGTTCGCCAGAAGGTAAGACTCGCTTTCGAACACTGCTCAACGTTGATGGTCAGGGTTGGCCCTATCTAAAGAGTCCACAAATAACCGATGGAACGGACCAGACAATTGCAATTGCTTATTTTGGACCAAACCAGGCAATAGAATGGACCAGGCCCGACGATTTAGATCGAGAAGTTGAGCGTGGCTCAATACTGCAGTTGCTTGATTGGTTACCCAGCGATAATTCGACCATGAATCGTTCGTCGCTACCCGATACGAGAATCTTTTTCGAAAGACGAAGAGCACTTTTGTGCAATTTGTCCAAAGTCGTTTGGCCGGCTTTCGGAACGGATGATCAACTAAAGGCTCTGGCAACTCCTTCTTCTTTAGAGTTGATCAACTGTTCGTACAACAGAGATACAGAGTGGCTGATCATTGAAAATGTAATACGCCCCAATACGGACGTTGCATCAGCCACTCTCAATGTAGTTGATCTTAAAACGGCTGCAGCCAACCTTGAGAAACTAGGAAAAGCGATCCAAGACTTCCAAGCGGCCGAATCGCGAAATCCATCCTTGGGCATGCATGGACCCTTGCTTTCCTGGCGAGTTCATATTTTGCCGTATCTAGGTGCAGAAGACCTTTTCCGAAAATTCAATCTCAATGAGCCCTGGAATAGCCCAAGCAACTTTGCACTACTGCCTGAGATACCACCTGTATTTCAACTCGGTGCGAGCTGGAGCAAGACACGGATTCGTATACCCGTCGAACCGAAGAGCGGGCTGGTCGGATTACCGAGCCTCATTAGGCCCTTCAGTGATGAGAAGGATTCAACGATGCTGACCAGTTGGGTAGCGCCGCATTTAGCTGTTCCCTGGACGATGCACGATGCACTGCATTTGACCGATGCCAAAGACTTTGCGTCCAACCTAGGTTGGGGGCGTTCTGACCCAATCCTCATCGGCACATTCTCGGGTGAATCGTTGATTCTTCCAGCCAAGCTTCATCAATCAAAGATCACTGCCATTGTCAGCCGATTTGGTGGCGAGGTATTCGATTTGGAGGCTGCCCTGGCAGAGCCGGAAAAAGGGTTGCGGCTCACACAGGCTATTCAGCCTGCGACACCGATTGTTGGGCTTGTCCAAATGCCAGACGTGCCGCCTGTAGAACTTGTGAGCCAACCGGTTGCATCAACTACTAAGGATGACGAGGCAAGGCTTCGGAAGCTTAGCTTAGCCTTACACAACTATGAAGACGCTTCTCGCAAATCTCCCATGCTTGTCATCAATAAACTGGGGCATTCCTCTCGGTTGAGTTGGAGGGTGCATCTTTTACCGTTTTTGGATCAGAAAAACCTGTACGAGAAATTTGCTTTGGATGAACCATGGGATAGCCCGACAAATCTCGAAGCCGCCGCAGCGATGCCTGCTGTCTATGGTGACGCGACCGATGGCAAGTACTTAACCGATATCTGTACATTTGTAGGTAAAGGAACATTGCTGAACTCGAAGAGTTGGATGAGGCAATGCACAGACTCGCTTAATAACACCATCATGCTGATTCAAGTACCCAGAGATCGCCGAGTAATGTGGACCAAGCCCGAAGATGTCGAGCTGAACGAGGAAGTAAAGCTGAGCGATTTCATTGGCGAGCGCAAGTCGATTTTGGTCGCCATGGGAGATGGTTCGGTCATGCCCATATCATCCAAAGTTTCAAATGAGATTTTTCGGGCTTTGATTACAACCGCTGGCAACGAACTAGTCGACGGTGAAGCCGTCAAAAGGTTGTCGCTACATTCGCTGAATCTACCCGTTACCTCGCAACTCCAGAAGCGAGCCAGCGAATCCATGCGACTCAAGAGAATAGCAATGGCCATGCTGAATTATCAGTCATCATTTAAGTTCTATCCGCCCGGACGTCCCAAGGTCAATGGTCGTACTCCTCCGGAGAGCTACTGTCTTAGTTGGCGAGTTCACATTCTGCCGTTCTTGGGCTATAGTGCGTTGTATAATCAGTTTCGCTTGAAGGAACCTTGGGATAGCCCTCATAACAAGCAACTGATTTCATTGATGCCGGATATTTTCCGCGATGAACAGGACGCCGTGAGTTCAAAGACAACACGAATCCAAGTCTTCGTTGGAGAGGGGTCACCATTCCAAGAAATCGGCGAAGCACCAAGACAGAATGAACTTGTCGATGGAGCCAGCAACACCATTATGGTACTCGTTGCTCCAAGCTCTAAATCAGTACCGTGGACAATGCCGGCTGACTATGAAGTCGACCTGGCTAGTAACGATTTTCAGGAACTTCGCGATAGTGAAGGATTAGCCTTTGCAACCTTTGATGGGGCCGCGCGCAGATTGCCTCCTGACTTTGACGCCGAGAAACTAAAAGCAATGATAACTGTTCAAGGTGGCGAAGTGGTCGATGCCTCGCAGTTCCAAAGGTGACGATGCAAGTAACGTGAGATCCGTTTCATTGGGACGCACGCAGAGTATGACGAAATCGACGCGCAAACCATCTAAGCGGGTGCGATCCGCTCTATGCGCCTAGCAATCTGAAAAACTGATCTATACGAAAAGAGGCTTCCTCAGCGAAATTGATAGTTCTCACACCGTCAATTCAAAAAGGTAAGCCTCATGGATGTACAAGTTAAAGCAGGAAGCCTGGTTCGCACAATAACAGAGCAGGAAATTTTTGAGATCGTCGGGAAGATTGTTGCCCAGTTGCGATCAGAATTGACGTCGGTGCTCACCAGTTTTAGCTCTGTTGGTGTTTCGGCAGCAGGAATGCTTAAGCTGGAGAATTGTTTGGCGGAGAGCATCAGGGAGTCAGCTAGAAAGGTTCTGCAGTGGTTGGTATCCAACCTGGAACCCGAACTCGAAGAGATGCCGGCAGCGATCAAGCTCAATGGCAAGAATTTTCGTCGATTAGCAGAAAAGACAGACAGACGCAGTGTCGTAACATACTTTGGCAGCATCGAACTGAATCGAGCTCGTTATCGGCAAGGTAGAAATGGAAAGACGAACTTTCCGCTTGAACTGTTGCTCGGTATTGAGGCTGGATTCACACCGGCGGCGGCCAACATCACAGGCAAGCAATTTGCGACTAGCGGCAGTTCACAGGGCCGTACAAGAGAGATGATCCTCGAACGCACAGGCACGTCCATTGGCAATGAAAAACTGCGCAAGCTCATAGGAGTGCTAGCCGCATCGTTTGAACCGCTTCGCGAGTCAACGCAACTGCAGGAGTTAATGCGTCTGATCAAAGAGGCTAGAAAGAGTAAGGAAACTCCTGTAGTTTCCGTTAGTCGCGATGGCGTTGCGCTGGGACTCTCGCCACTGAGCATCTTCGAAATGGCGGGTTTAGCGAGCATTTCAGTCTTGATTTTTTGATTCAGCTAAAGAGATTTGTGCCATCATTCGCCATGAAAATGGCTGTGAAATTCTTGCAAATGAGCATGAACATGTCGAATCGCATAGTCTAGCAAGGATTCCGTTTGGATTTCGCCAGTATCGCCGCTAACATTCTCACTGGCCACAACTATGTTATCAGCGATGATGCCGCCGACCACGCACAGTCCGAGAACAAAAACTCCCGCAACCAAGACTCGTTTCCAACGGCTGCGCTTCGTTCCAATCGACTGCATTTCTTTCATAAGTCGTTCCTCCAGGTTTGGGGTTAAAGAGAGGGCTCTATTTTCGCTACGCTTCATTTCGTTCCAACACGCATCGAGTTGTTCGTCGTTCATTCTTAGTTTCCAATTTCTCATAGGCGTTGATCTTCCGACGCAACAATTCACGACCACGCGAAAGTCTTGACTTTACTGCTGTTTCGGTTGCGTTCAATATTTCTGCAATTTGTTTGACGGACAATTCCTCAAGGTGATAAAGCGCCAAAGCGTTTTGATAGCGGCAAGGCAGTTCAAGTAGACATTTGCGTAGTAGTAGAACGCGACTCGACTCACATGAAGTATCTTTATCAACAATAACAGCTTGGTCCTCGAAAGGAGCCCAAAAACGTGTCCACTTGCGGGTTCGCACCCAGCGGTTGATTTGAGAGCTTGCAATCCGAAAGAGCCAGCATTGAAATGGAACTCCAGTCCATCGATATCGGTCAATCTCACGAACCATTACCAAGAAGACTTCCGAAACGATGTCGTTGACGTCATTACGCGTTGCCACACGGCGACTAACGTACCGAGCGATCGTTTCATAATGTCGCCGATATAGCACTGAAACAGCCGACGGGTCCGTCCTGACGACTTCAATAAGTCGTCGATCGTCGAAGTTGTCAATTGTTTCGATTGGAGTTTCGGCCAACGGAAGTTTCCTCTTAGAATTGCGTGCTCTGGTCATTAAGATAAAGCCAGTTCGGTCAACCTAGGTTGCAAAAATCTTTCGACTATTCCTAAAAAGTTCGATTTAGGTCTACGAACAGGGCTATTGCCCTATCCATCAACCGTTGGGGACACAGCAGTTTCATAGGGAGGAAACCGTTGGGGACACAGCATTTTCAAAAACCGTTGGGGACACAGCATTTTCATGAGGGAGGAAGAATTTCCCCGAAAGTTGGAAATTCGTTGTAAGGTTTTGAATCGAGCTCCGTCTACCAATCTATGCAAGTTTTGATTCCTGCCCTAAAGCGTTCCCGTAACGGCGTGCATTTGGGCCGAGGGAATCCACAGAGCCTTCAATTTGGTAAAGGTGGCGAAGATGACTAGGTTGACTCGAGAGCAACTTTTCACCCAGACGAACAGGCGATCGCGCGTGATGAATCGAGCAGTAAGGCGCCGTTTCTTGATGGGCCAAGATGAGTTCACTGGCCGCAACTACGACTATCGCAAGGTTTGGATTGAAAGTCGCATCGAGCAACTGGCAAAGTACTTCGGGATCGATGTCTTGACCTATTCAATTCTCTCGAATCACTTTCATCTTGTTCTGCGGCAAAGGCCAGATGTGGTGAAGACTTGGGACGACAGCGAAGTGGCCAGACGTTGGTTGATGATTTGCCCGAAGAAAAAGAACAAGGACGGCTCGCCGAAAGAGCCCACAGAGCCTCAACTCAATTCGATTCGCAACGATCCTGTTCAGGTTGCCGAAATTCGCTCACGGCTGAGCGATATCTCATGGTGGATGAGGCTGATGTGTCAGACGATTGCTCAGCGCATTAATGCCGAGGACCAGGCTACAGGAAGAGTTTGGGAGAGTCGGTTTCGTGCGGTCCGACTGCTCGATGAGTCAGCCCTGTTAGCTTGCTCAGCCTATGTTGATTTGAATCCGATTCGAGCTGCCATGGCAGAAACGCTTGAGCAGAGCGACTACACGTCGATCCAGCGCCGAATTCAAGCTGTAAAGCAGCGGATTGAAGACGAGTGTTTGAATCCGACTGCCGCTGCCGCATCAGAAGCGAGCACATCGATTGAAGATGATAAGCGAAAAGCGAAGGCCGCGCAAATGCGAGATCGAACGTTGGCTCCGATTTACCTATACGAGTTGCGGGATGCTCTGCAAATACTGCCAAGTACATTGGGCTTTCGATGTAGCGATCGAGGCTTCCTCAATATGACCGCGGTTGAATACATCGAGCTGCTTGATTGGTTGGCTCGACAAGTTGTACCAGGCAAGCGAGGATCAACACCAGAAGATGCTCCATCTGTTTTTGATCGACTGGGGCTTGGCATGTCGGCTGGTACCTTCTGCGAACTAGTCGCCAACTTCGGAAAACTCTTCAAGATCGTGGCAGGCAAGCCGCATGTCATCGACGCTCATCGCGGAGTTCGACGCCCCAAACGCTTCAAGCTTAACCCCCAAGCTCGCCAGTTGCTTCAGGTTTAAACTAATCGAACAATCGTTAGCAGCTTAGTTCTAAATGCTATCACTTGGCTTCTACATATCGGCACCGATAAGGCAATCGTCGGCGTGCCGTTATCTAATCGCGAGTCCTGCACTAGACCGTCGCGGCCGAGCTAACCTCTGATCATCTCTCCGGTCACTTGCTACTTTCTTCGCACCGCCCACCAAAGTGCTGTGTCCCCGGACTTCTTTTGTGTGCGGACTTCTTTTGTCCTCGGATCCCATCGACGCTTACCACCCATCATCGATGTGTCCCGCAACCCATTTCCCCAGAATCTGTACAATTACTGCAAGTTGACATCACCAATGCACAGCTGATCGTTGAGAAAGGTGCCAATTCGCAGTTCGGCGACCAAGTCCGTTGGCTCGAAGCTCGTATCGCGATTTATTAGCCTGTCGCAGTAGAGCGATTGTTCCAATTTCGCAGTGCTTTCGAAAGGGCAAGTTAGAATGCGTGCAGACCAGATCTTGGTATTTGTTCTCCGTTTATTCGGAGGCACAACTTGTGTAGCTCTATTTGCAACCTTCTTACCTACGGATTGGATGGCTGCGATCCACGCTTGGTTAGGCGCAGGTGAATTACCCCGTGCACCTATCGTCGAGTATCTAACGCGATCAATATCGCTGCTCTACGCAATCCATGGTGGCTTCATCTTGCTGGCTTCGACCGATATTCGCCGGTATGCGCCCTTAATAACCTACATTGCATTGGTCGACGCGATACTGGGAGTGATGTTGATTGGCGTGGGAGCATACTCTGGCCTTCCCTGGCACTGGACATACGTCGAAGGCCCTAGCGTAACTATACCTTGCTTGTTTATCTATTGGCTCAATGGTCGCGTATCGACAAATCCCAGTGGATCTTGAACGTTGGTGTCAGGTTGTATCGTCGAAGAGAACTCAGTGATTGCAACTCAAAGAAAATGCCCTGTGGAGCTGAAAAAACTGTCGAGTTGGTTTCTAGAGTTGGCCGTGGACGGTGCGTCTTCGTTGAGTATGGGACACGATCGTTGAGCAACGATTGGCACATGGTCAAATTGGTTGTCAACAAAGTTCAGTGCCGCGCGGCAAAGAGCAGAATGGATAGATTTTAAAATCCGTCAATTCGCTCGCCGCCGTTAGGTGTCAGCAAGGCGTGCAGCTTCTCGGCTGGGATCTGATTGTCCAGTTCACGGACCGAGCCATCGTACATGCCAACAATTACCTTCTGCCCATCGGGCAAACCGCTAATCATCTTCTCGGCCTCTTCAATCGTAATATCTTTGGCCTGAGTCCACGGAACGGTTGTTGTCGTCTGTATCAGACATATGGTGTTACTGGTTCCATCCGTAATGTCTCGGAACTTTTTGACTTCGCTGACAACCCAACATTTATCCGTCTTGCCATCCTTGCCGTAAAGCTCGGGGCATTGATCAGCCAGGGGTTTGTTTTGATCCGAGTTCCAATCCTGTTTCAGATCGAACTTGTGATACAGTTGAACCTGCTCAAAGAATGGCAATACGCGAACTCGCCAGCTCAAGTTTTCAGACAAGATTCCGCCGCCGTTGTCAAGAAATGGTAACTTTTGGTAGGTATCTTGGTAGTTAAGCATTGCAAGCAACAGTTGCTTAACATCATTCATCTTCTGCATGCGAGCATTGACCACATTGGCTTGCTGCTTGGTGCGAGCCAACATCTCTTCAAAGTTGGCTGGCTTCTTGAGTATTAAGGTCGCAGTATTTCCGTCGACCTTGACGCTGATTGCATTCAGCAAAGCCTGTCCGACTTCGACGCCTGGCATCTCCTTGGGTGCGGATTGATAGCTCATCTTGCCGAGTCCAACTAGGGCGTTTAGCGTCTTGGAAACAAAGGCTGCGTCGTCTGGTTTGCTAGACCGAGATACTAGTTTGATGATCTCGTCACCATCTGGATCAATCGAGATTAGCAATTGATCCATTCTCTTGGGTAGATCCAGGAATGGACCAACCGTTGGGGGCACTCCCTGTTTTTTGATTTGATCCAAAGCGGTCAGAATTACTTCGCGATCTTGAGTCAAGTCCACAACGATCTTGGCAGGAGCCTTCCCAAGTTCGCCCATCGCCGACCTTAGGGTACTGGTCAACAGCGATGCCCTCGCGGCAGATAGGTACGGCTTCGTTCCAATCTCGAACCTCTTTTCTTCCAATAGCAAAAGCAGGTTCTCTACGCGGGGCTCGACACAGTACTCCTTACCATTAACGGTTACCTTCTTAGAGTTCGCTACCACGGAAGTAGGAATTGTCTTTTCGCGAGCCTCTTTCGTATCGAACTCGGCCACCGCCATGAACTCAACGGGCACCGGCGAATCCGGTCTCATTTGATTGAGCGCTTCTAGCGATTCGGGAAGACTGACGGCTCCGAAAAAGCGTTTGGCTTGCAGGACTTGCGCTTGTCGGCCTAGAGCCGCTGGAGGTATCTGCAACGCCACGACCAACTTGCTTTGCATGATTGCTTGGCCGTTGATATCAAATGCCAATGAGGCCGGCTTGTGAGTACTTTCTTGAGCAAAAGAGCTACCGGAACCTACTAGCAAAGTAACAATCGCTATGGCGAATCGTCTGAAAAAAGTGCTTGTCATTTTTGTGTCCGAAGTCGGGCAAGGGGAGTTTAAGTCGCTCGACATTGTAGACGAAAAACAGCTCAACTAACTACGCTCGGCTGTTCTTATGGGGTCGAACCAATTCCGGCAAGCTGAAGATGCTGTTACCCAAGAGGCTAGACACCAGGATGCTATGATCCCTAGAACCCCAAACCTACATTGGCTCAGACTACTTTGAGGAAAGATAAATATTTGACAAACAAAGTCCAAATCGATAGATTGCAAACCCGTGTATATGGCAATCCAGAAATTCAGTAACTTTGCAAAGGCAATTCACTCTGGTGTTTCGTGCGGTAATTGCAATATTATCGCAATGGATGATTTTTCCTATGAATTTCCGGAGGACGAACAACTATGAACTGCCTCGCAATTGCCTTATCCATTTTTCTACTCGACGGGGTGGTAACGGCCCAAGATCAAAAAACCTCGCGGCCAAAGTTCTTGACAGTTGAAGATTTCCTGTCTAATGCTGAACTCGTTCAGAATGAAAAGCAAAAATTCGTCAAGGAGCTTGATCCAGCGAATCGGTTTTCACTGGATCAACATCAAAGGCTTTGGTCGAACAACATCATACTCAAACTGCCAGTAAGCAACAGTCTTGGCCAACCACGGACCGAGCGAATTGGTGATGACGCAGAATTAAAGATCGATGCATTTGGCTTGAGTACTACCGGGTTAATTCATCGAAAACATCCTACGCTTGCAGTTGAGCTAATGAAGAAGGTCAATCGAGAGGTCGTGGGAAAGCCAATCGAGTATGACGAGTTGTTCGATCTAGTACGCGTTCTTAAGACTCAAGTAGACCAAGCTTGGGCGCGATCGCATGACAAAGACAATCAATCCCTAACAATACGCGCGACCTTGACATCTCACCGTTCACGAATAAACAGTAAGTATGAATGTCGGTTCTTAGTCGAAGTTTTTCATGCCAAGAACAGCGAGTATGATCAATTCGTCAACGATTTTATGGAGAAACAGCAGCCCAAACGGATTCCGTTCGAGGTGGTTGCTTCCGAACAACTTCGATTGGATTCCCAGTTTTACATTGCACCACATCCGCAGGTCTTGGAAAGTTTGCACATTGAAAAGAACCAAACGCGAAAGAAGAATCGCGCCGAGCCTTCAGTTACCGTTCACGACGATAAATTGACATTGGTTGAGCGAGAGAGAGTACATGACTTTGAACTCATCGACAAAACTAAACGAAAAACTCATCAAATAGAAGGCTGCTATTGGCGCAGTGTTGACGATCGCCGAGCACAAAGGGCCTTAGAAGAAGCGAGAGGATTGTTTAGTGAAAGGGTCCCATTGGGAGCCTCCTTGACCTTCGAAGAACTGCATTTGCGGACGGGAAGTGTCGCCAGTGTTTTACAACGAAGCTTCCCAGAGTATCGATTGATTGTCACAATTGACGAGATGAGATTTGACGATTCCAATTTCTCTGTTCTCAGCATGGCCTTACAAACGCGATAGTTGCCATGGAGCTCGTTACCTAGTTAGATAGCGCCAGCCAAATAGGTGAGCGAGAATTTGATTACGCTGCTTTTTATCGAATGGCTCTTGCGGGAGACCGTTGGGGTCACGGCAATTTCCGGATCATGCTATCGCGGCAAATTGCTGTGATTAGATTGAGTAGGTTAGCGTACACTTATTATGCTGCTACTAGCTTTGCGGGGAGGCGTAGAAAAATGGATTTCATCCCAATTGATCACAAAGATTCGTCGCCTGATTATCGATCAGTTGTTTGGTCGACTGTTTCGAGTCAGATTGCAGAATCTTTTCAAGGAGTGACTAATGAACGAGAGGTTTTTGGCTCATGGCAATTTGAAGATTATCGTGTGTTGTTCGGAACTGACGGAGTTGCAGTATTTACGTTTCCTGACGGCGCGGTTGAAAGTGTGCCGTTCCGCATCAAACCGTCGCGACTTGAATATAGCGACCGAGATCTCCATTTAGTGATTACGCAATCCGGAAGGTTGTTGGCATTCAATGGTGATGGAAGTCTGCGTCTCCTTGGAGTACGAACAGCATAAACAATTTCAATGGCCAGATGGGGCCAGCCATCGTCTGCGGTTATTAGCCAGGGCAACGTGCGCTGCTGAAGATTTAGAGTAGTCAGCTCGTCGCAACAGCAGAGTTGTCGTTCCAACGCAGGCGGCGAGTTTCGATAGTGGGTTAAGTAGGGTTAAGCAGACGATGGCCGAGCCGCCACTGAGTGACGGCCTGGGTTCATGGTTCGGCTGAGATGCAAAAGTAGTGTTGGCAATTACCACTGACGCGAGCAGCAGCGTGCGTGGGCACAGAATCTGCTGTGCGTTCCATTTGGTAAAGGTGGCGAAGAGGACCAGGTTGACTCGAGAGCAACTATTCACTCTGGATGAACAGGCGATCGTGCATGTGATAATCGCGAGGTCCGTCGTTGCGGTGAGTCTACCGGCGAGGACATAATTGAAGATACATGTTGTCGCCCTTCTGAACCCTGCTTAGGGGAGACTCTTGCCGCTAGGTCATGCGTGAAGGTTACGATGCCGTAGCCCGTCTGACTCGTTGCCGAGCCAGCTACGTGGTCCCCTAAGGAACCGGACGCTAACGCGTTGCGGCTAGTCCTCTACGCCGGACGGCTGGGCGTCCACTAGGGCTGGATTCTCTTTAGCTCACTGGGAGTCGGTGCCTGAGCGTTGAACTCTTCCATCCGCAGGTCCCAAACCAGCGTTCGGACGCTCCGAAGTTGCAGGTTACCCGTAGCATCCACATGATAAACGGCCAACCCGCGGGTGTTTTGGTCCAATACGACCAATTGCTGAACGCCATTGACGTTGGTGCTGGACACCACTTGCATAGAAGGATTTGGACTATGAGGTGCTGCCGAAGAACCAGACTGACTAAATAGGTCGGCTGTGCCGAAGGCAAACCAAACCAGGCAAGCTCCTGCTGCATAGTAAAACAGTCTGCGATCTAGCCATCGGCTCATGGTCATGTCCTTGTGGATACTTGGAAACTATTCCAGGGTTGATACACGCAACAAGCACTGCATTACAAGGTTGAAAACTCAAAAAAGTAATTGCAGTCATTTGGATAGACTCAAAATCAACCTAGACGCCAATCGGCTCGATCTTCACAATCCGCCACAGCATGAGAACTTTTGTCACAGTACTACAGGGAAGTAGTTATCGTGAATCAACCTCGACAAGATCAACGATTCAAACTGCAGCGAACGCCCTACGGATTGCCGCTTCCAATTGCCACAACGCTGGGATGCATTGGCGCGACTCTCTTTTTCGCGCTGCTGATCCAAGGTCCTTTTGAACTGGCGTTGCTAAAGCGATACGCCTTAAGTCACTGGGTCTGCGTGGTGACTGTGTATCTATTTTCGATTGGTGTCGTTGGACTTTCCATCAAATGGTATTGCGCTGCAAGCCAAACCAGGTTGATCACTCGCACAATCTCGGCATTACGACGTCTAGTCAAACAAGGTCAAGAAGTATCTTCATCGAATCGAGTCGATTGGATGCTCGAAAGCTGGCGAGCAGAACCACAAGCTGTTCAATCCAGTTGGCTAGGCGGCCGCGTTGTCGATTCGCTGCAAATACAACAGAGCCGTGGTCGCAGAAACCACTTGGAACAAGATCTGAAAAGTCTTGCAGAAAGCTCGGGCGATCAGCAGCACGAAAGTTATTCATTGCTCCGCATCGTTCACTGGGCGATGCCGATGCTCGGCTTCTTGGGAACAGTTCTTGGTATTTCTCAAACCTTGGGTCAACTAGATACAGAGGCTCTAGCCACCAAAGGTCAAGAAGCCATGAACCAGTTGACCGCTGGTCTTTACGTGGCTTTCGATACAACTGCCATCGCGCTGGTCTTAACGATGGTCAGTATGTTCATTCAGTTCGGCGTGAATCGCATCGAACTGCGGTTGATGAATCGCATCGATAGCGAAGCCGACTCGATACTTGTTCCTTTCATCGGTGTAGATCCATTTGAGGCTCAAGACTCACTCATCGTTCCCGTTCGTGAAATGGCCAACGATTTGATCAACTGCGTCCGCGAATTGGTTGTCGAGCAAGCTTCGGTTTGGTCGCGATCGATTTCAGAGAGTCAACGACAGTGGTCTGAGTGGACCCAAACGCTTGCCAGTGAGGTGGACGTTCATCTTGTAGGAGCCTTGGGTGAGGCCATGTCCAAGCACTTGGCTGGATTGGAGCAGGTGCAAGAGAAAACTGGACGACAGTTCGAGACTCGGCTTCAACAATGGCAAACTACGCTCAGCGAACAGACTCGCGCGCTGCACCATCAGCAAAAAGAGATGGTCCAGCAAACAAACACGCTGCAACAACTGATCCAATCAACTGCCGACCTGAAGAAGTTAGAAGAAGCCATCAGCACCAACCTTCGAACCATCGAAGAGACCGGAAGCCTGGACAAGGCGTCCGGTCGAATCGAGACAGCAACTCAATGCGTTGCGGAAGCTGTTGCCATGTTGGCCACCAGTCTTGAACGAGCCGGTCTAGTCCGCGCGGCGCCGCAGCGGCCTCGTGTCGCTCGACACACTGTCGATGCTGATGCTGCTGAGAGTTCCACAATTCCGATGCCTAACCCCGAGTCCGGCAGCGGTGACCAGTCAGACATTTCCACTGAGCAAAAGGCTCCAAATAAACGAGGCAAAGCGGCATGAGCCGACGTCGCGAGTCAGTCGCTCCTTCACTCTTTCCATTCCTAGCGGTACTGCTTTGCACCATGGGCGCCTTGGTGTTGATGCTGCTGCTATTGGTTGTTGGAGCTCAGTCTTCTGCGAAAGAGGTTGCCGACAAAGTTGAAGACGAACTCGAGTGGCAGCAGGATCAACTGCAGACCGTCAAGAATAGCTTGGTCAAGAAGTATGACGAAGCCAAGATTGAGATCGAGAAGAAGCGACTCCATCTTCAAAACATCGAACAGCACATCCATGAACTCAAAGAAGAACTGGACCTTCTAGAAAAAACCGCCAAAGCGACCGAGGAAAAGAAGGACACTCAACAAGAGACGTTGAAGCAACGCGATGCTCAGCGCGAGGCTCTAGAAAAGCAGCTAGCTGAAGCCAAGAAGACTCTCGAATCAAAGATCAAAGATCCTAAGGGCGACAAGCCGATCTTCGCGATCATTCCTTATGATGGTCCCAATGGAACGCATCGTCGACCCATTTATCTTGAGTGCAACGCCAAGGGACTGATCGTGCAACCAGAAGGTGTCGTACTGAGTCCCGCCGATCTAAGTCCACCTTACGGACCGGGTAATCCACTGGACGCAGTTCTGCGCACGATTCGCGCCGAGTTTCCTTCGCGTGATGGTTCGCTGGACAGCAATCCCTATCCACTGTTGGTGGTTCGTCCGAGTGGTATTAAGCACTACATGATGGCTCGCGCTGCAATGAGCGGCTGGGATGATCAGTTTGGTTACGAACTTATTAGTGAAGATTTGGAGCTATCCTTTCCAGCCAGTGCACCAAACCTTCAGAAGAAGCTTGCCAGCACTATTGAATCTGCTCGACAACGCCAAGCAGCACTCGTGCTTTCGATGCCTCAGCATTACGACGCTTCGCAACTTGACTTTTACGGCTCAGGTGGCGGCGGCGGAGCGATGGAAGATGTGTCCGGTGAGTTCGCAGGAATGTCCGGCAGCGGCAGCGGTTCAGGTCAAAGTGGAAGTGCCTCACAGGGATCGTCGGGCAGACGCGGTGGTATGTCGATGATCGGTGGCGGCAACCAAAGCGGCTCAACCTCCAGTCTCAGCGGTAATGGCAACGGTTCAAACCCACTGTCGTTGGCTCAATCAATTGCTCAATCCCAAGGTAACAAAGAAGGACCAGGATGGACCTTTGGGCAATCGGCTGCTAATGCGGCAAATCCACCTGCAGGCAATGCCCTCGGAGTAAATTCACTAGGCGGAAACTCTCCAGGGACAAATAATGATCTCGCTGCGCAGAGTGGGGCAGGCCAAAGTGGCTCAACTCAGAATGGCTCAAGTGGTCAGATGAGTTTCTTTGGAGGCGGATCAAGTGAAGAAGGATATGGCCTCACTGGACGCGGTTCGGCAAGCAACTCTCGAGTTGGCGGGATGGGCGGCGGAACAATCGGTGGTGATTCTGTCAACGGAGATGGCTCTCCCGGCGATAGTTCGACCAACGGATCTAAACCCACTGCTGGTAATTCAGCGTCAGCAACCGCTGATGCATCCGCTAGCGGCAACACGAGCCTCTGGAATGCCGCTCAAGCTAAAGCCAATGGCTCTAGTTCAAGCTCTGGGGGCGGATCCAACAGTGGCGGCTCGGCAGCGATGAGTTCGAATCCGATGGCCGGTTCACCGATGTCAGGCAGCAATCTTCCCACTGGCGCGAGTGGAGATCCAAGTCAGATCCCAGGCGAAGTGCAAAACCTGGGCATGAATGTCGACATGAGCAAGAGATCACAGGATGCTAAACCAGTCGCACAATCGAAAGGTCGAGGCTGGGCATGGCGCGATGGTAATCGATCGCAGACTGCCATCGTCAGAGCAATATGGTTGCAGTGTTACAAGGATCGTTGGATCGTTCGACCAGACAAAGGCAGTAACAACGCATCACTGACTATCAAACTCGAAGGTTCACCCATGCAACGCGCCGAGCGACTTGCGGCAGCGGTGCATCAACGCGTCGAAGGCTGGGGAGTTGCTCTGGCCGGTGGTCACTGGGCGCCGGTGATCCATGTCGAGGTTGCTTCGGATGCCGAGGATCAGTTCAAGCAGTTGCAAAAGCTGATGGAAGGTAGTGGCATCGACGTCATTCGCAAAGGCACCATTTCTCCTCAACAGTTCAAGTAACTCCCACACGCTCCTGAGTCCACACAAGTCAATAACGGTTAGACGATGAGCAAACGACACGACAGCGAAGAGGCAGCCATCGGCGAGGATTCCTTCCTGGATACTATCGCCAACCTGGTGGGCATCATGATCATCTTGGTGGTTATCGTCGGATCGAAAACAAAGGTGCACGCAGAGAAGCACAGCCGTGAACTGCTGGAAGCTAATCACGAAAAGAAGTTGGAACAACCCAAACTAGAACTACACGCAGTTTCCCAGTCGTTGGTCGATCAGGTTGTTAACCTTCACGAGTACGAATTGGAAATGCAGTATCGTCAGCTAGAACGTCAAGCACTGCTAGACGAAGTTGCACTCGCTCGGGATGAGATCCAGGACAAGCTAAGCAAGCTTGACTCGGAGCAACGCAAATTCATTGAGAAGGACAGCGAAATCAACAAGCTCAAGTCCGAAGTGGAAAAGTATGTTGGACAGGCTGGAGCTGCCATTGAGACTAAACGCACCAAGATCGTTCTCGAGCACTTACCGACCCCGATGGCTCGGACGGTAATGCAAAAAGAAGTTCACGTGATGCTACGAGCTGGACAGGTTATCGTAATTCCTTGGGATCGGCTAATTGAAACTCTGAAACAGCAAATTCCCTTAGCAGCTCAACGTCAAGCTTCCAGAACCAAACTCGAGGACAAGATAGGCCCTGTGGGTGGCTTTATCATGATGTACCGCATGGCCGCGATCCCTGGCGGCTTTGAGCTGGATAGATTCGAACTTGAACCAACGCCCGCAGTTCCCAGCGAACCCATTGGCGATGTGATGCAATCAACTAGCCGATTGAATATCGAACTAGCCAGCAGAAACTCGCGGGAAACAGTGGTGACAGTGTGGGTTTATCCCGACTCATTTGACGATTTCCGCAAGTTGAAGGCTCATCTTTTTTCTCAAGGATTTCTGTGTGCTGCTAGACCTTTGCCAGATGGAGTTCGCGTAGGTGGTTCGCCGCAGGGTTCTCGAAGTAGCGCTCAATAAGCGTAGGGTGTATTATTCCGAATTGTGTTGGTTTAAACTGATGGTCCCCGCTACTTTCGCCTTTTCCTTCAGCGAGAACCATCATGTCGACCCACCAACTTTCTCCGTTCGAGTACAAGAGCTTTTACCCAGCTCGAGCTGGCAAGCTTTTGCAAACAATCTCCCTGTTGATTTTTACCGCAGTCGCATGCGTAAGCTCAACTACGATTAACACTGCTCGTGCCGACGATCCACTTAGAACGCTCGATTCACACTGTCCATTCACACCTCCGGCAAGCCTCGAAGAATGGAAAGCTCGCGCCGAGCAAGTGCGTCTGCAACTCCGAGTCTCGGTAGGCATGTTACCTCAGCCTCAACTAAATCCTGTCTCGCCAAAGATCTACGGCAAGCGGGAGATGGATGGATACACGGTTGAGAGTTGTACCTTTGAAACGCTGCCTGGTTTTTTAGTCACTGGAACTCTCTATCGCCCAAGCTCCATTCAGGCTGGCAAGAAAGTACCAGGAATTCTTTGCCCGCATGGTCACTGGGCGAATGGTCGATTTTACGAAGCCAATGATGTACTTCAGCAATTGGCCAATGGCGCGGAGCGATTTGAGGCTGCCGCGATCAATCCACTTCAAGCCCGATGTGTTCAGCTTGCGCGAATGGGCTGCGTCGTGTACATGTATGACATGATCGGTTATGCCGACAGCCAACAGATCTCTCAGGCTAGAGCCCATGGATTCGCCAGTCAGCCTGCAGAAAGCGAAGTACAACAAGATGGTTGGCTGCTGTTTAGTCCTTTGGCTGAGTCCAATCTGCAGTCGATCATGGGACTGCAAACATTGGCCTCGTTCCGTAGCGTGGATTTGATGTTGACACTGCCAGAGGTTGATCCAGCTCGCATCGGCATCACTGGCGCTAGTGGAGGCGGAACGCAGTCGTTCTTGGCTGCAGCATTAGATCCTCGCATCGCAGTTGCTTTTCCAGCAGTCATGGTCAGTACAGGCATGCAAGGTGGTTGCGTTTGCGAGAACTGCCCGCTGCTTCGTACCGGTACGGGCAACGTAGAAATTGCAGCACTGTTCGCGCCAAAACCATTGGGCATGACTGCTGCGGACGATTGGACTCGGACCATGCCTACCGATGGCTATCCGCAGTTGCAGAAGATCTACGAAATGTACGGAGCTAAAGATAAGGTTGGACTATTCCCGGCTTTGCACTATGGACACAACTACAATCACGTAAGTCGCGTGGCCATGTATGGCTGGATCAACGATCACTTTGGCTTGGGCTACAAAAAGCCCATTCTGGAAACCGAATTCAAACGCCTGACGCCGAAAGAACAAACAGTCTTCGATGCGGACCATCCAAAGCCTGAAGGCGGTGAAGCCTTCGAACGCAAGTTGATGAAGCAATGGGCAGATATCGTGAATGCTCAAATGAAGGGACAACTTCAGGGCGACAAACAACAGAATGCACAACTGGCTCAAACACTGAAGGATGGTTGGCGAGTTGTCCTTGGGTTGACTACGGGGACTGCCAAACAAACTCAAGCAGCTACCCTAGCTGATGGAGCTGGTAACGATACTGCCATCACCATCAAAGTTGGTGACAAGGTAATGAACTACCAACCCAAGGATGATGAACAGCCTTTGGTTCAATACAAACGACTGGCCGCGAGCTACACCTACGGATACAACCTATCTCAGTTCACTCGTCAGGCTCAGCAGTTGGCCGTTGCTGTACTAAAGCATTCAGAAAGCAACAAGTCGGCCAAGATTGAAATCAGCGGAAAAGGCGCTAGTGCAGCACTAGCAGCAGCGGCACAATTCTGTGCCGAACAGATGGCGACTGACGCCAAACAAGCCGCGCCGAACATCGAACTCAAGCTGGCTGGAAGCGATTTCCGTTTCTCATCGATCAAGAGCATTAAGGATGGCAACTTACTGCCCGGAGCGACTCGCTACTGGGACTTGCCTGGGTTAACCGCCTGCCTAAGCCACGCGCCGGTGATTGCCGGTGGTGAAGCTACAGCCGAATACGACAAGCTGGCCGTATTGAGAAAGTAGTTGACACTTCTCGCCCTCCCCGGAAAGCTCGCATTACTCGCTTACCGACCCTCCAGAAAATGACGTGTCCGCTGTAGTTTCTTCAGAGGGCGGACGGGTTCGTATACCGGAGATGTCAAATAGTCTCATCTACTGCTTAACAATTCTGGGATCTAACCAAAGCACGTGATCACCAAACTGTGATTGCGTGCCTTTCTCGACGACCAATACAATTAGTTGAGATTTTGAGATATCCATTTCGAGCAAGCGAATTTGTTCAGCCTCAACTCGCCTGCTCAGCGTAAACTCGCTGGCTGTGGTAAGCTGACCATCGCGAGCCAAAAGTACTTTGCAAACCGCTTGAGTATTGTCCGGCGAGGTGGCTGAAAGCTGGGCTTCTGCAATGAGCTTTGCGGTGGATCCGTCCCATCGAAAGGCAACCTGTGAAGAGCTGTGCATTGCCAGTCCATGAAACACCATTCCAGCCTTGCGTCGGGAGCCGGTAATCAGTGGTTGACCAAATACATCTTTGTTCACTCCCAATGAAAACTCTAGTGAGCTGTCGGGGATGTGTTTGTAGGATGCGGGTTTGAGTAGATCTAACCGCTGTACATTTTCTTGAATGGGACAACTTAAGTAGACAATAGAACTCAGGAAATCGTCGGGAAAGTCTAAGGACTGAACCTTTATCCCAGACTGACACATCACCTCTACTTGATTGTTGGCAGATTTAATCGATCGACCGCTAAGCATCGTTCCGTCCCGCAAACCAATTTGCACAGGCGGGTCGTTGCTGATCGGACCATGCAGAGTAGGACTAAAGGCAACCACAGCTACCTGATCAAGCGGAATCTTGATGGACTGATTGGAAGCAGAAACTTCAATCATCGTCGACCGACTACTTAGACTTTCAGTTTGGATGACTCCCACAACCTGCTTGCGATCACGTAGCCAGACTGAATCGCTTTCACCGGAATAGTTGAGCAAGGATTGCTGAAGGGCGATCCAATCGGCCTGAGAGGCCATTGGAGAAATCAGCATCGCGCGAATGGACTTCGTTGGAATTGAACCGATTTGCAGCCATCGGCTCTGCAATTGAATCTGGTCTTTAGTATCCAATTGGATCTCACCGACCAACCAGCTTCCATCGCTCAACCATAACGCTTGTTTACCAATAACACCTCGCCAACTTCCCCAGCGCGTGATCGCAGCAAGCTTGTATTGTTCAGGCTCTTCCTTGCCATGAATCTTAAAGCCCCACTGCGCTTCTTGCACCGAAACAAGTTTTGCGTTGGGCACTACTCGATCAGCTAAATGCAGAACGCTCCCAAGCTCCTTCGCACCAAGCTCTTTGGTACCGGGCTCATTCGTACCGGGCTCATTCGTACCGGGCTTTTGTGCAAAACCAGCCGAAAACAACTGTGTTACAAGAAATAATCCTGTGACAACATTCAACAGACAAAAAATGTCATTTCGTTTCGACTGTACAACCACTAGAAGCTACGCCCACCTGTCGGAGGATTCTTGTTTTGGATACCTTCTAGAATCGACTCCAGCGGATCTGCCTTTGGTTTCTCAAATCGTTTTGAATCCATTCGACGAACAGCACCAGCGTTATCCGCAGACTTAGCTTGTGCAAACGCATCCATCTGCCCTCGCTCTGGTAACGCATCGCCGGGAGGAAGGACCAATAGTCCAACACTTTTGGGCTGATAATTTACATCTTCGATCTTGTTTGGGCTCTTTCCAGTACGATCGATGGCGATCGACTGCAAGAATTCTTCGTAGACACTCAAGTCATACAGACTCACCGGAGGAATCTGAGTTACGAACTCTTGACGATTCCAACCACCTCCAGGTGTCATCACTTCGACAACTTCGACCAATGTCGAGCCTGGATCCCTTTCAACGGTGATGGTGGTGGACTGATTGGCTTCGACTCGAAGTTCCTTGACAACTTGCCCACTCCTTAGATCTCCTACCAAAATCATGAGCGCGTTCTTGTGACTATTCGTCAACTCAACCTCAGCCGGGGGCAATGGCGGATTCGGACGAATTTCGCGATTCACATTTCGCCAGAATGGTTGGAGCGTTGTCAAATACGTCGGGGGTGGCGAGATTGGTACCCAGTATTGTGTTGGCAATGCGAGCCACGGCTGCATACCCAAGGCACCGCGGCCTAAGTGTGACAAATAGTTGCCGACGAAATGAGCATTTTCGAGGATGAACTGATTTCGTGGGCCGTGATTACCATGTGAAACCCGCCAAAGCTGTCGAGGATCTTGACCTACGAGATCCAATCTAAGGTTGTTTCGACCGGCGGCGGAGACTGCCCATACCTGACCATTGTTCAGCATTTGCAGCCGAACCATTCCAGGTCCTGCAGGAGCTACCCACCACATTGCTTGAGAGCTGACCTGCGATGTACAACCCAGCGTTGCTCCACGCTGCGTAACTGCCCAAGGCGTGCCTCCCGCATCGTAGGAAACCAGGTGAATGGCTTGTTGATTTGGTAAACGATTAGCTGGATTGGCAATTACTCGAGTAAATAGATCGCTTGTGGCGAAACTGTCCCACTGCTTGCCCTGATAGTCGAGCACTGTTTCTTGCAATACACCAAGTCCACCTGACTCTACTTCCAGCCCGGGGTTTAAATTGCTTCCGTTGCTGGGCGGTAACACTGATCCAGCATTTGGACGGTTTCCAACATTGGTCCTAGTCCCAGGTGTTGCTTGAATTTGCATCTGACTGGCCGAGTAACGTACAGTCCCACCTTGCGGAGTACCGATTTGCAAATTGCCAGAGTTACTGACCGGCCAGCGTAGAATCTTACCTGTCTGCGGGCTTCGATAGGCTAGCCATTGCCCGTCAGCCGAATCCAGCGCTGCATCTCGATCGTATCGATTCACCACATTCTGCGCATCGATAACTTCAAGCCTTGTAGCTGTGAGAGTTGCCCTGGATGTAATATTCAGACTGGGAGCTGAAAGTGTGAATTGCTGTGCATTAGCTAAGGATGTAGCCAAGGCAACTGCTAACATGGCTAGAGTAGTACGTAGGCAGGCCATCGAAAAACCTTTGCAAACTACTTTTGAAAAATCGGCAAAACCGTCCGCGGCATGTTCAAAATCAAACATGCCATTGCGGTTCCATATTCTGAACTGTTGTAGTCAAACCAACCGCCTCGGGCGTTGCGCATGGTTAACATGGAACGCTTCAGCGTTTTGTACCAGGATTGCCACTGCGAGCCACCACGCAACCAAAATGCCTGGGCGGAATAATAATGAGCATAGAAGAAAAAGTTACTTCTTTCCAATGAACTGTTGGCACTTGCATTGGAAAGCAAGTACTGAAATCCCTTTTCGATCTCTTCGCCTTGGTATATTCCAGCATTGAAAAGAGCCACAATGGCGGCTGCGGTGAGTGGAAATCTACTTTCTCCGCCTCGAAGCTGGTACATGTAACCTCCGTCAGCATTCTGACTTCGACGGACATAGTCTACAGCTTGATCAATTGTCTTCTTGGGAACGCCGAGCCCTGCATTTCTTGCCGCTCGAAGTGCCATCATCTGACTTACCGTAACAGAAAGATCCGCATCCTCAGGCGCAGGTCGGTAGCGCCAACCTCCTTGCTGATTCTGAGTATCTCGAATCAAACGAACTGCATCGGCAAGCTTGGGCCGAATGTCTAGCTGAAGGTCGGTCCCCAACAATTCAGCCAAAAACAGTGTTCCGAATCCATGGTCATACATCGGTCCGTGACTAGTGCTAGAGGTCGAGCAAATAAATCCGCTGCCTTGGACTTGCGACAACACGTATTGTCCAATCTTTCGCAGTGCCAAACCGGCTTGTCCAACTCCAGAGCGAACACCTCGGCTCAACATCGCCAAACCAGCCAGCGAGGCCACGCCAACCCACTTACCTTGCTCGGAAGATTGGAACGAGCCATCCTCGCGTTGTTGTGAGACGATGAACTCCAAACCAGTTCGAATCGCTTCGTCGACCGACTCATCGTAGAGATCATCTAAGTCACGCCGCGCCGGAAACATCTCAGATGCATTCGCGACTCCGGTATGAAATCCAATACATCCAAACGCACCCAAGCTCAAAGCACCTTGCCCGAACATGCATCGAATCGACTGTCGCCTGTTGAGCTTCACTTTCGCTCACTCTCTTCCATCAGCGATCGATAGTATTCTTCGATCTTGGCTCGATAGCTCGGCAAAAACTCTTCGACCATCCGAGACTCCATTTGTGCTCGAACTCGACTGGGTAAATGACCCCAAACATTTTGTTGCAGAGCTGAAGGATCTTTGGTGCGAACCGACATATCTCGGGCCCTAGCTTGTTCCGAACTCTCATTGCCTGGTTGATCACCGGCCGTTCGTTGCTTCTGCTTGTTGTTCGCGGCTGACTGGTTTTCTAGCTGTGATTGGCTCTCTTGTCGTTGTTGCCGTTGCTGACTGGTTCGTTGTGAGTTCTTCTGTTGAGATTTATCTTGCTGCTCTAATTGTGAAATCAAGTCATCCAATTGCTGAACAATCTCTGTCTGGACCTTCACAGTTAATATCAGTTTTGGCTGCTGCATCATCGTAGCCGCCTGTAGCATTTTGCTCTGCACATCCACCAGCGGGTTCGAGGACCGGCTATTCGCCTGGTCGGATTGAGTCACGGGCTCCTTCTTGAGCGCGGAATTGTTCGGCTGAGATGGATTATTTTGCTTAGATCCAGACGACTTGTCGGCAGATGAAGGTTCGTTCAACAAATCCAACAATCCATCGGTCAATTTAGCTTGATCATCTTGTTGAACATTTGAATTGGAGCCGCCGTTCGGGTTCGGGCTATCTTGTTGCTTTGATGTGCTCTGAGAAGTTGAAACACCCTGAGCTTGCACATCGTGCTGTAGACCAGGAAATATCAGACCGAAAAGTAACATCAGCCCTGTTAACCTCAGTCTAGGCATGTTCGTCTCAATTGAGTTCTTTTTTTCGTCAACGCTTAACATTTCGCACTACAGTGAATGGTACTAAACGGTTAACAAAGGCTTCTAAGCTCAACTAGTTGTTGTGCTGCTGCTGAGTCTGCAGTTCGCTGATGAATCTCTCCAACAGCTCGGCCAGCTCTCGCTGCTGTTCCATCAATTCTGCCGCTCGAAGACTTTGATCTTCAGCGGACGATGAATCGAGCTGTTCGGTTTGCTGCTTCAATTCCAATTGTAACGCGCGAATTAGCTTCAGGCTAACAATTGGCGGCAAGGATTCTTGCTGTTGTGATTGATCTTGTTCGCCATTTGACTGTTCGGAGTTTTCATCTTTGGATTCGTTCGGCTTCGAAGATCCATTTTCAGCAATTGTATTGATGGCAATTTCCAGTTTCTTCAAACCAGACTCAGCCGCGTTCACCGCATCTGGATTGAGTCGATTGCGTTCAGCCGCAGCGACAGCTCGGGTGAGTTCATTGTCGGCCTGCTGCAGGACCCATTGAAAAACCGCCAAAGGAGCCGCTGAGGGAAGTAATTGACGAAGCTGATCACGAATAGCCACTTGCCGCTTGATCAGCGATAACCGAAGTTGTCCGTGGTCTGAAGGAAGTGCTGGCAACTGAAGCTGGCGAACCAGTTGTTCGTATTGAGGCATCAGCTCCTTCTGCCGTAAAGCAATCTGTTCCACCGAAGAAATCAACTCGAACATCTGCTGTTGTTGTATCTGCCGGTCGGCATTCTGTGCCTGCTGCTGAACTAGCTGCGCGACTTCTTTCAATTGCTTTGCCGCCTCAGCCGCGCGCTCCGCAGATGGATTCATTTGACTTGCTTGAGCGGATTGAGCCGCCTGAGATTGATTATTCATCGCCTCCAGGATCAATGGCTGAACGTTTTGATCTTCGGCCAATTGCTTGGAAAACTGCTCCGTGGATTCTAGTAGCTTTTTCTGATCGTCAGCCAACTGCTGAGCCTGAGCGGTTGAGTTCGGATCGGCCATGCGTCGAGCCAATTGCTGTTGATCCGACGCAAGTTGCTGAGCTGCCTTGGCTGCCTGCTGCAATTGTTGAGCCTGTTCAGCCAGGTCATTCATTAGCTCGCTGGAATCGCCGGGATTCATCTTTTCAATTGCGGCTTGCAAGGCTTGTTGAATCTGATTCTGAGTTTGCAGAGCTTCGCCAACCTGCTGCGCTCGCAAGGAAGAGACACTGGTTCGCATTTGCGAGGCAGTATTCTTGTCGACTAAGCTCTGAGCAACGTCGCGTAGCCCGGCCTGCTGAGCATCGGATTGATCGGGCTGCAAGATCGACGCCAGCCATTGCTCCAATGCTCCCGCAAGCTCGTTTTGCGTGGCAGCAAGCTGATCTACTTCAGCTTGCGCTGCCTGCGGTTTGAGCTGGTCATTCGTTCCAAGCTGGTCGGTGCGACGAGATATTTCCCCTTGCTGCTCGGCAATCTGTAACAACTTCTCGCGTTGGCGATTGGCCAATTCAGTTCGATCTAGGCCTTCCAACAGCTCGCTTAAGGTCTTTGTGCTTTTTGTTTGACTACCATCGAGGGCCGAAGTCAACTCCGACCAATTGGCGGACTGATTTGAAGCCGCTGAGCTTTCCAAAGCTTGCTGCAATTTATCAGCCTGCTGCAACGCTTCCAACGCTGCACCTTTGGCCAGTTCACCAACTTTGGTCTTGAGTGAATCTAGCTGCGCCGCCAAGGGGGAATCGCGGAGATTGTTCTGTTCGACGAGATTGAGTTGCGCCTGAATGGATGACAAAACACTCTGAGAAGCTTCTGAGAGCTGCTGCTGGATTGTTTGCTGCAACTGCGCGACACTCGTTGCTGCATCAATCTGTTGCTGCGTCCGTTGCTCAGCGGACTGCTTGATAGAGTCCGCATTTCGGCGAGCCAGTTGTTGAGCCGATCGCTGCATGGACAACAGTTCTCCGATCTGCTGAGCAATTGAACTTTGTCGGCTGGCAATGGCATCTAACTGCTTCTGTTTGACTTCGATGAAAATGTGTTCGATAGAACTACGAACCGTTTGGCCGCGCAAATCTTTAGCTTCAATCCAAAATGCAATTTGATCTGAAGCCTTCAGAGGATAACCTTTGGCCATCAACTCCGAGGCGAAGTTCCATGAATTTTGAATACTCACTTGTCGCGAGTATTCAGGTTCGACGGACAGCGGTAACACAATCTCGAATTCGCTTTGCTCGTTGATCATCAATTTCGCTGACAACTGGCTTAGCCCCCAGTCGTCGCGAGCGACGCCGTCAAAATGCAGATTGGAACCAACAGCCAAACTCTTCAGCGGCATTGGGCTGAGTGCGACTTCTGGAGGACTATCTGGAATCACTTCGATTTGCCATTTTTCGGGGCAGTCAAGTTGAACTCCTTCGAGCGACTGAATTTGAAATTTCCAAATCAAAGACCGATCCAAAGTAGCCATTGGTTGATTGGCGTCACCACTAAGCACGACTGAATCTCGCCCAATCAATTCCACCGACCAAGGTGAATCTGTGGCTGAGCTTTTGGCATCGCTTTCGCGACTATTGTCCATTGTTGACGATGAAGCCCTTAAAACGCGGACTGAAATGTTGTTGACGGGCGCATCAAGTTTTCCTTCAAAACGCACCAAGCTTCCTTCGACGACTTGGATGCGTTGACCACTTAGCAGATAGCTTTCTCGAACTGAATCCAATTGCTTCGTCAATCGCTCTAACGCAGAAGGAATCTTTCTTAGGTATTCAGGAGGTTTGATTTCGAACTGAAACAGTTTCCAATTTGGCGTAGCGACGGCTCGAATCGTTTGCCAAGGCATTTGCTGATCATCGCCGCCAATCGCTCGAACCTTGATGTCACTGGCGATCGAAGGAAGATTTGCTACGGCAATATCACCGACGATCTGAGCCGGTATCGATTGAAACGACTCTTCGGAATCTGATTGCCGTACGTGAACGATGATATTCTCTGGTAGTGGCGGATTTGTGTCGACAATCTCAAGTTGCAAAACGGTATCCCGTCCGACAGCGATCGGCAAGTTCACAAACTGTAGTTGATCGCGTCGTGGCCACGGACGATCAGCCCAAGGAGCTAAAACTCGCGTAAGAGATCGAAGACCCATCTCTGGCCAAACCAGAAACGAAAGTAACAATAGCAGCAACATGACTACAGCCGACCATGCGGCCAGCTTCAAGCTCGATTTATCCAGTAGGCGATCCCACTCAGGTTGCGAATCTTCCTGTTGCCAACTCTGCAAAGCGGCTGATCGAAATGCCTCGCTGCCAAATCGTCCATCGTTCTGTTGTAGCTGTGAAAGCTCCAGGGTTGTAAGAATTCGGCCAGCCCACTGTGGTTGGTGAGTTTCAATCCATCGAGCAACATCGGCGGGGCTAATGGCCAAGCGTTGAATGGGTTTGAGCCATCGAAACGCTGAATATCCAGTTGCAACCAACAGCGTCAAAGATGCCAGCCAACGCAGACCAAACTCTTCTCGCTGGAAAAGGCAATCAACTAGCATCAGAACTCCCAGCGCTGCTAGCACCACTGTCAACCAAGCAAACACTGCGCGATAGCGAATGCACTTCTGAGCCTGATTAGACAAGCGATGTAGCTCAGTTACGAGCTGAGAACTCGAAATTGGTGACTGTGATTCTGAGCTGGCCACTATGGAACTCGTCTTAAGACCAACATGCGCACTTCTACGCCCTGGTCGCCTTCGATCTTGGGAGCGGTCAAAGCTAAGCTACCAACCGACTTGGAGAGTTGAATCGTACCTAACGTGAACGGCTTAAACTTTTTCATGTAAGACTCGCTTTGCCGCGGAAACAGGTCGTGCTCCGCGCCATACTCCTGCGCGTCGTTGGCCTTGTCGATCTTACTCGATACTTTCTGGCCGTCGAATGCAAGCTGAATCTCAGTACCAACAGCCGACTCAGTACAAGCATAGTGCAGCTCGACTTCAAATTTTCCGGCTCCAAAACTTCAATCTGCCAGGTAATTGAATCTTCGGGCTTAGTCCAAGCAGTGAAGTAAGAGCAGTTTGGAGCTTTGGCCGATCGTTGCACCGAGCCTTGAGCCACGCCATCGCGAGCTGGCAAATGGTCGAATGAAAATCGGGATGTCCGACCGTAAATGGACGCTGTTGCTCGGCAAGCTCTGCCAGTGCAGTCTCCTTGAATCCGGCCACCGCTTGTTTGAGTTCATTGGCGATTTCGGATTTTTGTTGTGCGATATTCTTGCGCTGACCAGGATCAGCCACCATATCGAAAAGTTGCCCCTTGGGATCGAGACGGTATTGCTGAGTTCTCACGCTGACTTGGCGATTTAGATGGTTGAAGATCATTCGGTCAGGCATACTCACTCGCTCGCCAGTCAACAACGGCTTGAGGCTAACTCCATCCAGCGGTTTGCCGGTAACCAGCGGAACATTGGCTAAGTCTGATAGTGTGGGCAATAGGTCAATTGCACCACAAATCTGAGACAGCAATCGACCTTTCTCAACTTTACCAGGCCAGCTCACGAACAATGGCGAACGCACTCCGCCTTCGTCCAGGCTGCCCTTGCGTCCCTTCATATCACCATTCCAACGAAAGCTGTTCGGTCCGTTATCGCAGAAGAAAACGACGATCGTGTTGCGAGCCAAATTCAACGTGTCAAGCTTACCAAGTACCCGACCCACGTTCTCGTCAACATTCTCCACCATGGCCATTGCCGCGCGCGTGAAAGCAACATCTTCGTTGTCTTCCGCGCGAGCCTTCATCGAATAGTCTCGGTCTTTATGTTTCTGCCAAAACTTATCCGGAGCTTGCATCGGTGAGTGCGGTGAAGGCAACGAGAGATACAGGAAGAACTGCTCTTTACTATTGGCCTCAATGAATTTGATGGCATGATCGGTGAAGTCATCAATGATGTACCCATTGCCCTCAACCAAATGACCATTGTGTTCGAGTTGAGGTGAATAGTAGTCGCCCCAGTGTCCAGAACAAAAGCCATAGAAGTCGTCGAAGCCACGGGCAACAGGATGATAGGGATACTGCGAACCGTTGTGCCACTTGCCATACAGTGCAGTTCTGTATCCTGCCGCTCTAAAATGCTGAGCAATGGTACGCTCGTCCAGATCCAATCGCTCGTGCCCTTCGGAGACTCCCTTAACGCCACCGCGAGCGTGATAGCGACCGGTCAAGAATTCAGCTCGAGTCGGCGAGCATAGCGGGCAGACATAAAAGCGATCGAAGCGTGCACCCGCCTTTGCCAATGAGTCGATGTTGGGCGTCGACAGATTGGTATTGCCGTGAAAAGAAAGGTCACCCCATCCTTGATCGTCGGTCAAGATCACAACCACGTTGGGACGTTCGGCCGATTTGCCCGAGCCAGTCAAGATAAGCACGTAGGCCGCAACTGTTAGCAGTTGCAGTAGGAACGCCCGAGCGACACTGCCTGAAGTTTGGGAGAGAAACATTTGCGTTAGCTGTTTTTGCTTTAGGTCGGAAGTTTGGCGTATCGACGCAAGTATTGGCCGAGAGCGTGTTTCTTAGCGGTATTCTCGCTAGTCATATAACGTATTTTACCAAACACTTCCCGTTCCGGCCCCCAAGCCCGATCGTATCTTCCCAAGACCCAGAAAATTCCGCTGTAGGAATTCGGGTCACGTCCATCCAAAGCATACTTATTATTGAGGTGAATCATCCATTCCAGGGCCTTTTCCGGCGAAGGTGCCCAATGCAACAACTTCTTGCCCCACAGCATTCTCATGTAGTTGTGGATTCTGCCTTCGATCACAAGTTGTCGTTGAGCCGCGTTCCAGATGGGATCATGCGTCAGAGCTTTTTCAAATTGATCGAGCGAATAGATATAGGGTCGTTTATCCTTGGCATGATCCGCCATCGTCTTCCTGGCCCATGTCGGCAGCGACTTAAACTGCTCGTAATCGGGCTCCCGCCAGCACATGTTGAAGCCGATCTCTCGCCAAGAACAAAGCTGATCTAGCAGTGCTTCCGCGTTCGCATTAACACCCCAAAATCCATTCACCTTGCCGTTGGGCTTGGAAATTCGATCCGGTCGCCACTCCTGCGAATCCATGATTGACCAAAATACCTGATGCGCACTGATATGTCCGAAATGCAGGTGCGGCGACAATTCTGTCGAACCATACTCGTCGGGTTCGTTGCGGTCATGTTCGTACTTTCCGAGCCGCTGTTGAATGAACCTCTGCAACTGTTTCTTGGCATACGCACTACCACCGGGAATATCAACCACTCCGACGCTGTGGTCGATGGGAAGAGCTTGCAGACCCTTTGGCTGAAGTAACTTATCCAGTTGCGCGGCTGGCCAACGTTTGAGGATGCCCTTGGGAACGGATTCTAGCTTCGGTAGTTTGCAAGCTGCACTGGTCTCAAGCGGCTTTAGCTCCGGCGAGTTCTCCAACTCATTGGGCAACTGCTTCTGCATCCAACGTCGATACGAGTGAGCTACAGTGAAAGTTCGATCTGCCACGCTTAGAGGCATGAGGCCATTCGCATCCACCAACTCGAGCTTGCACGAAATCTTCTCAGCGATGCGTTGATACATCTGTGGATGGAAGAAGCACGGATAGTCGTCCGTAACCACTAGACAAGCTTGTTCGGCCAACGCCAACAAAAGACCTCTGCCATCGTGCAGTGAAGGCTCGACATAGGGGTAATAGGTGGCAGCAGACTTTTCGAAGGCAGCTTGGTTATCGCGCATACCTTCGATGACGAACCGATGAAACCTGTCGCAAGCCCACTGGTAGTCGGTCCGCAGTCCTTCCATCACCAACAAAGGCTTTCCAAGTTGGACCGCCAAGTCTCGCGCTCGCTGCAAAGCAAAGTTGGACACAGCGCGCCGATAGGCTGTCATCCAGTACAGAACGTAACTGCCGTTCTCGCGTATCTTGCCGGATCCGTTCTGTCGAATTCGATTTTCTGGGACTTGGACGTGATTCATAGCTGATTTTCTTGAGAACGAGCTATCCTAGCATTTCGAAGCAAAAAACCTGGACGGCCCACTGTTTTTCCGAAAAACGTGGGTTTCGAAGCTCCCACGACTACATCTACAATACCCCCACGGCCAGGGCACCACTCTGGCAACCATTGTCGGCCGAACAGGTACGATTGGCAAATAGGGATGTATGGAGACAATATTCCACCCATAGATTAAGTCCCTGCTGAAGGCATTGAGCTTGGCTGTTTAGCCGCCGCCCAAGTCGCGAGTTTAAAGCTCAAAAGAATAATTCCATAGCTCTACATAGATTGGAAAAGTTGATGACAAAGTTATTCGAAGGCAAGAAAGGTCTAATTCTTGGAGTGGCCAACGATCGGTCCATTGCCTGGGCCGTTGCCAAAGAAATCATGGACAACGGGGGTGTTTGCGGTTTTTCTCACCTTCCTGACAAGCCTGAAGATGACAAGAAAAAGAATCGTCGTCGAGTCTCAAACTGCACCGACAGTTATCCTGATCAAACCGCATTCCTAGAGCCGCTGGACGTGCAAAGCGACGAGCAGATCGCGGCCTTCATGAAGATGGCTGGCGAGAAGCTCGGCAAGTTTGACTTTCTGCTGCACTCAATCGCCTTTGCCGATCGCAATGACCTGTCACGAGACACAGTTGAGACCAGCCGAGACGGCTTCAAGTTGGCCATGGATATCAGCGTCTACAGTCTATTGTCAGTCACCAATGCGGCTCGACAGTATTTCAACGAAGGTGCCAAAGTCCTTACGATGACTTACTTTGGTGGTGAGAAGTGCGTACCGGGCTATAACGTGATGGGAATCTGCAAAGCCGCTTTGGATGCTACTGTGAAGTACTTGGCCTACGACCTTGGACCGCAGGGACATCGCGTGAATGCGGTAAGTGCTGGACCATTGAAAACACTGGCTGGCTCTGCTGCTGGTGTTGGCGAGATGCAGGCCTTCTACAACTATGTTGCACCGCTTGGACGCTGCGTAACTCACGAAGAGGTCGGCAAAGCTGGCGCGTATTTGCTCAGCGACTTCAGTTCGGGCATCACCGGTGAAATCCTTCACGTCGACTCTGGCTACAACATTATGGGTAGCCCAGGCCGATTGCTCTACGCTCTCAAGCAACCTGCAGCTACTGAATAGCCGCGGCTGTCAACGAACCCTCCCGCGCGCTGCAGTTTGCGAACGACCACTCAAATTGATTCGCGGGCAGGGTTGCACAGCGAGTTCGACGAGCATTTTGCAGGGAGGGGCAATAGGGGCATGTGCTTAAGTTAGAGTTTCAACCCCCTCAACCTCCACCCTCAAAGCCGTCCACCTTCTGGCGAAGGTAGCGGCTACGTTCTCGAAGTTCGCGTGAACGGGGCTGCTAGCATTCAAACAAATCCGCTATCGCCTTCTGCTTGCGATTTTGCTACAAGCCATGCCAAGGAACTGAGATTATTCTGCCACAGGACACTGGCATGGTCAACTCACCCAATCAAGCCAAAGACGAAGCTTTTTCGTTCAACAAAGATTCGATTTCGTACACCGAACGACTCACCATATTGCTTGAGACGAAACTTGACTTGGTAGAGAGCCTGTACACGCTTTCATGCTCACAAAACTCGCTGGTTGCCAATCAAGATGTTTCCGTCACACTTGGCTTGATCGCCAGACGCGATGTGATCGTTGATCAGCTTCTGCAAGTGCAGTCACAGTTGCAAACCTATCAAGGCGAAGATCCTGAGCAGCGAGTCTGGCAAAGCGAGGCTCGTCGAGTTCATTGCCGCGATGTAGCTAGCAGAGTTGAACAGATGATCAAAGAGATCCTTCGACTCGACGAACATACACTTGAAACCATGTGCCACCAAAGAGACCTAGTGGCGGCGGAACTCCAGCATGGACTAGATTCCAATCTCGCTCAACGCGCTTACACCTCCGGCGACGCTTTACAACAGCCAAGCGTACTGGACATTTGCGATCTGTAGTCAGTCAACACCAACAACACCAGCGAAAGCACATCCTGTGGTAGGCCTACCTCGATTCAACCAGTATCGTAACTCCGTCGCGAGCTTGCCCGAACTGTTACTTAGTTTGTGCAAAGATCACCAAGCTCAATTCGGCGTTCGCTTTGATGTTCGCTTTCAACCAGGTTTGGACCTATACAACTTCAGCTATCAAGCTGCAAACATGCTGTCCACGGCTCTTGAACAAGCCTCAGTGGCAGCAGCGCCAGAATCGACCGTGGAGATCGCCATACATCAAACTCGGCGAGGCATGGAAATTGAAATTGTTGCGATCTCCGAACATCCTAATTGTGAGTCTCTGCGAGCTTTCTGTCGCGAGAAAACAATCGTAGGTATTGGTCAGACACTGTCGCTGTTCCGCGCTCGGTGCCCAGATGGAGCACTGGCCTGGATCATCGTTCAGTCGGGTACGCCAAAGCTTCGTCAACGCTCGGCCTGAATCAAAACAGAGGTGATCGATGTGGAAAGGCTGGCTTAGCGATACTTCCATTCCGGCGCTGGAACAGTCGCTGGCCTTCGCGCAGCGCCGCCACATGTTGCTAGCAGGAAACATCGCCAACATTGATGTTCCCGACTATCGCACTCGCGATCTTTCGGAAGCGGACTTTCAAACTGCCCTTAAAGAGAGCATTGAAAGCCCAAACACCCACCAATCGCCGGGTGTAGCTAATAGCGTAAGCCCAGCGGAAAAAGTCCGCGATGTTCGCAATCAAGTTTTGTACCTGGATGGAAGTGATATCAGCTTGGAACAGCAGATCACGCAGATCAGCAAAAACCAATTGATGCACGACACCGCTATCGCGCTGATGAAGTCACAGTTTCAGACTCTACGATCAGCTATCACTGAATCGGCTAACGTTTAGCTCGACTCTCTCATCTAGACTTTGCAGAAGCTCTTGAGCTAGCTTTGAACGCAAATGTCGCAGTGCCACCGATTGGCACTTTAGGTTGCTTACAGCTACTTCCTGGATCGCTAAAATAGAGCGATAGTCAAAACGAAATCCACCATCAGGAGAAGATAAATGAGCGTAGACAGCCAAACTCAAAAGATTATCGACGAGCTTACCGTCGCTTACTTCATGGAACTTGAAACCGTCATGAACTACATCGCCAACAGCGTAAACCTGGATGGCGTTCGAGCTGAAGAGATCAAGAAGAGCCTGGCCGCAGACGTTGCCGCCGAGCTTGGTCACGCTCAACAGATCGCGGATCGCATCAAGACTATCGGAGGCAAGATACCGGGCAGCCTATGTTTCAAGCCCGATCAAGCCACTTTGCAGCCACCCAAAGATTCAACGGATGTCATCAATGTGATCAAAGGTGTCATCGAAGCCGAGAACAAGGCCTGTGCTCAATACAACAAGATCATCAAGTTGTGCGACGGTATCGACTATGTGACGCAGGATCTTTGCGTAACTCTATTGGGCGATGAAGAACAACATCGCCGCGAATTCCGCGGGTTCTTGATGGAATACGAAAAGGCCTAGCGCAATCGCCCTCCTGCAAATGCGTTGAACCGCTGTCCGACCCTACCGGCGAATTGTGATTTGTGTGGTTGTTAGCCAACCTCGCCGCGAGGAAGGGCCTATTCTTCTGAACCGGCATCCTCTGAACAGGCATCCTCCGAACCGGCATCCTCTGCAACGTCTGGAGCTTCAACCTCTGGGGAGGCTTCGGCAGTTGCGTCGGAAACACCTTCGGGTAGCCCGTCAGTTACGTTTGTCGGCATAATGGCTAGCGATTCATCCACATCCTCAGGTGGAACTTTGACGATTGCAGTTAGCGCGTCATCGTCGTCCAACTTCATAATGCGAACGCCCTGAGTGTTACGGCCGATGATGTTGATTTCCTTGGCAGCGACACGCTGGATCTTACCGCGAGTGGTCATCATCAGCAGTTCGTCGCCATCAGTCACAGGCACAATACCAATCACAGGACCGTTGCGCTTGGTGGCTTTAATATCGATCAGGCCGCCACCACCACGTCGCTGGGTTCGATACGAATTGCTGGAGTTTGGTTCGTCTCCTTCGCCCTCGGTATCGCTGCTCTCCGCTGGCTCTGCAACTTCAGCCACTTCACCCTCTGGCGTTTCTGCATCGGGGTCACCGCCCGCTAACTTCTCACCGGCGCCGAACCAAGTTCGCTTTCCGTAGCCTTGTTCGCAAACGGTAAGTAGAGTAGCATTCGGATCAGCTACCACCATGCCAACAACACTATCGTCTTTACGAAGCCGAATTCCTTTCACGCCAGAAGTATTTCGTCCCATCGATCGAGCGTCAGTCTCGGCGAATCGAATGGCCTTACCTAACTTAGTCGCCAACAGAATTTGATCGTCTGGACCTACTACCACGACGTCAACCAGCTCGTCGTCTTCCTTGAGCTTGATGGCAATGATCCCGCCTTTCTTTGGCCGACTGTAAGCTTCCAACTGAGTCTTCTTCACCAAGCCTTGTTTGGTGGCCATCATTAGAAAATGGCCTGGCAAGTTAAAGTCGCGAACCGCCAAGCACTCAGCAATTTTTTCATCTTCCGCCAAGTTCAGCAGATTCACGACTGCTCGGCCTTTGCTTTCGCGACTTAGCAATGGAATGTCGTAAACCTTTTGCCAGTAGACTTTACCTTGCGTTGTGAAGAACAACAGGTAAGCGTGAGTACTGGCCACGAAAAGATGTTCGATCGGATCTTCATCGTCCGATTTTGCACCGGTAATTCCCTTGCCGCCACGTCGCTGAGCCCGATAGGTGCTAACAGGGATTCGCTTGATGTAGCCGCGGTGGCTGATTGTGACCACCATTGTTTCTTCGGTGATCAGATCTTCCAGGTTGTAATTACCGACCTCTTCCGTGCTAATCTCGGTACGTCGTGCATCGCCGAATCGTCGAGCCAGTTCTTCTGTCTCTTCCCGAATGATCGCGTAGATGTTTCGAGTGTCCGAAAGAATGGTCAGATAGCCATCGATCTCGACCAGAAGCTCTTGGTGTTCTTGTGTCAGCTTATCTTGCTCCAGGTTGACCAACTGTCCCAATCGCATCGCTAAGATTGCATCGGTTTGAACGCTGGTAAGCGAGTAAGTAGGCTGCTCGCCACCGCGATCCTGCTTGAATTGATCGTAGCCCTTGTCACCCAAAGCTCGCTTCATCATGTCGGCTGGAACTTCGACGCCCATCAGACGCTCTTTGGCTTCTGTTTGAGTGCGACTAGTTCGAATGATGCGAATGATTTCGTCGATATCAGCCAGCGCTAGCAACAAACCTTCGACGGTGTGCTTACGCTTTCGAGCGCGTGCGAGCAAGAATTGTGTACGGCGACGAATCACGGTGACTCGGTGTCGAACAAACTCTTGTAACAACTCTTTGATGTTCAACTCGCGCGGCTTACCATCGACCAGCGCGAGGAAGATCAGCGAGAAGGAATCTTGCAGCGGAGAGAATTGATAAAGTTGATTGAGGACGACATCGGCATCGTGACCTTGCTTGATATCGATCACAAGTCGCACGGGCTCATTCAAATCGCTCTCATCGCGAATTCCGGAAATGCCTTTGATCTTGCCAGTGCTCACTAATTCGGCGATTCGCTCGATCACCCGATCGCGGAACTGTTGGAACGGAATCTCGCTGACAATGATTCGAGTTCGGTTTTTAACCGTTTCGATCTTGGTGCGAGCGCGAACGACGATGGTGCTTCGTCCGGTTTTGTAACCCTGACGAATTCCGTAGCGTCCGCAAATAATTCCACCAGTTGGGAAATCTGGACCGGGAATAATCTCCATCACTTCATCGACGGTGATCTCGGGGTTATCGATCAAAGCGATGATTCCTGTGCAGACTTCGCGCAGATTATGAGGTGGAATGCTGGTCGCCATACCCACCGCAATACCGGTTGCTCCGTTCACCAACAAGTTCGGAAAGCGACTTGGCAACACCACTGGCTCGGTACGTGCTTCGTCGTAGGTTGGCACATAGTCCACCGTATCCAGCTTCAAGTCGTCCAGCATCATCGCGGCTGCTGAACTTAGTCGAGCTTCCGTGTATCGCATCGCAGCGGGCGGCAGTCCGGCGATCGAACCGAAGTTGCCTTGCTTGTCGATCAGCACTTCACGCATGTTCCATTCTTGAGCCATGCGCACCAAAGTTGGATAAATGACGGCCTCACCGTGCGGGTGATAGTTACCGCTGGTATCGCCCGATATCTTGGCGCACTTAACTCGCTTGGCACCAGGGGTTAGGCTCAAGTCATTCATCGCTACTAAGATTCGGCGTTGCGAAGGCTTCAATCCATCGCGAACATCCGGCAACGCTCGACTGACAATTACGCTCATCGCGTAAGTTAGATAACTGTCTCGAAGTTCGTTTTCGATCGGCTGATCAATTATGTTTGTTCCGGGATTTGTCCCGCCGTCAGAATCTCCACCATTCGATCCGCCATCTGACCCACCCACACCTCCAGGGCCAGAATCTGCTGCGTTTGGATCATCCTCACCGCCATTAGTATCATCGGGGGGTAAAGTTGACACTCTGATTGCCTTGTGATCTTAAAAATGAGGAGAATTTCGGGATTTCGCCGAAGTCCGACGAGCGTCTTTTTAGGGCGTAATCCAGCTTGAAAGGTGTCTACTTTGCTGCTTTTTTGAGAGCAGCCAGAGGGCGGAAAAATATACCAGAAAAACCACCCATTCACAACCGGTGGAGCCAGAATTGTATTCGCTGTAAACCACCAAAAATAAAGAACTTACAGCGACAGCTATAAATAGCTATGCGACTGTGGCTGGGTAGCTCGGAAAAGCCGCATCCAAGGCTGGTTCCAAGGATCAATCGATCCGCCCTCGACTCACCTACGTAATGGCTGTGTCACCTCCCTTGAACAAATGCGGTTTTGCTGACAACACTAAATTCAATGTCCCATCGGTAGGGATTTTGACGTAGAATCTTGCAGAATCTGGTTGGTCGAACGTAACTTGCGGTTTTGCAATGCGACTTATCTCACCCATCGTTATGCTGGAAGCCGACATGAGCTCCGCAGGGGTTTGCCCTGTAGCCGGGGGCGATGTCGTCTATTTCACCTCACGATCACCAGAGAAAGCATCAACGAACGAAGATACTTTGGCCATTATTCCTGTTAGCGAAGACAGTTGTGTCTTGGCGCTAGCTGATGGCTGTGGTGGCGAAGTTCAAGGCAAAGAAGCCGCCGCCCTAGCCATCAAGGCGGTTGTCGAAAGCGTTTCTAAGGTCGACTCGCCAGAGTTCATGAGAATCGCCGTGCTAGATGGCTTTGAGCTGGCTACGCGACAAGTCGCCAGCTTGGGAGGCGGAGCAGCTACGACTTTGGTTGTCGTCGAGATTCAGGGCAACCAGCTTCGCACCTATCATGTCGGCGATTCGCAAGCCATGCTGGTCGGAGGTCGAGGCAAACAAAAATTCATCACCATGGCTCACTCGCCGGTCAGCTTCGCTCAGGAAGCGGGCTACCTGACCGAGGAGCAAGCGATTGCTCATGAGGATCGCAACATTATCTCCAACGCGCTTGGCGCGGAAGGGACTTACATCGATGTTGGTCTGCCTCGCGAGTTTGCCGTTCGCGATACGTTGGTGATAGGCTCCGATGGACTATTCGATAATCTGACACTAAGCGAGATCATTGAACTGGTCCGTAAAGGCTCTTTGGAAAACGCCTTAGAAAAAACTGTTGCCGCGGTAACCTCCAGGATGAAGGGAACCGACGCCAATCAGCCCAGCAAACCAGACGATCTTTCTGTAATTTTGTTTCGCCCCAGAAAGAAAACTGAATCGGCGGCCTTGCGAGAGCGTGCGGGTTAGGCTTCTTCTGGCAAGTACATATCTAACAGCTCGGCATCCTCCTCAAAGTGTACTTCACAGACCGATAATGCTGCGGGCAGAAGTAGACTCTCTCCAACGGATAACGTTTCGCTGAAACTTTCGCCTTCGATCCTGACTCCACCGGTCGGCGTGGTAATGAAATGGAATCGCTGATCACCACCGATCGTGCATACTCTGGTATGGCTCAAGCGATCAAAAACAAATTTGTCGCAGCTCACCAAGTTAACGCGACCGTCGCCTTTCGCGGTCGGTATCTGAACTCGCCTCGGACCAGCTTGATAATCAGACACTGCCAGCGATTGCTCGACATGCACCGGGCGACGTTTTCCATCCGGACCGACTCGATTCCAATCAAACAATCGAAAAGTTGTATTCGAGGCCTGTTGAATCTCGGCCACCAATAAACCAGCCCCTAAGGCATGCACTGTTCCAGCCGGGATAAACACGCAATCACCGGGCTGAGGCTCAATCGTATGCAATACCTGGTCCACGGTACCGGCTTCGATGGCGGCGGCCAATTCGTCGCGCCCCACATTGGGCTTTAGGCCTGCGAACAAAACACTTCCAGGCTGGCTGTCAACGATGTACCAAGCCTCAGTTTTGCCCAAATCCGGCGGATTCATCTTAAGCCCGTAGTCATCGTCGGGGTGAACCTGAACGCTGAGTACTTTTTGACAATCCAGGTACTTCAGTAGCAGAGGCACGGAGGTATTCTCTTTGCCGACCAGCCAACATGGGTCCATCCCCAGAACCTGTCCAAGTGTTTTTCCCGCGAACGGACCGTTGATAATCAAGCTGGAATGCTCAGGGTGATCGATAAACTCCCAGCTTTCAGCCCAAGTCCCCGCAGTTGGAATCTGTTTTCCAAGCCGGCTTTCCAACCGTCGCCCTCCCCAGAGATAATCCCGGAAAAATGGCTGACATCGAAGCGGATAAGCTACTGGCATCATGTCCGAATACCTACGAAAAACGCGTTTGTCCAGTTATAGTGTGAGTCCAAGTTTTCACATTACGCCTCGATTGTACTAAGGAATTGGCTGGAATGATCAACAAGCTACCAGCAGATGATCTTTTCGAGAAGAGTTCGATGACTTTTGGGGAGCACCTGGAAGAATTGCGTGGTGCTCTTACAAAATCGCTTATCTGGCTGGGCATCGGGACCGTGGTTGGACTTATCTTGGGTGAACGAATCGTTTCGTTCATTGAAACGCCATTGAAGGCCGCGATTACCGAGTTCTATATCCAACGAGCAAAACAGGAGTTTAAGGCAGCCAACAGTGTCGAGCCCAGCAATGAACTGGCTAAGTGGATGCTTCTGAATAACATGCAACCTCAGCGAGCCTTTGTAGATCCTTATACCATAGCAAAGCTGGCCAAGCAGTCGAGTGAAAATGTATCGCAAGAAATGGAGCCCCAATTAGCTACAGCCTCCACCGATCAAAATCCCGTGAACCAGGAGGAATTGGCTACAAGGCTTGACTTGAATCCTTGGAAAGACGTGGATCTTAAGCGACTGAATCAATTGCAGCCGCTAGTTCTTTGGCAAACCATTCCTAACAAACTGAACGTGCTAACCAGCATGGAACCGTTCATGATCTATTTGAAGACTGGCTTGGTTGCTGGGTTTATTTTCGGTGCTCCAGGAATCTTTTGGCATATTTGGCAGTTTTTTGCGGCGGGGCTTTATCCTCACGAACGACGGTATGTGTACTGGTATATCCCTCTTAGCCTAACACTGTTCTTTGCGGGAGTCGCATTGGCCTTCTTCGTGATCTTCAAGTTTGTACTTGAATTCCTGATTGGCTATAGCTCGAGCTTAGATGTTGAGTTCACTCCGCGACTGAGCGACTACATGTCTTTTGCCATTTTGTTACCTTTGGGTTTTGGCTTAGCCTTTCAGCTTCCGATCGTAATGCTTGGCCTCCATCGCTTTGGATTGGTGAGCGCAGAGACATTTCTGGCTCAGTGGCGTATTGCGGTGTTGATCATTGCGTTCTTGTCCATGGTGCTCACTCCCGGGGGGGACCCTTACAGTATGGGTGGCATGGCAATTCCACTTGTGTGCCTGTACTTCCTTGGCATTTTGTTGTGTCGCTATATGCCCAAAGGTGCCGGAATTGGATCGCCTGCCCTAGATCCGTAATCGGTGCCCGAATGCTTATTTGTCAACCACAGTTCCGATTTTTGTAGGGAATCTGAACTGTTCGCAAGGTTGGAGAGTTAAATCAAACTTTGGTTGATAGTTGAATTTGCTGGCAAATTCATGCATATTGATTCCTTCTCCAAGGCAGCATGTTGCCTGCGCCATTGCCTTTCGGCTTGGCGACATCCGATTCGCTGCGTCTCAGTTCTGTTTCGTTACCTTTGCAAAGGAAACTCTTTATGCGGTCGGGCTCGCTTCATTCACCCCTAAGTTTTTTGGCAGCCATGCGCGACATTGGCTTGCTACTAGTCAGTGTCGCATCGAGCGGTTTGATCTATCAATCAAGCCTTGCGAGCGATGGTCCAACCAATACTGTATCCACCACCAACGAAAATCGGACGCTCTTCGGTCTTACCGAAGATCGCACCGACGCGGTGCTTCGCATTATTGACGAAGGCAAAAATCGCAATCAAACGCTCAAGCACCTAACTCATCTTTGCGAAGAGATTGGTCCGCGTCTAACAGGTTCATCTCGACTTGAAAAGGCGAACAATTGGGTGGCCGATAAGTTCCGCGAGTTTGGAATGCAGAATGTGGAGCTTCGCAAATGGGGCGAAGTTCCAGTGCGGTTTGATAGAGGCCCGAGCACTGGAAAGATGGTCAGCCCCGTTGAGCGAACCTTTGAGTTCACTTCGCGCGCATGGTCGGCCGGTACCAATGGTCCAGTGAAAGGACCAGTGCTCCGAGAACCCAAAACCGAAGAAGAACTCGAAGCAATCAAAGATAAGCTGAAAGGCGCTTGGATACTCCGCAAGCCAGGTAGTCCAATGCCTGGACAAGGTGGCGGTCCTGGTGGTCCCGGTCAAGGAGGTCCTGGTGCAGGAGGTCCTGGTGCAGGAGGTCCTGGTGCAGGAGGTCCTGGTGCAGGAGGTCCTGGTGGTCCTGGTGGCAATGCTCCAGCATTCGACTCGCGACTTGAGAGCGCTGGCATCAACGGCTATATCTCATCGGCCAGAGCCGAAACAGTAACGACAGGTGGCGTTCGAGGCATCATGCAATTAGAGATCGAAAAGATCTCTCCGATTGTCTCGACAACTGTGCGCCGATCCGACTACGATGCAATCAACAGTCGAATCTCCGATGGCGAAGAGGTTGTTGTTGAATTCGACATGAAACATACGTTTACCGCTGGCCCAATTCCTGTTTACAACACCATTGGTGAAATACCTGGAACAGAAAAGCCCGATGAAATTGTGATCATATCGGCGCATTTGGATTCTTGGGATGGCCCAGGCTCTCAAGGAACTGTCGACAATGGCACCGGTTCGAGCGTAACTATTGAAGCTGCTAGAATTTTGACCGCCGCTGGAGTCAAACCCAAGCGAACTATTCGATTCATTTTATGGAGCGGTGAAGAGCAGGGCCTCTTAGGCTCGCGAGCATACGTCGAAAGCTTGAGCGAAGACGAGAGAGCCAAAATCTCTGCGGTTTTCGTGGATGATAGCGGCACCAATCAACAATCATCGCTAACCTGTGCCGAGACCATGGAGTCGATGCTTCGGCAAGCGGTTGACCCGATGAATTATGCTTTTCCCGATGTCCCAATTCGGTTGAATGTTCAACCACGAATGCCAGCCCGTGGTGGCGCTAGCGATCACTCATCGTTTAACGCTGTGGGCATCCCCGGCTTCTTCTGGGGCAAGTCTGGCACAGCGGTTTACGGCTACGCTTGGCACACCCAGAATGATCGTCTCGATCAAGCGGTTCCTGCGTACCTGACAAAAAACTCGACCGTTTCAGCTATCGCTGCTTTCATGCTGTCGGAAGCTGAAACTCTTCTGCCACGATCACCAGCGGCCCCGGCAGGCGAAGAGCCCGAACGACCTCGGCGTAGACGAGCTGACGGCGAAGGCGGTCAAGGTAGAGCTGAAGGTCAACGGCCAGAAGGTGCTCGTCCAGAAGGTCAACGTACTGAAGGTGCTCAACCAGCCGGTGAGGGCCCCAGACCCTTGGGTCGAGGAGTGGAAGGTCAACGACCAACTGGTCCAGGCTAATCGCAATACCGTTCAATTATTCCAGCGGCACGGCGCGAGCCGTCCTGTTCCCCACGCCCGACTTCGCTTCCACGCGTAGATCGAACGCGTTAGGTACGAACCGGGGTGCTCGCGCACCTCCGCTTGAAATTGTTAGAAATCCTAAACTATCTACTTAGGCTCTGGAGAGCTGGATTCACTCTCCGAGCCTTCCTCAGCGGATAACTTGATCCGTGACAGAAACATAGCTTGATCGTAGGCTCCTGAATCGATTTGCTTCAGCTCTTCAATTCGCTCCTTCGCTGATGGCAATGGACACGCGTTTAAGTACTTGAAGATAGGTACGCGAACCCAGATAGTTTCCTTGGTCGACTTTTTGAACATCTCAACCAATTGATCCATCACCGACCAATCTTCCCACCGAGCTAAATCTGGAATGACCGAATCCGCCAGTCGCGGACGATCCAACAGTTTTCGGACGGTCTCGATTAGGTGTTTTCGGCCAACCATATCGACCTCTGTTCCATGGAATCTCAAAGCGGCAACTACTTGCTGAACTTTGGAATAATCAGCATCTACCTGAGCCAGAAACTGCTTTTCAATCAAAGGCAAACCGGCTGATCCTTTCAGGCAAAGATAACAAGCCACCAACGCGTCCAGCGCTCGACACTCTTTGGGATCAGTAGAGGTCAACAACCTTTCCAGAGTCGCAATATCTTCAGGCTTGCCGCAGATACCCAGCATTGTCAGATACAGTCGACATCGATTCTCTTCTATGTTCGGATCAACGATGAGCGACATTAAGCGCTCTCGCGGCATCTGATTTTTGATGGCTCGCAAGTCTTCGTAGGAAGCCACCGCAAACTCATCGTAAGCGTCCGAAGCCAGAACCTTCAAAGGATCTTCGAAGAAGTCTTGGAAGAACGCTAATCGGCCCTTCTCGGGTAAATCCTGAATATCATCAAGATACTCTTCTAAGCGAGCATGACTTGGTATCGGTTCACTCCAAAGTATCTCAGGCGGACCGGCTCCCCAAACCAAGAACTCGGCGCCCTTTTGATGATCGCCTTTGAGGACTGCAGAAAAGGACTCGCCCTCCTCGATGAAAGCCTCGCCCTTGAGAATTCGCCTTATCTTGAACTTTCTAATTGGCAGTTCACCTTTGCCGGGCAAGTCTTCTGGGGCCGAAACGAGCGTCGCGATCACAGCCAGATCATTCAACTTGAACTGCTCGGAGATGGTCATGTTGACAACCGAGCAAAACGGACAGTGTTCAGCCCGCACCGAACTGATTGTCACCGCAAAACTTAGGATCAAAACTAGACAGCGGAAGATACGCGGCTTCATTATGGCGACCCTTGTCAGAACAATACGATCCGCGGTAGTCCGCTCTCAAGAACTAATGCCAGACAATCTCACCAGCTTCGAAAATTGGTCCTTCGACACAGGTTCTCTGGTAATCCCAGTCGTTGATGCAGCCAACTTTAGCAACACAAGTAAAGCAAATACCGATGCCACATGCCATAGGAGTTTCCAGCGATACCTGGCATGGAACTTGAAAAGTCTCAGCGATTTTCGCCACGGCTTCCATCATGGGCTCTGGGCCGCAACAAACAACTCTAGTCTTCGCTAAGTCGGGCTCGTCCTTTAACAGTAACTCAAGAACATTGGTCACACGTTGAGGAGGCCCGATCGAACCATCTTCGGTGGCGATGTGTACCGTTGCACCAGCCTTTTGAAAATTCTCAACTCCAGCCAAGTACTCTTTGGTTCTCGCACCGTAACACAGGCTTACACGACCAGCATAGGCTGAATTGCGTTCGCCAAACTTCTGTTTGCCCGTAGCCTCCTTCGACAAACAAAGGAATGGAGTTTGCCCGATGCCACCGGCGACCATGATGAGATGTTCCACCGAGCTGTCATCAAAGCTGTTTCCTAGAGGACCGCACATTCCCACCGTCGAGCCGTTCGAGAGCCGCGAAATGGATTGAGTCAATTTTCCTTTGACCAGATAAGCGACCTCCAGCCAGCCTGACTGAGGATCGCAATCGTATAGCGCAAAGGCCCGGCCGATTAGCGGGTCGGTACTTCGAAGATCGCGGAGCATGAAAAACTGCCCCGGATGAGCAGCACACATCGTCGATGGTGCTGCCACGCGAAGGCACATCGTATCCTTGGCTATGCGATAATTATCAATCACTGCCAAAGGCGCGAACATAGCGTTATCGGCAAAGTGTGGCATCAACAGTTCCTCGTTTGACAACCGATCAGCGTTCCAACAAACGCTGCCAGCCATTTTGCTCAGTCGAGTCGAAACCACAAGTCCAGCATAGGCTGAGTTGGCCGTTAGTCCCGATCTCTCTTCGGACCACCGGGCCGCTTCTTGCCGGGCTTGCTACCAGGACGTCCACCCAAGCGATTGCTTGGACGGCCACCAGGTCTGCCGCCAGGGCGCGAATCTCGGCTTCCAGATCCACCACCAAAAGTCCGCTTTCCAGGTCGTCGTTCGCCCGATTCAAATGAACCACCCTGGCCGCCGCCACCCGGACCACCCTGGCCGCCGCCACCAACCTGTCCCCCACCAACCTGACGACCGCCGGGCCGACGGTTGAACGAACGCTTGCCGAAGCTTCGCTCGTCCGACCGCTGATCGCCTTCAGTCTCAAAATCTTGACGACCCTCACCTTGGCGACCTGGGCCTTGGCGAGCTGGGCCTTGGCGAGCTGGGCCTTGATCACTCCAGCCGCTGTTTTGATCGTTACGTGGAAACCGCGATCGACCTCCTTGTTCCGCGCGACCAGCGAATCCACCACTTGGTCGACCTCGCGAACCTGCGCCACCTGAGCTGCGGCGGCCCATCGATCCGCCTCGCCCTGAATCACCACCTCTACCTGCGCCGCCTCGCCCGAAACCACCGCCAGAGGGCTTGCGGCCTCGGTTGCCTTGCGATCGATCCGCTTGCGGACCTGCTGACTCTTGGCCATCGCCGAACAGTTCTCTGAAATCGCCGTCGAAGGATTCATTTTGCTGCCGGCCCTCGTTACGCGACGAACCGTCAAACGGACGTCGACCGCCACGAGACCCCGAGTCCTGTGACCCTGAGCCCCTGTAGCCTCCCGAGCCATAGCGTCCGGAGCCTTGACGACCGTCTGACTGGAATCTGCCTCCAGAGCCTGACCTACCAAAGCCTGCCCTACCGGAACCTGAACCTGGTCTTCTGGAGCTTGATCCAAAGCTTGACCGGTCAGATCCTGAGCGTCCAAACTTTGATCGCCCTGTGCCGCGATAGCCCTCGGATCGTCCCTCTCCGCCTTCAGACCAGCCTTCTCGTTGATCGGTTTCTGGGCGCTCGTCGCGTTGACCGCGATTATCATCGTTACTGAATCTGCGGCCCCTACTTGGAAAACGATCGCCACCTCGCGCACCTTCATAGCGATCTCGACCACCGCCAACACGACCACCTCGGCGGCTACCTGATCCTACTCTGCTTCCATAGCGATCTCCACCATCTCGACTTCCATCGCGGCCGCCGCCATCTCTACGACCACTAGCTCGGCCGCCACCATCTCGACCTCGAGTTGCACCATCGCGGTTACCTCGATCTCGATCACGACGATCGCCGCTGCGATCAGATCTAAGCTCCGAGCTTCTGTGACGCGGCGGCTGATCTACTTGCTCTTCAACATCTTCTTCATAATCGAGCACTGCACCTGCACTCAGCGACTCAAAGTCAGCCACGAAGTCATCGTCCATCTCCTCTTCGGTGCTAGCTCCGAATTCAACAACATCATCGGTTAGTACAAGTTGCGACTCGTCGTACTCGTAATCGCCATCCAATCCAACGCCGAAGTCATCAAAGCCATCCGATTCGATCGGTGTTACCACCTTGGTCACATCGACTGGTGGAACAACCGTAGCCTCTTGGGCAGCTTCAGGCTTCGCCTTTGGCGCGGCCTTAGGTTCGGTCACTGCATACAGTGCCTTGATCTCATTAGCGGTCAATTCTCGGGCTGCACCAACTGGCATTTCGGCTAGTCGCAGTGGCCCAATTGCAAGCCGTCGTAGCAAAACAACTTTGTGGCCAGCTCGAGCGAGAATTCGCCGAATCTCGCGATTCTTTCCTTCTGACAAAAGAATCTCAAGCTCGGTACAAGTCTTTCGAGTCTTGCGGATTCTGGCTCCATCGATGCGGGCCATACCTTCAGCTAGATAGACGCCTTTTCGTAGCTTCGCCAACTCTTCGATAGTCAAAATGCCAGCTACCACAACAAAGTACGTCTTCTGAACTCGGAAGCGAGGGTGAGCTAAGCGCTGAGCCAAGTCGCCATCGTTGGTAAGTAGCATCAAACCTTCGCTGTATCGGTCCAAGCGACCAACGGAGAATACGCGATGCTTGTCAGGTACAAAATCGATAACTCGCATTCGACCACTTGGATCGTTGCTAGTCGAAAGCACTCCCTTGGGTTTGTTCAGCGCGTAGTAGACCAGCTTGGGTCGCTTGAGCAACTGACCATCGACTTCAATCTTGGCTTCCTGTGGATTGACGCGAGTTGCTAAATTAGTAACCGTTGTTCCATCGATCTCGACGCGACCTTGCAGGATCAGCTCTTCGACATCACGCCGGCTACCCAACCCTGCTGCAGCAAGTACTTTGTTGATTCGTTGCATGCTAGGATCAAGGTTTGTTCGCTTTGAGGTCCTGGATCTGGATCGTTTCATCATTCTTTTCTTTCTGGCTTGTTCAATCAGTCTTCCTTAAAACCAATGATTGTCCTCGCGACAAAAATGGATGAAACGGAAAACAACTGCAAGGCACTAATGGGTCTACAGAACGACCGTCGAGAGAATATGCGAAAAGAAACTGTCCCAATTTCGGACAGTAATCCTTAGCACTTGGCACTAAACCAGATTTGCAAAAAGCTAACTGCTTTCTGCGATTCATTGTTGGCTGAGCGTCATCACGACGAGTCGCACTTGCGGTGTATTTGATATCAACCGCTAAAATGTTGCTGTAAAAGTTAGTCAGATCGTCCAGGTTGTCCAGTGGAAAAACGCAAAACCGCTGCTACTCATTGGAAATGCCACGCTCCAGGTATACTAACCCAGTCGGATTTTCGAAACACTCAGGTTTCGATGTAGCCAGACACCGGGCGGCCATCCCAAAGTTATCCAGGGTCAATTTTCATCAGGGAGACCATAAGTGAAGTATCTCATACTCTTGATACTTTCAGTGTGCTTGTCCGGTCTGTGCTTGGCGCAGGACAAGGCTACAATCAAGCGAGGAATTGCACTAAAGGTCATCACCGACCGTGAAGACGCAATCTATGCCGTTGGCGAAAAGGTCACGTTCAAAATCAGTGCAAGCGATGAAGCCGGGCCGATTTCTGGACAAGCTGTACAGGTTGTTCTGTCCACAGATGGATACAAACCGCAAGTTCCACAGACTCTTGAGCTGAAAGAGGGCACCGCCGAAGTTAATGGCAGGCTTGACTTGCCCGGCTTCCTTTCAGTCAAAGTCACTGTCAAGAACGCCATCGCTCTGGCTGCAGCCGCCGTTGATCCGCTCAAGATCATGCCTAGCCAAAGTGTACCGGATGACTTCGATGAATTTTGGGATGCGCAGAGGAAGTCTTTAGCAGCCATTCCAGCCAAGGTTGCGATGAATCCAATTCCATCACCATTAACTGAAGTTCAAGCGTTCGATGTCACCGTTGATTGCTTGGGGGCACCTGTGTCAGGCTACTTTGGCAAACCTGTCGGAGCTCAACCCAAAAGCTTACCAGCGATTCTATTTGTGCACGGTGCCGGCGTGAACAGTTCTAACCTTGGCAGCTTGAATTGGTGCAAACAGGCTGGCGGCATGCTGGCAATGGACATTAACGCTCATGGATTGCCCAACGGTAAACCAAAGGAGTTCTATAGCGATCTGGCCAATGGTGAATTGAAAGACTATCGTGTCCGCGGCCGGCAGTCTCGCGACGAGATTTACTTTCGAGGCATGTTTCTGCGACTCATTCGCGCAATCGATTTTCTCACCAGTCAACCGGAGTGGGATGGAAAGAGGTTGATCGTCTATGGTAGCAGCCAAGGCGGATTCCAAGCTCTAGCGGCCGCAGGACTTGACTCGCGAGTAACGTTTATTTGCGCTGGCGTTCCCGCTGGTTGCGATCACACCGGAAGCCAAGCAGGGCGAATTAGCGGTTGGCCCAAGATAGTCGCAACAGATTCCGCAGGACAGCCCGATCCTCAGTCGCTGCAAGCTTCGAGATACTTCGATGCTGTTAATTTCGCTCGACGAGCCAAATGCGTTGGGGCTGCATTGACCGTAGGCTTCATCGATACAACGTGCCCACCAACTAGCGTCTACGCAGCTTACAACGCATTGAACATGACCAAATCAATACACAACGATCCATTATCTGGTCACACCAGTACGCCCGCCGCGAGCAAGTTTATGCAGGCCGCAGCGCTAGAACATTTGAAATAATCAGGTGCACAATTCTCAGCGATTTGGAGTCAACCAGGCACTAAGAGAAATTACCTTAATGTTGTTACTTTGATCTCATGAAAGGTAGCATCGGTGGTAGGATCATGACCTTGCAGGGCAATCGGACCAGGTTCAACTCGTGTCCCTTTTCTTGGATTCAAGTCCGCCGGACGATCATCCGTGAACTCGGCAGTCAGAATACCGTTCACCCATGTAAACATCTGATTGCCACTTGCCAGCAACGAAATATGCGTAGGCTTTGTTCCATCGCCAATTACAATCCTAGCCGGCTTGCGACGGAAGATCGCGCCAGCTCCTGAATCTTTCGGAGCCAAAGGATTCTTGTCGATGATGGCGTGATTTACTTGGCACTCGTAGCCATCAAGCATGCTGTCTTCGATACATCGAAAAAAGATTCCGGTATTCACTTCGGGTTTCGCCAAAGTGTATTTAGCTTGCAACCAAAAATCCCCAAAACTCGACTTCGATTGGACTTTACCCAAGCCGCCCTGCAAATGTAACCCGTCACCAGAGGATGCTACTTTCAAGACACCGGGCTCTTTCTCACCGACGACCCAATCCTCTTCCCAACCGGAGGTCATCTTCATTGATCTAGGGGCAATTGGTCGCAAAAGCACATTGCGAAATTCAACGACTCCCTGATTGTGCTGAAGGCTGATGCAACCTCGGCGCGATGAAGTCTCATCGGCAATCTCAGTAATCGGCTTGCCATCTAAGCTAACCTTTACCGATTCACCCTCAAGCCTGATGTGATAGGTGTGCCACTCTTTAGGATCAAAGCTGCCCAACTTCTCCGGCTCGAGCCTCTGTCGCTTCACAAAGCTGCCAGTAGGGAACGGATTGTCTGGCGGTGCGATATTCAGCTCTAAACAATCCAAGCCAACATCGCCAGGTTCTGGGGCTGTTCGCAGAAAGACTCCGCTGTTAGTTTTGTCAGCACAGCGGAAATCGACCTTCAACTCGTAATCTGCAAGTTCGAAATTGGTGACTAGAAAGCTCGGCTCGCCTTGAGTAACGCGAATGACTCCATTCTTGCACTGCCAATCGGCTTTACCTGTGATACTCCAACCGGCCAAAGTATGACCATCAAACAACTTGACCCAACCTTCGTTCAACTGTTCGCTCGACAGTGTGGAAGCCATCATCAATTTCGGATCGACTTCGTAGTCTGGCAACGTAACGGGCCCGGCACCAACTGTCAGGTCCAACTTCGAGTTATCCACGACTGGGTCAGGCTGAGTTGTTTTTGCGGTAGAATCTTCTGAAGTCTTTGGCCGCTCATCTGTTTTCTTATCGCTGCAGCCACAGACTAGAACAGTCAACAATAACGGGATCAAAAGTGTATTACGCATTGGCATAAGCATCCGCGAGGATCAGAGTACATCAAGTGATAGTGGGCGTAAACTTCCTAGACTTGAATCTAATAGTTTACACTCTGACCGCAGGAATCCCACCACACACGAACAACTTGCCGATTTACTTTGGCTCAGCAATCTCTAGCACTACGGAACAGAATGGCTGTAGCTCAATTAGACGACGATTTTGATTTCGTATCGCTTCCGAAGCTTGTGACGATCGTAAATCTAAAACTACTAGATTGTTTCCGCAAAGATAACCACCGATCGGCCAACGATGAATATTCGTAAGCCCACTTTGAATTTCATCAGGCAAATCCAACCAAATCTCGTTGATACTCAAACTGAAAACCTCGACTTCCTGGCTCCATTGCAACTCCAGCCAAACTTCTTGCTCTGGCTCAATCCCAGTAGGATTGTTGAACCGGCGGGCTAGTTTCAGATGATCTAATTGAGCTGACTCGACGCTCCAGGCTCGGTTGAGATTGATTCTGTGACTAATAGTTCAACACCTTCTGAGTTCATTATTTGTAAATCTACCGAGGGTAGGAATCACAGCCTAATCGATTACGATGAGTTGTTCAACAGACGGAATGTTGCCACTATCTGTTTGCGTTTCCAGCAAGTAAGCGAATTGATTCTTGAATAATCAGCCATCAAAACCTCTTCAACTCGCGATCTTGAGCGGAATAGTTGCTGCAAGTCTGATGTGGCTAGGTCCGATGCTTGACCGGCCTTTATGGGTAGACGAACTTCACACCAGTTGGGTAGTCAGCACGTCATGGTCCGAGCTAAGCGAACGCGCTCGAGCTGGAAATCAATCGGTGCTCTATTTCGCGTTTTTGAAGATGTGGATCCAGGTCTGGGGACAATATGAATGGTCGCTTCGTTTGCCTTCGCTGATTGCCTGGATTGTTGGCCTACTTTCTTTGAGCTTATGGTTGCTTCGATCCAATAGAAATCCAGGGCTAATTGGTTGCATACCTGTTGTTGGCTGGTGTCTATCGATTCTCGTCGACAGAATGCAGTTCTTTTACGCAGTTGAGGCTCGTTCGTATGCGATAGTGCAACTGCTCAATCTGTGGAGTTGGATGTTAGTAGCTGAGATTGTCCAAAATCATCGACCACCAAGTCAAAACGAAAATTATTGCCCTGGCCGAAGGCATTGGTATTTCTGGGCCATCTGTGCCGGATTGATGGTAGCTGTTCACATCACTAGCGGGCTAAGTCTGGCATTTCAAACAATCGTGTTGGTGGCAGTTGTTCTTCTCCGAAAGCAAGTGTCGCTTTCCAATGTTGTCTGCCTGATGTTTGTGATCGGCAGTGGAGTTTGGCAACTGTTCGCCAATCAGACCGCTTGGAATCGACGTCAGCAATGGTCTACGTTTGCTGGCGATGACTCATGGGGCTCGTTGTTGTCAATGTTTCCCTTCGTACAGATTGCCTTACCAACTCTCGCGAGCCTGTTTGTCTTGAAGATATGGCAACGTTTGTTTGCAACAGAATCAAAGCTATTGCCGTCAGATAATCAGGGTCTACCATCTCGGGCCATCGGTGTTTGGTTAAGCGCAGCGATTGGACCAGTGGTTTTAGCTTGGTCGCTGACTCATTTCCAGATTGCTCCGCTAATGCATTATCGATTTGTGATCGTAGCAGCCCTACCCATATATTTGTGTTTCGCGCAACTCAGTGCGATGCTCGCGGGCTGGTTGCGTCACGCGGCAGTTCTGCTGACTTGGCTGTGGATGATATTCTCTCAAGGCCTGCTGGAACTTCCTTTGGAACAGTGGCGAACTGAGCGGCAAGAGAATTGGCGCGGGGCATCTGAGTTCATCGCGAGGCAATTCTCAGCCGATTCGCAAACACTGTGGTGTTATTCGGGATTGATTGAGGGAGTCGATGTTGAGCTGCCACTGACCGAAGATCAAAATCGATACTTGAGCTATCCGTTGCGAGGAATACATCAGATCCTAAATCTAGGTGTCCCAGTTGAACCTAAATCGCTGATCGCAGACCGCAAGGCTTGGCTACGGCAAGTTGAGGAGCAAGCAAGAAGCGATGGTCATGGCCAGATTTGGATTGTCTATCGCGGTCCGGCTGAGAGATTGGAACGGGACTTAGTCAGCTCTGGGTTAAGCAAGTTCAAGCTGATTCAACAAGTTCATCCCTTTGATCGGGTAAGCGTCGTTGGTTTAGATCTTTCAAATCAGCCTTAACGAGGTAGTGTCTCTGGTTTGCTGAGTTGCGGTCTGGAAAATAAAAAAGCCCTAGCAGTTCTGGGAAACTGTTAGGGCTTTGGTGTTCCCTGGCACCGGAGCATTCTTGTTCGGAATGCTCCGGTGCGCAGACTTAAGCTCTGTCGCGAAGCGCGAAGGGAGTGATTGACCCAGAAACCACTTCCCAACACTTATGTGCTCCGACCCAGGAGGGAGGCCAGCTATGTTTTCCCGCAAAACCATAGCCATCGACAGAACTTCCACTGATTCGACTTCCTGTCATGAATCAAGCTGAATCACTCTTCCATGAGTGAACGGATGAGCTATTTGATCTAACATCAGCTTGCGGAGCTGATTTGGGTCCGTCTTAAGCTCTTCCGTGCTCGACACATTGGAAATACAAGATTCCCAAAATCGAAGTCAAGGGTAAATGCGCCTCAGAAGGGAAAATATTCTGTCGAAGAGCTTGGTGGAAAAATACAAAGCGGATTGGTAGCCGTTTTTTCGTTGTTTTGAGCAAGAACTCGTTTTGCTACTATTTCATCGCAGGTGTCCAATCCTTGACGATTGGTCCACAGACTGGCACCACAACCACTTAGCAGAACACAACCTGTTTCCGTGTTGCGCACGGCCCAAGCAATGGCTGCCTCGCGATCAGGAATAACTTGGACTCGGCCAGCAGCTTGGCAACCGCCGAGCACGTCCATCGCTAGTCGTTGAGTGGCTTCTGGAGAAAGATCGCTTGATGTCAGTACAACTCGTGCTGCGTTCTTCTCGAGTACCTCTCCCAATCGCTGTCGCCAATTGGCCTCTAGTTGATTGCCAAGATCCATCACTACCGTACAAGGTCCGAACTGATGCAAGCGAAGAGCGTGCAGAGCCGTAGCCACTCGATCAGGCGTTTGAGCAGCGTCGATGAACAGCGGTACGTCTACCGCCTGTTGAATACGTTGCATTCGTCCAGGAATAGTCTGCAAGGCTTCGATGGCTCCGATACTTTGAGGTATTGGAAGTTCAGTAATCCAAGCCACTGCCAAAGCTGCCAACGCAGCTCGGGCCATCTGATCTCCAGGCATCTTCAAGGTGAGCGGCATCATCGTGGTACCTGCGATCGCTAGGACCTGCTGTTCGCCACCGCTCCGCGATAAACGTTTGCCACGAATATGATGTCCCGCGTCCAAACCATACAGCACCGTAGGCATGTCAACTCGTTCTGCAAAGCTCGCTGCACTTGCGTCGTCGGCATTGACAATCAGCACGCCATGATCTTTCAATTGACCGATGCATCCGGTAACTAGAGCTTCAATTTGTTTGGTGGTTGGGCTTCCGCGAAACTGTCCAGGTCGCATGCTCGTTACCACAATCAGATCAAACTCCACTCCTGCAATGGCTTGATTGTGTAACATCGGTGAAGAAAGCTCTACGATCGCTGCTGGAGCACCAGCGCGATCGGCTCGTTCCATCCAACGAGCCAACTTGGCCGCTGCGGGTGGCGTAGTTGCGGTTCGATCACATTCGGTTGAATCGCTAGACCCCAACGATGTGTAATAAGCTACGGCTCCTGCCATTCGCTTTAGCAAAGATGCAATAAACAGCGAGGTCGTTGTTTTACCCTGCGATCCAACGACTCCGATCGTGAGCATGCGCTGAGATGGATTGCCTGCCAGTGCGTGACAAATCTTGGCATAGACGGTTCGAGTATCATCCACCAGACATTGAGGAATTGTCACTGGCAGCAAACGCTCAGTAACCACAGCCACAGCACCACGCTTGATTGCAACTTCGACCTTGTCGGCTTCATCGCCACTGCCGTTGTGGTCAGGCACGAAGACATCGCCAGCCTGGCATTTATCGGCACGATTACAGCATCTGCGTACTTCAATATCTTTTGCACCAATGAATACTGCCTCGTCAAGAAACTGTTTGAGGCTAACAATGCGCGACGATCGAGGAGCGGGCTGATCGGAATTGCGATTCTGCGAAGACGTTGACATCTGCGGCCTCCCACTTGAGTAACGTGTAATACTCTTTCTTAGGTTGTTGTGACTAAACGTATTTCACAAGTCGTTCACAACTATTTTGCAAGCGTCCTTTGCTTGCATTACCCTTCAATCCATCCACGATTGAAGTGAGTATCAAGTTGTGCAGAAACTTGATTTTGGTCAAGACGAGTTCTTCAAAGACTATCAGTTTCCATTGTGAACAAGATTAGACACTTGGTTGAGGCGAATCATGATCTGTTGCTAGCATCTCCGTTAGAAACTTGTTTCAGAAACTAACTCAGACAAGTTGACTTAGCTACTCAACTCCAAAAGCCTCTAAACGAAAAAGGGCGACCGTTTGGAGTCGCCCTTTTTTTCTCTATGACTTGGCAATCGATTAGAAGTCGTAATCGTTAAAGACTTCTTCAACCGAGGCTAAATAGTTACTTGCGAAGTATGCGGGGTTTGCCAATGTAGTTGTGACAACGTTAGCAAAGTCTGCTGGACCGCCAAGCAGTCGAACCAGTTTGTTGCCATGTCCGTCAGTTACAAACGCATAGAACTGACTCGAGACCTTGTAAGTCTTCAAGACATGGTTTGCATCAACAACCGTAACCAACAGATCGGAGCCTTGGAAAACTGCCTCGGTGTAGAGTGCATTTTCGAAGCCATCCAACCTCACGCCCCACGATAGACTGTTATCCGAGCCGATAGCGAAGTAAGCACCTCGCAAGGCAATGTTCTGATCAACAAACTGGAACTTCGACACCAACTGATCCATCAATCGACCCACCTTGATCACCATTAAAGGATCGAATCCATAGACCGAGTAGTTCTGTGTCAGATCAGCTCCGCCTGGCTCAGTAATGTCAAAGTCATAAGGTCCAACGTCGAAAAACGCTGATGTTTGAGCAAACAGTGGTGCAGTGAAAGTAACTGTGTAGTTACCAGGTCCTAGATCATCGAAAACGTAGGTGCCGTCATTGAGGGTAATCATTTCTTGAGAGACAGTCTGGCCAAGCGATGTTCCAGTCAGATGGACTCGAACACCTGCCAACATGCGTTCACGGGCAGTAATCGCTCCATCCATTGTTTCGTCAACCCAGGCCGTACCGTGGATGGTACTTGGCAAGAATTCTTCAACATTTACGGTCACTGAACCAGTTGCCGAATTAGTTGCTCCACCTCCGTTGTCTTGAACGGTGTAGGTAAAGGATGCAGTTCCCGTGAAGTCTGCTGCTGGCGTGAAGATGACAACGCTATTGGCAGTATCAATCGAAACCGTGCCATTGACGGGGGCTTGTACTGCGGTGATGGTCAGAGTTTGACCGATTTCATTTGCTGGACCGACGCTGTCGTTTGACAACAAGGTTGCGAATGGAATTCGAGCTGCATTGTTCTTAAAGGCTCGTACGGTGTCTGCCGTTGGAACAGGGGCGTCATTTACTGCCGTCATGTTGACGGTAACTGTAGCTGTCGAAGACTTGGCCGGAACGCCAGTGTCTGTGGCTGTGTAGGTGTAAACAAACGCGCCATTGAAGTTGGCTGCCGGTGTGTAAACAACATTGGAGCCGACGATTGCTACTGAGCCAGCATTTGCAGTTACTGCTGCCACGCTCGTCACGTTCAACGTCTGAGTATCTGTTTCACCTGGGCCTGGCGAGTCATTTGCCAATACAGCCGTGATAGCCATGGTTACAGGCTGATCTTCTGTACCAGAGAATGACTTATTCTGTAGTACAGGAGGGTCATTGAATGGATTGACCGTAACTGTCACGGTTGCTGGGTTCAGTGCCGATAGTGGAGATACTCCATTGTCGATTGCATTGTACGTGAACAGGAAGGTTCCAAAGAAGCTAGCTGCAGGTGTATAAACCACGTTACTGCCGTTGATGGCCACGGTTCCAGCATTAGCCGTTAACGCTGTAACCGTTGTCACAGTCAGCGAATCCGTCTCATTTGGACCTGGAGAATCGTTACCGGTCAGCGAAGCGAATGGGATGGACAGGGCAGCGTTCTCTTCGGTTGCGATTGTCACGCCTACAGCGGGGTCATTCACCAAGACTGGTCGGTCATTGACATTGTTGACCGTTACAGTCACTGTTCCAACAGAGTCAGCTCCAGTGCCATTGGTTTCGTTCATTGCATAGGTGAACGTATCTGTGCCGAAGAAATCTGGATTCGGAGTGTACAGAATGTTGGTGCCGTTGACCGAAACCGAACCATTGGCTGGATTGGAAGCGATACCAACTAACAACGCAGTTTGTCCATTGTTTACAAGGTCATTCGACAATACTGCGATACTGTTATTGGAGCTATCTTCGACGATCGTTAATCGGTCGCGAACAGCAAAGGGTCGCGTTGCAGGTTGAACATCAACAGTTACCGTAGCGGTAGACGATCCTGTCGGACTGCCATTATCTTGCACTGTGTAGCTGAAGGTCTCAGGTCCGACATAGGCTGGATCAGGCGTGTAGAGAACCGACTTTCCACCCGCTGCGATCGTGACAGTTCCACCGTTGGATGGTGTTGTCAAAGCGGTAATTGTCAAGGTTTGAGTCGATTCATTTGCGGGACCAGCCGAGTCGTTGGCTAGAACGGCCAAATCATTGTCCACACTTCCGGCAACTGCTGCGAAGTTATCCGCAACCGCATTTGGAGCATCATTCACCGCAGTGATGTTGATGGTGATTGTTCCAGTTGAAGTCAATCCTGCAGTATCTGTAATTGTGTAGGTCAATACGTCTGGAGCATTGGAGTTCGAAGCTGGTGTGTACGTGTTTCCAGAGAGTGAACCTTGGGTTGAGCCCGTCTTCTGAATGCTCACCAAGCTCAGCACTCGAGCCGGATTGGCTCCAGATGTGTCATTGGCCAACAACTCGGCCGCGGTAATAGCTCGTGCCGTGTCTTCGGTCACGCTAATCGTGTCAGCTACAGCAGTTGGACCAGTTGGATCGGTCACGATGTTGACACTGAATGAAGTGCCAAAATCAATCACACTATTTGGAAGCGGTGCACCGTCTCCACCGTAAAGCGTGTTTTCAGATCCAGCATCATCTGGACCATTTGGATTGAAGGTCATCGTTCCAGCTTTGGATGCCTTGAATCGGACCGTGAAGAATTTGTAGATGTCGGTCGCTGGGTCAGGTGGATTCAGAACGTCAGTGTGACCCGAAGTGATTTCGTCGAAATACTCCTGAGTAGTCAAGCTTGGCGTTAAGCGAGATGTTAGCGCATTGAAAGTGGCACCAGTTGGAAGTACCACGGTACTGAGACCGTTGAACCTACTGGTGATTCCTAGGCTTGATCCATTGATTGCTGAAACAATTGCTGACCCAGCTTGTGAATAGGTCACGCTGGATGAAGCCAATGTCACAGGAGTATTTCCAACGGTGACAGACGAATTGGAATCAAATTCGAAAACTACCGTTCCCGATGAAGTAGTTACGGAGAATGTTTCGCCATCAGCTACATTTGGCGAGTTTCCGTGACCGAGCTGTATCCCGCCGCCTTGGAAGCCGTTCTTCAAAACGTTGTATTGCGAAGAAAACGACAAGCCGGAGAAGAAGGTCGTCGAGAACTGATAATCTGCAAGGCTTAGATCGCTCACACCTAAGTCGATCGCTCCAGTAAAGATACCTTGTGGAGAAGTGTCACGAACGTCTTGGAAGAAAACATTGACCAGAAAGTCGTTGCCAACGGTCACCTGGGATATTGCGTTACCAGTGGTCGGATCTGTGATGCTGTAGCTGTAACGCATCAAGATGTTGCCTTCACCCTCGGCGTTCAAGCGGTTAATCACAGACAGAGCGTCGGCGGGAGACAATCGTCCATTTCTGTCGACGTCCCATTTTGATTTATCTGACTCGCCCTCACTGGACATGCGACCGTTGTAGAATTTGTTCAACTTGTTGATGACAATCAACGCATCGATCGGAGTTACGTCAAAGTCGCCATTAGTGTCTTCGGGTATCAAGTAATTGTGGTTCGGATTCAAATCCGCAGCCATCAACTGCCGCCCTTCCAGGCTTTCCAATTTAAGCGTTCGCAGTCGATTCAAACGCGAACGTTGTGTTCGCACAATTGATTTTCCAATTAGATTTTTCATTGAGTTCGCCCAGAGACGTCGTGATGTTTGCAAACTAACTACTAGGACTGGGTTCAGCGGAGCTCTCGCTTGAACCAGTTCATGACAAGGTTGGTGGCGACCTTTGCCGCCCGGAAGACATTTAGATTAGTCAAAACAGCTAATTTTTGCAAATAAGCAAATTTGAGACAATTGGGTTGTTTGGACAAAATACGGGAAATCGTGCGGATTGTAGGATTCGCAGACTCAGCCGTACAACTGTTAGAATCACTACTTAGGATAAAGTTCCCAGCAGTTTATTCCCCGTCCACCAACGAATCTAAGTGATTTTGAGCAAGTAAAAAAAGCAACTCATCTTCGCTCAGCTCGCCCTCCCCAAAAGGGCTATTGATTGGCGGGGCTCCGTATTCCCACACACTGCAGCCTCCTCCGACATTAATCTGGCTGTCCGGTGAGGACCCTGGAGAACCCGATTCGCTTTCTCCGCCGCCCCGGTTCTGGTTCAAGAAATTAATCACCAACAGAGCATCGACTGGTGATAAGACTCCGTCACCCGTCACATCAATATACGGACTAGTTGGAAATCCAGAACCGGCAAGAATTCTTCCACCGCCGCTGTTCAGGGCATTGATAACTAGTAACGCGTCCACTGGCGAAACCAGGCTATTGTCGTTCACGTCGTAACGATCGCGCGGATTTTGCCAGTCACTTCCTGCGGGTACAAAACCAAAATCGATATCGGATGTGGCTGCATTCGTCGTTACGGCAGCTTGCATCGTACCATTGCTGGGAGACAGTGCGTTGTATCCCGATGAAGCTGTTGCACGAACTTGATACTGCCCAGCCGGAAGCGATGGAAAATAGTAGTGCCCTTGCGAGTCCGTCTGGACCGTCGTAGGCGCACCATAGCGAAGATTATCTAGCTTGACGTTTGTCTTAGCAGTGCCAAAGGCTACAACGTAACTAATGTCGCCTACCCCGCGACTAATGGTCATTGTTTCCGTTTGACCAGCAGTTAGAGACTTGGTCGTGTATCGCCCAACCAGTTGGCCTAAACTGTTGTAAGCCTCAAGCCGTCCGTACGATCCTGTACCAATTCCAATTGCCTCTAAGGAAACGGTCGTGGTATCGGCGACGAATGTTGCTTGGAACTGACGTCCAGTTTCATTCCATGTATTAACGAAAGTTTGAGCGGAGGTTGAATAGGCAGTGAAAACTTTGTTGCCGGTAAGTGAGTCTGGATCGGTCAGCACACCAACTCTTCCATCGGTGCTACTTCCAACTGATCCCAAAACGGCTCCATTGATTGGAGTGGTTCCCACAGGACCATTGGATAAACTGTCAGGCTCGATCTGCTTCTGAATCTGAATGTTTTGGCCTGAGCTATCAACTAATGCAACGGTCCAACCCGACTGACCGTACTCGCCAGCATCGCGCAATCCATTCTTGTTCACATCGATCCAAGCAAAGCCGTTGATTCCATTACCAACCGTTGCATCCGCGCGGCTCAACCGACCTTGAAATAGATTGCTGGTGACCGTCGATTCAGAATCGCGCGCTCGAATTTGGATCGTCGAAACTCCACTTGGTACGGTAATATCCAGGTCCAAAGTAGTTTGATAAGAATTGGGTTGGGAATAGCTTTGCCAGGCTCCGTTGTCAAAACGATATTCGATATCGGTGATCTTGTTCGTAGTTATGTCGCTGCGATAGCCGGCTGAATTCAGGTTTGGAAGAGTCTGAACTTTAGCGCTTCCCTTGAAACGATACTTGCCGGTTGCTAAATCAACATAGCCCGTACCAAGCAGTTCAAGCGGTACGTCTAATACATCAAAAATACCATCGCCATCGCTATCCTGCCAACCGATCTGCGCTAAGGTTGAGGCTGCGGAAACATGCGCATTCCAGGCAGCATCCAATATAGAACCAGTAGCCATGATGCTTGGTTGCTGAACGAAGTTGGGATTAGGGTTCTGGTCGATAGCGTTCTCATTACGGGCGTTGTAATAGCCCCGGCGTCCGTTGTAGGATCCAGAACTGCCGGCACCAGCGTATTCGTCTCGAGCCCAAAAGATATGACCCGTCTCATGTGCGAAAGTGGATGCCGGACGCGACGACGGAACCACCATAAACAGTCCGCCAGCGAAGGAAAACGCTTTGCTAAATGAACCGCCGGCAGCGAACTGTCCAGTACCCTGATTGTAGCTATTCACCACGATCATCGTAAACGACCAGTCTGTGTTGTACTTTTGTCGTTGAGCATTATTGAACTTAAACATCTCGGTTTCGATGTCCGTCGTAGTTGCTCCCTGGCTCTGCAGAAACTCCGTTACATACTTGGAGTAATCATTGGAGCGTCGACTGATCGGTTCGTAGCCCGTCTGAAATGGAGTGTTTGCAAATGTAGTGTCGATGGTGAATGACAGATGATGTACGGTGTGCAAACTATCCAGCGTTTGAACCCACCAATCGGTAGCTTGTGAGATCTTGTCCAGAGTCTGCTGAATCGACGACGGAGTCCAATCCTCGCTGCTGGTATCGATTGTACCGTTACTTTCGAAGAAAACGGGTGTAACGACGACGGAACCCAACATGAACTCGGCCGTATCCTGAGACAGGGCTCCATAAGCCATCAGCTTACGATCCTCAAGCTGCTCTAGGCGAACTCGACGCTGATGCGTACTTCTTCTGCTGCTTGTTTTTCGCTTCGAAAAAAACACCTTGCCCTCGCGGTAATTGAGGTGGCGGCCAACCCTGCCCAACTCGACTCAACCTTCTTTATTTTGACTGTAACCAGCAGCGCAAGTTCCCTCAACTCGCTACTTTCCAGATCACGTCAAAGAAACACCACACCAATTACCTAGGCGGAAAAGTCGTTATGACCGAACAAAAAAGGCCTCCACTGGAAAACAGTAGAGGCCTTCAATTTGTAGACAACCACCCTAGCGGGCTGGTTGGATTTTTAAGCAAGGATATCGTTCAGAAGGTCATCTTCCAGTGAACCAACCATTGCCGCGTCAGCATCATCTAAACCAATTGCAGCCCACATCTGGTCTACATCTGAACCATTTTGCCATGCGGTAACTGGAGCATCCACCAAATCGTCCGAAGCAAAAACTAGGTCGTTAGCAACCTGAGGCTTCGATGCGACGGTCGTATTGTTTACAGATCCGAACAGGCTTGCCGCCCAATTGCCGGCGAGAACCGTTTGCTGGCTCGAACCGAATAGAGACGAGTCAACAAGTACGCCTTCACCTTCTCCAGATGCTTCACCCTCCCCGGTTGCAGGACGGCTATTTAGGTAGTTGATCACCGCCAGTGCATCTGTAGGAGCTACGATACCGTCTCCAGTAACATCAACGAATGGTGGGGCAAAGGTAGCATCTGCCAAAGTCAGCAGTCTCGGCTTCGATGGATCGAGTAGCCAGTTGATAACCTTCAAGGCATCAACTGGAGATACGAATCCATCTCGGTTCACATCCAAATTCCACACGCTGTTGGTAAATGGATTGCTTTGGAGATTAACCAGGTAATCTGAAACCTCACCGTCTGGAGCAGCTCCGATTGGAGAGGCTACTGCCGCGCTGTCCGTACTAAAGCGAATGCGTGCATAGGACTCGCCGACCTTTGAACCTGCAGGAACTGTGAACTGAACAGATCGAGTACCACTGCCGTTAATCGAGAAGCTGGTGATTGTTTCACCGACGTCGGCGAAGTCACCGTCACCGTTGAAATCGATCCACATCTTCACATAACCGGTTGCACCGAGAGTGTTGGTTACTGTGATTTGTGCCGAACTTGCAAAGGCTCCATACAAAGCCGAGAAACTAACTCCGTCATCGGAATCTGCATTTACCAAGCGAGCATCCACATCAGCGGTAACGGTCGTTCCGATACTCAGGCCAGTAACCACCTTATGCGTTGGACCGCCATCAGCACTGGTCGACTTGTAAGGTGATGGAGCATCGCCATAATCCAAACCGTCTCCCAAGAAGACTGTCAGAGTTGTTGAGCCGTCGACTTGGTTAGCCTTCAGCGTATTGCCGGCTAAGTCACGAATTGCTCCGATGACTCCTGCACCCACGCCAGATACCGCAATGGCATTTCCGATGATCAATCGAGAACCGAAGCTGGTAACTACGATTCCGTTCAGACCTGCACCTTCAATGGCTGATCGAATCAGCGGTGCAACCTCTGAGGCTGCCGCAGTCGCTGGAACAGCAATGCGAACGCTGGCTGGCTGACCAGCTATACCAACTTGAGTCAACACGGTTTGGCTCAATCCCAGAACAGTGTTTACATCTCCGCCAAGTCGAACTACACCGTCACCATCATAAACCGGTGATAGACCAACGTTGGAGTTGCTAATCGCTGTAACCAGTGCAGCACCGATTTGAGCAGTTGATGCAGACGACGAGAATCGAACTGGAATATTTCCCAACAATACACTGTTGTTGGTATCCAATTCAAATGTTACCGCTCCACTGCCTCGATTGATCGTAAACGTCTGTCCATCTTGAATTCCCTGAGGAACACCGGCAACCAATGGTATCTGCAATCCGAATGCCTTTTGGACTCCAGTGCTACCCGTCACCGTCAGACCACTGGACTGAACGCTGAAAGTTGTCTTCTTGGCACTCTGAATCTGCAGTTGACCGTCGCTTACAACCGAGGCCGTTACGTTCAATCCAGCATTGTTGATCGCAGAAACAATTGCCGAAGTGGCGGCACTTAACAGGTCGCTTGCAAGAGTGATGACTCTATTGCCCGAGACGCTGCTTGAGTTCGTATCAAATTCAAATGTTAATGCCTTAGAACCATCATCGATTGAGAAAACGGTACCATCTGTCAGGGTTGCATTTCCATTGCTTGTAGGCAGATCAACCAAGTAACCGAGGTCGAATTCGAACTTAGTCAGACTGTTAGCTGCATCGATGATCGAAATTTGATCCCCATCGGTGTAGTCAGAGCCCTTCTTCGCAACGATTGCAGACTCTTTGGAGTTGATTAGGCGAATTGTGTAAACACTATTGTCCTTCCAAATCCCTGCCAGCGATTGAAGTCGAATGACTCCATTGGTCGAATCATATCCAAATCGATAGTCGACGCCTTCTACTAGTGGTTCGTTGTTGCGGAAAAGTAGAATCGAAGCTGAATTAACAGTCGCATGGTCGATTCCGGAACCTTGACTTGGATCACTTGGCTCTAGGCCGTCGACCAAACGAATGTCGAAATACTGCGGAGTTTGCCCAATCAGTTCGACGACTGTCGGATCTGGATTTTGATCCAGGCCTTCGACATCGTTGTCAACAGGATTTAGCATAATTACCGACGGACCAACGAAGTCCGAACGTTCTTGAGCTCCACGATCTTTGAAAACACTCTCACCAAGACCTGATGGAGTTTCAACAGTTGGATCGTCTACACGAAGCTGGCCATTCACATCTAGCGATGGAGCTAGAATCGGTGAAGCAGCAATTCCCAAAGGAGCCTTTACGGCAACCAAGGAAGCGCGATCCTTCAATGAATCCACCGAACTATCGATCAATGGCGAAGCCAGAGTCGGATAGAAGTTTCCAAGTCCTGGATTGACAAACAGCGGAACTGCGTTGGACAAAACCAGCGGGAACTGACCGTTGGTAGCAGATCCTGCAACGTTGCTGGTATTGAACTGGTATACAGATCCGCCGATTACCGTCGAAGCACTGGATGCATCGACATTCACACCGGTAGTGTTATTCACTAGCACATTATTGAGTAGCGTAGCTGTGGCATTGTTCGTCACGCTGATACCCGTGCCTCGTGGCGAATATCGATCTGCTGGAACGCTGGAAATCGCCCCGACCGAGTCGATATCAGCACCTACAGAAGTTCCGGACAAAGAGCCTTGGTTGATCACATCGGTCAACCGGACAAAAGCTAGGCGGCTGTTACCGTTGAAGCCAAAGGCATCAATATCTATTGTTGGCGATGCGCCTGATGCTCGGCCAACGTTGGTCCATGTTGTACCATCAACGCTGACTTGAACTGTGACTTCTTCTGAATCACCAACTTCGAAAATTGCCAAATCAGGGTTCGAGTTGTTTGATCCAGTGAGATAGTTGTCTGTAAACTGCAGCGTCAACACGCCACCACGTCCCAGCGAAACCACACCTTGGCCTGCGATTGGCTCGCCAGTACCTGTATAGTTTGGTGCTCCAAGTGAATCCGTAGATACAGCCAGTCCTGTCACTGGAGAAGGAATGCCCGGTGTGTAATCAACCACACTGTCAGCGAAGGCAAAATTGCCAGTCTCGAAGTTAATTCCGTTCGTAATCAATGGAATCGTGTTGGTTACCGCAGTAATGCTACCTCCAACAATCGTGTTATTCACTAGTCGAACGAATGGTACTGCGGCGGCTGGAAGGTTCGCTCCGCCAGCGTCACCGACAATGCTGATTCCTCCACTTTGATTAAACAGGAATTCACTATTCATGATAACGGCGCCAGGAGTCAAACGTTCATCGTTGATGGTGACCGTATTTCGCGGAGTACCAGGAGAGGTTGCACCTGTTGCAGCGTTTCGAGGAGCCGTTTCAACCGTTACGCCGAAGCCCTTTGAATTCGAAACTCGAACCGAATCGATGACAACTTGTCCTTGTTGACGTTCACGATTCGATCCACCTTTTCCGGTCGCTACAGTTCGCGTACCGACTGAATTTGGAAGACTTACATCACCACCGATGATCACTGCAGTGTCATTTGATGATCCAACTCGGTCTGAGTTTAGCAGTGTCACTGCCACACCCTTGAGTTGAGCTTGAACTGCTGGCGAGTTGACGATGTCTCGGAATCGAGCTGCAATGATCGAAGACGATTCAGAGGTCCTAGCGCCTGTAATTGGATCGAGTACTGCTGTGCTGAATGGCAGAGCGATGTTTCCAGGCTGTACAGTGATGCCGTCGTTTTCATCATCAAGTTCTAAAGTTACAACCCGAGTTCCATCCGTTACTGTGAAGGTTGTTCCAGCGATCAAGCTACTCGCAGCATTGAACTGAACTGAAACTCCACGCGACAGACGGCTGTCAATGGATAAGGCTTGATTCAGATCGATCGTGACTGGGAAGCCTGGGAGCGAAGGAATGCCGTATTCTTCACCGCCACGCAATTCAACTTGATAGGGACCAACCAGAATTTCAGGATTGAACGAGGCTGGATTGGTTACTTGCAATTGAGGGTCTTGAATGAAATTCGTATTCCCATTCGTGCCGCCTGTCACCAATTCGCCTCTGCCAGCTAGTCCAATCACGAAGTCGTCTACGTAGGCGCCTTCGAAGGTGTTAGCCCTAGACTGTAACGAGCCGGGGAAGGCTGCGTTAGGAGTTTGACCCTGGAAGTTTGTTCCCGAATTATAGGCGCTGAACAAATCTCCTACAAAGGCAGAAGTCAATCCAAACGGACCTGCATCAGTTACTGTCAATCCAGTCACCGATAGAGTGTCACCGCCGCGGATCGGATAGGCACTGGCTGTTCCACCTGCAAAGAAGTCTGCCAAAGCTCTTTGAATCTCTTGCGCAACCTCGTCGGCAGTCATGGTGACTTGCATGTACATCGGTACGCCAGTTGAACCGTTAGCACCTTGCAACGCAATGTTGGGTGTACTCACCGTTACCACCTTGGCGGCTTCCAATTGCAGACGGTTTTCATCAACAAGCGGATTGATGTTTCGCTGTACTGTAATATCCAGTGAGTAATTTCCTGTGCTTACGCCAGCCGTCGAGTTACCAAGCACTGCCGCGTTATAGGTCGAATTACCCGATGAACTTACACCGATATAGTACACACCGGTACTTGGAGCTGTGAAGGTCAACTGGCTATCTGTGGAGCCCGGAGTATTGTCATTCTGTACCAACAATCCGTTGATGCTCAACGGCAGACCGTCTGCATCAAACACTCTGAGGAAGCTGTCCAATGTACTTCCGAGAATAGCCGCTCTGACGCTTACCGATACCAGTGAACCTCGATCAGCCTGAATGCGAATCATGTCCACGTCTTGCGTCGCGTCGGAGAGACTCACATTGTCACCGATGATACCTGTACCTGTAATCTTAGCGCTGACACCAGAAATACCCGAGATTTCGGAAGTATTAATCGAGTCATTGGACTCGTGCGTGTAGACCGTTGATGGCAACGTATTTACTACTGGAGGAGTACCGATAATTGCAAGTTGTAGAGCTTGAGCGATTTGGGCTGCCGACATACTCTTGGCATAAAACACCGCTACGTCAGGTGCGCTTACCGAACCTAGGTTTTGAGTAAACACATAGTTAGTGCCGTCGATCGTTACAAAGTCACCATCGTTGATTCCGTTGCCTGATGGCATGGACAGATTTGGCCCCATCTCGACTTCGAAAGTCTGACCGTTGACGACCATACTTTCGCCATCAACCAATCGAGAACCTTGGACAGTGCGAATTTCAGGTCCCTTGCCTCCGGTCAAGCCGTAACCAAAACCACCTGCGGTTGCAAATTCGATCCGTATCTTCACGTTTTCTTGACCAGCAAACTGAGCCAACGATACGCGAGCTTGGCGCCAAGAACCAGAGTTGTCAAACAGAGTTTGCACACCTTCTTCATTGCCGGTCAGCAACGTGTCGAACTCGTCATCGAACGATCCAGAGTTGGAAGCTGCATGAGCTGGATCGTTGTTGGTCGCTGCCAAAATCCACTGTCCATCTTCGCCCGAAACGTAGACGCGGAATGCATCTCGCATGTAATCGTTGGCATTATTTCCTGTCGACAGATCCGATGCTGCAGCTTCGGTATTTAGGAAGTAGTTGAAGTACAACATTGGCAGATCCGCCCGAGCTAATGCCCTTCAAGCTGAAGGTATTGCTCTCCATCGCACCTGCTGCTCCACCAGGGAAGTCATAGGTTCGATCATTTGGTGCGCCTGGATTGTCAACTCCAAAGTACCAGCTAGTTCCACCCAGTGTTGTTGTTCGAGAGTTATTGCCCGTTTCATTAATTCCATGGCCAGGGTCTGTCCCACGATTTGAAGTAGTCTTCCACAAATTCTGGTTCAAGGTCGAGAACGCCAAACCATTCGCGCCAGTTAGACCAGTTGCCATGCTGGTTGCACCATTAGCGAAGACCGGCTGCAAATGACCAGTGGTGTCGAACGCATGCAGATTGCCGGCGGTATCCAAACCGAACAGAATCTGGGTTAAAGAACCATTCGATACAAGGCTTGGCCCCGCTGTGATTGCAGCAAATTCGATTCCCGTTAGCTCGTACGATCCAGGAACGTAGTTGCCAATGTTTCTTGTGCCACCATATCCGGAAAGCTGCCCGCCGGAAACAGTGTACAAACCGCCATTGTCGCTAACCGCGTACATGGTCGTGCCGACCATAGTCGCTCCACGGATAATACCGCCAGGAGCGATGCCAGAGACGAACAGAGAACCTGCATTATCTACTTGCACGCCGAAGAACTGAATTGTTGATCCGTTCGATGTTGCACTCAAGCCAGGAATGTTCAGGCTGTTCACGGTTTGAACGATTCGAGCAGCTACAGTGCTGGCTGTGTCAGAGGCAAGAACTCGCACCGCAACGCGACCTGCGCCAACACCGCCCTGAGTACCAAACGACGTCAGCACTCCGCCAATTTGAAGTTGTGTGAATACGCCCGTAGTTGCACCAGCAAAGTTCATTCGCCCGGAGTCGTATCCCAACGAAATCGAAGTAGGAAGAGCTTGTCGAATGGCATCCAAGAACTGTTGCAATGAAGCATTGGCTGGAAGTGAAATCGCGTTTGCACCGGGTGTAACACCCACTGCACCACCAGCTACCTCAAACTCATACACAACGCCGTCCAGGGTGAATTGCATCCCATCGCGAACGCGGGTGTAGTCCACAAGTTGTACTTCGGGACCTAGATCAAACTCAAATACAGTTCTGAAATTCGTGCTGTCAATTACGCTAAATGTGTCTCCATCTCTGATAACTCGGGTTACATTAGATCCCGAGGCAGTCGTAACCTCACGGGCAACCAACTGAGTTGAACGCGTGACGCGATTGCCGTTGATGTCGAGCGTATAAGTTTCGATTCGACCTCGTTCAAAAATGTCTGTACCCGGTCCTACACCCTGAGCAATACCAGTCTTGCGCGCTCCTGGATTGCTGGTGCTGCTAACGGCTGTACCGTTATTTGGATCAAACTCGAACACAACGTTAGTGAACTGAGTCACTCCAGGTCGCGAAAGACCGACGTTGTTCACGACAACATTTGTATTGATTGGAATTTGTGTAAACGAGAACCCATCAGCGGCAGGATCGAAATAGTTAGGATCGCTTCCAAATGGAGTTGGGCGATTTGCAACCATGAAGCCTCGTTCTGGAATTCCGCCCAGATTGGCGGCAAAGGTCAGTGCTTCTGGGTTCCAGCCATCATTACTGGCCACTGAGGTTGGCGGATTTTGTGATGGATCAATGTTGTAAGTGTCGTAAGTTACAGTGTTGTTGGTGAAGGCGCCACTGGTTGTGTTGATCGTTACATAGTCCAGCAGGCCATCGCGGTCAGCCTGGCTTGGAGTTTGCCAGGTACGATCAAAGGCTTGCAGCGTTCCGTTGGTTCGCATGGCGATGTCTTGAACATCGAAGTTGCCTCGTGACAACTGATTTCGGGTCTCACCAGTGAACGGATTGACTAAGTAGACATTGGTTCGTTCTGAACCTACGGTTTGGGAGACATACAAAACCATGTCCGACAAGTCGTACTGAACAACAGACGAATTATCAAACAGATTTGTAAGCACAGGGATTCCACCGTTGGAACCACCAATGAAATCGACGTGATCGTCGGCAATCAATTGAAGACTATCAATTGGCTGCAAGCGAACCAGCGGCGACGAATTTGCATTGGTGTATCCAGCCATTACCGCTGGAACCATGTCACTGTTGGTGACAGCCAGGAAGTATCGGCCTGCTGGCAATTCATAGGAACCAACCAACGGATCCAGCTTACCTGCAGATCCTCGAGAAAGATCCGAGTTATCTGCTCCACTAATTGGACCTGCCTGATCATCAACCAAGGCACTTGTAAGACCAGCTAACATCAGATTGCCATTGGCGTCGAATAAGTAAATCGACGTGTCCGGACGTCCAATGCCGTTGGCATAGTCGACATCAAACATCGTTGCAAAATACTCGCGTAGACCTGATGGCGTGATCCTCTGATAGGCGATGTCGAAGCTGAACCAATCCACGTCGGTAAAGTTATCCAGGTTGCCCGCAACGCTGATAGCTTGGCGATTGGTTTGCAACAGATTGCCCAGATACTGAGCTGCATTGAAGGTATCATTTCGAGTATTGGTGATTGCCACCGACTCGATTTCTCCGTTCTCGCCTAGCAAAGGTGAATTGCCAGGTACGCCACGTAGATCCAAACCGTTCGAGGCATAGCGGATGTCGGCATAAGTGACGGCCGAACCCGGAATCTCGTCTGTCTCTTGAAGTCGAACCTGCAATGAGTAATAACCAGCGGTCAATCCACCGGCTGAACGAACTCGGACGTGGTACAGGTTACCTTCGCCAGCAGCGCCTGGAAGAACCACTCGCATACCAGCGTCTCTAGGATTGGTGCTGTAAAGATCCTTTGGTGCTCCTGTCGCACTGGCGTAATACAGTTCTTTCGGACTCTTTCGCAGTGGATTTACCGAGAACTGAGCCATATCCGCCGACTTGTAAAGCAGCGCTGGGTTGGCTTCTTCTGCCAGTGAGTTATCCGACAATGCTAACGTTCGTCCATCGGCATCAACCAACTCTACGACTGTGTCCAACGAATTGTCCGTATTGTCGATGTCCAACCAGACTTCAGTACCACCGATTCCGTTGAAGCTGTAAACATCAACATCGCTCGGACTGGCAATGTTACCCATAATCTGGAATGCAAGACGGCGATTTTCATCACCAGCCTTCTCATTGGCAGCCAGGCTACCAAGGAATTGAGCGGATTGAGTCGTATCATTCGCATGAGCATCGGTCGATTTCGAACTTTCAGCTTCCGACTTTATTGAGGCATTTCGATCATTGCTGTTGGTGTCTAGCAAAACGCTTCGCCAATCACCAGAAGATGCAGCAGTCGTTGGGTTACGTGGAACAAGTTCCAGGAAGGTAGTTATGATCGATCGGTTAGATGTCGATTCAACATCCCAAGCAAAGGCTGTGGTGATATCCTCTAAACCGTAGACATTGCCAAGCTGCGAATCCACGAATGGAGTCAAGCTGGTAGTGTCAATATTTCCTTGAGGGGTGTACGTGGTTCCCGCACCCTGAATTGCCAACTCCAATTCGTCATACTGGTCTGCGGCCCAACCGATATAGTTTGCATTCTCAAGCTTGCCAGGAGTCAGCGAGTACACACCGCCGTGGCTAAAACCAATTCGCTCAGGACCATCCAGCGTGAACGCTCGGAAGTCTGCTTGGCCAGGAGTACCGGTTGTGTACAACAAGTCATCCGAAACACCTTGCACATCTTCATCCAGATAGTTGATCAATCGCAGATTGCCCAACGTTCCAGTAGTACTGGTGAAGGTCACTCGGTTATTCACGCGAGCGATGCCGTTATCCATGAAGGTTTCAACTTGCCAAGTTACGAGGCCACTTGAGCCTTGGAAGGTACCGGCACTGCGGACCAAGTCTGGGCTTACCAGCGTAGGCTGAGTTGTGATAGTCGTGCTGGCGAGTGTGAAGGCACCACCGTTTCCACCAACATCAACGTAGTTTTGGAAGGCGAATACAACGTTGGAATTCACCAACAGTTGAGTATTACCTTGAGCAGTGATTCCACCACGTCCAGCAAAGTTCGACGATCCACCAGCGCCAACATCGAAGGAGAAGAAACCTGGAGTATTGACGTTCACGTCGTCATCGATCAGCAATCCATTGTTGACTTCCGGTCCAGTTGGCAGCACTGTATCCACACCATTGCCGGTAGGTGCTGGAATCGTATCCTTCTGTGTAATGCCAGCAGGCGTGAATCCAGCGCCAACAGAATTGTCTGCAAGACTGGTCAAAATAACTGGGTAGTTCGGCAGACCGATGATCTGAACCGATCCGCCGATTCGATTGGCATTGTCGAGCGCCACACCGTGAGCTGTAATTCCTGCATTCTGGCCACTTGCCTTCACAACCAAGCTTTGACCTGGAGTACTCGTTAGACGCAGGCCACCATAGTGATTGAAATCCGATGAGACGATTTCATCTTGAATGACGTGGACAATGTCGGTATCGTCCCAAACACCTTCCGTAGTCATTACACCACCGCGCACAACCATGCCATTAATGGCGTTATCTGCCAATCGGTTCTTCTGGACCAGCGGCCCGTGATTGCTGACTGCAGAAATCTTATCAATCGCCCCGCGTGATCGTCCCAAATCGGTAACGATTTGATAGTTCAATGCGTTAACATTGGCACTGATCGCGGCGCCTTGTTTGTTCTTAATTATTTTGTTTTAAACGACCGGTTGAGCGCCTCGAATGAACACTGTCGTGGAAGCATTTGATCCACGACCAGCTCGATCAACGCTGCTGGTTGCCGATGCACCATTGGCATTATGCTCCAATGTGCTATTTGCTAATCGCAAATCACCTTGATGAACTTCGACTGCATTGAAGTCAGCAAAACCGCCTTCGATTCGAGTTGTTCCACCACCGTAAGCGATTACGGCGTGGTCGATGCTAGCCGAAGATGTGTGGCCTACATACACTCCGCCCCAGTCACCAGGGCTTACAGTAGTGCTACGTGTCGACGTTGTGTTGAATGTTCCACCTGCACCATAGCGATTATCTAGGTAAGAGGTGAAGACGATTGGGTTGGCTACCGTACCTTCTGCAATCAATTGTCCGCCCAACGATGCCTCAATTCGCGACCCTTGGACTTTGACTACAGTTCCTTCGTCAATTGCTAGACGTCCGTCAGTTCGCGCGGCATAAATCGGTGTTTCCACCAATGTCGTAGCTAAGGTCGTTCCGTTGTCGATGAAAGTTGTGGTATTTGCTGTGAAAGGTACTTGTACGTATGGACCAGTGCCATTGGCTGTACTACGGTAGATTCGCGTAATACCAACTGGCAAATTGGTCAGTCGAATCGCTTTGGCAGTTGGGAAGAAGAACGAATCGATCAAGGTGCTTACGGTTGCTTCTGAAGCAAGGCTCTCAACCCCATTAACCACTTTGGTGAATTTGTAGTTGTAGAAACCATCGGTCAGCGTTCCGCCGACTGTAGCAACCGCTACAACCGCAGTCGAAGCTGGCGCTTCATTGGTTAGTAATGCGCCTCCAGTCGTTCCTTGAATAACCAAATTTTCAGGCAGGAAGTGAACGATATCGGTATCGTCGAATCGCCCAGGAATCGTCATCGATTCCAATTGAGTTCCAGTTGCTGTTCGAATCTTGACTAGCAAACCGTTGACGGAGTTATCAACAATTCGGTTGTAGTACAACGCTGGACCAACTCGATCATAGTCAACGCTGAAAGTTGTTCCCGCGCTGGCCTGCTCTGCAGGTGAATTGAAGTTTGACTCCAAGAAGCTGTTCGGTGTTGCACTCATCGCCGCATCGGCACTCTTGGTAATGATTGAGTTACCCACGCTTGGACGCGAATCGATCATCTGAACCGGCGTAACGGTTTGTGACAAACCATCCACTACAACTTGACCGCCACCATATCGCAAATCAGCGTGGGCAACCCAGTTGAGAAACTGACCTTGAGCTTCATCATTAACTCGAGTTTTATCCGCAGCATCAACTCGGCTTCGGAAGTCAATTCCACCCCAATCCCCGGCTGTCGGTGTAACTCCAACAACTGCAGCATTAGCATTCTTGCCAATCGATGAATCGCTGGCACTGGTAAAGTAAACATTGCCAGAAACAGATTCGCCAGCAGAATCCTTGACTATGGCTCCCGTCTGAGTCAACAGAACTGGCGTACCTAGAACCAGCAAACTTCCTCCACTGCGATCAACGCTAGCAGATGAACTACCAACGCCAATACGAGCACGGCGAAGCTTCAAAATCGCTCCCGCATCAATCATTACCGAAACGCCCTTTGGCACGTCAAACGTTGAGCCGTCAGGAAGAGCTTGACCCAAAGTGTTAAAGCCGATTTCATAGGCTAGGTTATCGTTAACTGTAGCCATCGATCCATCGGCACCAGCGTTTCCAACGATTCGAATCACGTCGCCAACCTGAGCAGCCGCTACTGCATCCTTGATGTTGCGATATGGCGTGGCTAGAGTTCCATTTCCGCCAGCAGCGGCCGACTTGTCAACAAACTTGGTGTTGCTTGGCCCGGCTGGATGGAACCAGAAATTGAATACACCACCGGCAACACCATCTGAATCACCATCCACCACAACGCCGGTGCTATCTTTCAATTCGTTGGCTGCTGGTGGCTTGAAGTCCATACGCAACTGATACTTGCCTTGGCTTCGTCCGCCCAAACCCGAATCGCTGATAGTTGGATCGTAGGTATTGTTGCCGCTTGAACTTACGCCAACAATGTAGTTACCCTTCTCCAGGTTCAACTGAATGAATGAATCGGAGCTGTAGTAGTCGTCATTGAACGAAACTTCATCCCAGCCGCCCTTGTCATTCTTTTGGTATAAGCGAATCGAGGTGTCTAGTAGACTTGCTTGCGACATTCGCTCGGCAAAGGTCTCGATGGAGATTTGTCCGGCAACTGGAAGAGTGAACTGATAGAGATCGATATCTTTGCTATCTGGTCGATACAGATATTGACCGTGAACGATGTCGACGTCACCTGGCAAAGTAATGTCAGATCCAACGCCAGGCACAAAAGCGCTATCGAACGCCTGAACGGTGAAGCCTTCAACTTCGTCTGCAAGCCCCAGTCCCATCAAGCGACCAACCGCCTGCATCGCAGCTCGCTGGAACGCGCCACCGAATTCATTCAATGTCGAATTGCTAAAGTCTTGAATATCTAGAACTGTGCCCAATTGGCCGTTGATCAGATTACCCGCTTCGTAGTAGGTCGTGCCGGCCGAGTTCAATGTGATGACACCGGGAGTTCCACTTCCAGCGATATCCTCAAACGGTGTTACGGCTCGCATGTCGCCAACCGCAATCGTCATTCCGAGTGCCGCAGTTTCAACAAATCGAATTCCCAGATATCGCTCGTAAAGTGAAAAGACTTCCCGGACGCGTTGCTTTTGCTGCTCAGTGATGGCATTAAGCATCGTCGTATTGCCGACGGCTCCCAGGTTTCCTTGGAAGTTGTAGTAAATCGTGCTGGTACCATCAACGTTGTCGGCTGTCAGACGCAGATTGTCTTGATATCGATTCAGTCGATTGCCAGGCTCGTCGCTGCCACCGGGGAAATCCAAAACGAATGGCGCTGGATTGATAATGTTCGAATTGATCAAGACCGACTGAGACCCACCTGCGCCAGGTGTCCAACTGCTCAAGTTGGTAGCGGTACTGAACTGATCACCTGGATCAACCACGGTAGTATCTACAGCCACTGGAGCCAGCGGAGCGGATTCGTTGGTGCCAACTCGCAAACGAAGATCTGTAATTGGCAACGGATTTCCATTGGCTGGATTCTGAATCTCTTCCAAATTCTTCGAGAAAACCAAGCTTACGCGATTGGCATCTGGATAGTAACGGATCGCGCTAGGCAGGAATCGAGAATCATCCTGCGAATTCAAAGTGTCGTTGGTGTAGAACAGTTGGTAGAAATTGGCATTGAGCACTGTTGGTGACAGGGTAGCGCCAGACTTCAGTACAATGATGTCGCTGCTCTGAATAAAGAATGGACTTCGCAGGGATTGGAAGTTATTTAGAGCAACTCCGTTGATCGTGGCAATGGTAGTCAAATCGATCAGAGCGTCGCTATCAAAGTACAGATCGATTTGATTACGCTGTTGAACCAATCCACCCGAAGCATTACGGGAAACTGGTTGTGGTACAACCGATTCAACGCGAGCACCCAGATTCAAACTAAACGCAACGGACTTCGAAACGCCATTGTTGAATGCATCACCATCGGTATTCAATAACGCGCGTGAACCTTGGCCAAGAATCTCGATGCGGTATTGATCTTGAGGCAAACGTTCGGCAAATCGCAAAACTACTTCTCGACCGGTTGAACCAAGACCGATGTAGCCTGGAACAACTTCGATATCACTCACTCCAGTCAAGCTAATTGGTGAGTACACCGATGGTGATTGAGTACCAATGCGAATCGAACCAACGCCACTAACTATCTTGGCTTCGACAATCGATGAAGATAGTGAATTGCTGGAGTTAATCGCGTCCACAAACTCCTTCATCGTCGTTGGGAATCGAGAGTTGCTGTTGACTTCTACATTGATCGTCTTGCCAGAAACGCTGACAATCGGGCTTCCTGCACCACCACGATCACGCGATGTTACGTTGATCTTGATTCCGAGTCCATTATTGCCCGATTCACGAGCCAGGAATTGCACCGATACAGTGCTGCCTAGTCCAAAATCAGTTGATGCTTTAGCTGTGTTTGCACCAGCCAGTACATAGTCATGAGTTAAATCCGTTGTTGTCGCAACGCCAATTGTATCGGATCCACGCAATCGCAAGGCGTAAATCGAAGCAACGCCATCGTTAGGCAAGGCTTGAGTGATGTCTTGCACGCGAGTTTGAAACAGAGGATTGCTGTTCAGCTCGAGATTTACGACGTTTCCGATCGTTGTGATCTTCGGCAATCGCGTGTCAGTACGTGATGCGGTGGTAAAGTGAATAGCTAGACCATTGCCCGTCTCGCCTGGATCCTTGGCGTAGAACTCAACTAGAGTCTGTCCGTTGGTTCCAAGATCAGTAGCCACCGATGCGCGCTCAAACAGCCCATCGCTACCCGATCGAATGACGCGAATGCCTGAAAGCGTGTTGGAATCAATGCCAACTGCATCATCGAATCGGAAGACAAGCTCCTTCGGCGATACGCTTAGCACCTGGCCATTCGCAAGCAACGCTCCTTCGTTCGGCTGAATGCCCACCAACGTTGGACCAACCGCCATCAACTGACGACCTTCCAATGTTTCAAGCAGAACACGGCGTACCGATTCTCTTTTAGCTAATCGCTTACGAGCCAACAGGTTACGGGATTTGTCAAAATCACCAATGGCCATTTAAAACCTCTCGAGGGAGTGCTGAAAGACAGCGAAAACTAAGTAGCCAAAATTCCAAAACCCCACTAATAGATAAGCTAGCAGTAGCTCTGCAAAGGGCCAAAATCGACTCAAAACAGAGGTTTGGGGTATCTGGAACAAATAGGGAAAGTGTGCACATCGAACTTGGATTGTAATTGGAGGGGCCAAGATTTCAACGAACGGTCAATAAAGGTCTCAAATGCTAAGGCGACTTTTATCAGACGGGTCCTCGAAAATTCATCCTTCCAAACACGATCCATACTTCCGGCAACATCCCTGCCAAACTCACTCCAGGCATATTCGGAGTAAGACGGCATGCGCTTGGAGTGGGTTTACTGGCCGAAAGTTCCCCCATTTGCCATGCAGTCTCAAATGCACCACCTTTGAACAATACTAACCCCCTGAAGGGTAAGTGCCGCGCCTCGCAGCTCCGCTGACTTATCGCGATCCAAGAAAAATCAAAAATCCTCTGAGTAGACCCCTCTTTTGGCAAGCGACTGACACTTGCGTGACAAAGACTCTCTCCCCTTGCCCCCCTTTTTTTTCGAGAGTGTCCGGCTTAGAAAGACTAGCCGGAACCGCGTTAGCGTCCCGTTTCTGGCGGTAACTGAGGCAGTTTCGGCAGGCAAAACTGAGTGCAGCCGATCGAAAACTGCCTCTGAACGAATTTCTCAACGCCAGCAAACCGGACGCTAACGCGTGGCGGCTAGTTTGGTCAAAGCTATCGCTTTCTAAGCGAACAGTCTCCTTCTGGGAGTGGGGCCGGGGAGGCCGGGGGGGTGAGGGGCCTGGAAAGGGATTAGGATTGCCGTAACTGCGCGGTGCTTGTTACGGCCTACTCGCTACTTTGAGAATTACTTGCCAAAGCTCAAAGTTCCGGACACAAAATGAGGGGGCGTTAGAATCCTTTGTGATGACAAATCTCTGCCCGGTAGAATCTGTCAGGTATTCAGGATGCTTTTATGCCGTTAGACGATCGCCATACAGAGTCACCCTCAGGGATCAGACCTTTCGATACTTCAACAGGCTATCTTCCCTTCTTTCTGTACGTCTTGGCCTGCCTGATCATCGCGATCTTTTTGGAGCCTATCCTCTGGGGAGAACCACGATCTTGGGGAATGGCCACTCCGGTCGGGCTTGCTTTGGGTGTACTACCAGTACTCTTCATCCTTGCTGGCGCTTGGGAACGCGACCTTCCGCGATCTATTTTCATCGCGGTTGTGTTGATGACCATCGGCTACGGCCTGGGACTATTTTCACCGGTCCTGGCAACTCTTCCGACAGACTGGAAACCGCTTCAGATCTGGCGATCACTCCTTCAACCATCCACCTATGCCTTCAACTTTCCACTTTTGATTCTCAGCGGAGCTTTGCCACTGATTGCACTTCGGAGCTATTTCGGAGTCTACCTATCGAGGCATCCATCTAGACCCAAACCTGTTCTAGGCGTTGAGCACCTCATGCTCTGGACGACGATTGCAGCCTGTTTGCTGTACTATCTTCGAGTACCCATGCAACAGCTTCGACTGACCATCACGAATGTGCTGGTCTTTTTGCCAGGCCAGTTATGCATCGCGGCTGGTACAACGGTAACACTCGTACTCCCCACCCTACGATTAGCATTTCACGAACGACCGAATCGCGCGGCCCTTCGTTGCTTCCTGATGGGACATGATCAATCCAACAATTACTTTACTCGTTCCTCGACCTCTGTGTCTTTGTGGCTCAGTGGTTAGTGATTGGATTTCCTTACCCCAAAGCTGCTTAACCCAGAGCCTCAGATGCACAGAGCCAAAGCATGCAAAACCGATCCAATCAACTATCTCTAATTCTGTAACTTTGGCCAAATGGGCTGGCCGGATTTATCTTCGGGCATAAGGGCTGATTGACGCTTGAGCTGCTCGATCATCTCAGCGGTCAACCTGGCTACTTCGGCTGGTTGCGATTTGGCCAAATCGGTTTGTTCAAAGGGATCGCTCTTCAAGTTGAACAGTTGAACGTGACCAGCTTGAGCTTCCTTTGGCAGGTAGTGATAAACCAACTTCCAATCGCCGTTGCGCCATACAGTGAAGTAATCCGATCGGTGTGGAGCGTGCGGATAGTGCATTAAAAACTGCTCTGGGTAGTCGGCATCGGTTTTGCCTGCGAGCAGAGTTTTCAAAGAACGACCGTCGATCGCATGGCCGGTTGGAACTGGAACACCGGTTACATCCAGAATTGTTGGAAACAGATCGTACACGGCAGCCAGTTGCGATTGATACGTTCCAGGCTGAATCTTCAGTTTACGCTGTAGCTTATTGGTATCATCGGGTTGACACCAAGCCGCAATGAATGGCACTCGCGTTCCGCCTTCGTAGTGTGAGCCCTTCTTGCCGCGAAGTGGCGCGGAGCTGCCGACATTGTGAGCTTCGCCCAGTGGACAATCGCTACCGTTATCGCCCAGAAAAATAATCAACGTGTCTTTCTCGACGCCCAACTGGCGAACATGAGCCATCACATCGCCCAACGACTTGTCCATGCCTTCGATCAATGTGGCAAAGGCCTGAGCGTTTTTCGGCTTGCCGGTCTTGGCGTAGTTTTCTGCGAATCGTGGATCGGAGTCAAAGGGTGAATGAACGGCATATTGAGCGAAGTAAAGAAAGAACGGCTTGCCATCTTGGACGGCTTTGGTCACATGCTCGTTAGCCTTGCGAGTCAAGGCTTCCGTCAAAAACAATCCGCTGTCGTAGTAGTCTTCAAGGTCCGGAACAGCGTGCTGACTCTTGCCGACTCCGTTGCCATACTTTTTCTCAGCGTAGTAACTGCCAGGGGCACCTATGGAAGCTCCACCAATCGACACATCAAAGCCGATGTTCTTCGGGTCCGAGCCTTCCGAGTCGCGCGGTCCGAAATGTCCTTTACCAACATGAATCGTTCGATAGCCATTTGTCTGAAGCGCTCTGGCCAAAGTGACGCTTTGAAGATCAAGACCTTTCCAATTCCAGTCCTTGGGACCATTATCGCCGCGATTGTTGTTGTCAGGATTGATCCAATTGGTCGTGCGATGTCGAGCTGCATTTTGGCCCGTCATGATGCAAACTCGAGTCGGTGAACATACGCTCATGGCTTGAAAGTTGCTGAAGCAGATTCCTCGTTTGGCTAACTGCTCCATACTTGGCGTGCGATAGTAGTCGTTCAGCGGATATCGCTTGGGTCTGCCTTGCTCCTCCAGCAACATTGGCACCGAAGTATCCATGATGCCCATATCATCAACCAACATGACGATCACGTTGGGCCTGTCTGCGGCAGAAGCCCTTTCCAAGCTCGACAGGGTCGAAAAAGCGATCAGAAAACAGGAGAAGATCTTAAACATCACAAACTCCAATTGCATGATCCAACGCTTGGAGTGGATCTTTCCAGGTAGGAATGAATTCTTGCGCTACAAAGCCTGTATAGCCAGTCTCCAAAATCGCGTGCATGATGGCAGGGTAGTTGATCTCCTGCTTTTGATCCAGTTCGCAGCGGCCGGGATTACCGGCGGTGTGGTAGTGACCAATCATCGGATGGTACTGCTGTATTCTACGAATCACGTCACCATGCATGACCTGAACATGGTAAATGTCAAACAGCAGTTTAAAGCTAGGCGAATCCATCTTGCGGATCAGATCAATACACAGCTCAACATCATCACCGAAGTAACCGGGATGACCTTTCATCGGATGGCTACTGTCACGACTATTCAAGTGCTCCAAGCAAAGCGTTACTTTCTTTTGCTCGGCATAACCAATGACACGCTTCCAGCAATCGATGCAGTTCTGTTTAGCCACCTCGTCGCGCAACCCAGCCACACGCATGCCCGTAAATGTGATGACTCGGCTGGTCTGAAATTCAACTGCCGTATCTATGGCCGACTTAAGCGACATTTCGATCATCGCATGGTTTTCAGTATCCAGAGGTCCTTTGGCAAAACCGTGGCTACTGACCAACGAGATCTCAAGCCCCAGAGCTTTGATGGCTGGATAGAACTTTTTGTCGACACCTTCGATGGCAACTAGCCCCATGCGTTTACCGGCCTTAGCCAGTCGACCGGGTCCATCGGATTAAAGCACCAGCCCATTACCGACTGACGTATTTTGCCGCTGCGTTTTTTTGGCTGAGCAGCATCATCTGGCTGCTGCCCAAAGATGTTGTTTGAAACACAGGAACTGGAAACTGCAGCGCCAGAAACAAATAAGCTCAAAGCAGCTTTCAGCCAATTTCGACGTACGACCATGACTAGGTCTCTTTCCAAAAGAGAAGTATTACCAACGGGTTCTAATTCTGCGGCAACAGCTTAACAGCAACAGACAGTAATATCCATCATGTGTAGTGCTGGATTTGGAAACCCACTTGTTCTCGTAATCGTGCTCATGCTCGTAATCGGCTCAGAACCCGAAGAGCGAGCACGATTAGGAGCACCGCTGCGCTGAGCACGAGCAGGAGAAATGACTTCCGGCGGCGGAAAATAATGGCCTCGCAGGAGCGGCGCACTCCCATTTTCTTGCGACCTCAAACGACAAGATGTCTAGAGCGGAGGGTTGAAACTCTAACTTAACCACATGCCCCTTTTGCCCCTCCCCGCAAATGCTCGTCGAACTCGCTGTGCGACCCTGCCCGCGAGTAAATTTGAGTGGTCGTTAGCCAGCCTCAGCACGCGGGAGGGTTCGTTGAAAGCCACGCTCTCCTGCTCCTGCTCGTTATCGCTATTCCTCAAAACCCGAAGTGCGAGCACAATTAGGAGCACAACTGCGCTGAGCACGAGTAGGAGAAAATTCGTAGCGAAGTCGTTCGCCTAACGAGAAACGTGACGGAATGATCCGCCATTATCATCAGCCAACTGCTGTAGAGTGCTCATTCCCTGCTCGCTGATCAGGTGAATCGCATGAATCGGAATCTTGTGTTTCGAGCCGACGTCTACATTCGTTAGTCGTAACATCTGGATCGAATCATCCTGCAACTCACCATCTGAGAGAATGAAGATGGCATCTGGACGCATCGAAATTGCTAATTGAAGCGATTCGGCGGGCATTGTTGCTGGTCCAAGCGTTCTGGAACGTAGCCAACGACTGACGCGTTCAATGATCACATCGTTGACTTTCTTGAACTCCATTTCTTGTGGTTTACAGTTAAACAGTAACGACGTCTGCTCATCAAAGCAGATGACAAAAAACTCCTGCTCTTTTTCGAGGCTTCGCAAGCTCTCCAAAAGTTTTTGTCTAGCGACTGCCCAACGTTCGCCCTTCATACTCTTGGAACTGTCGATCACGTAAACGAATCGTCCTCCCTGAGCATACGATCCAAAGAACGATGCTCCTCGACCTAACCCACGCGAATCCAGTCCGTCGGAAATCGTTCGCAATCCGGTCGAGGTCAAGGCTCCGGCTACCAAGTTCGCATCAGTTGAACCTTGGTTGGAGACCAAACCTTCGGCTTTGAACTCAAACTCTGACTGCTTGAACAACGATTCGAAAGTAGAGCTTAATTCCAGGCTAGACTCTTCCGCGTTGGCCGAAGGAGCTAAATCTAGAATCGTGTCCGCGGAATCGCCAGTACTGGCCGTTACCATGATTCCAGTCGAGGCGCTGCCAGCCACCACGACCCACAATGCCAGTCCTAGCAACATCAGAATATGCACGGTTAGACTCACCATAAAGGAGAGCGTATTTCGTGCTCCAAGCTCAAAGTTGGAGTTCAGTCGCTGGAGAAGATTCGATATCAAGCAAGCCACCTAAAGTGTGTTAACCGGACGACCGCATCGGGGCCGTAGTGATTGCCAGTTTGCCTTGGTGAACCTAACTATTGTTGCAGAACTCGCCAATCAAGCAAATAGTTTTCTGGAGTCCAAGGGAAAACCTAGTCCAAACGGTGGGCTCACAGGAGCTTTTTTTGACTTAGCAGCACTTGGACCCTTACGTGCGAACTTCAACTCTACTTTCCACTCCGAGTCGATTTCGGCTTGGGCACATAGGAAAACTGACCGCGATTCTCGTCAGCGATCTTGCGCATGATGTCCAGGCCCTTGTCAGAATAGTAGGCGATAGTGTGAATAGGGCTAACTACCACCTCGCCATCCAAAATGTCCATCGCTCGATTCTTCTTCCTCAGCATCTCCAACAGTCGTTTGGCAATGCTCTCGCTCATTTCGCCATCTGCCAGAAAATAGATGCAATCGCATTCGATCTCAAGAGCTAACTCCATCGCCTTCATCGGCGGCTCACCGGTCGTAATTTGCAACGTGTCCAGCCAACGCTTGGCGTGATTGAGATTCTCAAGCGTGGCTAGAAGGGGGCTCGAAGCCGGCTGGCTGCTGCCAGGCTCTGAGATCGCCAGTACGTCTTTGTTGAAGAAAATGATGTAGAAGCGTTGAGTCGGCTTTAGCGAACCGATCGACTTTAGAAGCTCTTGTCGAGCTGCCTCCCATGGTCCACCGCGCATACTGCCGGACCCATCCAGGACAAAACAGAAACTGTTGCCTGTCGATTCAGCCCCATAAAAACTCATCACGTTTTTGGCGGGCCCAGCTTTAGCCGACATCATACTAGACTTGTTGTCCGTTGGACTTGGCATAGACAAAGAATCACTCAACGATGAAGTGAGAGATTCGTTCAGGCCCGGTAATGCCTCTGAGAGATTTGTCTGCGAGGTTGGCTCACTAATTTCGCTTGAATCAGTTGGTTCGATGACCTGTTGATCATTGCTGATTTCGAAACTCTCGATCTCAGTGGATTCTTCGCTTCCTCCCGAAACCAAAGCCAGCAGACCATTCTTCATTGGATTTTCAATGGTCACTACAGCCAGCAGTACCAAGAGCACCAGATGAAATACTGCACTCACTATCGCGCCACGCCAGCGACCTTTCTGTGTAGCCGGTTTCAAATTGGCTGCGGAAACCTGGTCTAATCCTAAACCCGCGATCATCTCGCTGAGTGGATTGGGCGTTGAATCATCCTGGCTTTGCTGCTGCGTTTCAGTTGCGACTTCACCTTGTTGGACGTCCCCTTGTCCCGGCTCAAACTGTTCGAACTCCCTTACATCAGATTCGCCCGTGTTATGCTCAATGTAATCTGCTGTATCACCTTCCAATAAGTGTTGAGAGTGTGGCAAATCCGCTTGCAAATCTGAATCGGCAAGCCGCGAAGACGGGTCGGTCGAAGATCGGCCAGAGGACTGGTTCAATTGCTTGAGTCGCTTCCTCGCGAATGGCAACAAATCGTTCCAGCCCTGTATTGCTTCTTCGACTTGCACTGAACCAGCGACGGCTAAAGAAGGTGACTCCGTTGAAGAAGAATTCGCTTTCGATTTGTTCGTTGCGATCACTTCAGTCGAGTTTGACTCTTCCGAAGAATCGTCAAATGCAGGCGATGGTGCCGATAGGTCTGACTCAATATGCGGGCCATGCACTCGCAACCACTGCTGAAGTGGAGTCATATTGCCTTGGTAGGCTTGGTCCATCATCAATTCAAGTTCGGCTTGCTTGGCTTGAATCTGGACAGCTTTGGCTTCCAGAGCCAACTGCGCTAAGGCTCGCTGGCCAAGCTGAAGTATGGCTTGCTGTGATTTCTGTTTTTCTTCGTGCGTTTTTGTCTGCATGACATCATCCAGAATCAGCCTTGAAATGCTGGCATTAGTGTCGCAATTGCAATTGCGGTTGTCAATCTACGCGTTTTTTAGAAATGCTTGCAAAAGTCGATCTTGGCATACGAGGTTAAAAAACTTTATAAGTGATCGTTGTGCAAAAAATGTTGTTTAGGGGTATGGGGTGATGACAAGTCTTAGAAATAGCTGGATGGACTTAGCTAGTTCGGTACTTTTGCTGGCTGCGGTGATTGGTTTGCAAACCAATCTTTTCAGTCAAACGGAGGCTCCTAGTCTGCAGCAAAACGCTTCGAGCTTGCCCCCCGGCAGCGGCGCCGGTAGCGGATTGCCAAACACAGATGCCAGTAACGGCTCGTCGCTTCGAGCAAGACAACAAAATTCAGGGCAACAAAACTCAGGACCAATTCAATTACCCAACAGCGCAGGACAGTATTGGCAAGAGTACGATCTTCGGCCCTACACCAAAGAGCTCAACCAAATCGACCGTCCTCATCAAGCCGTCGTAGATTGGGTCTTGCGAGACACGGGAACTGACGCTTGGTTTACTGAACCATTTGGGTTTATCAACGCTGATCGAGATACTCTGCGAGTCTATCACACTGAGCAGATGCATCAGATTGTTAAAAAGGTGCACGAGAATTTTGTAAATGGAGCGACTGTGCCTCAATTGTACGGATTGCGATTAGTGGCTATCGGTAACCCAAATTGGCGAACTCGCGCGCATTCGCTGCTTCGAAGCGTCAAAGCTCAGTCGCCTGGAGTGAACGCCTACTTGGCCAGCAAAGAAAACAATGCATTGCTTCTGTCGCTACTGCGTGGCCGTTCCGATTTTCGTGAACTGGCTGCGGTAGACATTGTCGTGCACAACGGACAGGCTCAAATTCTTGAGCAAACCCGAGGTCGCAACTTTGTTGAGAATCAGCAACCATCGCCGAACACCTTTCCACCCTATGTTCCCATCACTGGCGAAATCAAAGAAGGTTACAAACTACAAGTTAGCCCACTGTTGAGCATCGATCACAAGACTGTTGACCTGGTAGTTAAGTGTGACATCGATCAGGTCGAGAAGCTGACCAACGTCAATCTGGATTTGCCCACTCCTGTTGGTCAACCCTTCAATACCCAAATACAAGTTCCGCAAATGGTTAGTTGGCGTCTACATGAACGATTTCGCTGGCCCTCCGATCAAGTGTTGATCTTGAGTTGTGGCGTTGTTGCCGCGCCTCAAGGTACGCCCGACAACACTTTGCTCGGGGCTGGCGGATCGATACTGGGCTTGAATCGAATTGTTCCAGGGCTCAATGGAGACCGCGCTGATGCTCTTATGATTATCGAGTATCGCGGCGATGCAAACAGCCGGATGACATCTTCTCCTGGGCTTCCTGCGGCCAACAGCGCCTCCTCCAGCCCACTCAGTCGAGGCCGATACTAAGCGACAGAAGCCCCCGAATGACTTCCTTGCTTGTGGCGTTGAAATGCGTTGAATAGACTGGACATACGCCAGCTCCTTTGTACGAACAATATTTAGTAGGCAACAACATGCGCATTTTGACTCCAAGTCGTCTAACGGCAATCGTAACTTTGATGGTGCTCTTATCGGTCACTGGTGCCGCTACCATTCCACAGGCGGCATCGTTGCTCAAGCAGATTCGAACTTCCGAGAAGAAACTCGATGACGAGATGATCATGGAATTGGGGGCGGACGATCTAGGAATGCGTAAGTATGTCATGGCCTTTTTGAAGACTGGTCCAAATCGTGATCAAGATGCGGAAGCTTCTCGCAAGCTGATGCAGGGCCACATGGACAACATTGGAAAGATGGCCAAGGAAGGCAAGCTAATTTTAGCTGGACCATTCATGGACAACGGTTCAACTCGCGGTATCTATGTGTTCAACACAGACAACCTGGACGAAGCCAAAAAATGGACCGAAACCGATCCAGCCATTCAAGCTGGACGGTTGGAAATGGAGTTGCATCCTTGGTATGGTTCAGCAACTCTGCTGCTGGTCAACGACCTTCACAACCGAGTGCAGAAGAAATCGTTTGGCGAATAGAATCTCTTCCGACGAGATCCATGTCGAACGAAATTAACAGTGAATTACGATCAAACTTGTCGTAACAGCACTGAAACTCCCGGAATACTTTGTTCCGACCTGAGAGATTCTAATCGTAGTACCGAAATTCACCACGTTCACAATACCCGCCGTGTGGCGGCCAACGCCTGTCATTGTGGAAGGATATCGAAAGCGTATCTAGAGTGTTTTTCTGGTGTTGTCGAGATAATTCGATCGCCAGGCTTGAGTCACCAAGGTATTTGCCACTGTATCTTAAAGAGTCTCGGAGGTACGACTAAATTGCGAAATCCGTCATTGGTGATCCTAGTGCCACTTAGGTCGAGTTCTCGCAATTCAGGAAGCTCAGGTAGTGTTAGTAGACCTTCGTCGACGATTGGACCGCCAGAAAGGGACAATTTTTTCAAGTTCCGCAATGTCTTTAATGACCCAAGTGTCTTTCCCGTGATTTGCGTGTTTATCAATTGTAAACTATCACATCCTGTACTCGACAAGTGGACCAGTGCGTTGTCATCAAAGTCACAATCTGTAAGTTGCAAGGAGAATCTTTGCAGTTTCGACAATTCACTCCATCCTTCAGCAGAGCAACCACGAACTTCCTCGGCTTCGAGTTCAATTAACATTTTGCCTTTGAGAAGTGCTGAAAGTGCCGGGTTGGAAAGTCGTGTTTGCTTTAACGTCAGGTAGCCGTATTGAATCCCTCCAATCGACTTAGCGAATTCTTCGCTCAGTTCATAATTCGAAACAACTAACCTGCTGGCGTAGATTTGAGTGAGTTTTCGCGATTGGGAGTCGGTCAACTTAGTTCCATCAATTGTCAGGCTACTGATTGTGAGCCCTGCAAGTTGGTCTAAGAATGAAGTAAGTTTTGGATCTGTCGTCGCATGCGAAATAGTCGCGTCATAGGTCGGTTTGACCGGGTACTTCTCGAGGTTTCTTGATGAATCTGCATCATGCGCAAAGTGCGAATGCCGTAGACTCAACAACAGTTTAGATTTAGGCTCCTCAGCAAACAACGGAGAGTAAATACACAAGGTCAGAAATAGGCAGGTCGTCAATGTGTAGTATGTCACCATGATGCAAAACTACCCGACTCTTATGTGTCCTATCCATCTTCCCGTCAGCAGTATATGCGTCAAGGAAAGATATCTGAAAAAAGCTACGTTCGACGTTGGAAGTGGCTTAGAGCTGGGGCATGTGTAAAGTTGGTCTCGCCAATAAACAACGCTCCAGCTAGCGGCGACAAAGCTTGACGCTCGACCGGCATGTGTTCAACTGCCGTGGTAATGATCAGCTTCACCGAGCCATCTGGGTGATCGATTAGAAGCGGACAAGTTGCTTGGGGACTCTGCGGAGTGCGCCAAATCGCTTCCAAGCTTCCATCTAACAGACTGTATTGGCGAGTCTCACCGAATTCGGCTGGATTGGGATTGTAAAAACTGATGATGGCGCTCTGCTCATCTGGAGTGAGCACCATTCCGTCTGGTACCGAGGGGAGATCAGCGAAATCAACTATGGTTTCACAATCGCTTATCGAGCCACCTCTGATATCCAATCGATAACGGACCAATTTTCGGGTGGGCGAATCGATATCAAAAAGATGCAGCTTCCCGCCCGATGAAACAACATCCTTACCGTTGCTACAAATCTGATCATTGCGAAGTCGAATTAACTGCTGGTCGCTTCCACGGTAAAGATATAGTCCGGCTTTCTTTGTTTTGAATTCCAAGTCCTTGCTGCCAAAAACTAGATTGTCTCCAAAGCAGGTTCCGTCATTGATAATCGTTCCCGTCACATCTTGATCAATTCCGGCAGCTAAGACTTGCCAGGTCCTATCTGCGGTGTTGAACAGACCAAGTTCGCGTTCACAGCCCACCACGAATACGCCAGGCTGTTGTGTTGGCTTTGCAAAACCCGGGCGACCAGGAAGATCAAAACTCTGATTCGTGCCAGTTTTCAGGTCAAATATATTGAGGGAGCCGTGCGTTGCTGCAGCACCGTGCTGAATGGCAACCCAACTGAACTTTCCATCACCCAATGCGGTCGGCCCTTCAGGCAAAAAACGTTGCTGAGAGCTTTCAGGGAGGAAGAGCAACTTGGCATCATACATTTTGGTCATAGCAATTGGCTCGAACGCGCTTAGAGTCTGTGAAATTTTCAAGGGTGCGAAAACTTCATCAGGCTAGCGTCGGGCATTGAGAGTGTCTAGGACCAGTGGCGATCGAAGAGTTCGTTCGTAGGGGATGTGCTGATTACCCAAAATTGGTGAACCTAATGCCCCGTTACCGAGCCGGAGACCAAAAATTGACCCCAAACTGGCAACCTTTGGGCTGAAAAACTGGACTATGGCCCAAGCGGGGTGTAACTTTGCATGGGTCCGAAAGCGGCTGTTCATTGCATCATTTTCTATACAGCAGCTTACAACCGCCATCAACCTCTTCAGGCTCGACACGGATGGCCGAGTTCCCATCTAAGTATCGCGTGTGTTGCAAAGGAATCTAGCGACATATGCCCGACGCTCGCGGCAACGCTTCCATGGCTAAACCACTGATCTTTCGCTTGGGCGATGAAGATATAGCCCTTAACATCAACAAAGTCGACCGAACCAAACTTTACGGCTCCAAAGAGATCGAAGCCGTTGACGAAAAAGAACAAGTCTGCGAACTGGCTATGTTGGCCGATGACGGCCACACCATGATCGGTCGAGGTGGCACAGGCTTACTCTGGCTGGATGCCGACGGCAAATTCTGCGATAAGGCTGCTCTCAAGCCAGTCAATGTTCACGGTGAAGAGATCAAGCCGGTTGAATCATCCTTTGGCCAAACCATCAAGCTATTCGATACGGCTACCGTCGAACACTACCTCGAACACAACATTCGTCTAGTCTATCAGGTTGAACCCACGAGTGACGCCATCAACATTGATGCGTTGGCTAATGAGCTGCGTAAAGGAACGATCTTCACCTTTCCGTATAGCTACCGAGGTGGCTTAGAGGCTGACGCCGGATTTCTATTGATGAATGACGAAGACCAAATCATGTTGGCCGTCGGAAATCCGTCTTCGATTGCTTACATCACCGTTCAGAATCAAGCCGCAGTTGAAGAAGTTGTCGAAGAGGCAGAAGAGTCCGAAGGCGACTTGATGAGCTTTGACATGATCTAGATAGCTTCAACTCCTTAAATGACTTCAACTACATAGAAACAAAGACAAGCAATCATGGGTGAAATCAACCTTTCCAATTCCGGCGGACGCGATGCTGTGGTTGCCACGGCCAGCGTTACGGCTATCAAGCAGATTCGCTGGCTGGATGACCAAGGCCGCCAAGCAGCCTCTTCGCGCATCGTCAAGTCAACCTTGGATCACAGCCTCGAAGCGATCGTGGATCAGCATCAATGCGAATTAGAAGCCGTGTCGCAATTGCTGATCGACGGTGATCCGGAAATCGATCTACAAAACACAGGTCGCATGCTTCGTGAAACCTCGCGAGTCTTTGTCGACAAACATCGAGGAATCGTTCGCAATGTGAGGTTTTGGGAAGTCATCAAGAATCCCGACGGAACCGTGCGACAACGCCGCTTGCGAGAACTGGCTGATACCAATATCTCCACCGACACACCACTTCGCTGGTCGGGGATCTTCATCCCCAAAGAAAAAGCGGTGCGAAAGTTTGTTTTCAGTGGCAAGTCTCAGATACAGCACATCAATGGTTTGACCTACGACTTCTTATTTGCCATGGCCAAGGATCTCGAAGAACGAAAAGCACTGATGCTGTTGGGCGCGGGGCCAAAGTCCAACCAACCGTTGGTGATGCGACGCGGAGGTACGCCTTACCGAGGATTCTTGGAAGGCAGAACTCAGGGTGACAAGTATTGTTTGTTGTTGCACTTCTCCAATTTGGAATTGAAGGTGCCCAAAATCGATAGTGCAACGAATGCTTCTGGAGACGGTGAATAGAACATGGCCACAACTCAATCACAATTGCTGGATCTAGGACGTTTCGAAATCAAATTGGGCAGCTATGCAGTCGGTCCTGCAACGGCCGTGAATAGCCCAATGGCGACTGCCTACGCGCAGGATTATCGTCGAGGCACGGCTGCTCGAATGATTCCATTGGGGAAGGAAGATATCCGATCCAAGATCCCCAGCTCGGACTTCTTTGTCAGTCGAAAGATCGATGGCGAATTCACAGTGCTGATGTTTGAAGATGGTCAGGCCTATTCAATCAATCCGGGTGGAACAGCTCGAATCGGCTTGCCCTGGTTAGACGAAGCTGCAAAGGCTTTGAAATCGGCCGGGATTAAGGTCGCTCGAATCGCTGGCGAACTCTACGTATTCGACGGTCGTCAGCGGACTCGTGTACACGATGTTTCGACAATCGCTCGAAGCCCTCGAACGGAAGAAGACCTTGGCAAACTGCGTTTCGCTCCATTCGATATTATTGAAATTGATGGTCAATCAGCCGGCTCCCATTACGCAGATTCCTTTCAAACGCTTGAAAGCTTGTTTGGGAAAACCACGCTCGTTCAACCCGTTCCCACCGAAGTCGTTCGCGACACTGCCAGCATCGTGCGTCTGTTCGAGCAATGGGTCGAAGGCGAAGATGCTGAAGGTATCGTGGTTCGAAGCGATGCTGCGGGGCTATTCAAGATTAAGCCTCGACACACTTTGGATGTAGTTGTGGTTGGTTTCACGGAGTCTACCGATGATCGACAAGGCATGCTTCATGACTTGCTGGTAGCCGTGATGCGTAGCGACGGCACTTACCACATTCTCACTCGGGTTGGCGGTGGCTTCAGCGAGGAGCAGCGCCGTGCCTTCCTGAGCGACTTGAAAGACATGGTTGTTGTCAGCGAGTATGTCGAAGTGAATTCGGACTATGTGGCGTATCAAATGGTTAAGCCCAAATGGATCATCGAGATTAGCTGCCTAGATTTGATCTCGCAAACCACTCGCGGTGGTAACGTGAATCGGATGGTCATCGATTACGACACTCAGACTGGTTTCCGCGTTGTTCGTCGGCTACCACTAGCCAGCGTGATCTCGCCACAGTTCATTCGCCGTCGCGAAGACAAGCAAAGCCACCCTGACGACATTCGAATTGCTCAGGTTAGTGATCGCGTCGAAGTAGCCATGATCGATGCTGATGCAAAGAGCTTCAAGCTACCGAATACGGAAGTATTGCGTCGCGAAGTGTTCTCCAAAACGCTCAAAGGTGCTACGATGATCCGCAAATTCGTGCTGATGAAGACCAACAAAGAAACGATTAGCGACGACTACCCCGCATACGTGGTGCATTACACCGACTTCAGCCCAAACCGAAGCGATCCTCTTCAACGCGAGGTTTTGATCAGCAGCTCGATGGAACAGATTGACGAACTGTACGCTAAACTGAAAGAAGAGAACGTGAAGAAGGGTTGGCTAGCAGTGTAGATTGAGCTAGGGATAAAGAGGTTCTAGGCGGGCAGCTTCACCAACCAACTTGGATACGCCCGAGTTCCATGAAGGCGATGAAGCTAACCCATATCTAGTCAGAACCGTCTTCTGTTGATCGCAAGAAGCAACTGCATGAAGCTTGTACGATCCTGGAAGAATTGGTGGTGGAGTTCATCCGCCACGCGCCGGTTATAATAAGAGCTAACTTCGGCTTGTCTATCGGTTTCCCACAATTCTTGTTGCATTTCTTTCAGGAATTTTTTGGTCTCGCACCATGTCAAGGGGGTTTCGAAACCTAAAAGAGCGTGGCGCTAGTGAGCCAATCCTCCGAGCGGAGCTTGGATATCCCACCTAAGCAATACAGACACAGGAATCTCAGATTTTTGTGGCAGACTTGCTATCAAAATAGCAGTGACTCTTCGCCGTATTTCGAACATCAGGCATCTAAGGCCGACTCTGCGGACTTCTGACGCGAATGGAGGATAACCGGCAGTTCGTTGGCCGCCCCTATCGACAATTGATACGCACCGAGTTCCAGAAAGTTGCTCAAGCAATGGGCGGCGAGTACGAGCTGTAATCCGCTGCTTACGATCACGGCCTTGGCAGAACGCATCAGCCATCACGTCGTAAACGATCCAGCGTTGTCCGATCTGTTACGAAGCTGACGTAGCCAGGAGAGATTGCTTAAACCAGTCCTGTAGACTGACAGAAGGCAGAGACAGTTTCATGATGGGTGCGAATTCTTCGAAACTCTTGTCGCATTCAACCATCAACGCCAACTCTTGTTCGTTGGAGAGCTTAGCCACCTGCTGAATTCCGTTTTGAAACTCTTCCCAATCGCTCCAGGTCTCATCCTGACACGAAGGCAGCATCGAAGCCAATGCTACGCAAGCTGCATCAACCACAGGTGGGCTGCTGGTAAGTAGCTCACTCAAGTTTGGATGTCGTTCAATCAGCACCGCAAACTCTTCGGGCAACCTCCAGTTTCGCACTAGGGCCGCTGCGGCTTGAGCGTGATCCCAACCGAAAACGCTTCGCTCCAACTGTGACAGGCGTAGCTTTTCAACATTCCGTCGCTGAATCAGATCCTCGTACTGCGCAGGCAGTTCTTTGAGCAGTAATGGAATGGCCATATCTTGTAACAGAGCTGCAGCGAATAGATCCTCGGCATTAGGCAGATTGACTTTGCGTCCCAATAGCCTTGCGAACACGGCTCGACGTAACGAGTCTTGCCAAAGCTTCTTGAGATCAAACGGTCCAAACTTGGGATCAGGGACCAGACTAAAAACTGCACTCCACAGTGCAAAGTTTTTGATGGTGCGCACACCCACTAGAGCCAAAGCTTGCTTGATCGAAGCTATCTCGCGCGAGAAACCGAAATAACTTGAATTCACGAAGCGTAGGATTTGCCCCATCAAGCCGGGATCAGCCTCGATCGGCTTGGCATACTCAGCCGGACCGTTTGATGCGTCTTGCGATAGCTCCAACAATCGAATGGCGGTTTGAGGTAAAGCAGGTAGCTGAGCCGAAGCTAGAACTTGTTCAAGGCTGACAGACTGATTCTGGGCACGATCGCTCATATTACTCGGGCTTCCGGTCGGAGAACCCCATTATGGGAGAAGAGACAAACATTGTATTGGTGGTATTAGAAAGTTAGGCCAGAACTCGGCCCCATGCAAATTGGTGCTACCGTAATTCCCTCATCTTTCAGGGATAGCGTAGCGCATGAATGTTTGCCTAACCGAAAAGGGCTATCTCGTTCAGTTCAGCCGATACAACCCGCACCAACCGAAGCCCTGAAGCAAGCAAAAACTCGGGTGAGCTCTCTAAATCGAGTCTTCCAAATCTTCGACCTTGTTGTCGTCATCTTCGACGTGTTTGGCGAACGAAAAACTCAGACGCTCGCCAATCGAATCAGCTAGAGCTCCAACCTGCTGAAATAGAAAGAAGACCAGCAACGGGAAGGTTGCTCCAGCAATGCCAGCTCGAATAGCAGATTTACCTTCCCCAAGAAGTAAGAACCAAAGAATCATCAAGATGGCTGTAAAAATGGTGCTCTTGAAATAGTAGCCCATCCAGCCCTCTGCTACTTCTCGCATTGATCGCAGAACATCGATGGTTACTAAACCCACGAAGGAACCACTATCTAAAATCGACAGCAAGAAAATTGGAAACAAAAGCAACGCACTAAACACTACACCAGCAATTACAAACCTACCGCTTCCTACTGCATCCCCGCCTAAATACCAACCTATCAAAAAGCCGGGAATTGCAGACATCCCCAGGGCCATGGCGACGCCAAGCAAGTCACCAATGTTCTCGAAGATTTCAAAGCCCGGCCAATCGAGAACTTTGGGTTGATGATTAGCAACTGCTTCCAATTGGGCCAACGCAGCGCTGATCATTGGCAAGCCAAACAGGATTCCAACAAGTGGCCCAAGCACTACACAGAAAAGCGCCGATCCTTTCCCGAAGAACCCTTCACCCGAATTATTGATGCCGAATTGAACTATAGAAAACACCAAGCTGAAAACTAAGCCGTAGCCAAACACAAAACCCATCGCCACGGGATCTTTCATGAACCCAAACGTTCGCTGAACGAAACCGCTGGTATCAAACTCTGCCGTGCCGTAACGGTCTTCCTCGCTTCTTTCAGTCTCTAAGTCCTCTTCGGCTTTTTCCAGCAATTCACTGGTCATCTGCTTACGATGTTTATCCACTTCCCGAACGTCGTTATCACCATCCAGAGGAGAACTAGTATTGAAGGTGTCATGTCGCCTTGAAACCTTGCTAGGCGTCCAATTGGCTGGAGGTCTGGGAACTTGATACTTTGAAAAGCAGTCGGGACATTTTGTTTGCGTGCCCTGAGCTTCAACCGTAACGTACTGAACTGTACCGCAGATTGGGCAAGCGATTCGATAGCGATCTTCAACCACATCGTCGTAAAACGAGCTTGCGGTAGCAGATGGGGCATCCAAGTTCGGCAATAGATCAGGCAGGCCCAAATCATCTTTAGTATTTGAGGGCTTACTGTTGCTTGAATTACTCGAAGTCGCTGAGGCACTGTTTTTCTTGGAAGGACCCGCAGTGGAATTCGAGCTTGTCGTCTTGTCCTTAGGAGGCTCAGGAGTCAAACTTGGCAACTCTGCATCCAGCATCGATTCAATGTTCGCGCGTGACTGATTGCTGCTTGGTGTCAATTCGGGTAGCAAGTTGTAGTCGTCGTCTTCTGGCGTGGAATCGAAAACCTGCCGCGGAACTGGCCGAACTTCTGAGTCCAGTGGCTTTCGCTCTTGTTGACGACGCTCTTCCGCCGCAAGCTGCAACCGACGTTTAGTATCTTTTTCGTTTCGAATCTCTTCCGAGGACTTTCGTCGATCATCCAGATCCGAAATTGCTAAACTCTCCAGTTGCAAATCGTCCACATCAAACGAATTCGTGCGAGGCTTGCTTCTGGTATCGCTAGTAGTTGTATTTTTTGACTCGGTTGCGATTGGCTCGGGCTTCGCATCAACTGAATTTGTTTCAGTTGAGCTAATATCCGTGTCCGCAACTGAACTAACGTTGCTGGGGCTTGCGTCTAAATTGCTCGAACTGCCGCTGCTAACTTTCACTCCAGGAATTCTCAATTCAGTGCTGCAATTTGGGCATCGAAGACGCTTCCCAGCGTGCTTGGCCTTTGCCTTCAATCGCTTCGAACAAGAATCGCATCGAAACTCGATCAAGTTTTCAGATTCGCCAGACAAAACGAATTCTCACCGATGAGTGGACAAGAAAGTTGAAAGCTAGCCAGGTTTGCCCCGGACTCAAGAAATACTCCAACGGTTGAACATGGTTATAATAACCTCTCCATTTCAGGCATCTACGCTTTTCAGCTAATCATGGGCCAGTTTCCGCATGACAGATTCAGTTCCAAGCCCAAATACGCTTCCTAAACAGGGTAGGTTGGCAGGAATTGACTTTGGCAACGCAAGAATCGGAGTCTCGACTTGCGATCCAACTCAGAACTTCGTTACTCCGCTAGAAACCTACAACCGACGGAATGATCGCCTAGATAGCCAATACTTTCAGCAACTGGCGACCTCTGAGCAACTAGTTGGCTGGGTGATCGGGCTGCCAATTCACTGCGATGGCAAGGAAAGTCAAAAGTCGAACGAAGCACGCAGTTTTGCAGTTTGGCTGACCGAGCTAACCGGCCTGCCACACACGTTTTATGACGAGCGATTCAGCTCAAAAGAGGCTCGAGTACTAATGTACGATACTGGTTGGACTCCGAAGCAAAAGAAGAAAAATGTGGATAGATTGGCTGCCTATCTGATCCTTAAGCACTTTTTGGAGGCTCGCCCGAATCTAAATAGTGCGGAACAACAGGCCCAGTTGCCATTGGACTAACTTGTCGAATCCACCCGAAGTAACTACTCATGAAGTCTTCTGTACAAGCACCGTAGAGTTTTGAACCGATTTTTCCTAAAATCACTTGCGGTTTGACAGCCGATTTGGAACTTGGGACCGTTCCCAGACATCCGATAAGTGTCAGAAACAGATACAAAAACACCTCTGAAGGGGGTTAACTCGGAGCCTTTGTTGGTTCTGTTCGCGCATTTTCAATTTGTGGAGATTGCGCAATTTGTGGAGAGCTTTAATCGTGTCCTTGAGCAACAAATTAGAAGAGCTGCTGAGTGGTTACCTAGATAACCAACTCACCGCAGACGAGTTGCGCGAGGTGGAAGCTTCCCTGAATGATCCTCAGGTTCAAGCGTATTTGGGTTCTCTTCGGCAAAATCGAGATAGCCTCAAGATATTGGCTCAGCAGCGTAAGCCAAATATTCGACCAGACTTTTCCAAGTTAGTTATGGCTCAAATTGCGTCTCAATCTGCGGCACAGGCTGCAAACGAGGAAAAAGCAACTGTTAGTTTACCCAAGGCAAAGTCTACGATCGACTCTAGGATTATTGCGGCTTTGGTTTCGATCGCTGCGATGCTCGTCTTGGCTATCTATTTTTCGCAAGATCATTCTGGGTCTCGCCCTGAAGAAAACAAGGTAGTTTCAGACGATTCCGGTTCGAAGATCGACTCTCAGCAGCAAGATTCCGTTGTTCCAGAACTACCATTTAAACAGAACGATCCGATCCCTAGTGGTAGCAGACTCGTAAGGCGTGACGATGTTCTGATCAGCTACTTGATGACAATGGATATTGAGATCCCCAAGAATCAAACATCTTTTGATGCGTTGGGACCGCTTTTGGAACAATATGGCATCCAGCTTGTGAAAGGTGCCAAACTAACCGACGAAGTGAAGCGTGCTTTAGACGATTTGCGAGTCACTCCAGGTCCGCAGGGTGAGCCGCTTGCGACTGAGGTTTATCTGTTAAAGGCATCTTTGAGTTCGATGGACTCCATCTTGGAATCCATTCGATCCAATCCAACTTCGTTTTTCAACGTTCGTCTTGGAATGGCTTACGAGTTGCCTTCCGATCCACTTGTCGACAAGCTATCGGCAGATGTTCAGAAAGAAGTGGATGCCCTGAATAGCTTGATGAAGCAGTCTGCAGCACCGATTCTGTTAGGGCAGGCAATTGCGAACTCTGTCGTTGATAATCAAGATGTTACTGTCGATCAGTCCTTCGCGTCACCACTGGTTGCAAGAGACGGCGATGTTCGGCCTTCTCCGTTTGAATCGATTCCTGAGCAGGGTAAGTTGGTATCGTCTTCAGGTCGTCGGCTCAAGAACACCATTCACCAACAGACCATAGAGGACGATGAGAAGAGTTTTGCTCTTCTGTTCGTCAGACAAGCGAAGTAGTTGCGACCTACCAATCTTCGTTCGATTGTTCCAAATTGTCTTCGAGGAACCCTCGGACCGTTTTCTCTTTGAGCGTTCAGGGTAGAATATTGGCTTACATCATCCTCCGGAAAGCCAATCCATGCAGCGACAGTTCATTGCTGACTTGCAACCGCGCGACAGTGTCGACGAAATCTACCGAGTTGCCGACAAGCAGATTCGTGCCAATCGCCAAGGCAACGACTATATACTGCTACAACTGATCGACCGAACGGGGCAGATAAGCGGCTTGCGCTGGAACGCCAGCACTTCTATCTACGAATCGTTTCTAAAAGGCGATTTTTTGCGCGTGATTGGAACCACGCAGCTCCACAACGGCGCACTGCAGATGATCGTCCAGGATTTCGAGCCCGTGCCATCGGAGAAAGTCTGCTTGGCAGACTTTGAAAAAACAAACCCCGATGAACTTAAAGGTTTACTGTACGAGCTTCGTACCAAGCTTCAAAGTGTTCAAAACAGCTTCCTCCAGTACTTGGTTGCAGCTTATCTAGACGACGAAAAATTGATGTCACAATTGTGCCGAGCACCTGCCGGTATCAAGACGCATCACGCTTACGAAGGTGGCTTACTGCGACACATCGTTGATCTGCTTCGAATTGCCGATTCTATAGCGCCACACTATCCGCAACTCGACCGCGATTTGCTTGTAATCGGAGTGTTCCTACACGACATTGGCAAACTGGAAGAGCTCAGCTTTGATGGCGAAATGACCTATACTGACCCCGGTCAATTGATTGGACATTTGGTGCAAGGTGTTGTTCAATTAGATCGAAAAATTGTTGGGATTGAAAAGAGTACCGGACAGCAGTTTCCCGAGCTGTTGGCTTGGCGCATTCAGCACATGATCGTTAGTCATCATGGCTATCTAGAACATGGTAGTCCCAAAGTCCCTATGACTCTTGAGGCAATTGTGTTGGCCTACATTGATGATCTTGACGCCAAAATCAACCAGGCCACGGAATTGATCAACAGTGATCGCAATACGGACAGTGATTGGACAGGCTTCCACCCCAATTTAGGCCGCAAACTTTACAAGCCATCGTTGTTTTCGAAGCAATAGATGCTCTTCCATCGGAGCAGCGCGAGCGGGCCGTTGATCTAAAGTTAGGTGGCACGAGTGGCACGTCCCTGATTCTTCACAGGGCGTGCAAAGTGGGCTGCCCATAATGCCACGTCCAGAAGTTGAATCCTCGCAACGCTCGGCAAACACGTCTGAGCATCCAACACTATGCTGGACTCTTCGAATCTATCGATCCATGCCAATGTTTGATTTCCCAACGCAAACAATGCCTACTCTTAAACAGCAATCACTGTCATCCAAGATGAACTCTCCGCAACAAGATCTAATTTCAGATCGGATTAGGTTGGCGTTCTTAACTTGCTGCATGTTGGCCAGCAACCTAATCACCAACGCCAATTGTTTCGCTCAAACTGCCAACGACTATTTTGGCATTCAAGTGGTCGACAAGCAGACTGGTCGAGGCGTTCCCTTAGTACGATTGCGAACAACGGGAGCCATAGATCTGTGGAGCGACAGCAACGGATGGATTGCCTTCAACGAACCAGGCTTGATGGATACATCGGTTTACTTCAGCGTGGAGTCACCCGGATACTCATATCCTGCAGATGGATTTGGATATCGAGGAGTTCAATTACAAACGACGCCTGGAAAGACTGCTAAGATCGAACTAAATCGTGATCAACTTGCACAGCGACTCTATCGCATCACAGGCCAAGGAATTTACCGAGATAGTCAATTACTGAATCAGCCTTACCCAACGGAAGTCCAGCAACTATCCGCAGGAGTTATCGGACAGGACTCGGTGCAGATGGTTCGCTTCAAGGATAAGCTGTACTGGTTGTGGGGCGATACCATCCTTCCCAACTATCCACTTGGCAACTTTCATACAACCGCAGCCATTACAGATTCCGAGCAACTGAAAAAGCTTGACCCATCGCGATCGCTGGACTTTCAGTACATCGTTGGCAACAACGGTTTCCCCAAGAAGATGTTGTCCGTTCAAGATCCCGGCGTTGTGTGGCTATTTGGATTGATAGATGTTACCGACTCTGATCGCGATGAATACCTCGTGGCTCATTACTCACGGCACCTAGAGCTTGGAAAGACGGTCGAACACGGCATTGCAGTTTGGGATGAATCCAAGCAGCAGTTCGAGAAGCGCACGACGTTTGACCTGAGCAACAAATGGAGATTTCCTCGCGGGCAAGCAGTCCGCGTGCAGCAGGAGGATGACGACTACATCTACTTCACCGAGTCGTTTGCAACGGTTCGTGTTCGGGCGCATTTAGAATACATCCTCGATCCAGACCATTATCAATCCTTAGCCTGGGATTCTGACAAACAGGCTTACATCTGGCAAAAGCAGCGACCTCCGACAACGCAAAAAGAGGAAGCGGTGCTACTAGCTTCAGGCAGCATGCCTGCATCGCATGCTCGACATCAACTCCGCGACATCGCCAATGATAATCCCGTTGAAATCCATCGGTCCTCCATTTACTGGAACGCTTATCGACGAAAGTGGATCATGATAGGTTGTCAGCTTGATGAGAGGAATAAGCCATCTCATTTAGGAGAGATTTGGTATTCCGAAGCCTCAGCCGTAGACGGTCCATGGTACAAGGTAGTAAAGGTAGCCACACACCCGAGCTACACTTTTTACAATCCTAGGCATCATCAGCTACTTGATCGCGAAAATGGACAAATCATCTATTTCGAAGGTACCTACACTCATCAGTTCTCAGGCAACGAATCGCAGACTCCGCGATACGATTACAACCAGTTGCTTTATCGACTGGATCTTTCTCAATTGCCTGACGCCGAGCAATTCGAGACCGTATTGTTTAAACGTTAGCCGTAGGCGTATGCTTTCTCCTCGACGCTTCGTACGCTTTCTCCCCGACGCTTCGTGCGCTCTTTCCACTGCGACTTGTAAGCCTTGTAAGCGAGCCAAGTCAGTTTGCTGAACTCAGTAGATGCTGACCACATTCTGGCGAACGTAGCTACGAAATACCGAAGCTACGATAGATGATGCTTGACGAGCCATTGCCAAGCTTCCTCAAGAGTTCGCGATAAGGGACGCGTGCAGTAGCCAATCTCTCGCTTCGCCTTCTCCGAGCTGTAGTAATGGTAGAGCTGCCCCATGGCAATGGCGGCCCCGTTGATGTCGCCCTCAGAAATCGGCAGCACTCGCATGCTCAAATCTAGCACTTTAGCGACAATATTTAGCAGCCCCGTTGGACTGCTCACACGCTTACGCTTACCGGCTACGTTAAGCATTTGCTGCCAAAGCTCGGTGTAGCTCACATTCTCTCCAGCGAGAATGTACGACTCGCCTGAACGGCCTCGTTCAATCGCTTCGACAATTCCATGAGCAACATCACGAGCATCACAAACGCTGCAGCCGCCCGAAGGAGCCAGCGCCAGAGGAGTCTTACACACTTCGAGCATCATTCGCCCGCTAGATGGCTTCCAATCGTAAGGAGCAAGCATAAAGCCAGGATGAATGATGACCGCTTCAAGTTTCGCATTCGCTAAGCTAACGCGGACAACCTCCTCAGCTTCACACTTGCTGATAACGTAAGTGCACTGCGTTTTAGCCAAACCGCCATGTTTACTTTCATCGATAGGAGAACTGATCGATGAGGCAGCGGGTAAAGTGTCTACCGTGGACACGTAGATCAACTTGGCGTGATGCTGTTGGCACGCTTGGACAACTCGCCGAGTACCTTCGACATTAACTTGCCGAGACTCCTCCAGGCGTTTCCAACCGATATGAATCATGGCGGCGCTATGAATGACCGCGCCACAGCCCCGAATTGCTTCCGACAAAAGTCCTGAATCGCTAAGATCGCCTTCAACAATTTCAACGTTCAAGCCTTCGAAGCACTCTTTCGAGGTTTTCGGCCTGCAGAGTGCGCGAACAGGAATGCTTCGACCAACTAGCTCACGGATAACGCAGTTACCAACTAGCCCGGTTCCACCAGTAACAAAGATCACAATCAACTCCCAACAACCAGCCATGTAAGAGTCGATTATCATAACTTAATCGAAAGCCTTTGTCTTTTTGACCGCGGCAAACGAAGAGGGCCGTTTAAATACTTCTAGCGGTTTGCTCGGTAAGTTTGCCACCTTTCAAGCCATTCTGCGGAGGACAAGCCAGTACTAACTCCATCTCCAATTGACTTGGACGATAGCAACTCGCCAAGCAACGAGACAAGTTTTAGGTCAAATTGGTTCTCCCAATGAAACGTGCTTAGATCTAAGACTCGCAGTTCGCTGCTCGTGACATCCTTGATACCAATCCCCATGGCTACTATGAATTGCGAGTCATGGCTAAACAGAATTTCCTGAGTCCCTGGTGGTACGGGCATCGGTTTGATTACCAACTTGCGATCGCCAATTCTCCACAGACTCACCTGCATATCGCTGCACAGAGTTGCAATGCTCTTTCCATCGGGTGAAAAGCAGGCGTCCAGAACGGTCTTTTCGTGTACCAGATCAAACGACCTTCGATCATCGCCATCAACGGGAATGATGCGGGCTCGAAACTCATCACAAGCCACAATAAGTTCTTTGCCAGTCGTCGAAAACTCAATCGACCGAATGCGATCGGACATTTCCATTTCCCGGAGGAGTTTCCCTTCCTTGCAATCGATCAACACCATTCGATTCGATTCATCCAATGCTGCAACCGCCTGAGTTCCGATAGGTGATACGGCTAAATGTCGGACAGTCCATTTGTCCGCGAACTCTGTTGCGAATTGAAGCTGTTGAGCTTTAAAATTCCACACGCGAAAGCCTTTACCAATACCCCATTGATACAAAAGAACTCCATTCGGGCTAAAGGCGATCTGGCCATTGCGGAGATTGCCAAGCTGAGTGTCAACTGGCTGACTTGAGTCTCCGCTGTTCACATTGGCCGAAAGTACACCGGCCACAACTCGTTTAGTTAAATCTACTCGTAAGACATCTCCATTTGCCAGCAACACCGCAGCCGTTGGCTCAATGGGGTGCAATGCCGCTGATCGAGGTTCGGCTTTCACGTTGATGCCAGGACCGCTGGGAAGCCCTCTTGAGAACTGCCAAAACTGAATGCTTCCTGCAGTTTGATCTTGAGTAATCAACGTGCTAACACTTCGGCGTGGATTAGCATGAAGCGTTATCAACTCATCGCGATCTTGAACATAGGCGGCGTCCAAAAGGTGGCCTTGATCTCTCAAGTCGTTTAATGGAGTTTCGCTGAGCACTACACCATCTTTCAAGCGACGCAGGCTGGCGTTAATGACATTACTGTGACGATGAGTCGATCCCGAGACCAAAATACTGTCCTTGCCGACTAACTTCAAAGTTGAACCACCTCTGGGCATTCTGATCGCATAACCTGTTGTTTCAAAAGATGGAATTTGCCAGACACGAATTTGTCCATCGCGCTGGACGGTAGTAAGCTGGTTTCCGTCATTTGAGAAGAGTAACCCAGCAAGATCGTCCGAATGCACTAGGCTAGCCAAGGGCTTTTCTCGCTCATTGAAAAATCTACCTGGGCTGCTTTCATCGCTAACACGCCAAAGATGAACGATTCGATCACGGCCAGCAGTAGCGATCAACTTTTTCCCGCCATAGGCGATACTAGTAATGGCATCATCATGAGACAAACGACACTGATGACGGACCAGCGAAACTTCATTCGAGCGCCATTTGATCGATTGAATGCGGGCATAACTATCGCCACCAAACACGCAGCTACTTAGGTCGTTGGCCAGAGCCGCAGAGAATGTTGTGCCGGTGGAAAAATCTTCGCTCAGCGGTTGACCGCTGTAACTATCGAAAAACCGTGCTCTACGTTCGTTTGTGCGAACAAAAAGTTTCGATCCGTCCTTGGTAAACTCCGGCCCAAAGCTGTGGTGGTACGACTTCTCTTTGGGAAGAAAGCAAGCGGTTTCCATATTTTGCCTGGGGCCGGCTTCGGTAAACTCTAAAATTCGAACCTTGGCGTCGCTAGACACCATCGACAATTTTGAATCGTCGCTAGAGAACTTAAGTCGCCGAGGCGAGGCTTGGATGGTCCACACATCTTCGGAATTCAAGTTGTGCGAATTGACAACTGAAATCAAGTTGTGGGTACCAACCACCAACTGTTTTCCTGAGTTCGAAAAAGCCAGACACTCAATTCGGCTATCCATCGAAATCGCAGCCTTGGTAGCCTTGTTGGTAGCGTCCAAGACCCGCAACTCTCCGTTCACACCACCCAGCGCAATCAGGTAGCCATCGTTGCTCCAGACTGCCGAGTTGACTTGGAAATCTCTACCGCCGGGCTGCCAGACCTCGTCAGTCTTGATGTTCCAGATGCCGAATTGATCCCCCGATTTGAACATGATTTCAGTCCTATTGGGCGACAGATGCCAATTAGACCAGTCCGATTGAAAGGTAGGTTCTTTCAGATGCGCTGGCAATTGATGAGCGGCAATCGGAACTGGAGACTGTGAAAGCCAACTCAGGCAACGCACTCGGCTGTCATCGATCATGGGTTTAGGAATGTCTTCTAATTGTGCAGCTCGAGCAAACCAAAGCAACGATTCGCCGTGCAGATCGGTACTCGCGGCCCATAGTCCGTTGGTTGTGTAAAGATTAGCGACCGCTTGTTGTGCAATCAGGTTTTTTCTATCAGCGTCACCGCGAGCCACATCGACGGCCTCTTTCATCGCCGCTTCGCGAATACTGGCGAACTCAGCATTCATCCGAGCAACATACTCTCGCCATCCAAATCCCAAACAAAGAAAGACTACCGCCGCGACCATTAGCCCCGCAAAAAACGAAATGATCGCCAGAGAGGGATTTCGCTGACACCATCGCCATCGACGTTCGAAAAAACCGATTGGTCGAGCCACTACGGGTTCGCCATGAAGGTATCGGGTCAGATCTTCCGCCAGTTGTCGTGCGGAGCTGTATCGAGCTGAGGGGGATTTTTCCAGACACTTTAGACAGATGTTTTCGAGGTTGCGGTCAAGCTCAGGCCTTAAAGCTCTGGGTGAAACCGGAGATTCCTCAATTACCTTTCGCAAAGTTAGTAAGTCGCTATCGGATTTGAATGGTGCATTACCAGTGAGTGCGGCATACAGAATCGCGCCAAGTCCGTATACATCGGCGGCAACTGTAATGGACTTGACTTGCCCCATTGCCTGTTCGGGCGCCATATAGCCTGGCGTGCCCAGAACCGCGCCGCTGCGCGTCAGTTCGGCGCTGTTACCAATCTGTTTAGCAAGTCCAAAGTCGGAAACAAAAGGACGCCCGTCAGGGTCCAGCAGAACATTGCTAGGCTTTAGATCACGGTGCAATATGCCGCGCTGGTGAGCATAGTGAACTGCATTGGCGATTGTTCGAACCAAGATTGCCGCTGTTCTTGGTGACATTCCGCCGCTCTTAAGATGATCTTGCAGATTCCCACCAGCAATATACTGCATACTCAGAAAAGGCTGCCCTTCAAATTCTCCCACCTCATGAATGGCGACGATATTGGCATGATGCAGCGACGCAGCAGCTTCGGCTTCAATTCGAAATCGCATTTTGTCGCGAACTGAATTCAACAACATTTTCAGAGCTACTATGCGGCCAAGACTAATTTGTTTGGCTCGGAATACTACGCCCATGCCACCTAGGCTAATTGGCTCGAGCAGCTCGAAGTCACCAATAACTTTCCCCTTTTGACAATGGGATTTGAAGTAGGACTCGACCGACGGATTTTCTATCAATGTTGCCGTACGTTGCTCCATCGCTAACCAGTTGTCGATGAACTGAGTTAGGTCGTCCGCCCATTGCGGAAATTCAGCCAGAAGTTTTTCTCGATCTATCCTTTGATCGCTCTCAAGCACCAACAGTACGTGTTCTATTGCTTGGTCCAACGTTGGTGGTGAGCCGTCGTGCCGAACCGCGTGCGCAGGAGTTCTACTCATGATTCTTGATTCACAGAACGTTGAAGTGCACTCAATCCACGATGCAACAATCCGGCAACCGCTGACGTTGAACGGTTCATTTGCCGAGCAACCTGAGCTAAAGTCATTCCCTGTAGGTGATGCAACGTAATTGCTAGTCTTTGCGCTTCAGGCAATGCAGCCAGCGAAGTCTGCATTTGTAGCTGCTCTTCGTTCCGAATGGCTCGACCGCTTGGCGAGGTTTGCTCGGCTTGCATCGAAATGCTAGTCTTCTGTCCTGATCCAGCGTGCGTTCGCTGGAGTCGCCGCTCCTGAGCGATGTCTCGCTTGCGAGATCGCACACGACGTACTGCATCGAGTAGATTGCGCGCTAGTATCTTTCGCAGCCAACTAGTAAATTCTGCATCTGATCTTCCGCGATAGCTTTCCAAATGTTGCTGAGCGTCAGCTAGAGTCTCCTGGACGATATCGGACGCATCAAATCGCGCTTGGTATTTTTGCGAAATGTTCTCAATACAGCCGCGCAAAAAGTCACGATACCTTCCTAAGTCAGGTATGGCGGGAACGAGATTTTCGTGATCTGTCATCGAATTCAGATACTCCAATCTTCAACTGGCTTTGGAAACGCAATTCCTAAAGCTCCATAGGCGCAGAATCATTCTGACCTATGCGCGGAAAAATTGCAAAGTCGTCAAAAAAATGAAAAATCCGCAAAATGCAGCTTGGTTAAAAGTTTGCAACCTCCCGCTCGGTAGACAATCTCAAACTATTGAGGCTCAACTGTGGGTAAGTCGGCCAGGTTAGGGGCACCGCTCTAACACGTTTTTCATTTGAGTTCGCACGAAAACGCGACGGCGACTCCTGCGAAGCCTGGCGGCCATATTGAATTCTTGCGATTGCTAGCGCACAACGATTGAGCATTTTGCGCCTAAAAGCCAATATCGTTGGTGCGTCTACACGCCAACCATGCAGCGAGTGTAGATCCAATTGGGGCAACGTTGTTTCTAGGAAGAGCTTTTGAAGGGTGACTTACATGCTGCGAAAAACTGTATTGGGTTTTGCTCTGATGTTGATGTTCAATGGTCACGCGCTTGCGGATATCATTACCGTCATCAATCACAGTTTTGAAGACATTACGGGCGAGGTTCCCTTCAACGAGTTCACCTTTGGACCACTTGCTGGCTGGGATCTGTATGACCCAGGTAACATCACAAACGGGGGGGCGGGGAACACATTTTTTATTGGTACCCTGTCACCTACAGCACCCATGTTCTTTAGTAGCGGTGCACCAGATGGTAATCGAGTCGCCATTGCGTTTAACTTTTTTGGCAGCGGTGGACTTGGCGAGTATGGTTTACGGCAGAGTCTAACTAGTACGCTTCAGGCAAACACAACCTACACCTTGCAAGTGGAAATTGGAAACATTGCCTCGGGATCGTCAACAAACGGCACTCCCTTTAATTTGGATGGCTTTCCTGGATATCGAATCGACCTACTGGCGGGCACTCAGGTCATTGCCAGCGACAATAACTCGCTGTCCGGCTCGATTTCAAATGGCATGTTTGCAACCAGCACAATGCAGTTCACTACCAATTCTAACCCCTCAGGACTCGGCCAAGCACTGGGAATTCGACTCGTGAACTTAAATCAAGTCGATCCACTGATCCCAAACTCCGATCTGGAAGTAGACTTCGATAATGTACGATTGTCCGCGATTACCGCGATACCCGAACCAGGCGGCCTTCAGATGATCATGGTAGCCACGATTCTTCTTTCAGTTCGACGTGGCCACCGTGGAGATCATTGAAGTGTATGACGAATTCGAAGAGTTACGTCGTAGTCGCCCTCGAACGCGCTTCGTAGGATCCGCTGGCATGATCGCCTTCTTAGCAGGCCTGGCTTTGTCGGGGCAAGTCATGATTTGGCTAGGCATGTTCAAGCCCGGCGTAACACCCAATAGTCAAATGATCGAGTACTGGCCTGGATTTCTATTCGGCGGAGCCTTGCTGGGCTTCTTGGCTTCAATTGCAGCTCGCATTTTCTACGACTTCTACTGTACCGAGGATTAGCTATATCGAAGCCATTCAAACTGTTAGACCTTCGGCCGATAACACAGCAATGCTCGTTGAAACCCTCAGCTAGCGCTTTTTGATCTTGCAGTATTTGGTTTCAAGGGCGAAGCCCTGTTCGTTTAATTACGCAAGGTAGTCTTTGATGTAAAAAGCCCCGATTTTCGTCGGGGCCGTAGTCAAAAGGGAGGTGGGGTGCCTTTAGGACGATTTTGATTTCTTGGGGGTGAATTTCAATGCGTTTGACCAGCAGCAGGCAGAGTTCTCGCTTCAGATACCAGTCTGCTGTCGAGAGCTGAGAATGAACCGTTTGAGCAAGTTCCTCTAGTCGCGTCTGTGCATCTTGGAGTGTGTCATCTGTCAATTGATCCTGCTCATACTTTTTGATTTCTAGTGACTGTTTTTCCTGCCGCTTGCGCAACTCAGGCAACCGTCTGTCGAGTTCAACTTTCGTGATCTTATCTTCAGTGTAGAGATCGATCAGGCGATCGATTTGCTTCTCGACGTTGATTGCTTCTCGCTGTGCCAGATGAAGTTTTTCATCGATGTCATCCTTGTGATGTTGACGAACCAATTCCTGCTTCAATCGCGCGGGATCTTGCAGCAACTTGCATATCTCGTCCCATACCATTTGCTCCAATTCTGCGCCTTTGACTGACTTGTTTTCGCAGCGGTCCTCGAGTGCTATTCGAGACGCATCACTTCGGATACAACGATAGTAGTGATATTTGTTAATGCCGCGCGCTATGCGAGAGCAGTAAGCGGCACCGCATTGGCCACACATCGTAAGGCCAGACAGCAGATACTTGCCCTTTGCTTTGTCTTGTCGATAGCGTTTGCGATTCTCGTCCATTTGTATTCTTGCTGTTTCAAACATGCTGCGATCAATGATCGCGGGGACAAGTATTTTGATTTGCTCTGACGGCAATGTTGGAACTTGTATCTTGGCGTTGTGAGGGAATTCAGGCGAGCCTCTATATGGTCTTTTTGTTGATTTTCTCTCGGAAATTCGCGTTTTTCCGAACATAGCTTCGCCGTAGTATGCAGGATTAGCCAACACCTCACGAATACTGTTTTTGTGCCAATTGGTATTGCCTTGGCTTGAACAGATTCCGCGATCTCGGAGGTAACGTGCGATACGTCCAAAGGACAATTGTTGGTTGCAATACAGCTCGAAAATCAACCGTACATGGTCGCTCTTGATCGGATCGATTTCCCATCGAGCGTCTACTCCTTGAGACTTTGGAACATAAATGTACCCATAGGGTGCTCGCCCAAAAACACTTACCTTGCCTTCAACCGCTGAGTATTTTCGGCCACGGCGCGTACGCTCCAAAATCTTAGTTCGCTCGTATTCAGCAAACGCACCTTGCATATGAGTCAGCAGCGTTCCCTCTGGACCATCAGGTATTCCTTTTTGATCCAGGAAGATCACCTCACAGCGCTTTCTTCGAAACTCGTCTAGCAAGAGCATTTGATGTGACAGCGAACGAGCAAGTCGATCGGCTGAAAGGATGTAAATCTTGTCGATTAGCCCCGCATGCACTTGGTCTCGCATGGCTTCCAAAGCAGGTCTTAATAACTCGCTGCCAGAGTAGCCGTCGTCGCAAAATTCTCGATTCTTTGGAATGTCATATCCGTCCTCTGCCGAACGCTCACGTAGGGATTTGCATTGTGACTGAATCGTCTTCTCATCCGATTGCTTCTGAGAACTAACTCTTGCGTAGAATGCAGCTCGTGTCATATTTCAACCTCCTGATTGGATAGAAGTAGTTCGTCCTGATTGATGCGAACTGGTGGCTCATGGGGCTCATTTCGAGACTTCAAAAGCCGAAAAGCCTTAGCTATCAAATCGTCTGAGTCGCGTTTGGGTTCAAATTCGACGCAAACGTCCCTATGACACTTCACTTGCTGGTCTGCCATGACAGTATCCCCCAAAAAAACAAAGGAATCCCCGAGAGAATCCCTTTACCGCTTGGGCCTGTTTGGCCTATCAATTCCCTCTCGGGATCGAGCAACATGAAACATCAGCTCACTTTTTACAACATCGACTACCTTGCGTAAGTAAACGAACGGGGTTTCGCCCTAAAACCAATCGCTGCAACATCAAAAGGCGTTAGCGGGGTGTTGATGAAACGACTACTGAAGAATTTCACTGGTAGAAGTGAGTGTCCAGGCGGATGATTCAACGGTTCGTATGATTAGCAATATTCGTGGTTAATTTCTTCCTGCCCGATTCCTTTAAACTACTCGAACTCATAGTGAATCTTGCCGTGCTTTTGACTGCGGCTGATTCGATCGAGCGAGTAAAGGCCGGCCAAAACGAACTCGACACATGCAGCACGAATTGATGGATTCTCGCTGGCGTTGACATCAAAGGCCTTGTCCCAAGCTGGTGGAACGGCTTGCAAGCGTTGAGAGTATTGAGAGCTTGGTAACATGTCGCCAACTTCGACTCGCACGCCTTTGGAAAAGATGTCGGCGATTTCATCCAGTCCATGTTGTTCGACGTACTGAGCAAAAACAACTTTGATGGCTTCAGCGATAATTGCGTCAAGCACTTGTCGTTCGGACATTTGATGGCTTCCCATCAAGTCTAATTCGAGCTTGCCTAGGCTAGATGCATACAAGTGCCCAAGATCGCTGATTCGAGGCACCGCAGGAGTTTCATTCAACACGATGGCTCGCTGTCGCGCGCTGCCAATCATGGCGCGATAGTTTGACAAACTGAAACGAGCTGACACGCCAGAAGCCTGATCGACGTACTTGCTGCGACGAGCCTGACGCGTAATCTCTTCGATGATCTCAGACATGAAGTAGGGAACCTGCACCGGGAATTGTCCGCCCAAGTCGATGCCGGACTCCTGCTGCAGAATTTCAATTCCCAATTCACGCTCAGTCGGATAGTGCGTTTGAATGATCGATCCGATGCGGTCCTTCAACTGCGGTATGACTTTGCCGCTGCGGTTGTACGTGCTAGGGTTTGCGGAAAACAGAATGAAGATATCCAGATCGAAGCGGATGGGGTAACCACGAATCTGCACATCTCGCTCTTCCAAGATGTTGAACAGGCCGACTTGAACCAGTTCATCTAGTTCGGGCAACTCATTCATGGCGAAAATCCCCCTGTGCATTCGTGGAATCAGACCGAAGTGCAGGGCTTCCTCGGCACTCATACTTACTCCGCCGGTTAACTTCGACGGATCGATTTCGCCGATAATGTCAGCGAACTTAGTACCGGGGCTTAATCGTTCGGCGTAGCGATCTTCGCGAGACCACCAAGCGATAGGGACATCCTCGGCGGAATGTTCGGCTAAGTACTTCTTCGCAACTGAAGTAATTGGGTTAAGTGGATCTTCGTGAATTGGGACACTTGGGATATCCAGATAAGGGACCGCTTCATCCAAGAACTGTACCAACGATCTCATCAAGCGGCTTTTGGCTTGACCCTTCTCTCCCAAAAACAACATGTCGTGACCGGCCAGCAGTGCGATGTTAATCTCCGGGATGACTGTGTTTTCGTAGCCGACGATACCAGGAAACAACTGCTCGTCAGAAGCCAAAAGTCGAACAAAATTATCGCGAATTTCTTGCTTAACCGATTTCGATTGCCAACCGCTTGCCTGCAATTCAGCTAGATTCGTGGGACGATTCATCGAGTCCTCAGAGTTCCGTACTAAGAGTTGAAGTTTGGGGCAAATGTGACGCGCAGTTGCTGAAGAGTCGCTTGCCTTTCGTGCCATCCGCCGCCTATGAACTGTTATAGTCGAGCGCGAAGTCGATTTGGCAAGTCTTAAAGCGCAAAAACGGAATCCAGTAGACGGCTTAGGCAGATTGACGCGTGAGTCCCATCATGGCGTAGATCCGAAGACTGCCCTCAAGCCGTTTTGGGGAGCAGTCTCGCCGAAGAGGGGAAAGCTCTAACGAAGCTAATCGTGCGCAGTTCGAGCCTCCAAATCGTACCTTTTACGCGAGGCCTTGAGCTTCTGGCGACTCTGAGTTACCGTTGCAATTAGTGCATCAGCCTATTTGAACAAAATAAGCTTCTGCGTCTTACTCACAGCAGCTAATTAAAATCAGGAGATTCAAATGATCGAAGGCTTAAACCGATTTCTGGTCTTAATAACATTTGTTCTCTGCTGCTTTGGATTAACAGTTTCATACGCACAGGATGCTGCATCGTTGACGAAATCTCAGGCCGACGAACTGATCGCAGTGACATGGAAAAAGCGAACTGAGAATATTAAGCAATCACTGCAAGAAGAACTGGATAAGGACGAAATTCTGGCACCGGGAAAAGCCATGAAACTGCTCGTTAAGCAGTTTGGGCAGGCTCCGCAAACCGGCGCGGCACTTTACATCTCGTTGCACGGTGGCGGTAACGCACCTGCCAGAGTTAATGACCAGCAGTGGCGAAATCAGATTCGATTGTATGAACCAGAGGAAGGCTATTATGTCGCTCCGCGCGCACCAACGGATACGTGGAATCTATGGCACGAAGCTCACATGGATGATCTGTTGGATCGATTGATCTTGGCGTTTGTGGTTTGCAAGAACGTTGACCCCAACCGGGTCTACATCATGGGCTATAGCGCGGGCGGCGATGGAGTCTTCCAATTGGCACCACGCATGTCAGATCGATGGGCTGCTGCGTCGATGATGGCTGGACATCCGAACGAGACTCGAGCTGACGGCTTACGGAATGTCCCGTTCGCTCTTTTCATGGGCGGAGATGACGGTGCTTACAATCGCAACAAGTTGGCTGGACAGTGGAAAGAGGAGCTAGAAAAGTTGGCCAAAGCCGACCAAGGCGGCTACCAACACTTTGTGCAGATCTACCCCAATACTGGACATTGGATGAATGGCCGAGATCGAGAAGTGTTGCCATGGTTCACGAAGTTTACGCGGACTACTTGGCCGAAGAAAGTTGTTTGGCTGCAAGACGATATAACTCATGATCGCTTGTACTGGATTGGCGTCGACAAGTCGCTAGCTAAAGGTGGATCGAAGATCGTGGCTGAAGTTCAAGGTCAAACGATTGCAATTGAGAGCGAGCTTGCTCCGATTCGGCTGTATCTGAGCGACAAACTGCTCGACTTGGACTCGCCAGTTACCGTTACCCTTGGCGGCAAGCAGGTTTTTCAGGGCCTGATCAAGAGGACTCAAGCTGCCATTGATCAATCGCTGGATGTTCGAATGGATCGCGAGTTGGCGGCAAGTGCAGTATTGGAAGTTGGGCCGTAACGAATGAAGTAGGCCGTAACGAATGAAGTAGGCCATAACGAGTGTTAGCGCTGTTACGGCAACGCGATCGTTAGGTGCTCTTAGGCTCTCGTTTCCTCACACTTGCCGTAACATGACTAGCCCCCGGATTTGCTAGCAATTGAACTGCTGTTGATAACGAGCCGGTGGCAATGATTGCTCCAGTTGCACTAGACTGCCGATTTTAGGTATAGAAGATGCCCGGTGCGCAAATTTTCCTTGCGCACGGCGTTTGACAGCGGAATGACTTTGTTCCTGCGCACATTAGCATAAGCGAGTCAAGGATGATTCGGTTTCATCAGTTCGGCTATGTACTGGCACTGTCCAGCATCGCCATTGTTGCTCAAGTGGGTTGCCGAGGCTACCAGTACGGACATTTGATCAAAGGTGATCAAGCCGACATGGTTGGAAGTCACGCTGCAGGCTCCGAAGTCTACAATCCGCTGGTTGAAGAGGCCGTAGGTCGCTTGCTGGGAGCCTGCGAAACTTTGCCCGATGGTGCTCTGGAGCCCAATGGGTTAGCTAACACACGCAAGATTTGTTTCGTGGGAGTAGAGAACAAGAGCGCCGAAGAGTTGGCCGACTTCAAAGATCAGATCTACCAAATGATCGATGCTCAAATCAATCGCTCGGGGCATTTCGAAGCTGTAAGTCGTCGTATGGTGGATGCGGCTTTGATTGAGACTCGTCTGCGTCCCGATGCGCTACTGGTTCCAAGCAATATGCAACTGTTCACAACAGTACTTCAACGCCAAGGACAGCCCATCGACTATCTGCTCTACGCCACGCTGACCAGCGGAACTACTCAGCGCAACTCTTCCAGCCAACGCAACTATTTGCTGACTCTCGAAATCGTTGACACCCGGTCAGGTACCTATCGCAAGGAGCAAGCCGAGATTCGCAAGGGTTACCACAAGAGTCCACTGGGCAAGTTGGCCAACTACAGTTTGTGGCCTAAAGCAGGTCGCTAAGGGGAATGGTTCTGAGAGTAGTTTTTGATCAGCTTCAGCACTGAGATTTTTAGTACATGCAAGCCGGTTCGAGTTTGCCATTTCAGTGCGGATTCTGAAGTTGCAGGTGTTGAGGCAAGAACTTTAAAGGTGAGTTGGCAACGTGAAGCGGAATCGATCCAAGCTCATGTTCCCACACCTTTGCCTGACGATGGCGGCGATTGTGCTGTCAATTTCAGTTGCAGCACTCACACCAAACGGTTGCAGCAACCGCGATTGGATTTCTATAGCAATAATCTTCCATCGGCTCACACCAGCCTCTCGAAACTCAGTAAAAAACGCCAGGACCATTCAGTAGCGGAATTAGACTTAGCCATGGTCGAATTGTTTCAGGGGAATTCTGCTGCCGCAGAGAAACGCCTACGACAAGTTCGAGCTGAATGGGAGGAGCTGGAGCAGAAGTCTATCACTGAACAGACGGCGTCCTACTTCACCGATGATACCGCTCGCAAGTACGCTGGCGAAGTTTACGAAAAGATGTTGATTGGCGTTTTTCTAACGCTCAGCAGCATGATGCAGGATGGCGTTGATGCCGAGGCCTACACGTTGCAGACTCTGACAAAGCAACAGGAGATCGTGGCTCAGTTGAATTCAAAGCGTGAGGAAGATCCGCTGTCGGATCTCTTTGGAATTCCGCCGATGGTGCCATACATGCGAGGCGTGGTTCGTGAAGCAACCTTTCACGATAACGATGATGCCTTACGCATGTATCAGTTGACGGCCAGCATGTTACCCGAACATCCTCAAGTCTTGGCTGATATGCAGCGGGCTCAATCGAGCAATCATAGTCAACCGGGGCATGGAGTTGTTTACGTCGTAGCCCTGGTTGGTCGCGGGCCTTATAAAGTCGAAAGGTCCGAGCCGGTAACGCAGGCGGTTTTGCTTCAAGCAGATCAGATTGTTTCGCTGTTAGGAGATTACAGCGTGCCACCGACACTCGCGCCAATCAAAGTACCAGTGATGACCTGCCCGCCAAAAATGTTTGATTTGATTGGTGTTGAGGTGGACGGTCGAGCTGCGACCACAACATTGCCTATCACGGATCTGGAACGCATTGCAACCGAGACGCATGACGCTCAGTTGCCAACCATCATGGCTAGGACGGTGGCTCGCCGGATCGTGAAAAAGGGTACAATTTATGCTGCTAAGAGTCAGATGAAGGCTGGCGACTTAAGCTCGATTGCAATGGATGTTGCTGGAGTTGCTTGGGAAGCCTCCGAAGCCGCAGACACCAGATGCTGGGGCTTGTTACCGCGAGAGATTCAAATCGCTCGTATCGAACTGCCCGCTGGCAAGCATCAACTGGGATTAGAGCCAATCACGACAGGACATCCGGCTGGTAGCAAATCGTTCTGCATGGTCGACGTTCATAATGCAAAGAACACATTTGTGCTTGGCTTTTGGCCAGACAAGCAACCAATCGGGCAAATTGTTGTAAGCCGATAGATGGAAACGAGCTGCATATATGCGATTAGATGGTCGAACTGCTTTGATCACAGGGGGAATATTAGGTGTTTGCGCAGCGATCGCTATTCGAATGGCTCAAGCTGGCTGCAACGTGAAAGATCCATGGCTTGCAGAGAGATAGTTTGGCTGAGCAGACGATCGCAACCTGCAAGCACGGTAGTGTAAAGGTCGATTTCCTGCTGCAGATCTGGGCAAGTGGGCAGCTTCAGAAGTGATTCCGGAGTTGCCTGCGGCCTCTGGTTGAGCTTGCTCCCAACACGTCGATTTTGATCAACAATGTGGGTACTTTTGCGACAAACCTTTCCTCGAAATGGATTGGCAGACCTATCAGCGCACCATGCGCTTGAATGTCGACTCGGGCTATTTTCTGACTCAGGCTCTGTCGCGAAGATGGATTGAGCAAGGTGTGAAGGGGAGAGTACTTTTCACTGGATCGATAAATGGTCTATTGGCCGAAGCTTGCCACACGGCTTACGACACGAGCAAAGGCGCTGTGCGCATGATGGTCAAGTCGTTGGCGGTAACACTGGCCCCCCATGGTATCCGAGTGAACTCGATGGCACCTGGATTGGTAGTTACTCCGCTAACGCAAGCTGCCTTAAGTCCCGATGCGACGAAGTGGATGCAAATGCACACTCCAAATGGTCAAGTGCCTGGACCTGAAGTTTGCGCCTCGGCGGCATTGTTTTTAGTAAGTGATGAAGCTGTGCACATCCACGGCCAAACATTAATGGTCGATGGAGGCATGAGCATCTGGCAACAACCTGACTTGCCAGAAGGTCTCATGGGCAGACTGTAGGAAATAGGGCACGCTTATTGTCAGGTGTGACCGTGAACTGCACACTGACCGGCAACTGTTGTGATGCGCTATTTGGCTTTGGCTGTGGTTCCCAGGTGTTCGGCCTGAAAGGCCAGAGTTTTACTCAGCCCATGGCCAACGGACTGGGAGTGTCGGAGAATTTGGATTGTCATAGGGCTTAAGGCCCGACCGTTTTTGTTTGAGTTGCATTTGTTTTACTTACCGGTCGGGCCGTTGGCAGATTTCGCTATTTGCAATGAGTTCCCAGCCCGTTGAGCTGGGCTGAGTAAACTGCTAGGCCCGTTGGCCCGAAATCCCAGAACCTGTGCAACATCAAAAGGCTCATGTGCCAGTCCTACTATTTACCTTCCCACGATTCCCACCAACCGCGGAACTGCTTCCACTGTTGCTCTAGAAACGCTTTCTGGGCGACCGAAAGCTTGTCGGTTGCGTTCAACTGATTTTCGTAATTGGTATGCCCCTCAAGAACCATCAGTTGTTTGTAGTAGAGCACTAGATCTGGACCTTCGTCAAACTTCGACAGAACTGCCATCGTGATTGTCAAGCCTGCCCGCGCCGCCGAGCTTGAGCCGATCCCTTGGCAGCTTCTTGGCAAAGTGCAACCAATCGCAACACTTCTCGAGGCAAGCGCATTTCCAACACCCGTTATTGCCCCGACCGCACCAAGCGCACGAAGCCGTGAAAACTTGTGTCAACGCCGACCATCAATGACAATTCCGGATGTCCGGTCGTGATGCATTCGGCCGCGTAGGTTAACGAGTCACGCCCGCCGAACTCCTTTGAAGCCAATCAAATTGGGATGATCAGCTCGGAGCGCGAAGAACAAATCTACTTTCGTTTCAAAACCGTAGTAGGGACTGTTGTAGATGACCGCAGGCAGGTTAGGAGCCGCCGACAGGATTCCAGCAAAGTGAGCGCGCTGAGCAGCCACAGCCGAGCCGCGAGATAGCACTCGAGGTATCACCATCAAGCCTGCCGCACCAACTGATTGAGCATGAGCTGCGTGAGCGGCTGCGGCTGCTGGATTTTGCGCTCCAGTTCCAACCACGACCGGCACACCAGCTTCGACCAACAATCGAACTCCCTCCTGACGTTGTGCATCGGTGAGCAGCGGCCAGTCGCCCATTGATCCGCAGTAGACCACGGCCCGCATTCCCGCGTCGATAAGATCTCGACCAGTTTGAACCAGTTGGTCGTAGTGTATACGACCATCAGCAAAGCAGGGCGTCATCAGAGCCGGCATTACGCCTTGGAAAACATCAGATCGAAAAGCCATGTCAAACAGCCTAGTTGGAGAGTTGATTAATTCTTCAGCGTTTGGTAGGGGGACTATCCTAAATCCGAACCGTGTTTCCTGCTAGCCTTCAATCGCCAGTGTCGCTCGGCCCGAGTCAGATAGCCCCAGTTTAGGGCTTCGTCCTGTTCATAATTCTTGGACAAGGTGATCGCTTGCAACGCTTTACACATTTCAAAACCCAAATAAAAAGCGTGCGTCACATCGATCTTCGCAGCAACCGGACTGTCTAGTATGTTCTGCATCACTTCGAATGGATCGTTGCCGGACACGTGCAAGCCACCGGTGACTGCGTGAATTCTCCCACCGGCAGTAAAAATTCTAAAGTTGTGATCCTTTATCGTTTCGGCCAGCTTAGCGATTTCAGCTTCGGGAAATTCGGTCAACTTAATCGATCTCAACGTAACCAGGTTTGGCTCGAGATGCTTGGGTGGCATTTGATGTTCGGCGGCATAGTGTACAAGTCGCCGGGCTAAATCACATTCGCGAACAGAGCTCCTAGCCCAATTGATTACTTGCGTTGTTAGAACGCTGTGTATCGAAAGCTCGGCGCAGAATCCGAGCAAGAGTGTGTTGACGCCAGCAGAGTCTGCATCGGTCAGCTCGGTGATGTTGCCGATGCCCATCATCATCGGGGCTTCAGGCAGCTCGCGTCGGCAAAGCGCGTATCGCTCCAGGCTGCGAGCAAAGCCCAGTCCGATGGGCTCAAGAATCGGGTCAACGCGGAACGGTATTCGATGTTGCTCTAGGTACTCGACCGTTTCGTACATGCTGACTAAGTCATCGGGAGTATCTGGAATGGCGACGACTTCGACCTGCCAATCGCAGCAGGCATCTCGATTCGAACTGTTTACGGATAAAACTAGTTCCGCTCCAGCCTTGCATGCCAGCGAGACTTCGCGAGCATCAAATGAATCGACTGAGACTCTCAGGCCTAGTTGTTTCAATTCGGATACTGCTCGACCAATTTCACCCCAATGATTATCGGGCGAGCATCCGAGGTCGATCACATCTGCGCCGTCCAATTGAAGTTGTCGAGCTTCGGAAACTAGCTGATCCAAGCTTAAACGATCAGCGTGATTGATCTCCGCAATTATCTGAATGCTGTAAGCACCGTAGTCATCCTTTCGTCGATTACCTACTCCAAACATCATTGGCAAGTCACGAATGTTCTTGGGGCCACAATCAACCGGAACGCTCAACTGCTGGCGTATGACTTCTAGTTCTCGCTCAAGATATCCGGGCAAAACTACTCGATCCGCAACATCGGGAACCTGCAAATGTCGTAGCAGCCATTTGGCGTTCATCAGAGCCGCGACGGTGATTGGCAAGACGCTAATGGAGTATTGAAATCCGAGTCGCTGGGCGAGTTGGTCCACCGTAGATTGAACCGACAACTCAGCCAATCGACCGGTGACGAAGTGAATGTGCTGGCTGGGATTGGCCATGGATTGGAACTAACCGGGGTATGTGAGGCAGATAGCCAACGAATCGAATCCATATGTTATCTGGGATTAGAGGTTGGGTGGCAGAAACGGCGGCAATAAAGGACAGGTCAGCTCAAGGTGAAAAAAAGCACCGCTATCATGCATCCCCTTGACCACCTAGTCGCTCCCTATGGCGAGGTGATTTCCACCCGACACGGTGATTCCCACTGGACCAACTATCATAACCGTCAACTGAAGTAGCCAAACGAATGGTGAGCTAGAGTCCTTTGTGGAACCTCAATGAATGCCAGGGAAAGCCTGTGTTCAGAGAATTTTACAACCGTTTTTCTGCAGAAAATTCGTTTGCCGTTAATCTATGAGCTGAATTTGATGTTCGGGAGCCAGCTTGTTAGTGTTGCTTTTATTCGAGAGTAATTGTCAAGGGTGCGCAAAACCGCTCTAGAACCTATGTTCATTTCGAATACTGTATACTGTCTGCTCAACCGTCTTACTTTGAAAATACCTACTTATCCTATCAAAATACCGACAGGCCATTTATGAGAAGCAATCGCTTTATTTCGTTGCTGTCATTCTTCTGCAAGCCCTCCAAGACGAACAAATCCCGCAACACATTTCGCAAAATGTTGCGAAGCGAGCAACTCGAAGAGCGAGATCTATTCGCTGTTTGGACACCTCTGACCAATGTCGCTCCAGATGCAATTGGAACGATGATGTTGCTGACCGATGGAACAGTGATGGCACAAGGTGGAGGCGTTTCAAAAGATTGGTACAAGCTAACGCCTGATAACACGGGCAACTATCACAATGGAACTTGGTCGAAGTTGGCTTCGATGTCGCTTGAGCGACTTTACTTTGGTTCCAATGTCCTGCCCGATGGCAGAGTGTTCGTTCTGGGTGGAGAGTACTCTGGGCCTGCAGGAAACTCTACTTGGGTAAACAGCGGCGAGATGTATGATTCGTTGACTAACACTTGGACCGCGACTGCAAGTTTTCCTAAATCGTCATTCGGTGATGGACAAACCAATCTGCTAACCAATGGTTTAATTTTAGCTGGCGATCTTAGCTCTACTCAAACTTATCTTTACGACCCATCCAAGAATACCTGGTCCCGAACCGGCGATAAGCTTCATGGTGATAACAGCAATGAAGAAACCTGGGGTATGCTACCAGACGGCAGCATTATCACTGCAGATGTGTTCGTAAACAATCGATCACAGCGCTATGTTCCCGAAACAGGAAAATGGGTAGATGCTGGAACCGTCCCCGTAGTTCTTACAGGTCCAGCCTATGGTTACGAGATGGGGCCTGGTACTATGTTGCCCGATGGCAGGTATTTCCAAGCTGGTGCAAACGATCAATCCGCAATCTATGACCCCAAAACCAACTCTTGGACTGCGGGGCCAGCGCTACCCAACGGTCTGGGAGCTGACGACTCGCCCGGCGCGATGCTTACAAACGGCCACTTCATTTATGCCGTTGACACGCCATTGTTCAACGGCCCAACCCACTTACTGGATTATAACCCCACCACAAATCGATGGACCGATGTGACTCCGTCGCAATTGTCGGCTCAGCTCAATCAATCGGCCTATTTGAGTCGCATGCTGATTCTACCCAATGGCAATATGCTGATGACGACCTCCGACAACCAGCTTTGGGAGTACACTCCCGACGGAGCGCCAGATCCAACTTGGGCTCCAATTGTTACGGATATTTCGCATGCGGGAAACGTTTATACCGTGAAAGGCATGCAACTTAATGGACTTTGGGAAGGTGCGACTTATGGCGAAGATGCCGAAATGTCGACCAACTACCCGATTGCAAAGATAACTGACGCAAACGGCGTCGTTTCCTATGCGCGAACACTCAACTGGTCTGCTGCAGTTGCAACTGGGAGTAAGATCGTCTCAACGGACTTTGTCCTACCCGGCAATATTGGGCCTGGTCCATACAAACTAAATATCATTGCCAACGGCATTGCATCTAGGACGATCAACAATATCGACGATGCGCTGCTGATCGCCTTAGATCCCGTCGCTTCCTACACCGAAGACAATCCAGCAACGGTCCTGTCGCCAAACGGGACTGTATCGACGAGCGTTACGAACTTCAATCAGTCGACTTTGACTGTTCAGATTCAAGCGAATGCTGATACAGGTGATACGTTGGGCATTGCTAATACTGGCAACATCACAGTAACTGGCGTTAACGTGTTTGAAGGCGCGACCCCTGTCGCACAAATCACCTCCAGCAAGGGCACTAGCGAGGTTATTACATTCAATTCGAATGCAACGCTCACCACAGTTCAAAATGTAATTCGAGCTGTTTCCTTTAAGTCAACTTCGCAATCACCTTCGACGCTTGATCGAACGGTTCTCTTCATCCTAGACAACAACTCAAACGGATCCGTTGGAAGCGGTGTAATGAACATCACGGTAAGTGCCACCAACGATGCTCCGTTCGCACAATTGGCGATGCTGCCTGCAGTATTAGAAGATGCAGTGTTTGTTGGCGGAACTTCAATTGCAACATTAACCTCTACCTCAGTGTTTGACCCAGATGCAAATGCGACGGTTAGTGGAATTGTTTTGACTGACAACTCAACGCCTGCCGCGGAAGGCAAGTGGCAATATTCAGTTTCTAATTCCGGCGTTTGGCAAGACGTGCCTGCGGTATCGTCCAATGCAGGGCTAGTATTGCCCAGACAAGGCAGACTTAGATTTCTACCTGGCACAGATTTCAATGGCCCAGCAACGCCATTGAGGTATCGTGCACTGGACGATACTTATGCAGGCACATTCACAACTCAGCTAGCCCAAGTCTTCTTGGATGTGAGCGTCACCTCGCAAACCGGACCGATCTCTCAATCAGATGGAAGTATAGGAATTGATGTCACTCCAGTGAATGATCCTCCTATCGCTTTGCAACCTTCAATCGAGATCAGTGTTTTGCAGGGTCAGCCCATCGATCAAGCCTTGAGCCAAAACCTGTTTTTCGATATCGACTCGACGTTGAGCTATTCATTCGGTGATATCAGTGGAGCCTTAACCAATTGGCTACATGTCGACGCTCAAACACTGTTTATCTCGGGAGTACCACAAAACCAGAACGTCGGAACACTTTATCTTCAATTGACGGCTTCTGATGGCGAGAACACGGCAAGCATTCCGGTAACAATTACAGTTGTTAACGTAAACGATCCACCAGAGCAACTTCGAATGACTGGTGGTAGCGTTCCGGAAAATAAGTTTGGAGCTCAGATTGGTGCTCTATTCGGAATCGACCCAGATGGAGACCCATTCAATTGGACATCTTCAGACTCTAGGTTTTTCGTGCGAGATGGCCAAATAATTCTCAACACTCCATTGGACTTTGAAAATCAAGCGGACCGACAAATCCCCGTGACCTTTACAGCTGTTGATACAGGATTGCCAAGCCTTTCTACTTCATTGGATGTGGTAATCAACACGCTGGACGTTAACGAGGCATTTCCAAAGTTACAGCCCAAGATCTACAGAATCAATCATTTAACTCCAACTGGAACAGTGATAGATAACTTGGTAGCGCCCGATGCTGACACCGCTCAAACCGTCAAGTTTCGCTTTAGAAGCGGCGATACGAGTAACTTTACACTCAATGAAACGACCGGAGAACTGCGGCTAGCCAATGCGAACCTGACTCCGAATACGACTCTTCACCTGTTTGTCGACGCCTACGATAATGGTTCGCCAAGCTTTAGTACAACGGCACAAATGTTAATAAATGTCGTCCCTGCCAACTTTTCGGCTCCAGTTATCGCCGCCAATCAGAGCTTCGTTTTCCAAGAGAATCTTGCGGCAGGAACACGCATTGGACAGGTTAAAGCCACTGATGCGGATGGAAACCCGCTGCTGTTCGACTCCATCACTATCGATGGCGGAGCCGCAGATTGGCTGAGAATTGATTCAAGCACTGGTGATGTCTTTGTAACAGCCAATCATCGATTTGACTTTGAGACTCAGCGACAATTGACTGCTACAGTTACCCTGCATGAAAATCTTGACGGCGGAAATACAGTTACCGGCCAAGTTGCTTTATCATTGCTGAACGTTAACGATGCACCATCGGGACTAGGTGATTTGGTTGTCTACACCAATCGCTTTGGTACTCCAGTCACGAGTGGGTTTCAAGTAATTGACCAAGATCCTTCAATCAGCGGCTACACCTTCGCAACTAGCGACAGCAGGTTCGAAATTCGCCAAGGAAAATTGGCTCTCAAACCAGATCAATTCATCAGTCCAACGCTGGCGGGTCAGGAGTTGATTGTACCGATTTTGGTGACGGACGCTGGTGACTTAACAAGCCATTCCTTGATCAACCAAGTCGTGCATGTCGTTCTTCAACCAGCCTGGCAAAACCCTCTCAATCATCTTGACATCAATCGAGATGGATTAGTTACGGCCTCAGATGCCAATGGCATAATTAGCAAGCTCATCGGCACGCAACAGTTTCAGGCATTGACCATTCCCCGACCATTCAGCACGTTGAACGATAACGATTTCGACGTCAATGGAAACAACTCCGTAACTCCATCCGATGTTGTCGAGGTCATCAATTTCTTGAACGCGCGCTCAGCAGGCCCAGAAGGTGAAGCTACGGTTGCATTGGCAAATAAACCTGTGGACAAGACTTGGGAGGTAGCGTTGCAAGCGGTTGTTGTGGACCTAGATGATCAACTTAGACGCAGGAAGTAGTTGAATTCAGATGATTGGCGTTAGCGCCGAATAAACCCAAGTGAACAAAAAAAGGCTTCGTAGAATAAACTACGGAGCCTTTTGTTTTTATAGTGAACCAGTGATTGTTGCTTACTTGCCTTTGAACTTATCGTGGCAGGCTTTGCAATTCACAGCCTCCTTCAGCTCACCTGTCGCACCTTCGCGACCAGCGACAACCTTAGCTGCGGCAATCAGAGCCTTGCCAGATTGCATCTTCCACTCAACTGCATCCCCCTTGGGCGCATCGTTTTCGACTAAGTCGATCAACAGATCCAGAAATTTCTTCTTGTCTTCGTCAGTGCCTTCACCGCTGACTACCTTCTTGCAAAGGCTAGTGTCGCCAGCAAATCCAGCCTTCATAACTTCCTTAATTTTCTTCTTTTCTGCCAAAGTATTGGCAACTGCCAAGCAACTCACGCACATCACTACTACAAGACCGAGATAGTATCGACGCATAGTGTTCCTCATGTTGAAAATGAAATCCATGGCAACCACTACCATGGGAGCCAAGGCAGTTTAGAGGATCGCAATTGCCATAACAACAGGAGAGCCGTTTTAGAGGCAGAAATCGCTGAAATTCCAACAAGCTTAAGAAATGGACACCGCGCCACCTGGCAGCAATGCACGAAACTGCCGTTCGCTGAGCACTCTAATTGCTGTTGGCTTGCTTGAGGCAGCACGGATCGCGTCCACTTGTTGTTGAGCGCCCGAGACTGTAATTCCTGCGGCTACGACATAATTTGTAGTGGCATCTATTTCAGTTTGAATAGTCGCACCCAAGTCCGTCAGCAATCGAATGGTCGCTTCCCAGCTTAACCCGCGCAGCGGAGCCAGCATGACAATTCTTTTTTCTCTTAGTGGCTTATCGACACAGGATTGCTTTACCGTTTCGGGACAAATGCTGCCAACTTGCTTCTGCTGACTAGCGATCGGAAAGCCCCATCGATCGCTACGCTGAATTCGCCCACCACCGCTTGATCCTGAACCTCGCGGCAAGCTTACGCTTCCGGTTCGGTGTTTTCCGCGTCGCACAGTTAATTTGGTTTCTAATGCTTCGAATGAGTCAACCTGTCCGAACATCGATTCAACCCGAAGAGCAATTTTCGCGCAAACGCGAGCGTCTTCTAAGGCATCGTGATGTTTGAAATTCAATCCCAACCACACGCCCAACGGTTTCAAGCCGTATCGAGGTCGTCCAGGCCAGGCAGCTCGAGCCAGCATCCTGGTGCAGTGAAATTCAAAATCAGGGCAGCCTATCGAATACTCCCCAAGACTGGACAGCAGCACCGAAACGTCGAAGCGAGCATTATGAGCGACGAGAATCTGATTCTGCATCACCGACTGAAACTCGGGCCATATTGCCGCCATGTTTGGAGCCTTAGCCACATCGGCAGGTCGAATACCATGCACAGCGATGTTGAATCTAGAGAACTGATTCGAAGGTGGGCGAATCAACCAACAATGCTCATCGACGATCTGCGATTCACGAACTACTACCGCTGCTAATTGGCACGCGCTGTTGGCGCGATGATTTGCTGTTTCAAAATCTATCGCCACAAAATCCATGTTGGCACCCTATGCGTTCTCCACCGCCTGCAACAACCTTTGACGGATTAAGTATAACGCAGTGCTCTCTTCGATTTTTTGCCCTTGTAGATCCGAAACGTAAAAAACGTCGACAACTTGATCCAAGTGAGTACTAATTTTGGCGTAATTGAGTACCAATTGCATCTCGAACAGAACTTTCGATACCGAATACAGTAGCCCCATGCGGTCGTAAGCGAACAGAGTAATGATCGTATATTGGTCAGAAGTGCTATTGTCGAAACGGACTTGAGTCGGTTGAGTTTTAAGTTCTTCGGCCGCTTTACCAGATACCTTGCTCCACTTCTTGGCGAATACCGGCGGAGCGTTTTTCTCGGGATTCAAAGCTGCTCGAATCGCATCGCATACCGCTTGAATTCGTCCCGATGGAGGACCGCCTACAAACTCGGGATCTTCGACCAAGAATCGATCCCAAGCAATATCTCCAGGCTGAGTATGAATATCAGCCGCGATAATCTGCATTCCTTGGCTCGAAAGTGCGCCGGTAATGCGGTGGAATGTTCCAATCAAGCGGCCTCGCTGATCAGTAGCAATCGTAAACTCGAGTGCCTTTTGTTGAGGGATGTACTTACCCCAACATAAGCAATGCTCTTGGCTCAACATTTGAAACTGCGACAATTCCGAAACAAGCTCTTGAGGCGTGGATCGCATCAAATAGCCGATGGGAAGTGCTTCAACCTGTAGCTTCCACCACCCGTCGTCCGATCCAGCCGGAACCATCGCCAACACGGCTTTGCGACGAGAACTGATCTCGGCTCGGAAGCCTTCCCCTGGCTTGTCATCCCGGAAGTGAGCATCCGTTTGATAATACAGTTGCAGCAGCAGATCAATTTTCCATTGATTGACTACGTCTGGCCCTACGCTGGCCAGGTCCGCGTATGTCAGCAAGAGAAGCAACTGCAATCGTTCGCTTGAGCCCACCACTGAGGCGAAGCGGATGGCGGCAGCATTGTCGCTCAAGTCGTATCGGAATGCAGTCTGAGAGAGCAATAGATGTTGATGAACTAGAAAAGCCAACGTCTCTCGGTCCTGCGAGTTCAGTTTCAATCGAGAACCGAGTCGCTTAGCGATTCTACGGCCGACTTCACTGTGATCCTCTGGAAACCCTTTGCCTAAATCATGAATCAGAAGTGCCAAGTGCAGCAGTGCTTTGTTCTTAAGCCCGCGATAGATGACACCCAGCAGCGATGGGTTCGACTCAAGTTCAGTAACGCATTCCACCGCGCGAATGGAGTGAGCGTCGACCGTGTATTTATGGTACTGATTAAACTGCAGCAAACATCGTGAGTGCGTCATATCTGGAATGATCTGCTCCAACACTCGCAACTCGTGCAATCTCCGCAATTGACTAGCTAAGCCACTGGTGCTCGCCATCAACGCCTTAAACTGACCGATGGTCGTATCATCCATCTGACCTGCAGGGCGATTTCGCATGGCTGAACGGATCTCGCGCCAAGTCTGATGTTCAATGGGTCTGTTGTATCGAGCTGAGATCGACATCAACTCCAACACTGCCGCAGGATCACGCTTCAATCGTTCTAGACCAGCCCGAGTTGCCCAAACGTGTCGCCAGCCTACTCGATAGTCACGTTGCACTCGGATCGCCATCGTGTGTTCTAGCGACTGAGCGATTGGCGAATTCCACTTAGCCGATTCTAGAAAGTGAGCACTGCTGTATCGAATTTCGCTGGTATGAGCGAAATACTCTTGCATGAACTGTTCGACAGGCAAGATGCCGTCTGCACCTGGGTAGCCCACCCATTTTGCCATTTGCATTTGCAGGCTGCGATCGAGCTGATCTTGTGCCTTGCCCGCAACGAAATGCATCTGATTCCTCAGGCGAATCAAGAACTGATGTCCCGCCGACAATGACGTAAAATCCTCGGCCATCAAGTGACCTTGTTTAGAAAGCTGTTCTAGGTCGGAAATGCCGAACTGGGCGAATCCGATCCAGCGAACCAACTGTATGTCCCGCAAACCTCCTCGAGATCTCTTGATGTTCGGCTCAAGTAGAAAAACTGTTTCACCATATCGACGACGTTCATCTCGGCGAGCTTGTTCGACCGATTTCACTAATCGCTTACTTCGCCTAATCGCCCCATCTCGAAACCCCTTGAAAAACAGATCAAACATTTCAAGGCTTCCGGACAGAAATCGACTCTCGACCAGAGTCGTAAAGATAGTGGCGTCAGCCCAAGCAAGCTTATGACATTGCACAATCGTTCTGAGCGAAAAACCGAGCAGACAACCGGCATCCACGATCCATTGACTAAAGTGCTTCGCGACTGCTGCAGCTTGCTGTTCAAATTCTGGCGCATGTAGTAGCATCAAATCAAGGTCGGAAGACGGTGAGACATCTCGACGTCCATATCCGCCATGCGCGATCAACGAGAGCTTTGAGCCTAATTCGCTATTGCCGACCTGACGAACAGCTAGATCAAACAGGTTTCGAACGATACCATCCAATAGGTCCGACAGTTGATGGCTGATCTCCAAACCACCCGCTCCGCCGTCGTGCTGTGCACGAAGCTTCAAAAGCCCATCTTTGAGCGCTCGCTTAGATTCTAAGACTGCAGGAGGCAAGCCAATTGGGGAACTCATTAAGACCAAATCTCTAGGGCTAAATTGCTTCGTCGCCAGTTTCGCCAGTTCGAATTCGAATCACGTTCTCAAGATCCGTAATGAAAATCTTTCCATCACCAATCTTGCCCGTCGGCGCCACTCTTAAGAGAGTGTCTACAACAGTTTGCAGATTCGAATCGCTACAGACAATTTCGATTTTCACCTTGGGAACGAAGTCCACGGCATACTCAGTGCCGCGATAAATTTCGGTATGTCCCTTTTGACGCCCGAATCCTCGAACCTCAGTTACTGTCATTCCATGAATACCCTGTTCGGTAAGAGCGTTCTTCACATCCTCTAGTTTGAAATGCCGAACAATTGACTCAACCTTTTTCATCGACGTTATGCTCCATCCAATTGAGACTTAAGGGCGTTTTGTGCTCCCAAAAACTGGATTCGAGTTTTCGAGATCTTGCTAGGCTAGCGAATTAATTGCTACCATAACTGCCAATTTTCGTTTCCAGTTTACCCGCAATCGGTTGCTTTCGAAGCTCCAAAACTGAACTACGATCATATTAGCTAGCATTAGTTTAACGCCCCGCGCAGTTGGCCGGTATTGGGCGAGCTTTGCCGATCCTTCATTGTGATATTCATTGTGAAAAGGTGGTTTTAATTTGGCAGTTGCAGAATCCATCTTTCGCCCGCTCGCCTGTTTTTGGAGAATCCCGAATGATGTTCCGCATGGATTCATGCATAAACGACATCACCAAAATGGTAGCCCCTAGCGTAGAAGTGTTGGAGAGGACTTCGATGGATCGACGAGCTTGGCTGGCAATAACTGGATCTATGGCAGCGTGCAGTTGCATGGGTTGTAAATCGGCCCCGATCACAGGTCGCAAGCAATTGATATTCATTCCAGAGACCAACGAAATTGCCATGGGGCAGCAGGCGTTTAGCCAAGTCACTAGCGAGCAAAAAGATAGTTCGCCCAGCGACCACGAACCCATCGTACGCGAAGTGGGCATGCGCATCGCCGAAGCTAGCGGCCGAACAGACTATCAGTGGGAAATCAAAGTCATTCGAAGTGAGGAACAGAATGCATACTGTTTGCCAGGCGGCAAAATCGTCGTGTACGAAGGTATTCTACCGGTTTGCCAAAACGAAGCTGGCCTAGCAGTTGTGATGAGCCACGAAGTTGCTCACGTTCTCGCAAGACACGGTGGCGAGCGCATGAGCCAACAGAGCGCGGTGAATATGTCTCAAAAGGCACTTAGCTATATCACTCGAAATCAAGAGCAGGTCAAGCAAGAGTTGTGGATGAAAGCCTATGGAGTCGCGACCAACTATGGCGTGATTCTGCCATACAGCCGCAAGCATGAATTAGAAGCGGACCACATCGGCCTAATGTTAATGTCCAAAGCGGGCTACGATCCCAGCGAAGCACCAAAATTCTGGACTCGATTCGCGGCTGCGGGCAAAGGCGAAAAGCCGATTGAGTACGCTTCGACGCATCCCTCTGACGAACGGCGAGCCTCAGAGCTTGAGAAACTTCTTCCAGATGCGGTCACCATCTATCGACAAGCAACTAGTCCGATCGGCGTTGGTCGAAACATAGTGTGACCTACTCTGCATGCTATCGACCGACAAGTCGTCCCATCATCTCTCGCTGAAAATCGCCAAACTTAGCTAACGGGCCCAAGGATGGTATGAAGTCCAAAACGGAATAGCTGTTTGGGCTCACTCGATGATGGGCTGCGACTGGAATAAGCCCGTGTAAGCCAGCTTTGTTTGCCAGACGCTGAATGCGAGGCAAGTGATATGCGCTGCTCACGATACCAATTCGATACTTGCCGCTGGAGGTGTCCTCCAGGCCTTGCTGCTTGAGCCACTGAACTAAGTTGGTGATTTCCTCAAACGTGTTTCGGCCCTCAATTGTGGAAATCCGATCCTTGGGGATGGCCAGATTTCGCCATATCGTAACCGTCTCCACGTCGGCCCCGTGCCCGGTCGCCAGCAACTGCTTTGCATACCCGCCGTGAAAAAGCTGAGCAGCATAAACCAAGCGATCTCCGGCTTCACCAACTTCGGGGCGATATGGTCCCATCTGAGTTCCACCACCGAAGACGACTACGACATCCAATGGCGGGTCGGCACCTGGACGAAACTCTCCCTCCAATGTTGTTTCTAAGAACGAATACAGTTTGTCGGGCAACGGAGAAGTTGTTAAGGCTGACATCAGTAGCCAAGCCACAGTCAACGAGATTCGCCCAGTTCGACTCCATCTGCCTATCCAGCCGGACAACATGACCGCCGTGAGATTCAACCAAAGAAAACCGACTGGCATCACCAATCCAGTTAAAGACTTTTCGAAACCAAACCGCCCTTCAAATGCGGTGGCGATCAGAACTACTCCGAAAGCAACAGAGATAATGGTCAGACAGTAATGGACCGTCACCCGGCTAATACCACAACAGGCTTGCTCGGCTTTACATTGGCTCATACGAACTAGAGCCTAGAGCTTGGGGACTGGCCGCTTTGGTGGCGGAGGAGCAAGCATGCGAGCTTGGTCGTCGCGCGGCATCGGGGGAGGATTGTTTGGAGGTGGATTGTTTCGGCGCGGTGGTGGTGGATTTAGATCGGTATAATCTTCGGTCCATTTCCAGCCAATAGGATTGCGTAGTTCAATCTCTGCCAAGAGTCCCCACGGTGTTCCCTTGTGTTTTTGAGCAACCTCTTTCAGCAGGTTGACCGCATACTGACCTTCCTTTTCCAACTTGCTACCAACACTGATTTCATTCGATGGACGTAAGACCCAAGTGTTGTTCTTTTCTTTCTCAAACTTGAGGCCTCGTTTGGCCTTGGCCAGCATCAAGTTGTAGGATTCGGCTCGAACTTTATGGGCCAGGACCGTTCCGAGCGACAGATCGAAACTAGCAATCCATCGTGGCGAGACCTCAGCGTTGCGGAATTGTTCACCTTGCTTGAGAATCTCGGCCAACTGAATCAGCGCCGGTTCAACTCGGGCAGGCTTTCGCTGAGCCTCCGAGAGCAAGTTGACAAAGCTCGCGTCGTCTCGCTTCACAAATCGCATTTCAGGATCGCTGAGCACATCTGCGCGAGGCATTCTGGCTGCGTTAATTAGCACCCTTCGCAATGGACTTTTCTCAACCAACTTTAGGTACTCGCCCGTAGTTACGTAGTCAGGACGATACTTGGCCATCACTTCTGGGTCAAAAAAGTACTGAATGTCCGAAGCAAAAGCAGCTACTTCCTCACGGCGTACCCTAGAACCTATTTTGCGATTCGGGTGAATAGTGAAATAGATCCCACCCGTTTCATAAGCTAGTCGAGACAGAGCATAAGGGCCAAATCCTGAATCGATTACCGGCTCGTCGAAGTAGTTGTCGCGAAAGCCAACTCGAACTCGTTCTGGAAAGATGGACTCGGGTCCTTGATCAACTTCAGCCCATTGTGGTGTCTGATCAAACTTGGGATCGGGATCAACGTATTTGACAAAGGTGATGTCGCGGCCAAACGGAGCTGGTACGCCCATCACATAGACTGGGATCGCAAATTTGACGCAGTCGTTGATTGTTTTATCCAGTCCATTTGCGTCATCGCCGCGTTCGTCGGTAACAATGACAAACATGACATTGCGAGGCTCTTTGCCGGATCGCGAACTGCGATAGCCTTTGAACTTTTCGATACCGGCATAGACTGCGCTGAAAACTCGCTCGATTCCATCTGGATCATTTTCAATCGAGTCAATTGCTTCGGTAATTTCATTCAGATCCGCGGTGGGCTTTGGCGTAAGCAGATGAACCTGTTTGCCAAACGCAAACACGGCCGTCAAGAGTTGTTCATCAGCGATCTTTTTGCCTTGCTTCTCTTGCATATCGCGAACAATTCCCAACTCTTCGTAGATACGCTCAAATCGCTTGCGAATATCGTCGCGTTGTCGGGTCAAGCTGCCGCTTTGATCGAAGAACCAAACAACCAATGTCGGACTCTCTTCCATCGAGCGCAAAATCTCATAGGTGATACGATCGACGGCTCCGTCGACACCAGAAGTGCCTTCGCCGGTCATCCCTTTGACGACGATGGGATTCCGAACTAACCCGACAGGTTGTTCCAAAGTGTCGTTGATAGAGAATTGAGCATCTTTGACTGGCTCGTGATCAATGATTGATGGCAAGTCAGAGACGTCCGCAAGCACAGGAGCCATACTCAAGGCCATGCCTGCGTCACGAGCGTCGCTATTAGCACCAATCTCAGCCGATAGTTGATCGGACGCAGCAACTTGTTCTACGAGCTTAAACTCTTCTACCTCATGCTCTTCTGAGGCTGAAGCAACGAAAATCATTTCGGGCTTCAACTGGGCAATCACAGGCACAATGGCTAAGCCCAAGACCAATACCACATGGAACATTAGGCTAACAAGAAAGGCTTGAGTGTCAGCATCGAACCAACTGCTCGATTCAGTTTCAAGCTCTTCGTCTTCGAGGTCTGCATCGACAAGCAAAGCCTGAGCATCATTTGCTGGTTCGTAGTTGTCAGATTCAAGCCGCTTAAGCATCTGTATTTCCTACTGCGTTCACCGGACATGCTCAGAAAATTTCAACGCGTCGTGGTCGAATCACAGACGATTGATCAAAGCGGAATGCCATTATCAGTGTAGCCAATCTAGGTTAATTTAGCGATAGCTTTCCCCAAGGCCGGGGGGAAGTCGGGCTTATTCCTTGTGACCAATCTTTCAGACATAGCCTCAAATCGAAAACTGCCTGACTCAAAACCCAGCTTTCGGGACGTTTCCCTTCCATCCGTCGACAACAGTCAAAGCGAAGTAGTTGTCTGGCTGTACTCGTGCGAGTTCGCTCAATTGCTATCCAATCGGGGATGTGAGTTCGGCAACTAATGTGATCAACTGACAATTTCTACTAATTGGCCTTGCTGCAAGCGACCGATACCCACTAATTGGATAGTGCTCTCCTTTCTACTACAGCGAGAGGCCGCAACCAAGACCTGCAAGGCAGGATGAAATCAGCTAGGGAGAGCACCCGATTTCGTCCGACAGATGCGTCAACAGCATTTGCCGCTCGAGGTCTTCCAACAAGTGTATTATCTACGTCTTGTGGCCTAACAACTGATTTGATGCCAAGTGCGTTCGACGGAATGGACGCACGCCATACGAAAACTCGCTGCCGCCAAACCAATATATCTCATGGATCTAATTCAACTGAATACGGAGCCAATCTTCGACCCTCGCATCGCGCGAGCTTCGATGGAGATTTACGAGCTGAAGTGGCCAGTGCCCGGTTTGATTGATTTCAAAGCCGATTAGAGTTCGTAAATCAGATTAGCTGGTTATGTCCAAGGCCCTAGCAAGGAGGCTCAGGATGTACCGGCTCCAATTCGCGTTTCCACTTCTATCAATTCTTTTGTTTCCCGACTTAGCTGCTGCCTCCGGCTCAGGAAATACCTCCGCCAGTGCCAAGCAGATTCAGAAAGTTGACTTGGTCGAGTTGAACCATCGCTACGATGATCAAGGTCGACACTGTTACGACCAGGTGATTTTCTATGAGTGGTCGCCCGATTATCGACGCTATCACGTAGTCGCATGGTGCTTAGTGGACAATGGACTATCTCGTCTACCCACATTCGATCACGCTCGAAATAGTTATGTCGTCCGTTGGGTCGACCGCGAGACCGGTAAGCAGCGCGAGATTTGGGCTCCAGTCTTCCGCGAAACGTGGAGCGATTGGGATCCCGAGCGTGCCAATAAAGAACTTATGGACGAGAAGTATCGGGTCAGCCTGTTTCGACAGCCGAATCGGAATGTCGTTCGGTAGTAAGCTAAGTAATTGTAAAAAATTGCATGAGGACTGACTAGGGAGGGACCGAAGCGAAACATCGTGATCCGTGTCGGGTTGATTGTTAAGAGTTCAACCCGCACAAACAAGGAACGCAACGATGCAACTGAATTTCCGTATTTTGAACATCGTTTTCGGGCTTTTCAGCATCTGCTCCATCGAGTGCAAACTCTGCACCATCGATTGCGTAGCTCAGCAGCCAAATACTGGATCTACAGCAAGAACCTCATCATCAGGTGAAATACTTTGTTTGGCCGGAAATGGGATGCCAATCCAGCATCCGCTCAAACAAACAACCAAGCGTATTGAAACGGAACTAGGCCAAATTCAAATTCCTGAGTCGATGGCGTACATTCCCGACGGCGAGTTCCAGTTTGGGTCGGGGCGTTCAGCGGAGCGAGTTAAGTTGCCCGCGTATTGTATGGGGATCTTCTCTGTAACGAATGCTGAGTATCATACATTTCTTAAAGACTCTAGCCAACGTAGAACCCCATCGTATTGGAAAAACGGAACCTATCCGGAAGGCAAAGGGGCTCACCCCGTTGTTTTCGTTTCGCTCGACGATGCCAATGCGTATGCAAAATGGATGAGCGAAAGAACGGGGTTCAAATTTTTTGTACCTACGTCGCAGCAGTGGGAACATGCGGCTCGTGGTCCTAACAATTATTTGTATCCGTGGGGCAACGATCAGGACGCTTACGTCAAGGATGGAAAGCTGGTCACCAAGTTTCGCTACAATGCCGTTACTGCTCTCAATCTATTGTCCGGCGAACCCAACCGCGAAGTGACCTACGACAATTCCAAGTCGCCCTATCACGGCCAGAAAACAACCATGGCAAAACTAGTCGCGTATGGCAAAGACGGCCGTGAAACAACTTTTAGCGTTTCCGACAATGGGTCAGTTCGAGGCTGGGTCAATCACGATACTTGGACTGGTTTCATCTACACAGATGTTTTTCACAGCCTAACCTCGACAGGTGGAGATACCTCAGCAGTTGGTAGTTATGTAGCCGGCAAGAGCGGCTATGGCTGTTATGACATGGCTGGCAATGTTTGGAATTGGTGCGACACGATTATCAATGCAACGAACGGCGCTGAAAAAGGTAAAGAGGTCAACGATATTCGTGGCGGTTCATGGTACGCCAATGGCAACAGTTGCAAGAGCGTCTCTATCGGCGAAGGCCGCGCAGGTAAAGGAGCCTACAACACGGTTGGCTTTCGAATCGCAATGAAGGTTCCTGAAAGATAACAGAGTCAGAGAGGTCGTTCCCAGGTGGTTCTGGGAACGTGCTTTTTCTTGATTGGCGTATTCCACTACGACTACGCGCCAGCAACCATAGTTGCTCGCCCCTCAGTGTCGACGGTGCAAGCCGCATCCTCGTATTCCGACATTGGCGGACACGAGCAAACTAAATTGCGATCCCCGTACACATTGTCGACTCGACCAACAGGTGGAAAGTACTTCGTCCGATAGTCGCTTTGCGGATCAGGACAAACGGCTTGTTCGCGCGAGTATGGAAGCTCCTTGGTGAGAATTGAATTCAAAGTATGTGGAGCATTGCTAAGCGGGTTGTTAGCATGCGGCCAAACGCCATCGCGAACCTTTTCATACTCGCCATAGATCAACTGCATTGCGCGAACGAATCGATCCAACTCAGCCAGCGACTCGCTCTCCGTCGGTTCAATCATCAACGTGCCAGCCACCGGGAAAGACATCGTAGGGGCATGGAAACCAAAGTCGATCAATCGCTTGGCAATATCGTCGACCGTAACGTGACCATCCGAGTTCATTGGTCGAGTGTCCAAGATGCACTCGTGGGCCACCAAATCTTGATTGCCAGTGTAGAGTACTTGATATTTGTCCTTTAACTGATGAGCGATGTAGTTGGCGTTAAGAATCGCCATCTGCGTGGCTTTGCGTAGACCATCTGGGCCCATCATGCGAATGTACATCCAAGAAATTGGAAGTATGCTGGCGCTACCAAAAGCTGTTGCGCTGACCAATGGTCCTTGGCGATCGCTACGGCCATCGCGAGGCAAGAACGGAGCCAAGTGAGCTCGCACTCCTACAGGTCCAACACCTGGGCCTCCGCCGCCGTGAGGAATGCAGAAGGTCTTGTGCAGGTTCAAGTGAGATACATCACCGCCGAACTTGCCCGGCTTGGCCAGTCCAACCAACGCGTTTAAGTTCGCTCCATCAACATAAACTTGACCACCCGCCTCATGGACAAGCTTGCAGACCTCAGTAACTCGCTCCTCGAACACTCCGTGCGTTGAAGGGTAGGTGATCATGATTGCGGCTACCTTGCCCTGATTGGCTACGATCTTGGACTTTAGGTCTTCTAGGTCTACGTTGCCCTGGTCATCGCACTTGACGACCACAACCTGCATATTGCACATCTGCGCGCTGGCCGGATTTGTTCCGTGAGCGCTACTTGGGATCAAGCAAACGTTGCGATGGTGGTCGCCGCGAGATTGGTGGTACTGCATAATGGCCAACAGGCCTGCATACTCACCTTGGGAGCCCGCGTTCGGTTGCAACGAGATTGCGTCGTAGCCTGTCGCCTCGCAAAGCATCTGTTCGAGGCTGAGAATCATCTGGCGATAGCCCTTCGGTTTGATCCGCCGGAGCCAAAGGGTGGATCGAATTGAATTCTGGCCAAGTGATCGGCGTCAACTCGGCAGCCGCATTAAGCTTCATCGTGCACGAGCCTAACGGAATCATTGCTCGATCAAGTGCGATGTCCATCTCCGACAAGCCGCCGCAGGTATCGCATCATCTCCGTTTCGCTGCGGTAAACGTGGAAAACCTCTTGTGTCAAGAATCTGTCCATCCGAAGCATTTCGACAGGATGGCCAGTTCGTCACCGGCGTCAACCAGAGAAGCGCCGAACACGCTGGCGAGCGTGGATAACTCAGCATCGGTTACCGTTTCATCCAGTGAAAGTCCGACTGAATCTTCACTCACATGTCGCAGGTTGAATCCAGCGTTGAGAGCAGCTTGATGAATCGCTGTGGTTCGATTGCCGGTCTCGATCACGAGTGTATCAAAGAAAGTTCCGCTGGCCAGTTGGAAACAAGCTCTTCGAAGCGAGTCGGCCAAACGTCGGGTCATTGTGTGAACTCGTCGAGCGATACTGGTCAAGCCTTCTGGACCATGGTACATCGCGTACAGAGTCGACATGATGGCCAGCAAAGCTTGAGCTGTACAAATGTTCGAGGTGGCCTTTTCGCGGCGAATGTGTTGCTCGCGAGTCTGCAAAGCTAAACGATAGGCGGGCTTTCCATGTGAATCGATCGACTGACCAACGATCCGACCGGGCATCGATCGCTTGTACACATCCACCGTGGCCAAAAATGCTGCATGAGGACCGCCAAATCCAAGAGGCACTCCAAATCGTTGCGAGCATCCCACAACCACATCTGCCCCCATCGCCTTTGGCGTGCGAAGCAGTTGAAGAGCCAGAAGATCGCTGGCAACAATCGTTAGAGCCTTGTGTTGATGAGCTTGCTGGAACAACTGGCTGTAGTCGCAAACTGCGCCTGAGCTGTTTGGATACTGAACCATGATGCCAAATACACCACTCCAGTCTTTCACTGGATTCTGCTCATTGAACTCCACAACTTCGAGTCCCATCGGAACAGCGCGAGTTCGTACGACTTCGATGGTCTGAGGATGGCACAACGATGAGATCAGGAACTTGGTGCCGCTGGCCTTGTTGTGACGCGAGCACATCGCCATCGCCTCGGCTGCTGCGGTGGCTTCGTCAAGCAAAGATGCGCCACAGATGTCCATGCCTGTAAGTTCACAAACCATTGTTTGGAAGTAGAACAGGACTTCCAATCGCCCCTGAGAAATCTCTGGCTGATACGGTGTATAGGCTGTGTACCAAGCCGGATTCTCAAGCACGTTGCGCAGCAGAACCTTGGGAGTATGAGTGCCGTAATAGCCTTGACCAATCAGACTTCGAAGCACTCGATTTTTCTTGGCGATGGTTCGCAGCTCCTCGAGTGCTTGTTCTTCGCTGACTCCAGGTTGCAACTTCAGAGGAGCGTTGTCGGCAACCGAACTGGGAATCACTGCTGCCGATAACTCATCTAGCGACGAGTAGCCCAAGGTGCGAAGCATGTAACGAATCTCGTGCTCGCGAGGTCCAACATGTCGAGAAACGAACGGAGATACGGAAGCTGGACTGCTCATTTATGCACCAGAGGATTTTTAGGGAGCTGTGAATAGTTGTTTATTCGCAAAAAGCGAAAGTTGAACAACTGATTGGCCCCTCTGTCCATTTACCTGAGAGCTGTCCGATGCATGCCAGGCCAATCGATGACCAAACGTGCGGGTCTCATTTGGCAAGGCTTCGAATCGTTTCCCCTTCGGTGGATGTTGCCTGAGTGTTCAGGCTTATCTCTCTCCAGAGACGGTTGGAATTCCGGCAGTTCATTTTGCCTGAGCGATTCAGGGCTACTGCTTGCGCCTTCGGCGTCTAGCTGCGAATCAGCAGTAATGCAGATTCACGCGAGAACTCTCCCGCCGGAAACTTGACCGCTCAAGCAGTATATTCCGACGTCGCGATTCTGCCCAGTCTTTAAGTTCGAATTCTAACTCAACCCTTTTGGCTGCATCGGTTGAGTTTTAACCTGTAAGTCCGAATAAGGCGGACGATTTGCAGCAACCCGCAGCCACTCAAAATCGACTAAAATGACACCCTTATTGAACTGCGCGGACTTCGCTGCCACGCAATTAAATTGCTCAATTACATCGTTACATTGCTCAATATCGTCGTTCAACTTTCGTAATGGTCATCAGCATGATTGATTTAGTCTCAAAAAAAGTTACTCACATTTGCCGTCAGCCAGTCTCAGTTGGACTGACGTTTCTCGCAGCGTTAGCACTCTCAACGACTTTGGCTTTAGCTCAACCGATCGATCGTGGTGGCTACATCAAAGCTAACTACAGCAAGCAAGAAACCAGAATCAAAATGCGCGACGGCGCAGAACTGCACACGACTATCTTCTCACCCCAAGACAAATCGCAGCAGTATCCAATCATCATCAGTCGAACACCCTACAGTTGTCGACCATATGGGGAAGAAATGCATCGCGCGATCGGTCCATCGGCTCATTTAGAGCGAGAGGGATTTATCTTCGTCAAGCAAGATGTTCGTGGTCGCTGGAATTCGAGCGACAAATACGACAACATGCGGCCTCACGTTCCTCACAAAGAAGGAATTAGCGAAAGCAGTGATACCTACGACACGATCGAATGGCTGATTAACAACATTCCCGGCAACAACGGAAAGGTAGGCATCACCGGTATCTCCTATCCTGGATTCTACTCAGCAGCCGCATTACCCGAGCACCATCCGGCCTTGGTGGCCAGTTCACCTCAAGCCCCTATCGCCGACTTCTTCTTTGATGACTTCCACCATCAAGGCGCTTACACACTGATGTACTGGTCGGCAACGCCTACCTTCGGCTATCAGCACAATGGCCCAACAACAAACAACTGGACAAAGGCGATCGAGCCCAGGCCAAGTGGCAACGCTTACGATTACTTCTTGAAGCTTGGTTCGTTGAAGAACTCTTCGAAGTACTTTGGCGACGATTGCTTTTTCTGGAAAGAGCTTGCCAGCCATCCAAACTACGACGAATTTTGGCAGCGACGCAGCATCCTACCGCATTTGGGCAATGTCGAAGTTCCGATCAAAACAAACGTGATGACGGTGGGAGGTTGGTTTGATGCTGAAGATCTGTTCGGACCTTTGCAGATCTATCGACAGATAGAAAAGTATCACCCAAACACCTTCAATGTTTTGGTCATGGGACCATGGAGTCACGGCCAATGGTCCAGCACTGCTAATAATACTCAGATCGGTTACATCGACTTTGGCCAAGGCATATCCGATTTTTATCAGCGAGAGGTTGAACTGCCTTACTTCAATTATTTCCTCAAAGAAAAGGGCTCAACGCCAGATTTCGAGGCTCTGGTTTATGACACGGGTCTTGGCAAATGGGACAAGTTTGATGCTTGGCCACCTAAAGCGGCGAAGGCAGCCAATTTGTTCTTGGGTGCAGACAAATACTTGGGAATGACCGCTCAGGATAAAGGCAAGAAGGAGTTCTCTGAGTTTGTCAGCGATCCAGCAAATCCTGTTCCTTATCGCAAGATGGAGGACACAGTCATTCAGTTCACGCCTCGGCAGTACATGACCGATGACCAACGATTCGCTTCCGCCAGACCAGATGTATTGGTTTTCGAATCGCAAGTGCTAGACAAGAATGTAACCCTGGTCGGACCGTTGACGGCAGTTCTGAACGTTAGCACAACTCAATCTGACGCAGACTGGATTGTGAAGCTAATCGATGTCTACCCTGATGACACTCCCAATCAAGCCTCAACACCCAAAGGCATTTCTCTGGCCGGTTATCAACAAAAGTTGCGGAGCGAAGTGTTTCGTAGCCGTTTCCGCAATAGTTATTCGAAACCTGAACCGCTTGTTCCAAACCAGGTAACCGAGGTGCGAGTGCCACTTCAGGACGTTTACCACACTTTCAAGAAGGGCCACAAAATCATGGTCCAAGTGCAAAGCAGTTGGTTCCCGTTGATCGATCGCAACCCGCAGAAGTATGTTGAAAATATCTTCGAAGCCAACGACGACGACTTTGTGAAAGCAACACACCGAGTCTACCATGCTCCGAATAACGCTTCACGAATCGAAATGCAGTTGCTGCCAGGCTCTTGATTCGAAACTAACGCACGAATGAAATTGCAAGGTCATCGAGTAAATTCGCTTCAGAACGAAGAGATCTCACATGAGCAACGATAGATTCCAAATCGAATCGCCGGTCGGCTATCAATCTCGCAAGAAAGGTTGGGGTTGCTTTTGGATTGTGGGTGGGGTTGGTTGCTTAACGGTACTTCTCCTTTCCTGCGGTGGAATTCTGCTGACGGCGTTTTGGGGAATCAAATTTGCTCTATCTGTTAGCGAACCCTATCAACAGGCACTGCGTTCAGCAAAGGAGAATACTGAGTTGCAACAACTAATTGGCGACGACATGACCGCTTCGCCCGTTTCAGGCTCGATCAACGAATCCAATGGACAAGGTAATGTTGAAATTGAAATGACGGTGACCGGCTCTAAGGGCACAGGCAAAATTCATGTGCGGGGACAGAAGATCAATGGCACATGGGCCTATGAGAAGATGATTTTCACCGACGAGAGTGGCAACCGGATCGACTTAAAGCCCAATCCATTAGATGACAGCAAGTAGCGCGGTGGCTTGGTAACTGGCCTGGTAAACTGGGGTCAGTGAATCGGAATGTTCAGCAGCTTCGAATCTTCAACTCAACAAAAACTACTCGCGAAAGCTGTCCCAGTCGATCTCAAGCTTCCGCATTCGGGCTCGAAGAGTATGTGGGTTGATGCCTAGCATCTTCGCGGCTCCCAATTCACCTTCAATACGGCCTCGGCAAGCCGTCAGTGCCTTCTTAATGTGCTGTCGCATCGCCTCGTTGAGATCGACGATTGGGGCAGTTGCTGTTTGCGTTGTAGTTTGCCGAGCTGCAGTGAGACTCTCGGGAATTACTTCATAGTAAGTCGGCCCAGTATCTAGCGTCGGCTGAGCTTGTTTCGATAGCCCCAATGCACCTGCAACATCGAAGCTCCTACCGCGACCAAGTATGACAGCTCGATCGATCACCGCGCCAAGCTCACGCACATTCCCAGGCCAAGGATAGTTGGCCAAGGACAGTAGGTCTTGCGGCGAAGGCTCGACAAACTGCAAGCCGAATCGCTCAGCGGCTCGCTGCGCAAAATGTTTAGCCAGAGTAGGAAGATCTTCTACACGATCGCGAAGTCGTGGAAGAAAAACTGGAAAAACGTTGATTCGGTACCAAAGATCCTCTCGGAACGTACGCTCACGAACCATGTTCGACAGATCGCGGTGAGTCGCTGCAACGATCCGCACATCAACGTGAATAGGCTTCTTCCCACCAACCCGCTCGATTTGATGATCTTGCAACACTCGCAGCAGTCGCACTTGAGCTGCTAGGGGTAGTTCACCGATCTCGTCCAAGAACAAAGTGCCTCCGTCCGAGCGTTCGAACCAGCCCTGATGTTGGTCAACGGCGCCTGTGAAACTGCCTTTCTCATGTCCAAATAGTTGCGAGTCGATCAGCTCGGGTGGAATTGCACCGCAATTGACTCGAACAAATGGTCCGTTGGCTCGCTTGCTGCGTTGGTGGATGGCTCTTGAAATTACCTCCTTGCCGGTGCCAGTCTCTCCCAGTATCAACACTGGAATATCCGAGTCGGCTACCAATTCGACGCGTTCCATTACGCTACGCAGGCCACGATTGGCGCCAACTATCTCATCATGCACTTGATGACGGCCGAGTCGCTCGAGCAGAGTTCGTCGATCAGCGTCCGCAGCTTCTCGCAGTACCTTTAGCTCATGTAGACGATGATCATTGGAAAGTGCTACTGCAAGCGGCTCCTGTAACTCAGCCAACAATCTTCGAACATGTTGTAGCTCAGCTTGCATTGCCGAGGTCACGACCAACACTCCACTGCATGCGGAAGAGCCTTCGGTCGAACTCTCCACTGAATCCCTGGGCTCTGGAAGCTGCTCTGGACTTGGCAGCGGAGTCAACCAACTGATGGTCGAAGTAGATGGTTGGACCAAGCTTGAAAGGTTCTCAAAGTCCGCTGATTTAGTGCCGCTCAATGATCGACGCTCGGAAAGCAACTTACTCAGCGCGGCTAATTCATCATCCGATAACGGAACTGCCAGAGGTTTGATTGCTGCACCATTACGACTCTCGCTTGCCACCGTTTCCAAACGATTTGGCCCGGTGTAGACACGATCAAGCCGCACCGAAACTATTCCAGACTGATCGAATAGTAACTGCGCAATCGTCTTGATTGATTCGCTGATTTCCAAATGCCGTGAGACCTCGCGCCATACTTCCAGCATCAGCTCTCGAATTTCGGTCACGTCAATTTCCTTCCTTGCACCGCAACGGTTCGGCCATCAAATTTAACGGCATTCCGTGATATTTCACGGACGGCCGGTTGTTTTCTTACGGGATCGACAATTGCTAGCAATCAGGAAAAGGTACCGAAAAAACTGGATTCGCCAATATTTTCGCGAGCGATTTTCACCGCTTTGTCCCTGATTTTGCTAGTCCAAACGATGTTACCGCAAGTTTGATGCCACTTCGCAATTTCAGTTTGGCATAAGCCTTGCCTAAAGGAGCCGTTGAATGTTTGCCTAAGAACATACCGACTCGCAATGGAAATGGAGAGATGATGACGACACGAAAAGCAAGCATGGCCGCAGCTTTTGCAACTCTAGGGTGCCTGATGGGTTTAGTAGGTTGCACCTCTTCAGCCAGCAGCAACGGAGCCAACTCCTCGGCTTCCAAGTCCGTATCCATCCTCAACGTTTCGTACGACCCTACTCGAGAGTTCTACGCCGAGTTCAACAAGTCGTTTGCCGAGCAATGGCAAAAAGATCACAACCAATCGGTCACCATCAACATGTCTAACGGTGGATCTGGCAAGCAAGCTCGCGCAGTCATGGATGGTCTTGAGGCAGATGTCGTCACGTTGGCCCTGGCCTACGACATTGATCTTATGGCTGAACGCACCAAACTGCTCGACACAGCTTGGCAAGCCAAACTTCCGAACAACAGCTCGCCCTACACTTCTACCATTGTGTTTTTGGTACGTAGGGGCAATCCCAAAGGAATCAAAGATTGGGACGATCTAGTCAAGAACGACGTCAGCATTATTACCGCTCACCCGAAGACAAGCGGAGGTGCTCGCTGGAACTATCTATCCGCTTGGTCATACGCGTTGAATCGCGAACTGGGTGGCATTGCCAACTTAAGTTCTGTACCTGCAGAAAAGTTAGCAGCCGCTGAGCAAAAGGCTCGCGAGTTTATCACGGAACTTTACAAGCGAGTTCCCGTGTTGGACTCGGGGGCTCGTGGCGCGACGAATACGTTTTTGCAGCGTGGCCTAGGTGATGTGCTCATCACTTGGGAAAACGAGGCCTTTATTTCACTCAAGGAAACGACCGGAGCGTCTGCCGAAATAGTAGTTCCATCGATCAGCATGTTGACCGAGCCTCCTGTAGCATTGGTCGACAAGTTCGTCGCCAAGCATGGTACGTCAGAGGTTGCCGAAGGTTATCTCCAGCATCTTTACAGTCCAATTGGTCAACAGCTAGCCGCCAAGTTCTACTTCAGACCATCCAATAGCGAAGGTGTGCCTGCCGAGTTACTGGCCAATTTTCCAAACCTGAAGTTGGTGCGAATCAACGACGTGTTTGGAAGCTGGCAAGCTGCTCAGAAGAGACACTTTGATGACGGCGGCTTGTTTGATCAAATCTACTCGCCAAGCAAGTAAAGGGAGCCGACATGGACGTTCGGTTAAAGCAATACAGCGTGTTGCCAGGCTTTGGACTGACGCTTGGATTCACAGTCTTCTATTTGAGCCTGATTGTGCTGGTTCCCTTGGCCACTTTGGCTCTAAAGGCAACATCCATCTCGTTCAGCGGATTGTGGGAGACAGTCACAACACCTCGAGTTCTTGCATCCTATCGACTCACCATCTTGGCCTCATTGGCTGGCGCTGCCATCAACGCGGTGTTCGGATTTATCGTGGCTTGGTGTTTGGTTCGTTATCGATTTCCAGGTCGACGACTGCTTGATGCGGTAGTCGATCTTCCATTTGCGCTGCCCACGGCGGTTTCCGGGATCGCTCTGACCACGTTGTATTCTCAAAATGGCTTGTTAGGCAAACACTTGTATGCAATGGGAATCCCATCAGCGTTTTCGCCATTAGGGATCGGTATCGCTCTAACGTTTATTGGACTGCCTTTTATCGTTCGAACGTTGCAGCCTGCTCTTGAGGAACTGGATCGTGAGACAGAGGAAGCGGCAGCAAGCCTAGGTGCGACAAGGTTGCAGACTTTTTGGCGAGTCATCTTGCCAACGCTATTTCCCGCTTTGCTAACTGGCTTTGCATTGGCCTTTGCGAGAGCTCTGGGCGAATACGGATCGGTCGTATTCATCTCGGGTAACATGCCGATGAAGACCGAGATCACTTCGCTATTAATCATCACCAAGCTAGAGCAATACGACACCGTTGGAGCGACAGCGATTGCTGTTGTCATGTTGGGATTCTCGTTCGCTACATTGTTTGGGATTAACCTGATGCAATGGTGGCTTCATCATCGCCGAACAGCGGGAGCAGTATGATGCAAGCTCAAGCTGTTACCAACGCAAGACCTTCCACAAACGATCCTCTGTGGCTCCGCTGCTTGTTGATTCTCATTTCACTGTGCTTCCTTAGCTTGCTACTCCTGCTGCCCTTAGGTGTAGTTTTCGTCGAGGCTCTGAAAGAAGGTTGGCAAACATATTCGAAAAGCCTTCAGGACCCCGCCGCTCGAGTTGCCATCAAGCTGACTCTGCTGGTGGCAGGTATTTCACTGCCGCTCAACTCACTATTTGGCTTGGCAGCAAGCTGGGCCATCGCGAAGTTCGAATTCAAAGGCAAAGCTTTTCTCATCACGCTGATCGACTTGCCGTTTGCAGTATCGCCTGTGGTTTCTGGTTTGATCTACGTTTTAGTCTTTGGCATGCAAGGCTGGTTGGGCCCTTACCTAATCGAACGCAACATGCAAATTATTTTCGCGGTACCAGGCATTGTACTCGCCACGCTGTTCGTAACATTTCCGTTCGTCGCTCGCGAACTGATTCCACTGATGCAAGAACAGGGTACCGAAGAGGAACAAGCGGCCATCTCCCTGGGTGCTAACGGCTGGCAGACATTCTGGCGAGTCACCTTTCCAAACATCAAATGGGCACTGCTGTACGGAGTCATCATTAGTAACGCTCGGGCGATGGGCGAATTCGGGGCGGTCTCGGTCGTATCAGGTCACATTCGCGGCAAGACCAATACGTTACCGTTGCATGTCGAGATTCTCTACAACGAATACAACGTTGCGGCTGCCTTTGCCATGGCTTCACTACTGGCACTGCTTGGACTGGTCACTCTAACACTGAAAACCATCCTGGAGTGGAAAGTGCGACAACAATTGAAACAAGCCAGTTTGTAGGAAGGTGTTTTGAATGGAATCAATCACCCAAACTCAATTCATGACCCACTTGAACCGAAAACGGTAGAGGAAAGATCCGATGAGCATTGAAGCTATCCGCGTCTCAAAGACTTACGGCAGTTATCAGGCATTGCAGGATGTCAGCCTGAAGATTGAAGACGGCGAGTTGATCACGTTGTTGGGACCATCTGGATCGGGCAAGACTACGCTGCTGCGAATTTTGGCGGGCCTAGACATTCCGGATGCGCATCCAGAGACGCAGATTCTATTTCACGGAGAAAATGTGGCTGGGTCTCAAGTCGGCGAACGTCGAGTTGGATTCGTGTTTCAGCATTACGCTTTGTTCAAACACATGACGGTGTTTGAGAACATCGCCTTTGGTCTTCGAGTTCGCCCCCGCTCTCAGCGCCCTAGTCGAGAAGCGATTCATGAGAAGGTGACCGAACTGCTGCGGTTGATTCAATTAGAGGGCTTCGGCAATCGTTATCCCACTCAGCTTTCTGGCGGTCAGCGACAGCGAGTGGCATTAGCTCGCGCGCTAGCGATTCAACCTCGAGTTCTGCTACTGGACGAACCGTTTGGCGCACTAGATGCAAAAGTACGTCAAGGCTTGAGAAATTGGCTGCGCAAGTTGCATCAAGAACTTCACATGACCACGATTCTAGTGACTCACGACCAAGAGGAAGCGCTGGAAGTTGCTGACCGAGTTGTAGTCATGAACCAAGCTAAGATTGAGCAAATTGGCACACCCGAAGAGGTCTTCCATCATCCTGCGTCAGAATTCGTGATGGACTTTCTTGGCAACGTAAACGTGTTTCACGAGCGAGCGCAGTTGGTTTCGAACGCTCCACAGGTTCAGGAGAACATTCGATCGACTCGTACAACTGCTGGACCGCGAGTTTACGTACGCCCCCATGAAATTGAGATTAGCAGCCAGCCATCGGACAGTGCATGGCAAGGCAAGATTGTGCGCATCAATCCCGCAGGTCCTATGGCCAAGATCATTGTGTTCAGCGAGTCCAACGGCGAGATTCAAGTGGATGTACCACAAGAAAAGTATCGATCGTTGAGTCTGTCCGTCGGAGATTTGACTTATCTGACTGCCAAGCAAGCCCGAACCTTCTCGCCCGATTACGAAATATAGTCTTCACTGGATAGACTTCACCGCATCGCCTTTACTGTCCGGGAGGAAACTGATGACCCAATCCCCAACTCCACGCGATACGACTTCACGCGATACGACTTCTTTCGATCAAGTGGCACGCGATGCTTCAATCCGCGATCCGGCTCAACAAGATCTGTCGGAAGTCAAAACAGCTCTATCGGGTCTTCAGTTCGGCAGTGTTAACATCATTGTCCAGGACGGCTACATCATTCAAATCGACCGAACTGAAAAACGCCGTCTGCAGCCACCTAGTAAATAACATGGGGATGTGGCCACGAAGAGCTGAGCATCCTAGTCGGCAAAGCAACTCTTGTGATAACTTTGAGGGCGTTTGCTTCCTATTCCAAATTCGATTGACTCAGGGTGACTGTCATTCGTCGCTGTGACCTTTGTGTCTTTGTGGCCGACACATCTTTGGTCTCTGGTCGACACGTCGTTTACTAAAGCCGCAAAAAATGATTGCCACAAAGGCACGAAGACCACAAAGGCATTGGGCGACGCCGAGGTCAGCCTACGCTATGATCTTAAAAAGCAACTACCAAGGTTGAGCGTCGGTAATGGAAAAACACTCATGAAAAAAACAATCCAAGACAACGAAGTTGATTTTGTGGTATGGAAAGACGCAAACGTGTCGCGCGTTGTTGCGTTTGGGGATCAGACAGATGCAGTTTCGGATAAAGGTGTTGCGATTGCATTTGGGCAGGAGCGAGTCGCGGCAGTCAACAGTCCGGTAGGTTGCGCAGTAACGTTTGGCGGCGGCGAGGCTAATGCTCACACGGCAGTCTCGATGTTGACCTCGGGGGGCAAAGCTTGTTCAAGTAGAATTGCAGTAGCTCTCAATCACCAAGGCACGGCAATTGGCCGTGAGATTGCATTTGCAGACAACCTGGATAGTCAAGCACATAGCGAGCAACTTGCCATCAGCACTGGGGCTCGAGGCCAAGCCGATGGGCTCGTTTCCATTGCGCTTGGAATCGAAGGAACTGCCGTTGCTCGCGCTGGTGGCTCAATTGCTATAGCGTTCTATGACCAACATCCCGGCCGCTGGGAAACCGCTCATGGTGCAGATTCATATTGGGTCGATGGAGAATTCTTTTTGCGTGAACTGCGAGTTGCCAAAGTTGGTGAGCAAGGCATTCGTCCTGACTACGTCTATCGTTTGGACAAAGAAGGTGTGTTTGTCGAAGTTGGTCCGGCTGAGGAATCGATGGCTAGCTCGTCTCGATAGCCCTAGTTTGTTTCAGCATTTCGACTTTGAAGCGTAACGCGACAGTTTGTGTCGGAATCCTGGCGGACTCAGCTACAGAAGGAGTTTTAGAACTGGAAGGCTGGGTAAACTGTAGCGAAGAATTGAAGATCCTCTCAGATCCGAGCTGACGAGATTCGATCACTACCAAATGCTGCGCTCTTATTAGGCTCGCGCAGGCGATTTGGAAAAACTGCGATGGGATGTCGCAGAATTGCTAGCAACAGTAAAGGTCTCAGGGATGAGTCGTCGCCGAATTGTGGTTGGAATTGGATTGCTTGCGTCTTCTTTCGCAGGTCCAGCGTTTGCTCAGCAGCCATCTGGCAACAATGGGTATGGACAAGCACAGCTTCAAGGTCAGCCAAACTACTCGCAGACTGTGTATGCTCAACAACCCGTTGCGGCAACAGGTGCCTATCCAAAGGATGCTGCCAGCGCACCAAATGCTCAGCAAGGTTATGCTCAGCCGCCGAATGGTGCTCAACCGGTCTACAACCAAGTCAGCTTTGGGCGTCATCAAGCTCAAGCTGCTTACGCTCAACCCATGCAGAGTAGCGGTTGTGGCGATCCCAACTGCACCAGTTGTGGAGCCGTTCAGTATGGCAACCAACAGTATGGCTACTACGCAGAGCAGCCTTCATCATTCTGGACCAACTATTATCGCAATGTTCGTTGGCCAACGCCGTTTCGAGCTCAGGATGTAATGTCCGTAACAAACTACTTCGACATTCAACGCGAGAACGGCTGGCGATTGCACAACACGGTCGGCAATGCCATGTTTGATCCGCAGACCAATTGTTTGACTCAAGCTGGCAAGAACCATATCCAGTCAATTCTTCGCGACAATCCTTCAAATCGAAAAGTCGTTTTTGTCTTGCAAGCTCAGAATCAACAGCAAACAGCGGCTCGAGTGCAATCGACAGAGCTAGCGATTTCTGAGTTTCTACCAGTGGGTGAATTGCCTCCAGTGTATGTTACTGATCGCGATGCACCAGGTTCTTCGGGGGCTTATCAAGCGGCTATGTCGCGAGCCATGATGACCTCTGTACCAGTTCCTCGCTTGAGCGCTCAAGGTGGTGGAAGCGGTGGTTCTAGCAGCAGCCCTGCTGGAGGTGCTGGAGCAGGTAGCGGAAGCGGCAGTGGTTCTGGAAGCAGCAGCGGACGTTAACTCCGCAGCTTCCACACTTTGCGAAATTCAATTGGCCAAACAATTCTGTTTGGCCAATTTCATTTATGAGCGTCATCCACAATTGCACCATCTTTCATCCTCAACATTCGCTTTGTTAGTGCAGCTAAACTCAAGTCGTGCGTCACTATGATGAGCGTTGTTGACTGCTGAGCATTCAAGGCCAACAACAGGTCCATCACCTCGGCTCCGCTGGTACTATCTAAGCTGCCTGTAGGTTCGTCGGCGAGTATGATCGCCGGATCATTGGCTAGTGCTCTAGCGATAGCAACTCGCTGCCTTTGACCGATCGAAAGTTGATTGGGCAGATGATTCAGCCGCTGCTCCAAGCCCACCTGAGCTAACAATTGCTTAGCCTTTTCTATGCGTTGCCCAAGACTCTTCGAGCCCTCAAACATCGGCAATTGAACATTCTCGAGCGCTGTTAGATTGGGTAACAGGTAGAATGACTGGAACACGAAGCCAAACTCTTGAGATCGCAAACTGTTTAGATCCGTGGACTGAATGGACTTCCCTCGAAACAGCACTTCGCCGCTGGTCGGACGGTCCAACGCACCAACAATATTTAGCAAGGTTGATTTGCCGCAGCCGCTAGGGCCAACAATGGAAATTGATTCGCCTGGAAGCACTCGAAAAGTAATATCCCTCAATGCGTGAACATCACCGTCAGCGTAATACTTGCAGACATGGTCTAGTTCAATCAGGGCAGCGCAGTGACTTGCTTCGTGCATTGTCTGTCCTAGAATGCTCTGTTAAGCTGCGGGAAGTTGGTGAATCACAAAAGTGGTCGATCAGCTAACTTGCGAATTGCAAGCTTAGTAACCGGGAGCAAAAGTTTACCATGTTCAAGAAGTTTCTGTTGGCTAGCCTTTTTTTCCTATCGATTGGTTCAACGATTTGGGCTCAGAATGCTCCCATAAGCTATGCAAAATCGATCGTTCATATCGACGCTGGAACGGTCATCAACGCACCTAATGCTACGCGCTGGAATCGGACAATCCTACTAGCCAAACCCAGGATCTCCAGCGGCGAAGTCGGGCAGCTTACAGAGAATATTCGTCAGGCTGCGTCGCTTTTTGTTTTATCGATAGCCGCCACTGTTGACCAAGATCCGCAGGCCGCAGAACCCAAATTCCGACTAGCTGAAGTTGGAGTAGGTTACAGCGTGCCGGTTGCAGATCAATTGAAAGTTGTGCATTCCGACGACTATGCCTCGCACGGTGTCAATCTGTCATTCATTCCCAGGCAGATGCTATCGGAGAACGAAAAGCAGATAGGCAACATCAAGACCACTGTTCGAGCCAACTCGCTACTAATGTTCGACGTGCCAGCCATGTTGCTTCAAAACAACAAACACGTTGACTTTACGATGAGGCACTTAATCTGGATCGACACCAAGACCGGCAAGCTAGCCACGATGGTTTGGCTGATGCAAGCTGATCGAAGTGGCAAGCTGAGTATAGTGAGCTCCGAGCCAATTCGAAAGCTGGAGCCCAACACGGTCGAAGATCGTGCGATTCACGTTGATGGCGGAGAATTCACTTTAGGAATTCCCAGCAAACGAGCGTTCGCACTAGAGAGCATGCCACCTGGAAAGCAGATTGCATGGACTCAAGCAACTGCAACTCTCGCAGCTCTTGAATCCTACGATATCAGTGCCATTCAAGCACTACTGCGAGCACTCAACGAAGCTAGCTTAGCTTCGCCGACGACAAAGTAATGAAGCAAATCACTGAGTGACAATGAAATCAAAGTCAGTGATCGAATAGAATTCAGTGGACGCTGCTGTAGGACCGCCTGAGCTGCTGTTCGTCCTTTTCATAGCTTGAAAGTCCGAACAACAGCAGGATTTATTTGCCAGCGACCAGTTATTCAACCAACCGAGATTAGCTTAGCGACCAATCGTCGGTGGGTTGTCCATCAGGAAGTCGCGAGGGCCTCGAGTGGTGTAGTAGGGATAGGCAACTTGAGCCATTGGTCCACCGCTCGCTTCGCCAGCACCTGATGGCTGTGCGTTGGCATATTGGCCTAGGTGACCACCACGACACGATTGGCAGTTGTTGCCACAATTATTGCAGCCAACTCCGCCACCTAAAACTCTTTGGTAGTCGGTACCACCACGTTGCCAAGCCATTGGACAAGGACGGCAACCTATTGGACCACCACACTCGCATCGGCGGTTAGTACCATTACATCCGGTGCTGCACAGAGCGGCAGACGCCAAAACTAACAACAACATTACGCGTTTCATTAGCGTCATCCTTTACGCTGGTTGTGACTCGGGAAGTCACGTTGAACTGGGTCGTGGCGACGACAGGCGTCGAAGCTGATTCTGATTCGAAAAGCCTACAATGGCCCTCTCGTACTTCCGATCGGTGGCTGACAGCGCGGGCTAGAGGTCAATTGCACTTTCAGCTTTCACTTTCGAATCAACACTAGTGCAATCGGCAAATCTGGAATGTCTGCTTAAGTCACAAGTGTTTCAGCCGCCATACACTTTGCAAACTCTGCACCTTGCCCGCAATTGATAGCAAACTGAACAAAGCAGCCTTGCGCTGTAAGGCTGAGTATTTGGGGTTGAAGATTAGTTCACTCGTGGGAAGGGCGATTCTTCGCCACGCCGAAATGAGACTTCACTGGTGGATCTATTATCGCACTTGAGGAGACGTAACCACCGCCCTTCCGACGCGATAGTTCCTCGCTTGTCACCCTCCCAAAAATGCTCAGTCGGCTGTAGTTGCAAACACGTTCGGGAGGGGCAACTATGCGCGCGGGAGGGGGCGCAGCGCGTAATCGGATGGGAAATCGCAATATCAAGAATTATTCACATATTTGCCATTACGGGCATAAGAACCTCAGGCGGATCAATCGGTCTTGATGATTAGAGGTAATGCCGTTATCAAGGCTTTTTGTGATTTTCGCTGCCTTCTACCCGGAAAGCTCAACCATTGATGCCACTGATACTTGCCGACAGCGCGTACAGCCCCTTTGTCGAGGGTGTTCTATTGATTCTTACTTCAGGATTGATAGCAAGCTTATTGTGCAGGCAGTTATCGTTACCGAGCTTGATGGGCTATATCGGAACGGGAGTAGCAATCGGGCCGTACTCTTTAGGACTGATTCGCAATGACACGAGCCAAATCGAGCACGTGGCCGAGTTTGGCGTGTTCCTATTGCTTTTTTCGATTGGCCTAGAGCTTTCCACCGACCAGATGCGACGATCCGCGAGATTTTTGCTGATCGGTGGCCCACTACAAATGGCATTGGTTGCCATACCAACAGCGATGCTCTTGATTTGGCTAGATTGGCCAGTTGCCAAAGCATGGTTGGTGGGCGCTGCATTCTCGTTCAGCTCGACAGTTTTGGTTTTCAAGTCGCTCGGCGAATTGGGCGGAGTCGGAACGCGTTCTGGCCGAGGCACGATTGCGATTCTTCTATTCCAAGACGCCGCGCTGATTCCGTTGCTGCTATGTTTACCAATGCTTGTACCGGCGAAGTCAGGTGGCAGCGACGGCTGGTGGATGCAAACTCTTCAGTTGGTCTACATGTTGCTGGTGACCATAGGCTTTATCGCTGGCACTTTGCTACTGCGTTTATTCATGACTCATGTTGCTATACCGCGAATCATGAAGCATCGAAGCCCTGAGGTGGTCGTCTTGCTTGCCTTGGTAGTATTGGGATCAGTAACCTTGATCGCCTCTAAGATTGGCTTGCCTGCTGCGATCGGAGCTTTCGCAGCCGGAGTGATCCTGGGTGAAACTCGTTGGGCCGAGCAGATCGATACGTTGATTCTTCCGTTCCGCGAGGTGTTCTCGGCGATTTTCTTCGTCAGCTTGGGATTGTTGATTGATCCCGCAGCCGTGCTCGAGCGTCCGCTCTTAATCGCAGGCTTGATCGTTGGCTTGATATTCTTGAAGGCTTTGGCAGCCGTCTTGGCACTGCGAGCAACCGGACTGAACTTTCGCAATTCGCTTGGACCATCCCTTGGACTAGCGCATGTGGGTGAGTTTGCCTTTGTGCTAATCATGCTGGCATCGACCTCTGGGGTCGTAACAGATTCGGAGCGTCAGATCGTATTGGCAGTTGCTGGAGGAACACTGCTGATGGCTCCTTTGTTAATCCGCTGGGGGTTCAAAAACGTGTGCCATGAGCCTCGCGAATCAGAGGAGCCCACTTCGGTTCATGCTCACGGAGCTACCAATCCAGGGGCGGTTATCATCGGCATGGGGCCAATCGGTCGAGCCACAGCGTTACAACTGGAAACGATGGGATACGATATCTCATGCATCGATTTGAATCCACTGAATTTGCAAGCCTTCGCCCAATTGGGGTTCACGACAATCGCTGGAGATGCGGAGTCGGAGAGCTGTTTGACTTCAGCCGATCTTCCAACGGCCAAACTGGTCATCATCTGTATTCCGCAGGATGAAATTGCGGTTCGAGTCACTCAGCTTGGTCGACGTATGAACCCAACAGCCGTCATCATTGTTCGCTGTAGATACCTGCATACAACCACACTACTGCGCCAATCTGGAGCGACTCACGTAGTTAGCGAAGAGGCTAATGCTGCCAATCAGTTGGTTCAGTTAATTACCGCTTAAACTCATCTGGGCTGTAACGACCGTAAACGGTACCATAACTTGTAGCTACGTTCGCCAGTGCGTGGATTTACCTCGGGCTCGCAGATTATGGAAACCACCTTCTGACGAAGTTGGCAACGTTGGACAAAGTAGTTACGCGAACACCTTCTGATGAAGGTAGCTATAAGTGAAGGTAGCTACGAAATTTGAAAGCACGGAAGTATGACTCAAGGCGATTCAAATCATCGACCAACCGAGCACGATCAAGATGCGAAAGATACGCCCGAAGTAGATCTAGACAGCATTGCTAAACTCTACGCGGACGACTTCGATGATTTCGAGAACTCAGAAGAGGTCTCGCTAGAGGAATTGAGCAAGACTTACGCTCAGGTAGTCAGCAAGAGCGAAACGACTGAGGCTAGGGTTACTGACGAGGATACGGAGATTCAGATCTTCGATCCGATGGAGGAAGAAGAGACAAGCAACGAGAGTCATGTTCCCGTTAGCCCTATTGCCATTGTCGAAGCCGTCCTAATGGTCGGCCGACCTGATGGAGGCGCGATCAGCGCAACAGAGATTGCTGCGCTAATGCGAGGAGTAAGTGAAGCTGAAGTTGATCAATTGATCGAGCAATTGAACGTGGACTACCAAACCAATCAGCGGGCGCTGAGAGTGGCATTGGTCGGAGGTGCATACCGTTTGGAGCTAGCCGATGACCTTCAGCCGGTCAAGGATCGATTTTTAGGGCCAGCCCGAGAGATCAAGCTCAACCAAGCTGCAATCGATTGCTTGGCGTTGGTAGCCTATCAGCCTGGCATCACGCGTGAGAAGTTGGATGAACAGCGAGGCCAGTCGAGCGGTGCGGTTCTAAACCAACTGGTCCGGCGCGAGCTTCTTGAGATGCGACGCGAAAAAGAAGATAAGAAACTTCAGCCTCATTACTATCCAACCAATCGCATGTTAGGTTTGGTAGGACTTGAGTCGCTGGAGGATTTGCCGACGGTTGAGGACTGGAACGGTTGAGGACTGGAACGGTTGAGGACTGGAACGGTTGAGGACTGGAACGGTTGAGGACTGAGGGTTAGGCTTGCCCCAGTTGCAATCTGGTTGGCAAGCCATCTATCGGTCTTTCCATTGAGCCGAGCTGAAAATTCTCATGTGGCTAGCGAGAGATTTGTGGCTGCAAGCATGTTCAAGGCTTTCCGCACAAGTACGATATTAGCGTTACATCCCGTCACGACGCGAAATCCGAATGAACTTTCCAGCTCAAACCTCTCCTAAAGCCGACATACCTTCGGCAGCTTCTAGCGATCAAGCTCAGCCGCGTTCTGCTGGAGTTCGCATCGAAGGCTTGAGGGTTCAGTTTGACGACCGTTCGCCAGTATTAGATGGGTTGGACCTGAGCATCCAGCCGGGAGAGATCATCTCCTTGGTCGGCGCGTCTGGCTGTGGTAAGAGTACGTTGCTCAGGACCATCGCAGGGCTGCAGTCGTATCAGGCAGGCAGTATTACTTATCCTCGAAATCGGCCTTCGCCGCTAGGCTCGGCGGACCAGTCGGCAACGCGACTGAACAGTTCGACATCGCAGTCAGAACTGATCCACGAAAGCCCGACTAACGAAGGTCCCGTCGACAAGGCTTTTGTGTTTCAGGATGCAACGCTGCTGCCTTGGCGGACAGTGTTCGAAAATGTTCGCTTGCCGTTTGAATTGCGCGGCCACCGACACCTAGCTTCCAGTCAACAGGCACTAGATAATCGTGTTGAGGTTGCTTTGAGAGCCGTTGATTTGTCGGAGCAACATTGGCGAATGTTTCCTCGACAGTTATCCGGCGGCATGCGCATGAGAACCAGTATTGCTCGAGCCCTAGTTACAGATCCCAGTTTGTTGCTGCTCGACGAACCGTTCGCAGCCCTTGACGATATCCTGAGAACCAAGCTCAATCAACTTATGATCGATTTGTGGGAGAAGAAGCAAAGAACGATTCTTTTTGTGACGCACAATATTGCCGAGGCCGTAATGCTGAGCCACCGCGTCGCCATTGTGGCTGGCGGAAGGATTGCTGCGATAATGACAAACGATCTGAGTTGGCCTCGCCGCACAGAGCAGCGAACAAGCTTGACCTTTGCTGAAAAATACAGCGAGGTAAGTCGTCTTCTGGTTCAGCATTCGAACGGCACGGACAAGAAGTAGAATCAGCGATGCCAAACAGCAAGAACCTTGATAACTCGCGTCTCTTACAGTTCGTTGGCGGCTTAGCGGTGTTCATCGTTTTGGTTGCCGTTTGGCAAATCATAGTGTGGCGATTTGATGTTCCGCGAGCGATTGTACCTTCACCGGGCGAGGTTCTTTCGGCAGGCCTCAAAGAGAAGAAGACGCTAGCCATTGGTTTGGGGATGACTGCGGCGGTGGCCAGCGTTGCGCTATTATCGAGTATTGCGATCGGAGTGCTGATTGCGATGCTGTTCAGTTTGTCGCGACTACTTCGTGCAACCTTCTATCCCTACGTGATCTTCTTGCAGACGGTTCCAATAGTTGCAATCGCTCCTTTGTTGGTAACCTGGTTTGGCTACGGCTTCAAGACCATCGTGATGGTAGCGGTAATTATTAGCCTATTCCCCATCATTTCAAACGTGACGGCTGGCTTGATTTCTGTGGATGCAAATCTTGTCGAGCTATTTCGCCTAAATGGAGCTACGCGATGGCAGACAATGTGGCGTCTCAGGATACCTTACGCCGTCCGCAGTTTAATACTGGGAGCGCGCATCAGCGCCGGGCTGGCTGTGATTGGTGCGATCGTTGGCGAGTTTTTTGTGGGTGATGCATCAACCTCCAGCGCTGGCCTAGGTACAATCATCGCTGGCTGGCAGCGCATGTTGCGGACGGATGCCATGATTGCAGCCATCATCACAAGTACAATCTTGGGACTGGTGGTCTTAGGCGCGGTGAATCTGTTTAGCCGATTGTTTCTTCGCCGCTGGACCGATGGGCAGTTTGAGAATTAGGACTTAGCAAACTTATTCCATTACAAACAAAAAACGCGGAGTTGTTGCCCCGCGTTTTTGTGATTAATTGTGCGATGTGTGGTCAGACTAGACTTCAACGGCTTTTACGTTGACTCGCTTGCCCTCTTGGTCAAAAAAGATCTGGCCTTCGATCAAGGAGAACAGCGTGTAATCCTTGCCCATGCCAACGTTCTTGCCTGGAACGAACTTCGTTCCAACTTGACGAACCAGGATCGAACCTGGCTTTGCTACTTGACCTGCAAACAGCTTTACGCCGCGTCGTTGTGCGTTACTATCACGACCGTTGCGGGTTGAGCCCTGACCTTTTTTGTGTGCCATAATTGTCTACCGAAAATGCTGTCGTTGAGGGACTGGACGGGGATAAATGCCGAGCCGCCTCTGAGGTTGATTCATGTTTTTGCGGTAATTCCGCAACTCCAAGCCATTGCTTGCGGAGCCGAAAACAGCTCCCAAAGCTGCGAAACATTATTTCGGCTCGGAAGCGGCCACAATGTTAGCGATAGACCCAGAAGTGATCAAGTCGTTCTTTTAGCCCATATTGCTTCAAAATATAGGTTTGTCTGGATTCGTCCTTGGCAGCTTCGGCCTCTTCGATAACTTGGCTCAAACGGGTGGCTCGGTCAAACACATCAACCTCCAGCCCCAAATTTCGCTTGATGGCCGCTTCGATCGTTGTATCCTTCGATTCGGCGTTTCGCATCGAAAACAGAATTGATCCAGTCTGCGAGTAGGTCTGAATCTGCTCCCCACCAAGTTGCTGGATTGCCTGTGCAACGGCCATCACTTCCTTGCTGACATCACCGCTATTTTCCAGGCCACCTACGATCGCAAGTTCATAGTCGAAAACTCGCTCTTTGTTGCGAGCTTCTCGGTTGGACAAAACTTTGGCTAATTCCTTCTTAAGTCCAGCCAATCGATTGACTGCAGGCACGCCATATTGAATTCTGTCAGTGGTTAGGTTGACTGTATCTCCTGGACGGAAGAAGTTCAACACGAGAACCTTTTGTGAGTACTTCAACTTTCCGCCTTCAAGTTCGATATGCTGAGCATTTGTCAGGCCTTTGACTTCGACGGTAAAGAAATCGGTATTCGGGTCTACTCCAATCCAAGTTGCAACTCCCCAAACAGATTGACCTACTTCCATGCCCAGTTGCTGAATGGAAAGCGAATCATACAGAGTTGAAATACGTTCTTCGGTTGCGATTCGATTAACCGCTTGAGGTAAGACTTTATCGAGCAAACGCTGGTCCTTTGCGTTGAGAGCTGACTTCAAGCCTTTGGTAACCAAATGAAAATTTGGCATGAAGCGAACAGTTTTCGCCGACACAGCAGAAGGCTTACCGTAGATCTCATTATTGAACTGATCCTTCTCAATGGTTGGCTTGTAGTCATTACCACGATAAGTTACTCGATAAACCAGGTACCAAACCAGTTGCTTTTCGGACCCAGAAGCCGTTGGCAGATCAACTTCCATGATGCGCACTGGCTTGAATGCAAATTCAAAGCCGTAAACTGTATTTCGAAACGTTACCTTCTTGGAAAGCTCTAGCAAGGTATCTGACTCTGGAGCGTAGTTAGGTTTCCACTGTAGTTCAGGATGTTGGGCTGCTAGAGGAAGGTCCACCGGCCCTTGGAACGTCTCTCCAAATTCAATGGAAGGTCGAATTACGTTGAGAGCGTCGGGAGCCAGTTTTCTTTCGGATTGAGCCAAGGCGTCGGAGTAGCCCGAAACGACCAATGCCACCATGGCTACAAAGGCAGAAAACGACTTTGCGACTAAGACACGACGCGACATAGGTCGAACCTGAAAATGAAAAGTGCCGGAGACAAGTCTTTGAATGCAGGAGTTTAGTAGGCGGACGATCTGCCAAACTGAGCAGTCTAGTTTACTTACTTTGCCTGAAGCCCCATAGTTGCAGCAGCGGAAATCTGCCAAATCTCCCGAATCCAGGCCAGCAAGCGGCTCGCGATGGCAGTTCAGGTACGGATGGTAGGGATGGTAGGGGCTGCGCCGATCACCTCACTTTGGCTAGGTCAGCGTCGCTGGGCGGGTATCCGTCGATCAGCACGAATTGCGCCTCAGCGGCACCCTCACGCAGTTTCTTGGCTTGGCCGTAGGTTGAAGAGTCGAAAAAGGCCTTGGCCGAAGCGTAATCAGGAAACTCCAAGATCACCAACCTGCGGTCTTCCACCGGACCTTCTAGGGTCTCCTTTTGACCGTTACGAGCAACGAATCGACCACCAAAACTGGCAATTATTTCGGGGGTTACAGCAGTGTACTGAGCGTACTGCTGAGGATTGGTAACGTCGATTCTGCCAATAATAAAGGCTGCCATAGTGTACACCTAAGGGGTAGTAGGAATGTCCATGATTACATCGTGATGCAGTCTGTCTGCCAAGTCCGCCAACTGGCCAATCCACCCCCGACCACAATCCAAGCCCACGAAACTCTCGCCGCAATGGAAAAATGTCGGCTTACATGGATTCAAAAAGGGGCAATTCGTTTCCCCTAATTACCCAAAACTGGTATGATTGGCGGTTATTTTCGAAAGATAGTTTCTCGGTTTTGGCGGCAGTGCAGAACTAAGGAGAGGGCAGCAGCACCTCAAATTTGGATAATGAGAAACGAACCACACAACAAACGACCATTGAAACTAGATAACAACAAGCGACTTCGATTGCTTGTCGAGAAGTTGGAGAGCCGACGTTTGCTCGCGGGGGTGAGTGTTTCGGTGACGATCGATCCCATGTCCAGTGACTGGGCCGGGCAATCCAGTCAAGCGGCCGCTGGGCGAATTGTCTACATCGACTTGGACCATGACGGACAACCCAGTGCTAACGAGCCAGTTGCGATTACGAATGAACTTGGTCGCGCGTTTTTTGAAGGCTTAGCTGCAGGAGATTACTCAGTTGGTTTATTAGCAGACAACCAAACTCAAAGACAGGTCTCACCTTCATCGATTCAAGTCGCATCAGTCCAAGAGGTACCGGTTACAAGCCAATGGCTTATTGGAGATCGCAATACTTCGCTCTGGGGTTTATCCAGCGATGGAATTCTAACCTTGATTCAGGATTCTAACGCAGCCAAATCAGGTTGGAACAATTCGATACTTGAACTTGGCGGTGAGCCGACGAGTGTCGTTCAAAAATCACCTTCAGAAGCATGGATCGCTTACAAGAATGCCAACCAAACCGGTGTAGCCATATTCAATTCGACTACCCGTCAGGTAACCAACTTCTACATTTCAAGCGTTGCGACTCTGGCTGGTTTAACGATCAATGGAAAAGTTGTGTATGGTGTGTTGACCTCAGTGGAAGGCAATAGTCTTGTAACACTGCGACAGTCTTCAAATCTAATGAGTGCCGAACCTGTTTTTAGCGGCAATTTCGACTTTGCAGTGTCAATTGGCGACAATTTCATCACAGCTAAAAACTCAGCATCAGCGTCACAAATTCAGCTCCGAGACTCAAGCGGGAAGATTGTGGCGTCTCGCGAAATCGAAGGTTTGGCTTCGGAATTAAGAGCCGACACAACAACAACTTCTGTGGCTGTAGTAACTAGTTCCGGAGTAGTGGTTTTGAAAGTGTCGGGCAATACGCTCAACAAAACGGCAATCATCGCTGAAGCCGCGGGTCCAATTGAATTTGGTTCCGGAAGACTGATAGCCTCAGATAGGAATGGCTTTGGCGGTGTCACCATTTGGAGCATGGCGAACTGGATGCCGGTCTCTCGGTTTGATGTAGGTTCAGATCCAATTCAAGATCTGGCTTACTCGCCAGAATCGCTGCAACTGCTCACACTGACTGGCGATCAACTTATCACGCTTAATGCGGCTGTTGCGGAAGCAGCAATTGTAAAGCTGCAAGGTCAGGAGGTTGCTAGCGTTGAGTTCGCAGTTCAGCCATTGAAGAAGGCTGATCCACCAAGCGTTCCAATATCCGTTGTAGCTTCGACGCAAGAAAATCAATCCAAGCACCTTGATTTGCGACAACAGATCGCCGAGGCTAGCGGACATGCTCTGTGGTATTCGGTGTTGACCGGCCCGCAGCACGGACAAGTGCAATTGGATGTGAATGGACAAATGATCTATTCGCCTAGCGAGGATTTCTTCGGTCCAGATTCGATAATCATCAGAGTCTATGATGGTAGCTCTAGCGCTGATGTGCTGATTCACTGGGATGTTATCGAAGTGAATCAGGCGCCAACAGCTATTCTCGTAAATGCCAGCACTGTTTCCGAATCGATGCCAGCAGGATCGGTTATTGGAACAGTGTCTGTCGTTGATCCAAACTTGAAAGACACTTATCGGATCACCACTTCAGACTATCGCTTCGCCGTGGTTGACGGGCAGTTGATATTGAACGAATCGCTAGACTATGAAGCGGCTAGCTCCATTCCGCTTGAGCTAAGTGCGGTGGATTCCGTCGGGCTGTTCAGCATTTCCTCTAAGACAACGATCAACGTTGCTAATGTGGTCGAAGCCCCAGAAGGAGTCGTTCTGTCAAATTTGTCGATTGCCGAAAATGTATCCAATGTGGTCGTTGGCAAGCTGTTCATTATTTCGCCAGATGCTGAAGGGATCTACGAAGTTTCCGTTGATGACCGTCGATTTGAGGTTCGGGGCGACGAACTGGTATTGGTCGAACCGCTTAACTTCGAAGAGGCTGCTGCGGTTAGCCTAAATCTAACTGTGCTTGATCGAGCACATCCAGGCAAGCAAAGCTCGTCATCTGTCAAATTGGATGTTAATGACGAGGATGATCCTCCCACGCAGATAATTCTAAGCACATTGGAAGTTGAGGAGAAAACACCGGGAGCTGCCGTAGGTCAAATCTCAGTGGCTGATGAGGACGGTGATGGTTATCAGTTCCATGTTTCCGATAGTCGGTTCCAGGTCGTAGATGGCATTTTGCGACTTGTTGAAGACGTAACACTGGATCGCACTGCTGAACTCAACATTCCCCTAACAATTACAGCTCTTGCTAGTAGGGGAGCTAGGTTGATAGCAAACTTCCCACTGAATGTCATTCAGCCTCGATCGCCGTGGCAAAACCCAAACAACCCCAATGATGTGAACGGCGACGGACTGGTCACTCCGCGTGACGCTTTGGCAGTAATCAACTTCCTGAACAACAATCCACCTGGTTCGACTCCCCCATTGCCCAGCTCTGGAGGTGAGGGTGGTGGAGTTGTTGAGTTACCTGACGTTAGCGGGGATGGCAAGATTACCGCACGGGATGCTCTGTTGATCATTAACGAGCTAAACGGACATAGCGGTAACGGACGGGCTGGTGGTGAAGGAAGTGATCAGTTAGACACGGCCGTAAATCAGCCAGTCAACTTCCAAGTTTGGACATCGGATGAAGATATTCGGCGCAAGAATAACTCTAAGATCGATGCTGAACTTGAGAGAATCCTAGACCAACTTGCGGGTGATTCAGATCGAGCATAGCTGCACTATCAGCCGGATTAGCTCTGAAAACGAAGATAAGCTTCTAGCGTTTGACTTCGTCTTGGCCTGATCTGGCGAATTCGGTTGCGTTTTCCTGAACAAGCAGCTTCGAGATTGTTGCTTTGGCTGCCAGCATCTCTTCTGAACATGCACTAGTACGAGCTTTGGCAATATCCAAGTGCTTATTTAGATCAGCGGCTAAATTATCCATCGAGCTGCTGACGTAGTTTTCTAACTGAGCGATCATCTGTTGCTCAGTTTCCCGATGATGTTGTTCCAATTGACCTTCAATTGCATCCAAGAGCCATTTTGGAATCGACTGTTCCTCAATCTTCCAGGTGGGAGACTGCCAAGTGCCGGAAAGCTCAAGCCATACACTGTTTAGCGGTTCGGCATCTTGATCGAGTTTGCTGATTCGGCTGGCAACAGAATTGGACAACGCGCTGTTGCCTTCAGCCATTAAAGGCAGAATCTGTTGGTCCAGATAAAGTTCACCAACGATCGAGTTGCCATTGCTACTGACAACCCACTGAGCTTTATTCAAGTTGATTACCGAACGGGAGTCATGGCTTGGATCAGCCGCAGATTTTGTTAGTGTCCCAACTTCAATTTGCAGGTCAGTTAGCTGCTGGTTATCCAATCGGCTGAAAGCTGCAACATTGACTGTGAATGCTTGAACGTCGAATTGATACCTGAAATTGGTACGAGCTATCACTCCGAAAGGTTCTTTGCTGGTTAGTTGACAGTTGGACTGCATTCGAAATGGGGAACGCGAATTAATCGTACCAAAAACGCCTGTGGCAGAAATGTTGTCAAGTGAAATTACTGGCCTGTCAGGGGCTATGTAGTTTTCGTTCGCGCTGAAACCGTGTGACACCGACGACGCGCGGCACAACAGATCTGCAACTTCAGCATAGGGGCTGATCTGTTCAAAGAACTTTGTGCCAGTTTGTTCAACTAGTTTCTTTGCAAGGTTTCGGGATGTGGTTGACTTGTGTTGAGCAACTCGATCTTTGAGCATTTGAATGTGCACATCGAATTCGCCGCTAACTTGACCAAGCTTGCTTTCGATATCGCTATCCAACTTTCCGAAGTCTTCCCGAAGCTTGCCTTCTGAAGCAATTAGTTGGTCAATCTTAACCAAGCGACCTCGCAACTCGGAGTTGTCTCTCAAAGGGTTTCCGAGTTGGTCTGTACTCGCGCTTAATTGCTTTGCTTCGGCTGAGATCCGTTGGGTACTTTGTATCCAGTTCTCGATACGGTCACGACACTGCTTTGTGAACTGGTCCATCCTAAGGACACCATCAAGATGCTCCTTTAAATCCTGCCACTGGACTTCCCCAAATCGATCGTTCAGTTGTTGTTGCCATACTGAACGATGATCATTTGGACCTAGAATGTTGGCAAGACGTTCCTCGGTGCTAATGGTATTGAGGTATAGTCTGGCGTGCTCCAAAACAGCTCTGGGAATCGTGAAGTTTTTGTCAAGAAGCGGTGCATTCTCTACAACGATCCAGGCGCGTTCCGCAGAAATGCCAAAATGCCGATTACCTTGTGTGCTGCCCCAATCAAACTGTTTGGCTTCGACAACGCTAAGACCTTTTTCCAATTTGTTGACATGCAGATGAATCTCGTTCACGCTGAGATTAGGGTGAATCGACTTGGCAATAATCGTTTGGTCGATCCATGATCGAATAGGGCGAAAGATGAGTGCCGCAGCAAGAAGCAGCAGGCAGTTAATCGTCCACAGCATTCGTCGCGAACCGATCCGCATGTTCTAGACCTTTTCCTTGAGCGCTCGCAAATGATTCAACAAGTGTCGCAGGGCTTCTTCCTGCTGCTGATTGTCGTGTTTGCGAATTGTGCTGGGTTCGGTTGGATGACCCACAACGGGTGTTCGGGCTAAAACGCTTTTCGATGTTGATTTAGCAACAGCTAAATTGGACTGCTGTTCGGCTTCATCCGTTGCAGTAGGCATAGAATCCTTTTCTGAATGAGTCTTAGCATCCGAGCCCGTGACGGTAAACTCGCCAGTTCTTGCTCGGCGATAAATGGATATCTTGGTATCGTGAGACTGAAACACCTGTGCCGAATCCAGTCGTGGTTGATTTGGACTTTGGTTGTGCGAAAACACCAAAGTTGCTTCAGCGCGGACATCACTGTTGAGATTGGTTTCCGACTCAGCATCCATCGATGCAAGAATATCATCGACCAATTCGCTCGCTTGTGTTGCTCGCGCCAGAACAGCCTTCGCATCAATTGGTTGATCTGCTTCGGCATGAGCCTTTTCAAGTAAATCTTCCAGCGCATGAATCGAATCGATCACATCCGAAACCGAGCTAGAGACCTGTTGACTACTACCTCGACGTTGCGAAGCTGTGAAGCTGGACATCGATTCATCAAATCTATTCAGCGCTGCAGCCAACGGTTGTGGCTCAACTTCCGGAGCCACCATCGGTGGTCGCACAGTAGCAGTTGTCCCAAACTGAGCCGCAATTGCAGGTGGACTCAACGTAGGTCGAACTTCGTTACTAGGGATTTCTCTCTGAGACGGCTTTTCAACTTTTGTCAAAATTGATTGCTCGTCGTTCGCCATGGATGCCTGAATGAGTTGCTCAGCAGCATCATACATCGGCATCCATTTAGAATGGAACATCGACAGGAACTTCACAGCCATCCAGTATGCAGGCAAAGCACTGCCAATGTTAAATGTAACTGCTCCAATCAAAACTGTGTTGTGTAGGTTGAGCCAGGGCAACAAAGGAAACTTGTCCAGGCTCCGAATTGGACCAGCGATACCACTGGTGCTAAGGATCCAGTGTCCAAGATTTCCAAAGAAAGGCTGGATGATTGGGCTAAAAAGACTTGTGGCAACCAATGTGATTGCAGCCACAACCAGGTGCATTGGCATTAACAGTGATGCGGCTGATGCCAAGAAGAACAGAAGACTCGACTTCGGAAGCACTCCGCAAATGCAGCCCCACACAATTGCCCAGGCTATCTGCTTAGGCCGATTATGTCGCGAGCTAATTTGAAGTAAGCCGAATATTGTCAGGCCCATCAGTTCGACTCTGCACCACTTTTTGAGCGTGAACAGGCCGCACCCTTTGTGCAGCTTCTGTTCGGATGTCATCCGTATCAAATAGATCGAACTTGCAGCTTAAGACGTTTAGCGAAAAACTACTGACGGACTGAATAACTCTGGTCAAGCATGCAATAGAACGCGAACGACGACCTATTCTGGTTGGTTGGGGGCGTCAGAAAAGTAGTCTGAATATCGCTAACCACCAATTTCTAAGGCGCTAAGCTAGCATCTGGTGAGCCAAGCTTTGATTGCAAGGCAGGCTTGATAATGGAAGCCCACAACCTATAGCCGGCGCGATTCTGGTGCAGCTTATCTTCAATAAACAGCTCGTCGCGCGGTGTTCCCTGCTCATTCAGATAATACTTCTCTGTAGCGATGAAGTGGAGCTTAGGATCGCTCTCGCAGTATTCCTTGATCAATCGATTGGCAGAGCTGATTTTGTCCCAGACATGAAACCGCTTCGAGTTGGCCGTAATGGCAATGAAAAAGATAGGCTTATCCGGGTGGTTCGATCGGGCGAGTTTTACCAGCAATTGATAGAGGCCTAGAACTTGTTCTGGTGTTTTGTCATCGGCTCCACCTGTGATGTCGTTAGCCACGAACACAACTAGCGCCCGGTAATCATGATTTTTGGTTAGACGCTCGGTAAAAACCACCAAGTCTGAAAACTTGGCTCCGCCGTATCCGCGACGAATGGTCGGCCACGGAGCCATATCCTCTGCCATCGATTCCCAAAGACGAATCGATGACGAGCCAATGAACAAGATAGAGTTTGGCCTGTCCTGCTGCTTCTGATCCATTTCCTCAAGGCCCTTTATATCCTTTTCCCAACGTTTTTCAGCCTCAGCCTTCAAATCTAGTAGTTGCTTTGATTCACTTGGTGTTAGCGAGTTTTGGTTGGCAACTTGCGCGAGCAGAAGGCAACATAAAACGAACTTAATCATGGTTTGAAAGGCCTTGCGAAAAAAAACGGTAGGATTTCAGTTTGCTAGCAGGCGTCAGAAGTGGCTTCAATTCTAACCCCAAACCTCCCAAACTCGCTAGTCGCATGGTTGAAAGAGCTGAAACTGCACTTGACCTGCGAAGAAAAGGTATTTTCGTCAAGGTTTACCTAGTGTGACTCAACTCTTTTTAACGGTCGATCCGATACTACCGGCACAACCAGAATTTTAGGTGCGTCGGACCATCGAAGGTTTCGACACCTTGGGGGCGATTCCGTTTGCTACGGTGGAAGGTAGTTATGTCGTTGCTCAAACTAACTTGGCGATTTTTAGGCCTATGTGCTATTTTTGCACTGGCCCCTGTTGCAGATGCTCGGGATTCCCTACCTCTAGCTGAGCCTATGGAGTTCAATCCTGACTGGCAGTGGTTCGCACCAGTGGATGCTGACGAACTGTCTGAGAACTCGCTCCGAAAGCGAGGCAATTATGGCTGGTTCGCCAGTCATGATCGAATGAGAATTTGGGTCTCGCGGCCCGATACCACCACTGCCAACTTTGCTGGCGACTTTATTGGTGGGCATCGAACCGACCTGGGTTTCGTTCGCGAGAACGGTAGCGGTTGGTTGTTCAACTATAGCAAGTTGACTAACCTGAGCGTCTACCACGGGATTTACACCGAGCGAATCAACCGGGTAAATACCGCTGATCCGACTGGCGGTGTTTCCAACGCTACAGCGCAAGTATTCCCTGCTACGGACCGTAATAATCCGTGGGATTTAGCTCGCTCGTACAATGTGGCAGACAGCTTGAATGCGGGAGGATATTGGAACTTTGAAATCAACAAGACTTGGCGTAGAAGTCCATATCGTTATGGTGGAATCTTCGAACCGATTGTAGGCTTCAAATTCGCCAACTTCACCGACCGTACGCAAGACCAAAACTACGCTCGATCTACAGACTCCATCATCAACACTAATCCACCGACAACAACTACAGCTACACAGCTCGAAACGTTGCAGTCATGGGAAACAACCAACCTGAATCGAATGATTGGTGGTCAGATCAGTGCAAAGATACTTTAACACATATCGTAAGTTCCGAGTTGGTGCCGAATTCCGATCATTCCTTGCGGCCAACTTCCAGACGATTTCAAATATGCGAAACACCTATATCACTGAGTACGCTGGAGCACCAGCAACTAACGTTGCGGTAGCAGCCACCAGTTACACAACAGTCCTGGATTACACAACCAGACAACAACTGGCGTGGGGATTCGAAGCCAGATTTGATACTGCTACAAGTGACAAAGTACATCGGTCTTCGCAGCGGTGTTCAGATCATTGACTTAGCTCGAGGCATTCGCCGAGGCGGTCCTGGAATCAATCTGGCAGGCAACGCCAAGGATCAAAACGTGTTCATGGCAGGTTTGACGGTCGGACTTGAACTGAACCGATAGTCTCCTGGTTGTAGACGTCTCCAAAAATCGAAAAACCTCGGCACTCGCCGAGGTTTTTTTATTTAGTCTCTTAACCCTAACGAGCGTTCGTAATCTGCCTTGGGATTCGTTGAGTTTTGCTTAATGATTGAATTCCAAAGATTTGCTGCCGTTGATAGTGCATCCTCAACCGTGGATTTACCCCTAAGCAGCTCAGTAAGTTGACTTGCCAATTCGACACGAAGCTGTTGAGTTCCCACCACTCGTAGCTCGGAAACAGCAGTGTCCTGTTGCAGTGCCAAACTGTTGGAAGCTATGACTCGTTCGGCTAAAGATCTCCCGCGAGAAGCTACTGAAATCAAACCCGGACATAAGCCGCGAATGGTATCGAGAGCTTTTGTTTGAGCTAGCCAGTATGCGAATTTGGTCGTCTGAGCTGTTTGACGACAATCGGTCGCAATGGATGCAAGTATTCCCGAACCGCTATTCCATGGCTTGGCATCTTCAATGCCGATCAGCTTGGCCACATCTAGTGCTGCTGCATCGACGTCAATTTGGCTGGCTGATGCCAACGCAAAAGCTGACTCAGCGGCGTTATTAACCCACTTCCACGCCTCGGAATGCGAGCCAATCACTGACAGCAACGCTCCTGCCTGACAAGCCAATCGCAACAAAATCTGAGCAGCAAATCTAAATTCTGGAGCCATCAGCCTAGATTTCATGGAGCGTATGTCGAACAACACTCCATACTTGCCGTTAACGTCCGACTTACCGATTGCAAGTGCAAGAAAGCGATCAACCAACGCTTCGCGATCAACTTGCGAATCTTCAAATTCGAGTGGTCTTATCTCCTGCTTGGCTAGAGCTGATTCAAGCTGCGTCCAGGTAAGCTTCTCAGCTTGATTTGCAGCACTTCCCAGTACGCTAATCATGGAATAGCCCACCGGCAGTCCATAAGAGATCGAACTGTACATTCCTGATGCCACCAATGCTGGAGGAATGGTGGCAAACAGGATTTCGTCTTCTCGTTTACTGTTGTCAGCTTTCGTGAGTTCTGCAAGTGTTGTGGGAAGTTTGACAATCCACTGTCTACTGATTAACTCTCCGATCAGTCTCGCTGGATAAAGCAGCAGGTCCGCCGCGCATTTCTCGGCTCGCATCAGTTCATCCGGAGTCATCGAGCGTATTTCGATTGGCTGGTCTGAGATTGCACTCCACTGCCTTATCACAGTTTCTGGTTGTGAGATTGGTGCCACCAAGTTAATGCGCAGCGGGACCGTAGACACTCGAGGCTCTGGACTAGCATTCTCTGCCCCGGATTTATGTTCATTCTCAGGCTTGCATCCTAGCAATAGGCTCGCCAAGCCACTCGCCCCCAACGCTATTGATGTTTGAGTGGTAAATGTTCGTCGGTCAATGAACGGCTTGGACACAATCAAGATCCCTAAATCTGATACGCCATCTCTTAGTGACAAAGGATGGATTCTACCGATTTGAAACGTCTCAGGTAGTCGCAAAGTAAGAAATGTAGAGCTATGCGATAAGCTCTTTCACCACGTTTCCGTGAATATCCGTCAACCGGAAATCACGGCCTGCGTATCGATAAGTAAGGCGAGTGTGGTCAAAACCTAAAAGTTGCATGACAGTCGCGTGAAGGTCGTGTACATGCACTCGGTTCTCGATCGCTTGGAAGCCAAATTCGTCGGTAGAACCATGAACATAGCCGCCCCGCGCGCCGCCGCCAGCAAGCCACATCGTGAAGCCGTAGTGATTGTGGTCTCGACCGCTGTTGGAGCCTGAGTTCGCACCGGGCTTGGGCAGTTCCACGGTGGGAGTTCTGCCAAACTCACCACCCCACATCACTAAAGTATCTTTCAACATTCCTCGCTGCTTCAGGTCTTTCAGCAGCGCACCAATAGCCTGTGAACATTCGCCCGCAAGTCGACGATGGTTCTTTTCGATCTCGTCATGACTGTCCCAAGGCTGTCCCTGTCCATGCCAAAGCTGAATGTAACGAACTCCACGCTCGACCAAGCGGCGCGCGATAAGAATCTGCCGAGCTTGCACGCTATCGCCGTACATCTTGCGAATGTCTTCGGGTTCTTTACTAATGTCAAACGCATCGCTCGCCTCCATTTGCATGCGATAAGCTAGCTCAAAGCTTTGAAGCCTAGCTTCTAACTCAGCATCCTCCTGGCGAGCCTGTTGATGCTTGCGATTGAGGGCTTGAAGCATGTCTAACTGTCGTCGTTGTTCAGGTCGACTAATTCCACTGGCGTTGCGAATGTTGGCGATCAGCTTCTCGATATCACGGTGCCGAGTATCGATATAGGTTCCCTGATAGGCTCCAGGCAGGAATGCAGATTGCCAGTTCTCTGAGCCCTTAATTGGATAGCCACCGGGACTCATTGCAATAAAGCCGGGCAGGTTCTGATTTTCGCTTCCCAAACCATAAGTTACCCATGACCCCATGGACGGGCGAACAAGAGTTGCTTCACCGCAATTCATCAGCATCAACGAAGGTTCGTGGTTTGGCACATTGGCATGCATCGAGCGAATCACGCAAACATCGTCGATGCACTCGCCCACATGTGAGAACAGTTCGCTAACTTCGATTCCACTTTGTCCATACTTTTTGAATTTGAATGGTGATTGATAGGCTGCACCCGTCTCTCGCTCTGTTCGCAAGTTGTTCGGCAACGGTTTTCCGTGCATCTTTTCAAGTACCGGCTTTGGGTCGAAAGTATCGATATGCGACGGTCCGCCGTTCATGAACAGGTGGATTACGGCCTTGGCCTTCGGCTCGAAGTGAGGCTTCTTCGGAAACATGGGATTGCTGTGAGTCCCACCTTCTCCATCTCCTGCCAATAGTTGCTGGCCTGAATCTGCTAGAAGTCCCGCCAAAGCGATCGATCCAAAGCCAACTCCACTTCGTCGCAAGAACTCTCGGCGAGTAGAAGGCATGCAAGCCACTTGCTGCAGGATTGAGCGATCGATGTTCGGCTGAGATGACATGAATAAGGTCCGGTATTGATACTATTGGCTTGGCTTAATCGACGAAGGCAAGTTCGTTGCTCATCAGCAATATCTGAGCCAGTTCGGCCCAAAGGTCTACAGGCAAATCTCGCGTGCTTAGGCTCTTTGAAGCCGATTCGAAGTCGCTAGCGTAGTTCCAGAAGCCGCCAGCCTCCAACTTCGCATCACCTTGGGCGACCTTAACAATGGGAGCCCATTGATAACTATCGCTGTTATCGCTTTGACGAATATCTACGACAAAGTCGAGTGTATCGCCGGCCTCAACGGTTATCTCAGCTACAGCAGTGTTCACTTCCTGAGATTTTACTTCCCAAGTTGCAACAACGCCCGTTCGACTTGAGACGACTCGTGCACGAACACCATCGCCGCTGTCATTCTTGTGTTTCAGCTTGCCCCGCAGTGAAACTTTGCCGTTTCCTTGTGATATCCAGCGAATGATCGTGGCCAACTCCGGTCGATTGCCAGGGTGCCCGCCAGTCGCAGACAGTACCAAGTGCCCCAACTTTGCATCCGGAAACTGGTTTGAAACCTGCCAGCGATCTCCAGTGAAATGTGGCAAAGGAGTGAAGATAACTTTGCCAGTTGTCTCGTCCACTGCCCCATAGCCAAACTGCCAAACTATCTGTTGCTCGGATTCGGTTGTCACTTGTTCCGATGCTCCCGGCAGTGCGGGTCTGGATGTATCAACAAACAACTTTGCTAACTGCATTTCATCTTCGGTCGGATCTCGCAGCAGAGTCTTACGATAAAGTTGTTTGATGCGATCAATATCGTTAACCGTCGAAGTAGAGTTGGACAGTGTTTTGGCTTGATCAATTACGAATTTGGAATTGATCATATACAAAGCTTGTTGAGGAACTGTGGTACGTGATCGAGTTGCCTGACTTGCATCAGGGCTTGGAACATCGAAAGCGGCTAACAAACTAGGCACATCTTCACGGTCGACGTAGGCGTAAAGGCCTCGTCGCGTTGCATCCTCGTGAATCTTGACAGATCTGCCGCCAATTTGCTGATCGAGCGTACCGGCAGCAAACAGCCAACGGTCGCGAAGAGGTTCAAACTCCAGTCGCTTTCGAGGCATGTGCCACAGAAGCCGATTCTCTGGATCGATCGAATGACCTTCAGCACGATGTTCGCTACATTGACACCAAGTAGCTGAAAGCATGATTCGCTTTTGCAATCGCTTGATCGACCAACCATCCATCATGAACTCGGACGCTAAGTAATCGAGAAGTTCAGGATGTGAGGGTTGTTCACCACGTGCACCAAAGTCGCTAGCAGTTCGGACCAATCCAAAGCCAAAGTGTTGTTGCCACACTCTATTTACGATCACCCGAGCAGTCAGAGGATTGAGGGGACTAGCAATTGCTTGTGCCAGCTCTAATCGCCCGCTCGTTTCGTTGTAGAGCTTTCCGTGATCTACTTGAGCGAGTACTTGCAGGAAACGACGAGGCACTCGGTCGCCGTTGTTTCCTGGTTGACCTCGCAAAAATACCACCGGATCGTGTGGTTTAGAATTGTCCTGAACAACCATAGCCCGACCAGGAGCGCCTGGATGCTTCGACTCCACCGCCTTGACCTTGCCTAGCTGTTGGTTGTATTCGTTGCGTTCTGCTTGATTGAGGTGCGTGCGCATCTGATCCAGGTTTAGAACGGTCGGCGACTCCTCATCGACCAAAGCTTGACGGATTTGCTCCTGTGAAGCGTCAGGCAATGTTGCGATGCTCTTATCCTTTTCAGTCAGCTCGCGCCATTTGGCCGATGCCGCTTCAAGTTTTTCACCGATCAACTTGGCTGCCGATTCCATCGAATCCGGTGCACTTTGCCTCAGCGCATTCAGCAATTCTTGATTCACATTTGCCTGCCAAGTCGCAGCCGATTCGGTGCTGAGAAGCTGAGCAGCTCGATCTTTGAAGTTCTCTGCAGGCAATTCAACTAGCCGAGCCCACAATCCCCAGACCGGCTGTTGTACATTTGATGAGTCGGCCAAAAAACGCTTCCATCGAGAAACAGCTTGAGGCCTCAATGCTCCACGTTCACCAATCTGCTTGACACCGGAATAGCCTGAATTCGGTCGTGACTTAGAAAAGTAGATTAAGTAATCGGCGGTGCGACTTTGAAGTTCGACCTCGGTCTGCTTGCGTTTGTTGTCCAACCACTGCTCGACTTCCTTCTCCTGAGCAGCCTTGGCTGCTAGAAACTCTTGATATTGAGGATTTGAATTGGGATCGCCAATCAGTGGCAACTCACCTGGCTCGTTGCAACTTGCAAAAATACCATACAGCGAATAGTAGTCTGCAGTTGGCACCGGATCATACTTGTGGTCGTGGCATCTAGCGCAGGTGACCGAGAGTCCTAGGAACCCTCGAGTCACTACATCAATCCGATCGTCGATAATGTCATGGACACGCCCCATGAATTTGCGACCAACTGTCAGAAATCCCAACGCAGCCAAGGCTTCCTTTTGGTCTTCCTTCAAATCCAAGCGATCAGCGGCGATCTGCTCAACAACAAATCGATCGTAGGGCTTGTCCTGATTGAAAGCCTTGATCACATAGTCGCGATAGGTGTACGCGTAAGGATAAGTAGTATCAACGCTTCCTGCTTGATAGCCGGTGGTCTCAGCAAATCTTGCTATGTCCAGCCAGTGTCTAGCCCAACGCTCTCCGTAGTGAGGATCGTCGAGCAGTTTATCAATCAATTTTTCGAAAGCCTGTGGCGATTCGTCAGCTACAAACGCTTCGATCTGTTCATACGTTGGAGGAAGTCCCGTTAGAGTAAAATAAGCTCGCAGCATCAGCGTCCGTTTGTCTGCTTGCGAACTTGGCGTCAAGTTGCTCTGCTCTAATTTTGAAAGAACGAACCGATCCAGTGACTGTTTGATCCAGGCTTCGTTTTTCACCGACGGTGGCGCAGGATTACCAATTGGTTTGAACGCCCAGTGCTTCTCGCGAATCTCGTCGATACGTTTCGCCGGTGGCAGCGATTCTTTTTTCATCTCCTTTGAGCTAGAGCTTTCCTTGGGCCAATACGCTCCGTCTGCAATCCACTTCGTCAGTATTGCAATCTGATCGTCCTGAAGCTTCTTATCGGGCGGCATTGCTTTGGCTGATGCCGCATAACGGATCGAATGGACAAGCTTACTTTCGTCGGGCTTACCAGGAGTGATTACAGAACCCATTTCGGTCAGTGGGTTCTGATCCAGACGCAGATCGGCTGATTGTTCGTCAGGTCCATGACACTCCACACAACTTTGCAGCAGAAGTGGACGAACTTTTGACTCGAAGAACTCTTCTCGCTCATCAAACTTCTCCGCAAAGGTCTGCGATGTGATAAGCGTCTGCGAAGCGATGAAGGATAGTATCCCAATGGCAATGGTAGGGAAAGGTAACAGGCGAAGTGGATTCATATGGCAAAATCCGAAGCTAGTTCGGAATGTGAAACGATCAATGCTAGGCGGGAAGGCAGTTAGGCGATGTGAGTTCGTCTCGCATGTTTTCGAGCCGCAATCGTGGAATGCCTCAACTGGTGGGAGCGTTCTACACTAGCTGAAAACAGTAAAATTGGCAAGTTGAGGTGGTTCCTTTGGCGGTATAAGTTGGCCCGTTTGGACCTGATGATAAGCAAAATCGATTACGCCTCCTCACATGCGTATTTCGATAATTCACGGCGAGTACTGAAGATGCCAATGCACGACTGGTCGCAAGTCCCTTCAGGGGTTTACCATAATTTCCATTACCGATGGATTGCTGCAATTATGGACCGCCTAAATGCTGGCCTTTTGCCCAAAGGCATGATTGCCATGGCAGAGCAGGTCATCGGAGGACCAGAGCCCCATGTGGTAACGCTTCAACAGAACGATTTATTCCTTTCATCGGGTGGAAGCACTGCCACGCTTGTTGAAGCACCCCCCAAACCCCAAACTCAATTTGTCATGCCTGTTGAGGTCGATCGATATGCGACCTACCTAGACACCTGGAATGTGCTGCCTCAAATGCTGCGAGATCTGGTGCTATAGGTTTAGGAACTTGTTTTGTGGATCGTCAGCCCAAGCGATGTAGTCAAACCAAACGCTTGCTTGGCGATCCAATCTTCTTCAACAATCTTCTTCAACCTAGTAAATGCTTGAGCGAGAATCGATTCTCGACGAGCGAAATGAACGCCTCTCCGTGTGATTGATCATGAAGCGATTTCGCTCCATAGCTTGATTGAGCACCTAGTCGCTCGATCTCGGTAGCCGCGTTGTATAGACTTTCAGCTCGCAAAAACCATGCATCCGGAATCAGCGCATGATAGCGACGAAGTTTGATAATCTTGTAGAGGAGCGAGTGACTGGCTCGCGTGGAAAACTCCATGTTTCGACTTCCACCCTCTGGATTGAGCCCACTAGCGATTGCAATTGCTTCGAGCAGAGTCGATTTACCAGATCCGTTTTCGCCGTCAAAGAAGGTCACCTGGGGATGCAGGTCCAGTTTGGTCAGTGACTTAAGCGATGGAAGGTTGTATGCGTAATGTTTAGGTTCACTAATCTTCATTCGATCAATGAGTACTGACTCAACAAATGGCCCGGGAGTAACACCTCGTTTCAGCTTTCTCATGATTTGCGATCAGACTCTATCGAATGGCAGCTCCAGCAACTCGTCAAGGATTCTAACAGGTGGAATCTACCAGGGACATCATGTAAAGCATCTCCGTGCAAATCTGCTCAGATCGCTCGTCGTAACGTTGGCTCTCCGCTGGAGTATCATCTGCCACTTTGGGATCTTCATAGCGAATTGGTACTCGCAAGTCACACCCCATCACCACAGGACAAGCGTCGTCAGCTTGCGAGCAAGTCATGATGGCACAGTAGTTCTCGGTAGGATTTGGCGATTCGTTAAACACTTTCGAGAAGCAGAAAAGCGGTGAGATGCTATCCGTATAGAAAACCGAGTATCTTGGATTGCTAGACTGGTCGTCGTCAGCCAATATTTTCAAGCCGCACCGCTTTAACGCCGCAACCGATCGAGGGTTAAAAGCTGTCGCCTCAGTACCACCTGAAAAAGTTTCAACGTTGGCTAAGCCAAAATAGCTCGCCGCCACAGCGGCCCAAACTTGTGACAGATGACTGCGCCTAGAGTTATGAGTACAGATGAACGTAAGCTTGGACCTGAGTCCCTTTTTTGCTTGACGCTGAATGTAGTTTGCTACGATAGCAAGCTCCGACTTTCTCTGCTCAGATATCGAATCAAATCTCGATATACATTTCTCCAGGTATTGCTGTACGTCGGGATACATTTCTAGTTTCGTTGTGCTCACTCGTTCGTTCATAGTTCGGAATTCGTTGGATTAAGGTGCAGTCGGTTGAGTTCTAAACAGTTGGTGTCGACTTATTCTCGATGAGTTTCCTCAGTCGCTCGATGCCCTCGGGAGGATCCAACTGCCAGGGGATAGTCGACCAATGTTGCCCAGGCAGTTGTTGAACCTCGCGTAAATACTTCTGCTCGTAGTATTGCCGCCGCTTCAGGATTGGGTCGGTGACTTTGAGTTCACTTGTGACTTGATTGACAATCCATGCAAACGGCTCAATCTGAGCACGTCGAAGGTCTCGCTGCAGTGCCGCTGCTTCGTGAACAGGCGTAGCTTCCGGTAGAGTGACAATTAAAACGCGCGTAAAGCATGGATCTCGCAAGCGTGGTAGTAAATTTCGAACGGCTTCAGAGATATCGCTGGTCTGCCTCGCTAACTCGCGATGAAATGCAAGTGCAGCATCGAGCAGCAAAATGGTGTGACCGGTCGGTGCCGTGTCGAGCACAACGAACTTATGTACTCCTTCGGCAACTGCTTCCGCGAAGGCTCGAAACACGGCGATCTCCTCCGTGCATGGCGACCGAAGATCTTCCTCTAGTAGAGCTTTACCGTGCTGGTCGAGTTGTTGTCCGGCCTTTGCTAAAACTTCTGCAGCATATTTGGCCGTTTCCGTCTTGGGATCGATTCGATCTATGGTAAGCGTTGGTGGTATGACATCTTGGTTCAGGACATCTTGGTTCAGGGCATTTGACAAATGTGCCGCTGGATCTGTTGGCGACAAGTGAACTTCGTAACCAAGTTCTGCAATTGCGACCGCAATGGCCGCAGCAACTGTTGTCTTGCCAACACCGCCTTTACCCATCGTTAAGATCACTCCGGAACCCGGTGTGACCAGTTCTTTGATGAGGTTGGATAGGTCGGGCAAGTTCGATATCAAATGACTCTGAAGCGTCGGTTCGGTACAGATCGGCGCTAAGTAATCCGCACGGCCCAGCTTACGCAGAGAATCCAAGCCAATAACGCCCTCAGGAGAAAACGGAATTACGGTAGACTCGAGTCGCCGAAGTTCATCGGGCATATTCTCCAGCGCAGCCTGATTGCGACGCTCAAAGGCGACTGCATAGGGATCAATGGCATCAACCGCGCGAAATACTCCATTGATTATGAGGTGCTGATTGCGAATTCCCAGCTCTGACAGTTCGGCACTAGTTCTTGCCGCTTCGCGCAGTGCGCTGGCTTCAGCTCTCGCAACAAGTATCAGCGTTGTGGTTGCAGTATCTGCAAGTGCCGTTACGGACTGGTGGTAGAGTTTCTGCTGGGCTTGAAGGCCCGCCAAAGGACCGAGACAACTAATGCCCGTGCTGTTCTCGGCCAGGAAGCCGCTCCAAGCCGAGGGCAACGACAGAAGCCTCAGAGTGTGCCCAGTTGGTGCCGTATCAAAGACGACATGGTCGAACTGCGAAACAACATCAGGATCTCCGAGCAAACGCGAGAACTCGTCGAAGGCTGCAATCTCCAGAGTACAAGAGCCCGAGAACTGTTCCTCCATGCTCCTCACTGCAGCTTCGGGCAACAGGTCCCGATAGGGCCCGACCATTCGCTCGCGATACTCAGCGGCGGACTTTTCTGGATCTAGATTCATTGCCGACACGTTCAAGACTTCCGGTAGGCGTGTAGGCTTGTTGCCTAGGCTAATTCCCAGAACTTCATCAAGATTTGAAGCTGGGTCGGTTGAAACCAATAAAACCTTCTTGCCGGAATCTGCAAGCTGCACTGCCGTCGCGCATGCTATCGAAGTTTTCCCCACTCCACCCTTACCCGTGAAGAAGAGATTTCGAGTCAAACGACCGAGGAAGTTCATAAAAATACTCTACAGGTAATCGAACTTTCAATGCTCAACAGCAGCCCGCGTTGCCACAACAGCCGCCACTGCTATTAGCGATCGGCAATAAATTCTTCTTGGCTGTTCCGTTGAGCAACGCTTCAAGATCTTGGCGAGACGGGTAACTCGTTTGGCTGACGATCTCTCCGTCAACAACGATGGCTGGCAAACAATCGGTGCCCGAAGTACTGATAAGTTGGTGGATGATTTTGTTTTCGATGAACGCTTGAGGCTGCTGAGCCAAGTTGAATCGCTCCACTTGGTATCCTTGCGACTTCAACCATTCCAGATCTGCCGCAAATCTTGGCAAAACTGGATCGACTTCAGGTCCGCACACTCCCGTCGAGCAGCACATGGGCTTGTCGTAAACTTGAAGAGTTTTCATGGCTTTATTCCTTGCTTTGAGAATATTGGAGAATCTGTTTAAAGAGAATGGGCAGAATAATTGTCAGAGTCCCGCAATCAACTTCCTCAGTTTGGTGAGTTCGGCCTTGTTGATGCAATAACAAACTCGAGGGCCATCAATCTCACCCTGCACAAGTCCTGTTTCCTTCAGAATCTTTAGGTGTTGAGAGACCGTGGATTGCGACAGCGGCATCTCATCGACTATCTCCCCGCACAGGCAAGATTTTCAATGGTTAAGTAATAGCCGGACAATTCGGACTCTAGCTGGATGAGCGAAGAGTGCCAGCAAAGCTTGGACAGGTCTTCAGCCCAAGCAACATCCGGCAGGGAGTGTTTTTCACTCTTGTCGCAACACTTCTTTTCAAACGCTTTGATTTTTACCATTGGCGTACCTGGAATGACTGATTTTCGGCCCAGTATATTGTCTATCGTCGATTAACGATAGACATGCTTAAAAAATTCTTCGTTTGAGTGACGAACGATTTGCACTGGAAGGCGAATTCGAAACTAGCCTACCAGCCTTTGCCTCAGCATTTTGTGCTTTCGTTCGGTCGAGATCATGTACAATGAGATACTCCAATCCTCACTTGAAAACTGTAATTCAATCCACATCACAAGTTTCATCCCATGAGCCCGAAGAAAAAAGTTGTTAGTCCTAAGTCAAAGCCTGCAGATCCTAAGACAAAGCGGGCGAAGCTTAAGGCCCCTGTTGAGCCTCAGAGTGCATCAGATCGAAAGGCTGCCGAGATAGTGATCAAAGGGCTTATCTCCAAGTATGCCCTAGCCCATGAGCGGCTCGTTACGGGAGTTCGAAAATGGTTGAAAAAGCGATTGCCGAGCGCTCACGAGGTTGTGTACGAGTACAACGGTTTCTTCGTGATCAGTTATTCACCCACCGAAAATGGCTATGACGGTGCATTGACGCTTCGTGCTTCGGAAGAAGGGGTGAAGTTGTATTTCAATTTTGCCAACGAACTGCCCGATCCGGAAAAACGCCTGAAAGGATCTGGCAAACAAGCTAGAGCAACCAGCGTGGTTCGCCTAAAAGAGCTGTCTGAGCCAGCTCTTTCGGATTTGATCGATGCAGCCATCGATAACCATCCGATCCCGTTTTCAAGGTTGCCTGGCAACATAATTATTCGGCCTACTACAGCTGCAAAAAAACGCAGTTAAGCGACATTAACAGTGTGTATTTTCGTTCCAGTAAGGCCATTTGATAGTCAGCCCGCTCTCAATTACTGCCTTCAGGGGGTAGTTTCTACTGCGACATTACGACCTAGCACTGCAAAGAGCAATGTCCTGTGTTAATATAGCTCGCCCGCCCATGTTACACCGCATCTAACCCCATTCCATGCGAAGTAGGTCTATGTTCCCGCCAACAAAACGCTTTGCCGCGCGCGCATCAATACTCTGCACTCTGCTTTCTTGTTTCGCAATGAATGTAGTCGCTCAGTCGAGCTACACTCTGCATCCATTCGTTAAACAACAGCTATCAGATGTGTACTATTCCGAAGGCGTGGCTGTTGGCGACATCAACGGTGATGGCCAAAATGATGTGGTCTATGGTCCTTACTGGTTTGCCGGTCCAGATTTCAAGACGAAACATGAGATCTTCGCACCTGTTCCACAACCGATGGAGAAGTATTCGGACCACTTCTTCGCCTGGACCTACGATTTCAATGGCGATAAGGCCAACGACATCTTTGTGGTCGGCTTTCCAGGTACTCCAGCTCACGTCTACGAAAACCCAGGCAAGGGCGAAGGAGCTTGGAAGAAGCATCAAGTTTTCGACTGGGTTTCCAACGAATCACCTCAGTTGACCAATCTGGTTGGCGACGAAAAACCAGAATTGATTTGCACTCGAGATGGCCTATTCGGCTTTGCGACAATCGATTGGACGAAGCCGTTCTCAGCTTGGAAGTTCTATCCAATTTCCGAAAAGGTCGCCACAGAGAGATTCGGGCATGGTCTGGGTGTGGGCGATGTCAATGGTGATGGCCTTCAAGATGTGATCCATGCCGATGGCTGGTTCCAACAACCGAAGACTGGGGCGATGGATGGTCGCTGGGAATCACACAAGGTCAAGTTTACTTCGGCTTACGGTGGAGCCGATATGTTTGCTTACGATGTCGACGGCGACGGCCTGAACGACATCATCACATCCGAAGCTGCTCACGATTTTGGTCTGTCTTGGTACAAGCAGAAAAAAGTAGATGGTCAGTCGCATTTTGAACGTCAACCCATTATGGGCAATCACCCGTCGGATAACAAATATGGCCTGGTGTTTTCCGAACTGCACTCCGTCAATTTGGCCGACATGGATGGCGATGGCCTGAAGGACATCGTAACTGGAAAAACCTATTACTCACATCACAAGCAAAGCCCCATGTGGGACGCAGGCGCCGTAGTCTACTGGTTCAAGCTGGTTCGCGGTAAAGAGGGCGTCGATTTCGTTCCCTATGTAATCGACGGTACCACAGGCATCGGACGTCAGTTGGTAATCGCCGACATTAACAAAGATGGCAAACCCGACGTCGCAACCGGAGGCATGTTGGGCTCAAGTGTTCTCATTCATCAAACCAAAGCAGTCAGCCAGGAAGAGTTCCAAGCAGCTCAACCCAAGCCTTACACTGGTCCGAAGCCGAAACAGGTTTCTGACGCCAAACGCCTTCGCGGAGGCCGTAATCCTATCGGACCAGATGGACTAGTGGCTGGAGCAATCGAAGCTGAAAAGTTAAAGGCAACCGTCACGGCTGGTACTGCTCAACCGCAAGCCATGAAGGGTTTTCCAATGGATCGCTGGAGCGGCGACAGTCAACTTTGGTGGACAGCAGCTAAACCGGGTGACAAGCTGACTCTGGAATTGGATGTGCTGAACGAGATTGAGTCGCTACAGATGGCCCTGACCTGCGCACAGGACTACGGAGTTTTCGAAATCAGCTTGGATGGCAAAGCTCTATCAGCTCCCGTCGATCTTTACGAGACTCAAGTGGTCACTACAGGACTCATTGAATTCGACACGGGCAAAGTGGCACGAGGCAAGCACTCGCTTACCTTTGAAATCGTAGGCTGCAATCCCAAGGCTGTTAAGCAATACATGCTTGGCATCGACTACCTGCGATTCAAATTGACCGGGCAAAAGATCGAAGACGCCACTTCGGGAATTCGCCCAGTTGGCCTTGATGGTCGAGTGCTCAATCTCGATTTTGAAACGGGCACTTTGGTAGACTGGAAGGCTGAAGGGGCTGCGTTTGAAGGTCAGCCGATCAAAGGCGATACTGTTGCGGCAAGACGGAACGATTCAACCAGTCGGCATCAAGGAACGTATTGGATTGGCACTTTTGAGAAATCTGGAGATAAGCCCAAGGGCACGCTCACTAGCGAAAAGTTCAAAGCTTCAGCTAGATTTGCTTCCTTCTTGGTTGGGGGAGGCTCCGCTGAGTTGGCTCGCATAGAGCTGTGGATTGAGGGTGACGACAAACCGTTCTTCACAGCGGCTGGCAAGCAGTCGGAGAGTATGTCTCAAGTAGTTGCCGACATGCGCCGAGCCGAGGGCAAGAATATGTTCATCCGATTGGTAGATGACAGCTCAGGCGGCTGGGGACATATCAACTTTGACCATTTCCGCTTGCATGAGCAACGGCCGGGACCATTGACGGATTCAATTCAGCCGCTTGTTGCCGATGAGTATCCGCATGCGGGGCTTTCAGCAGCCGAAGCCGCCAAAGCAATGAAAGTGCCTCAAGGTTTTGGCGTCATTGCTTGTGCATCCGAACCGGACGTAAAGCAACCGATTGCAATGGCTATCGATGATCGAGGCCGAACATGGATCGCTGAAGCTTACGAGTATCCAATTCGAGCCAAAGGTGAAAAAGGCCGCGATCGCATTCTCATATTCGAAGATACCGATGGCGATAGCAAGTTCGACAAGAGCACTGTATTTGCCGAGGGGCTGAATCTTGTGAGCGGTTTGGAAGTAGGCTTTGGAGGAGTTTGGGTTGGCGCGGCTCCCTATCTCATGTTCATCCCCGATGCCAATGGCGACGACAAAGCAGACTCGGAACCCAAGATTCTTTTGGATGGTTGGGGCTATCAGGACACTCACGAAACGCTGAACACGTTTTCATGGGGGCCGGACGGTTGGCTCTACGGTTGCCACGGTGTCTTCACGCATTCGAAGGTCGGCAAGCCAGGAGCGGATGACAAGAGTCGCATTCCTATCAACGCAGGAATCTGGCGTTATCATCCCACGCAACATGTGTTCGAAGTTTACGCTCACGGCACGAGCAATCCTTGGGGATTCGACTTCAACGAAATGGGCGATTCGTTCTCGACCGCCTGCGTGATTCCTCACCTGTTCCATATCATCCCTCAAGCACGCTACATGCGGCAAGCTGGTCAGCATTTTAATCCTCACACCTACGCTGACATTCCAACGATCGCCGATCACCTGCACTATCTGGGCGCGACGCCTCATAGTGGCAATAGCAAATCCGACGCGGCTGGCGGTGGTCACGCACACGCTGGAGCCATGATTTATCAAGGTGGTAAATGGCCCAAGGAATACAATGGAGCCATCTTCATGAACAACATCCACGGTCAGCGATTGAACGTGGATTTATTGTCACCAAGCGGCTCAGGATATGTCGGCAAGCACTCGCCTGACTTCTTGTTAACAGGTGACCAAGCCTCTCAGATATTGAACCTTCAATACGGCCCAGACGGCGACGTAATCTTCATCGACTGGTACGACATGCAAGCCTGTCACCGCAACGAAGTCGAAGTTCATGATCGAAGCAATGGTCGCATTTACAAAGTCTACTACGGAAAGCTTGAGTCAACCAAAGTTGATCTGACCAAGTCGAGCGATGCAGAACTGGCAAAGCTGACCACAAGTAGCAATGAATGGTATGTTCGCCATGCTCGCAGGATTCTGCAAGAACGCGCCAGCAAAGGCTCTGTTTCCAATGAAGCAATAGCTACGTTGCGATCGATCGCAACGACGCATGCTGATGTCGCTGGCCGACTGCGAGCTTTGTGGGCTTTGTATTGCATCGGCTCACTGGATGACGCTTCGACTCAGGCCGGTATTCAAGACGTAAGCCCTCACGTTCGAGCCTGGGCTTTGCGGCTGTTGCTGCAAGGTCAGGGCTTCAAGCCTAATGCTGCCTCACAAGCTCAACTGGTTGATTTGTCTAAGGATAAGTCTCCGATCGTTCGTTTGGCTGTAGCCTCGATTACGAATCGAATTCCAGCGGAATCTCGATGGGACATTTTAGCTGGGCTCGTAACTCGTCCTGAGGATGCCAAGGACCACAACTTGCCACTGTTGTATTGGTATGCGATGGAGCCGCTAGCTGATGTGGATGCAGATCGAGCCTTAGCGCTCGGCATGGCGTCGGGGGATGTGATTCCGCTGCTGAGAGATTTTATGCTCAAGCGAGTTGCAGGCGCTGGCGGTTCTGCTGCGATTTCTCGTTTGGTAGCTGGTCTTGAAAAGGTCGATGCGCCCGAGTTGCAGAAGAATTTTCTTACAGCTATCCGAGCTGCACTTGCCGGTCAGCGCAAGGCCGAGAAGCCGAGTTCGTGGGAGGCTGTTTATGCCAGGCTGAGCAAGAGCAGCAATGCTGATGTAGCACTGCAGGCCACCGCACTTGGAGTCGTCTTTGGCGATGCATCGGCCATGAAACTGATGCGAGAACAACTTTCCGACTCCAAAGCCGATTTGAAGAAGCGATTGGCTTCGTTAGATTCACTGCTTGCTGCTGGCGATGCTGGGCTAACTTCAACATTGATCAGTCTGGTAAAACAATCCGCAGCGGGATCCGAAGAGCTTACCGAAGCGGCTATCCGTGGGCTGGCTCAATACGACGAGGCTGCCACAGGTCCAATGCTGGTTGCCCAGTATGAAAAGTTCTCGGCCTCACAACGTCGAGCGGCTATTGCAACGCTGTGTAGCCGCGCAGCCAGTGCAAAGGCGATGCTTGAAGCGATTGCTTCGAAGAAGATTAACTCTGCCGACTTAACCGCAGATCTCGCCAGACAACTCGAATACTTGGGCGACGAGCAGTTGAACAAGCGACTCGGCGAAGTCTGGGGGCAAGTTCGTAAGTCTTCGAAGGAGAAGGCTGAACTGATTAAGCGGTACATGAGTTTGTTGGAGCGTAACGACCTTCCAGCTCCAGATGTGGCGCTCGGTCGAGCATTGTTCGCCAAGACCTGCCAACGATGTCACACCTTGTATGGAATTGGCCAACAGCTTGGCCCCGATATTACGGGCTCCAATCGTGCTAACTTAGATTACCTAATGGAGAACATTGTTGATCCAAGCGCTGTGATGGCGAAAGAGTATCGCCAGACAGCGGTGCTGACTGAAAGCGGCCAAATTGTCACAGGAATTCTGCGCGGTGAGACGGAAAAAGCGGTCACGATTCAAACCGCTGAAAGTACTGTGGTCATTCCCAAGGACGAAATCGAAAGTCGTCGCGAAAGCGAACTTTCCATGATGCCTGAGGATCAATTGAATCAATTCACCGAACATCAAGTTCGCAGCTTGATCGCTTACCTGCGCGGCAAGTCACAGTCGCCGTTGTTGGCAACGGCAGAGAATGCTGCTCAGTTCTTTAACGGCAAATCGCTCGAGGGTTGGAATGGCGACAAAGAACTTTGGAGCGTTCAGGATGGAGAGATAGTTGGCCTGAGTAAAGGCCTCAAGCGAAATGAGTTCTTGGTCAGCGATATGTTGGCTCGGGACTTTAAGATTTCGATGGATGTTAAGCTGGTCAAAAACGAAGGCAACAGCGGTGTGCAGTTCCGTAGTCAGGCTAAAGATGGAGGTGACGTTTCAGGTTATCAAGCCGACATTGGTGCTGGGTGGTGGGGTAAACTTTACGAAGAGCACGGCCGCGAGCTACTGTGGAAGGAAAGCGGTGAGGCGCATCTCAAATCTGGCGAGTGGAATCGCTACGAGATCGAAGCCGTCGGTAGCCGAGTTCGTACGTGGCTGAATGGCAAGCTATGCGTCGACCTGGACGATCCTGATGGTGCTCGCGAAGGTATCTTTGCTTTGCAATTACACTCGGGCGGTCCAACCGAGATTCGCTTCAAGAATTTGCAGCTAGAAGTGAAGTAAGCAAGCTTCGCCTTGTGTTAGACCAGTCCACCTGACATAAAGTTTATCAACGCAGCATTCAGTGCAATTGTCATCAAAACAACAATAGATACCAAAGCAAAACCGTGCGTATTGAAAAAGCCTAGACGCCACATGCACACGCAGGTCGATAGGTTCACGATCCCAAAGAAGAAACTTGAGTACTTTAGCCGCAACAATGAGACTGAAACCAGAGTTGCGTTTCTCGAATAGGTGATCAAAACCACTTCGGTACCTATGCACAGAATCAATCCAAACATCAACGAATTGACTATTGAGAATTGCCGATTCGGCAGTCTCTTGCTATGCGTTTTCGATGGTGGCGAATAGGGATTCGGATCTTTCATATTACAATTCACCTTTGCAACTTGCGCACAATCTAGATCGCTTATCCAAAGAGTAATGTCATCGCAACGAAGAGCCACCGAAAGTCCTCCGTTTGCTTGTCAGAACGGCTGTTGACTGCTGTTAGAAACTAAATCTACCCGTGAACTTGGTGGGAAGCTTCGGTATCCGTTGCCAGTCTAGTTTACCAACTAAATCCTGCGGTGAATAAGGCTTGGGCTTGGGGATCAAATTCAAAGAATAAGCCAAGTAGCCGATGATTGCTTGCGGCGACTCATTCTGCTCTCGGAAAAAGCTCAGCGAATCGCCTTGTCGTTTGGCCATTCGCCTACCATCGGCATCCAGAACCAACGGCACGTGGTAATACTTGGGAACGTCCCAGCCCAAGTGCTTTAGCAGTGCGAGCTGCCGATACGTACTCACAACTAAATCATCTCCACGAACAACTTCATCGACGCCCATGTCTTGATCGTCGACTACCACGGCCAGTTGATAAGATGGCTGTCCTGTAGCTCGCCCAATAACATAGTCGCCGAGTTGCTTGGAGGGATCGGCTTTCTGTGGACCCAACAAGCCATCGAACCAGGTCATTTCGCCATCGCTGAACGCCCACCGGAGTGCCGCGGGATCTGCTTCGGAAAAAAAGAAGGATCGACTGGTTTCGCTAAGCCTATTTCTACAAGTTCCTGGGTAGATCGGTCCTTCCAGTTGGCTCAGCCCTAACTCATGCGGTGCACTAGCGGCTGCTTGAGCGATCTGACTGCGCGTGCAGCGCATCGATAAACTTGTCCATCGCGAATGAGCTTTTAACAAAACTTCTCGGTATCTGGACAGACGTTGCGATTGGGTAACCGACACGCCCTGAACGCGACCATCATGCATATCAGGGCCAAAATCCCAATCTAGGCCTAACCAGCGCAGATCATCGATCGTCGATTGAACCGCACCGGATTTGACGCGCGGCGAGTCAATATCTTCAATGCGAAGAACAAGCGTACCGTTTTGTTGCCGAATGGAGAGCCACGCCAAAAGAAAAGATCTGGCATTTCCCAGATGAAGAGTACCCGTGGGAGAAGGTGCTAGACGACCTATCGGAGTTCGCAATGTGTTGGCTATCGGCGTTGCCATTTCTCAAACTCGGTGGGCCATTGGTCTTTTTCACCGGACGGATAAGCCTCCACGGATGTTCTCTCCCATTGACTCCAATCGATCACAGGCAAATATGTGTCGCCTTCGACTTCGGCCAGTACACGTGTTATCCAAATCTGACTACACCAAGGTAAGGCTGCTTGGTAGATCTGAGCACCGCCTACGACCATCACCTCTTTGCCGGTTTGTACGTTCTGCCCAACTTTTTCCAAGCTATCAACCACAGCCACTTCTGGAAACTCGCAATGAAACTGGCTGCGAGAAAGAACGATCGTTTGCCTGCCGGGCAACGGTTTGCCGATCGACTGAAACGTTTTTCGACCCATCAACAAGCATTGACCCATGGTGATTGATTTGAAGCGTTTGAGGTCGCTACTCAATCGCCACGGCAATTCATCCCCGCGCCCGATAACTCCATTCAATGAGGCAGCAACCACAAGAGTCCAGTGAGGACTTGATTCAGTGACTCGGTCGTTCGTCGAACTCATACTGCGACCGGTGCTGAGATGTGTGGATGCGGATCGTAGTCAAGCAGTTCAAAGTCTTCGAATTTAAAGTCCAAAATGCTCGTCTGATTTCCGTGAATCTTCATCGTTGGCAAACTGCGAGGCTGACGATTGAGTTGCAGCTTGGCCTGTTCAAGATGGTTGTTGTACAGGTGAACATCACCAAAAGTGTGCACGAAATCGCCAAGTTCCAGCCCCGTAGCCTTGGCCATCATCATCGTCAGAAGTGCATACGAGGCAATGTTGAATGGAACACCCAAAAACAGATCGGCACTGCGTTGATACAGTTGACAACTCAATCGGCCTTCCGCAACGTAGAACTGGAATAATAAGTGGCAAGGCGGAAGAGCCATCTTTGGAACATCGGCTACATTCCAAGCGCTGACGATCAAACGCCGCGAGTCAGGAGTCTTACGGATCTGCTCTTGGACCTGCGCAATTTGATCGATATTTTGTCCATCCGATGTAGGCCAGCATCGCCACTGCTTGCCATACACGGGACCGAGTTCACCATTCTCATCGGCCCATTCGTCCCAGATCGAAACTCGATGCTCATGCAAAAACTTGACGTTCGTTTCGCCTCGAAGGAACCAAAGCAGTTCAACGATAATACTCCGAAGATGGAGCTTCTTGGTGGTTAAGGCAGGAAACCCCTTGGACAAGTCAAACCGCATTTGATGCCCGAATAGGCTGCGAGTTCCCGTTCCGGTGCGATCCTGTTTGATCGTGCCCGTTTCAAGAACTTGCTTCATTAGCTGTAGATACTGTTCCATGTTGTTCGTTGGAGTTCAGCGTGTGGATGGTAAGAGGTCTAGCTTGGCTTAACTGCGGCCCATGTCCAATGTCGATCGCTTGACTGTTGAACTGATTCAACGGGAAATCCGCACGACTGAACCAGTTCACGAACCTCGCGTAGGCTCAGAGCTGCCGCCAGTGATTGTCGTAACAACTGCTGATTCTCCGGCGGCTCCTCCGCAGCATAGGTTGACACAATCGATTCGATGGCTTCCTGACTCTCTGGTCGGAACAGATCGCGGATGAAAACTCGTCCACCAGGCCTTAGGACTCGCAAAGCATGTTGAAAAGCGCTAGCTGGATAAGGCAAGTGATGAATAAGGCTATTGGATATTACCCAGTCGCATTCATCATCCTGACAATCTAAGCTCTTGGCATCACCGTGATAGAGCTGAATTCGAGTTTCGAAGCCCGCAATTGCGATATTCAGCTTGGCGATGTCCAACATGGTTACAGCCAAGTCACAGGCCATGACGCGACAGTGTTCGACGGCTTCGCAAATAAGAATTGGAATCCGGGCGGTTCCAGTTCCTAAATCCAGTATTCGCCCTTGAACTGGTCCAAAGGCGATCATATCGTCGACGAATCTTTGATTGACGACTTGATGATCCATTTGGTCGTACATGATCGATTCCTGTCGATCATCCATTACCTCAGGCTCGAGAACTCGTTCTAACATGGCATTCTTGGTCAAGACAGGTAGGCTATGAGTCTTCTCAGGTAGGCAACAAACTACTGATTACCTGCCTGAAAATTTACGATGCCCACATAGAGTAGCCAGATCATCCACAAAGAGTAGACCACCGCGGCAACGGCTAGCCATTTTAGGCGGTTTGATCGCTTGGAACCCGATTTTGCAGGTTCTTCAGCAAGGCTACTTTTTCCCGGCATGGCTCATCCTCCCTGTTCAAGATGTCACTTAGATGAGTCGAGTTTAGGTCGACGAATCGTCGTTTCCAGAAAGCTCGAATTGTGGATCAAAAGCCGTTTCGAACTCATAAACGTCATCAAAGTCTTCGCGTCGGTCGGAATCGGATTTTTTCATGTGCTTGATGCGGATCAAGTTGTAGACGATTTCGCCAAAATCTCCGGTTGAAAAAATGCCCCAAGTATTCAAGACTGTCTTGGCCATGTAGCCATACTGCTGCACGGAATACTGACGAATACCTTCGCACAATTGCTGGCCAGTAATGTGGTTCTCGCCCTCTTCGTTCACCTCTGCGTCAGTATTCATCTGCAGAATCTCCTGAGAGTAGGCCAAGGCCTCGCGAACAAATTGGTACGCTTCCAAATGATATCGCTGGTCCTGCTGCAACAGTTCCAGAAGTGGATGAACCTTATCAGACACAGTAGTTGACTTTCTTTCGTTACCCAAACTCACAAGCAAACCATTATCGTCAAAAGCGGTTTACGAAGCTTCAATATCGTCATCATCATCGCTTGCAGGTGCCGTAGAGCCCTTGCTGCTCAACACGCTTAGAATTTCCTGAGCGTGAATCATAATACGCCGATTGTCTTCCATCGTCAGCAGTACTTGTCGACTTAGTAACTCGTGCCCGATGACTCGACCACGTCCGGTCGCCGTGATAACTTCAGCACCAATCCGAGGCAAGCTCCTGCGATGATCCTCATATGTATCATACTCGTAACGCAAGCAACATTTCAGTCGTCCACATCGTCCAGAAATCTTGTTGGGGTCTAAAGTCGCTTTTTGCAACTTGGCCATCTTCATGGAAACGGGTGGCATCTTTACTAAATGCGAGTTGCAGCAAACTGGCTGACCGCAATCACCGTAATCGGCCAGCAGCTTAGCTTCATCGCGCACACCGATCTGACGCATTTCAACCCGAGTTTGGAATTCAGAAGCCAATCGCTTGACCAAATCGCGAAAATCGACTCGATCTTCGGAAAGGTAATAGACAACCATCCTCTCGCCGCCGAAAATCCGTTCGACATCGACTAGATCCATGGGAAGTTGCAGATCACGGATGATTTGCAAGCAAACGTCGCAATCCTGAAGCTCTTTGGAGGCCAAATGGGCAAGTTCGTTCTCATCAGCCTCAGTAACTTTGCGTTGAACTGAGCCCCCAGGTGGGGATTCCATTTGTGCCAAAACGGTTTCTGACGCTTCACACAGAACCTCCCCCAACTCGAGACCTCGAGAGGTTCGCGCAATGATGCGCTCTCCGCGAATAAGCGATTGATTGCTGTTCATGACGTGGAGCGTTCGCATAACGCCACATCGAACAACGTAACTTGCCATGTGGGAACAGTGATGAGGAACCAGAAAAGTTTGTGTGGATTCGCGAATTCTAACTGTTCCCAGGGGCCTTTCCTAGCAGCGGAGCCTGTTTGCAACTGAGAAAATCACTCTTTTGCCGGAATGGGGAATAGTGTTATAGTTTTGTTGAACTTTTGAGCTTTCTGCCAGGATAAGGTCCCATGAATCGTATCAGTTCTTTCCTTCTCGGCATCGTAGTCGGAGCAATCGGAATCATCGTCTCCGAAAACTACTATGTTGTTCGATCCAACGATTCATTTCACTTGGTTCCCAAAATAGCATCCAAGTTGGAGATGCCCTATCGAGACATTCGTGGCTTTACCGTTCAGGATTGGCAAAATAATCAGGCCCTTGCCCTATCGATAATCAAATCGCAGAAGCAAGACCTGATGACCGAAACCGGCTTGGCTGGCATGACTCGCCAGTTTGAATCGCTACTAAAGTCGATAACGGGATCCTGAGGTTGCCAAATTTAGTCGTACTGTGCGTAATGGCCAAGCTGCGAGCGATTACTTTCCGTTGCGCTCGTAGATGGGGTCAGACACAGGAAGAAACGAAACTTTGTTTTGCACCAGCCGAGATCGCCATTGCTGAATCGTCGCTCGGACGGGCGCGTGAGGCTGATAGCTGAAGTCTTCGCCAGTCAAAAGCTTCAGCTCGTAGAAGGACACAATTCGAATGGGCAAGCTATTGGCCCATCAAGTCCTTTTACCAAGCCCAGCAGACTCTCATTGTTTTGATTGGCAGCACTTAGACCCGCAACCAGCTCGGCACAGCGATCTGCATCAGCTCCTAGCTTGGGTTGGAATGCAGCCAGCAGTTCCTTTTGAGATTCAGGTCGTCCAGCAATCAAATGTCGAGCCAAATCCAGGCTGCTATTCCAATGTGCTCGCATGCGATCATTCGACAAAAGATCTTCCGCAAATGGCTGCCAATCACCGCGAAGCATTGACGTTTGTATGGCCAGCGCTGCTACTTCGGGGCGGTTGTCGGATGACAAAGCTCGAATTCTGTCGGCCAGAGGTTCATTGTTTGAGCGAAGTGCTTGCCCGAAATCGGACAACCCCAGTTGATCAATGGCTCGGATGTATCGCTTTCGATACCAAGTTGGAGGAGATTGGAGTGCAAAGGTCTCCATTTGATTGTTCTTGATAACTGCAACACCTTGAGCCGGAGAGCTAATCGTGATGGACTGCTCGTTTTCGCCCTTAACGATTTTGACTAGCTCAGCCGAGTCGGCTGGGGCGTCTACACCGACAACCAGTATCATCGTTGGCGCATAGGCTTCAGCTTCGACTGCCGACCCTTTGTTGACCTTTCGATAGCTCACTTCCAGGCCAATCCAGACAGTTTTATCCAGAATCTCAACGCCATACGATCCACAAGGAGTTTGGATCAGAAATTTGGCTCGATCCGATTTGGCACTAACAATCGCTCGGCAGTTCGAGCTGGATAATCTCAATTGGTTAGAGTCGATATTGAAAACCATCACACTCGGGCCAACGGCGAGCATCTTGATGGATCCAGCTTGAATTGTGGTTCGAGCGACTGGAGGAAGCAAGAATCGTCCCTCGGTCAACTCTTCGCCGGGCTCAGCCAATTTTGAACCGTCAGGCGTTGTGATCAACACCACGCTCTGCGCCTCAACCTCATCGGCTGGAGTCCAAACAATCTTGGAGCTAGCGTTGGGTTGAACTGATGGTTGGCTTGACAAATCCGTCGCCTGGTCCGGCTTGGTAGCTCCACCGTCACTCGGTCCGGCAAGATTGTTAGGGTCTATTATCGGTGGCATCTTCTCAGCCACGCTTGGTTGTTTGTCGCCAGTTGCGCTTTCTGTATTGCCCTTGGTGATTTCTGAATCATTGCTTGCACTGTCAGCTTTGTCGGATGCCGGACCGTTGTCGATCGAACCGTCTACAACCTTATCTTCAACTTGGCCCAGATGATCTTCTTTGTTCGCTTTATCGTCACTGTTTTTTTGTGATCCAGCTTTGAGACTATCCTTTGCCACATCGCTAGGTTGTTCCGATGCTTTGTCCCCATCACCTTTCGCTACACCGTTTTTGCCTGAACCATCCGCGGTCATCAGGTTTCGAACCGTATCCAGCGAACCTCCAATCGATTGCCAGACCAGAAAGACAAGCATGGCAGTGAGTCCAAGAATTGAAGCAGGAATCTGCCAGCGGAGTTTGCGTGATCCGAGCAAATATTCGGGGACCTCAGTAGATAAACTCGCGCCTTCCAGATTCAAACCTGCCTGTTGCGGCGAGCTTGCCACTGGGACCACGGTTGCTAACGGAACTGTATTTGCAGCGTTAGGCTGTGACATTGAAGTCGGAGAGGCAACATTTACTGCCACACTCGAATAGGTAACCGAAGTCGCTCCAGTTAAGGCCGCTTGGTCATTAGAGCCAGAGCTTGGGACAGGCTCGACTACTTCGGCAATAATCTGCTTCGACATTTTGCGAGACTGCGTGAGCAACTGTGACCTTGCTTCCTCACGTGTGGCAGGGTCAATAATTGCCAAAGCTTTCTGATAAAGCTCATTGGACACCTCGACGTGTGTGTTCATCGCCTGAGCGATCAACTGATGGCAATGAGCCAATTCGCACAGGTGCTCACTGTACTCTAAGCACAATCTCTCCAGTTCGGCAATTCGGCTCGACGTGAGCACATCATCCAAGTACTCCGCAATCACATTTACGCCAGCCAGCCCGGTGGCATCGACCTTTGGAGTGGGAATATTGCTGCTGGCTGTCAGTTCATTAATGCGTCGGAGCAAGTTGCCGGCGTCTGGACTTTGCTGGATGCGTCGATGCAGATCCTCGTAGTCGGCCTGAGAGAGCACGCCATCTCGATAAGCTAGTAGAGTTCGCAGAGTTAATCGCATGTTTTTGTTGCCTATTCTCGTGTCACCATTGTTAGTGCATTTCGAGCGGCAATTTCGTGCAATCAAAGCGAAATTTTTTTAGAGATTTTCTCCGAGAGCTTAAGAAACCGTCGGGATTAGAGAGCGTAGCTAGTTCCCCAACTAGCCGCCACGCGTTAGCGGCAGAGGCTTTTCTGAATGGCCTGAATCTGGCCTTCGGCGTTAAGCTTTCGAAGATTCTTAACGACTAAGCCGATTCGATCCGGCCATCGCGCAATCGAATGGTGCAGTCGCACTCTTTGGCGATAAGCTCGTCGTGCGTAACCATAACAATAGTTAGCCCATCCTGCTCATTCAGTTCGTGAAGTAGAGCTAAAATCTGCTTACCAGTACTCCGATCCAGGTTACCAGTGGGCTCGTCTGCCAACAGCAGATCTGGATGCGAAATCAGGGCACGCGCGATTGCAGCTCGCTGCATTTCACCACCGGAAAGCTCGCGAGGCTTATGATGCATGCGGTGCTCAAGTCCTACGCGGACCAGCAGCTCCTTGGCGCGGTCCATCAACTCACCGCGTTGGCGGAAGTAGGACCAAATCCCTTGCTGAATCATCATCGGCATCAGTACATTTTGCAATGCGCTGATTTCTGGTAACAGATGATAGAACTGAAAGATCATTCCCAAGTTTGCATTGCGAAAGTGATCTCGCTTGCGCCTTGGAAGATTGTCGATTCGCGTACCATCAAAGTAGATCTCTCCCATGTCAGGAGAATCGAGCGTGCCCAGCAGGTGTAGCAAAGTGCTTTTGCCGGAACCGCTTTGGCCCACGATGGCAGTCATCTTGCCAGCTACAGCTCGGAAGTCGCAGTCAATCAGGACCGGAACTTCATGACCACCTTTACGATAGGTTTTGCAGACGCCTTTAGCCTCAAGGATATGCTCATCTACAACCTTGAGGTTTGACGCGTTTGAATCGTGGTTGATTCTGCGTGGTCGAATCGCTTCGTCGCGTGCAATCACTCGCAAAGAACTTGGGGCAGCACTATTCATATCGTAAAGCCTCTACTGGGTGCATACGAGCAGCTCGCATGGACGGAAGTACGCTGGCGACGACTGCGATGCACACAGCCCCGACAACAACCCAAACGACCATCCATGGCCGAACGATAGTAGGAATCGAATCAAAGTAGTAGATTGTTGGATCAAAAACTTCCTGGCCAGTAACGACCTCCAGCATATCTGCGATGCCGTTGATATTGGCCACAAACAAAAGGCCAGCCACAGCGCCAACTCCAGCGCCAACACAGCCAAGCATAACTCCATAGCCCAAAAAGATCGAAGCCACACCGCTGGCACTTGCCCCGAGCGACTTCATGATGCCGATATCCTTCGTCTTCTCAACTACGATCATGAAAAAGATTGCCAGAATACCGAAGCCAGCTACGGCAATGATCAAGAACAAAAGAATGTTCAGGATTGTTGTTTCCATATGCACGGCGGCCAGAAGCGCACCTTGAAGGTCCTTCCATGAATTTACGTGCACAGCCGATTCTACAGGAAATTCAGCTCGAATCAAATCTCTCACGGCTACCAAGTCCGCTCCAGCCTTAAGCTTCAGTTGAATACTGCTGACCGCATCAGGCGTCATCCCTCGAAACTTTTGGAGTTGATCCATGGGTACGAAGGCAAATGTCGAGTCATATTCGCTCATCTTGCTTTCGTAGAAGTCGACAACAGTGAACTTTTGTTCGATAGCCCGAGGTGTTCTACCTGAGCTGGGGAAGGTAACCTTCACATCGTCACCAGGTCGTACGTAGTAGTAGTCGCTCACAGCACCAAATTGGTCTCGATAGCGAGTAGCACCAATGCTCATCCCGAGTACTATTCCAACGTGCTGTTGTTTTTCGGCATCAAACACAACGGGCTCAGCCCCAACCATGTCGATGGATGGCAAGTTCTGATCATCTTGCTTGGCAGTCGGAGCGGGCGATGTGCCTGCTAACGACGCTGGCGCCTCAGGGAACAAAGATGGTTCACCGTTGGGCTGAGCTTCGTTTGATGGCTGAGGCGAAACTTGTGGATTGAGATTATTATCATTCGGTAGATTGCTCATTTGACGCAACAGTTCGCGATTTAGACGTTCCTTCTCGGCTTGCATCTCGGCAATGCGTTTGTGATAGGACGCCATTTGTCGACGCCATTGCCAACCAGCGTCCGGAAAGTTGTTGCGATCAGGAGCATAACCAGACTCTCGCAATGCAAAAGACACCTGCTTTTGGTTGTCAGGATGTAACAGATATTTGCTAAAGTCACTAACGTCGGAGTAAGTCTTGGTATCGATGCCGATTAGGTTGATTTGGCGAGTTACCGTTTCGCCTAAATGCTCAATGGAGACCATCGCGGGGACGTGAACGACCGTGGTCATGCCTTCGATTTGATCTCCGGCAATCAATTTGATGCGTTGCTGAATCGCTTCTTGATTCGGTAATCCATTGGCTGCATGACTTTCGATGATAATGTCCGAAAGAATGCCGTGCATTCGGTTTTGCATCTCGGACACAAAACCATCCATTACCGAGTTGACGATGATGAGTGCAGCTACGCCCAACGTAACGCTGATCACTGAAGCCAGGGCGATGAAGCGTGTACGCAAATATCTCCAACACAAGAGCCAACGATACATACAGCCATTCCCTTAGCTGAAAAGACTCTCTCCATTACCCGAAGTCTGCGTCGAACGTCAAAGCAGAGTTCGGCTCTCCATTCAATTCGCGGTAGCCGCCTAAGCCTGTGATTAACTTAGGCCTAGCAGACCACCAAGGCGGAGTGTAGCGAACTTCAACTGCTGGCGATATGTCGATTTTTTTCGTATGAACAAGGCCCAAATCAGACCTGCCTCGAGCACCTGTCGATGGCAGATTGCGGAGCCAAATTAGAGTTGAGAGTCGGGTCTGATTTAGGCCAGCTAGGGGGCCTTTTTGGACGAGAAACGGCCTAAATAGGAATCGAAGAAGGAAAATTCTTCCCATCGACTCAACAAATTCGAAACGCCAGGTTCGCCGCTCAAGGTTGTGTTTTATCGCGTTATCGATATTTTGAGGCAGGCTTCCTGCCTCAGAGGTTCCAATGTCCTTGAGGGTCTCTCAATGGCTGTTTAACACGGGACCCAAGCGACTTGCCAGAAGACAATTCTAAGACTCAATTGAACCGATATTCATTATCACAAGTTTCTTGATTGGAACGCGGGGCTCGCATTTCCAGCTAAAACGATTCCATTACGTGGGATCGACTATGGCTGCATTGCTGGTCCTGATCTGCTCAAGTGCTTCAGAGTAATTTGATTCAATAACAGCATACTTATCAGGTGCGAATCATGCTTCATGCCGTCATTATGGCTGGTGGTTCCGGAACTCGATTTTGGCCAGCAAGCCGCGCCAATAATCCGAAGCAAATGTTGCAGTTAGTTGGTACTTCCACCATGTTGCAGTCGACCTTTCAACGACTCAGCGGACTTGTTTCGCCTCAGCATACTCTGGTGATGACCAACAAGAATCTAGTCGACGGTGTTTGCGACCAACTGCCCGATATACCACCCGAGCACATTGTCGGTGAACCGTCAAAGCGTGATACGGCAGCGTGCATCGCCTTGGCAGCATCGATGATTGTGCGAGCCGATCCAAACGGCATCATGCTGGTTCTGCCTGCCGACCACGTCATCAGCACCAATGGACAGTTTCACGATTGCATGCGCAGTGGAATGCAATTGATCGAACAAAAACCCGAGCGAATTGTCACCTTCGGTATTCGGCCAACCTATGCGGCTGAGTCATTCGGCTACATTCAGCGCGGGGAAAGCCTGTCTGAGACGCGTGTCGCTGGAGCCTACCGAGTTGCCTCGTTCCGCGAGAAACCCAATCGCCAAACGGCCGAGCAGTACTTGCAATCGGGGCTCTACTATTGGAATAGTGGTATCTTCATGTGGCGAGCTTCGACGATTCTTGAAGCGCTCAATCGGTTCGAGCCCGACATGATGCAACACATCAACACCATCTCAGAAGCGATGGGAACGCCAGGATTCAAAATAACTCTGCAGCGAGAGTTTGATCGCATCCACGGTCGATCGATCGACTATGCTGTGATGGAACGATACAGCGAAGTTGCGGTTATCGAGGCGACGTTCCGCTGGGACGACGTTGGAAGCTGGCAAGCAATCGGTCGGCTGACTCAACCTGATGAGCAAGGAAACTGCGTTCGCGGAAAGTACTTGCCAATTCAATCACAACGAATGATCGTTTATGGCAGCGACGACCATCTTTTAGTAACTCTCGGCATGCAAGATACAATTGTCGTCCACACTCAGAATGCAACTTTGGTCGCGCCTAAGTCGGAAGAGGAACGCGTGCGAGAAGTTGTCAAACAGCTTGAAAGCCGAAACTGGAACGAGTTTCTTTAGTACTATCGTGCATGAAGTAGATAAGCCCTTTTTCCACCATGTCGCGTGACTAGATCCATGACCGATGAATTGCAAGCCGAGCCGCACTGCATTGCTCAGCCCGGGGTTGTCGGCATCATTGGCACAGGATTGATGGGAACTGCGGTGGGCCTTCGTCTTCTGGAGCAAGGTTACTCGCTCAAGATTTGGAATCGTAACCAGGACGAACCGCAACAGTTGCTTCATGCTGGCGCGGTTTGGAGCGAGAACCCATTACGTGAATGCTCGCGGGTCATTATCTGCTTGTACAACAGTCCTGTCGTACTGCAGGTCATCTCTGGCATGTTGCCCGACATGCCGGCCGGCACAATCGCCATCGATATGACAACGGGCGAGCCCGCTGATGCTGATCGATTTGCTCGGTTGTTCGATGATCGACAAGCCTTCTATTTGGCCTCACCAGTTTCTGGCTCCAGTCATCAAACTCGCCTGGGCGAAGCGATGGTCATGGTGGGTGGGAATCGACAAGCGTTCGAAGCCTGCCAGGATCTGTGGACGGCCTTGACCAATCGAGTTCACTTTACTGGATCAAATAGTAGCGCCAGTAAGATGAAGTTAATTACGAACTTGGTGCTTGGTCTAAATAGAGCGGCTCTAGCAGAGGCTTTGGCGTTTGCAGAGGCATTGAATGTAGATCCAAGAGCGGCGCTGCAAGTACTTCAGGACAGTGCAGCAGCTTCCGCCGTCATGGCTACAAAGGGTGAGAAGATGGTTACTGCCGACTTTAGCGTGCAAGCTCGACTTAATCAGCATCTCAAAGATGTGAACATTATCCTCGCCCTGGCAGCCTCGCTTTCGCTCGACTTGCCCCTGTCTGCCGCTCACAAACGTCTGCTCGAACTTGCTCAGACTTTGGGATATGGCGAGCAAGACAATAGCGCCATCCTTCGCGCATATCAGGCTGAGAAGAAATGATGGCCGAGACGCAGGCTTTTACTTTTGAGGTTCGAGTGTTGTCGACGAAAGCAAAGTCGAGCGTATTGGCTGCATCGTTTCTTGCATTATTGTTCGATGGATTTGAATTGGGCTTAATGCCTGTCGCATCGCTGTCAGTTTCGAAAAGCTTGCTGGGCGAATCGTTCACGAAGGAACTAGGTGGAGCTTGGTTTGCTTGGTTTGCCGCATCATTGATGTTTGGTGCGGCAATCGGTGGAATTTTCTTAGGCAACTTGGGAGATAGGATAGGTAGAGCCAAGGCGATGGGTGTGTGCATCTTGATCTATTCTGTCTTTGCCGGGCTTGGAGCACTAGCTCAAACTCAAGAACAGATGTTACTGCTCAGGTTCTTGGTCGGGCTAGGTGTCGGAGGATTGTGGCCAAACGGAATGGCATTGGTAGCTGAGTGTTGGCCAGGTGCTTCGAAGCCATTGGTTTCTGGCGTGATGATGGCAGGACTAAACGTTGGGATTCTATCACTCTCGCTGCTCATTCAGACTAAGCCGATTACTGCGGACTCATGGCGCTGGATATTCTTGGTTGCAACAATTCCAGCAGTATTAGGGTTGCTCGTACTGTTTCTGCTACCAGAATCACCGAAGTGGTTAATGGCCAAAGCGAACTCACAATTTTCCGATTCGTCGAGCAAGCCTGAGCTGAGGAAACTTTTCCAAGGTGACCTATTGCGAGTAACCTTGATAGGAATTTTGATCAGTTGCGTTCCGATGGTTGGTGCTTGGTCTGCCAGCAAGTGGATGATACCCTGGGCAGAAAGCGTCGCGGGATCGAACGCATCGTACAAAGCAGCCACACAAGGATGGTGGGCTCTGGGGGCAGTACTGGGAAGTCTTGCTGGAGCTCAGCTATGTAGCTTCCTTGGCAGAAAGCTCAGCTACTTTCTCATCAGTATTGCCGCATTTGCAATCACTTGGTCGATGTTTCAATTGACCAAGCCTCTTGAGCCATCATTTCATCCAGTTGTGTTTGTGCAAGGGTTAGTTGGAACGCTTTTCTTTGGCTGGCTAGCACTATCATTGCCGGAATTGTTTTCCACACAATTGCGAGCCAGCGGTAGTGGCTTGTGCTATAACTCTGGAAGATTTGCCACAGCGGCGGGCGTACTGTTCGCGGGATTCATCCTTAAATTCCTGGGTGGAGACTACGCGAAAGTCGGAGCGATCTGCGCGACGATTTATGCAGCGGGCACCATTGTTATTTGGTTCGCACCGGACGAATCAACACAAAAAGATTAAGGATAAAGAGATATCATGAGTAAACCAAAAAATCTGATCTGCCTTTGGTTCAACGGTGATGCTGAAGAAGCGGCTCAGTTCTATGCGGCAACTTTTCCCGATTCGCACGTCTCGGCAGTGCATCGCGCGCCGAGTGACTATCCATCGGGCAAAAAAGGCGATGTTCTAACGGTTGAATTCACCGTGGCTGGCATTCCGTGCTTAGGATTGAACGGCGGACCAGCGTTTAAACATTCGGAAGCCTTTTCTTTTCAAATCGCCACAGATGATCAAGCCGAAACGGATCGTTATTGGGATGCAATCATTAGCCATGGAGGTCAAGTAAGCGGCTGTGGTTGGTGCAAAGATAAGTGGGGTTTGTCATGGCAGATTACGCCTCGAGTTTTGTCCGAGGCCGTTACACACCCAGACGCAACCATCGCCAAACGAGCCTTTGAGGCCATGATGACCATGTCCAAAATCGATATCGCCGCGATCGAAGCCGCCTGTCGCGGTTGAGTGGATCCAGCAGAAAAAACGTTTGGTACCGCCAGTTCGTTGCCAGCGAAAACAACTTCCAACAAGTTATCTATCTTCGTAGATTGCCTTGCCAGTTTTGGAGTGAAGCCGAGTTGGTTCGATATACCGGCGGAGTAATTGCGCCTGGTGTACCGTCCAAAGTCGAGTCGGGATTAGACGCGGGGCCTGAAACGGGCGAGCCCAGTTGAGGCTGGTTGTAGTCCAACGACGGCACGTTGGCGTGAGGCGAAGTTGTCCACTGCAACGAGCCGCCAGTTAACGATCCACCAGTCATCGTTCCAGCCCCTACATTTGGGCTGCCATATGGTTGTGTTACACTGCCGTAGGCTTGTGCTGGATTCTGCGTTCCGGCGGCACTACCTTGTTGCTGACCAGCTTGCGTATAGGCCTGTGCCTGTTGACTGTACTCCGATAGGTTCGTCTCTTGTTGCAATTTGCCATTCAATCTAACAAGGTCAACTGACGTTAGTCCCGTTGTATCTGGGAACACGAAGGACTTTGGAGACATGGCTTCGTTGTACTGGTAGTAGCCAACATCCAAGCTGAACGTGATCGGTTCGCCAACATCAGGTAGCAAAGAGATCTGAACTTGATGAGGCAGCGACCAATTGATGCCACTGTAGAACTGATGTTGAAGCAATCGAGCCTGAGCTACTAACTTTCCATTAGGATCGTTCAGGCGAGTCTCTTCGATGGTGCCCGTTGTAGGTGCCATGATGATCGTACGCTTGTAGTTGCCACGTGCCGTAGGAATCTGAGTTACAACCTCCAACTTTCCATCAGGCATAGTCGTTGGGCCTTCGTGGACCATTTGAGGATCCAATTCGATGATGCCGAATGCCTCACGCAACCAAAGTGGTGAGACTGGCAGTACGTGTCGACCACCTAACTGATTTTCAAACTCATTGTGTCTAGCGTAGAAAATGGTTGGCGTTGGTCGACTGGTTTGAAGCCAAAACAGATCGGAGTTACTGCCAGCAGCCAATGGGACGCCCAAGGCCGATGTTACCAGTTTTGTTTCCAACCGCAGCTTGTCCGGTCGCTCCCAGCGAAAATGTCCGCTTAACGGATAGGCCAGTTCAGGGCTCTTAATCGTGAGCGAATTTGAAGACAAAGACTTGATTGCTAAGCTTCGATTGGTTTGTGCCATCACTTGATCCAGCGATGGGGTCCCCTCAGTAAAGACTGGTGGAGGATTGAATTCGGGCAATCCTGTTCTTTTTCTCGCACAGGTTGCACCACCACAGACCATCGCAACCATGAAGTAACCGACCAACAATGCAGAAAGCTTGGTTGATTGAAGTAGTTTCAGAGTGTGACGGTTGGAGATGTTTATGATGGCACCGATCCGTGGTGAAGCTCTTTCTATTCGTCTGTGAATAACAGTTTGATCAACGACTCTTGCAGTTTAGCCAACTCAGGAGCACTTGGATTGCAAATTGGAACTTGCCACTGACGCCCATCTGCGGGCTGGACCAGATTCCAAAACTCTTGGGGCGATTGATTCTCATCCAGTTCGATTTTTTGTTCATCCACAAGCACGCGTCGACGAACGAGCAATACGGCTAGCAGGTAGGCTAATTGGGCTTTGTCGGGTCGCTGAAGCAGTTCTGCCAACATGTCGAGCAAGACACTATTGGGAGCTGGCCTAGAACCGCGTCGCTGCGCATCCGGCATTCTGCATTTCCACCAGCCGATTGCGTTCTCGGGTGGCTGAGCCCATTGCTTGGCTGAGATATCCATCCGCGTAATCTCATCGCCTTCGGGAATCAGTACCGAGATATAGCTTTCACCGGGCGCAAATTCGGCACCGGTAAGGCTGCAGCGCCTGGAAGATTTCGTGGTTGGATAATCTTGCAACATAGGTGGGATGATTTGCCAAGCGGTTCGAACGCCACAAATTGCTTGCAGCCAAGAGCCTGCCAATAGCCGATTACCCCGGCTAAAATCAATATCAATCCAAGCCAATCAGATAGGTTTCAAGCTGAACAAAAGCCAATTGAGTTGCCCAGAAACTGCCAAGTTTTCAACACTTACGGCTATGCAAGCAAAGCAAACAACACTTCTGAAATCATACGACTTTGACACCTTTGCCGGTAAAGTCAGCCATTTCTTAAGCTGAGCAAGTGTTGACGCACGAGTTTTTGAAAAACTCTGCTTTCTCAGTAACGCTAGGGCTGTTGCTATCGCTTTGTAGAGGGTCGCCGGTATATTAACGTCGCTCCGGCAAGGTCTAAACGGAGGAGTCTAACCGTGATTGGTATAATGCTTATTTCAGCCGCACTGTTTATCGGTCTAGCTGTCGGATGTGTCGCCGAAAAGCGGCTGGGCGTTCATTAGATGAACAGTCGTTAGACGCCTCAGCCCGCTGGAGCGTCCGTTAACAGCCATGTCATTTTAGTGAATTCCACCGGGTCCCTAAGCCACACCGATTCCATTGCTGGTAGCCCAGAATCCGCCTCGAGCGTGATCGCACCGTACAGATTTTCCTCGAACGGTTTCAACGATCTTACCATCTTGAAAAACCGTCTGCCCATGAATAATTGTACGGACGGGCCAGCCCGTTAGAGTCTGTCCATCCCAAGGACTCCAACCGCTCTTGGTGAACTGCTTTCGATTGTCTACCTGTCGTTGCAGATTGGTATCGATCAGGACTAAATCGGCATCGTAGCCTGCTTCGATTCGACCTTTGCCAACCAATCCCCAAACGCGAGCTGGCGCATCGCACATCCAACTAACAACTTGCTGCAGGCTACATTTGCCTAACGCAACTTGATTCAGCATGAGGGCTAAACTGTTCTCGACTGCGGGTAAGCCACTCGGAGATTGCGGATAGGGACGAGCCTTTTCATCCAAAGTATGCGGAGCGTGATCGGTGGCGATAACTTGAATTGTGCCATCGAGTAGAGCCTGCCAAAGTTGCGGCGGGTGCTCCGCTGGCTTGACAGACGGATTCATCTGAACCAAGCTGCCGAGCGTATCGTAATCCTTGGTTGAAAAGAAAAGGTGATGTGGACAAACTTCAGCAGTGATCCACGGCGACTTGCCCTGTATCACAGGCAGTTCATCAGCCGTGCTAACGTGCAACACGTGAAAGCGATGCTTGTGCCGAAGAGAAAGGTCTATTGCTCGTCGAGTGGCAATGACGGCGGCTTGGACGTCCCGAATTCTCGAATGATCGTGGATCGTAAGATTCTCACCTAAAGCTAAACGATTTGCTCTCACTGTCGATTCGTCTTCACAATGCGCGGATCGGCAGAGTTGTCTCGGCGAAGATTCGTTCGAGTGCCTCCTGTGAGTCGACCATCAATTCGCCGGTACTTGAGCCGATAAAAATCTTGATCCCGGGTGCGAAATCAGCGGCTTTCAACTGATCGAGGTTGTTTTCTGTGGCACCAACGTAAAAGCCAAAGTTGACCAAACTGGTTTCTTGCGCTCGGAGATACTTCCACTTCAAATTTTCTACAGTCGAAGCCGGCGGACTGGTGTTGGGCATTTCCAAGTAGGTTGTAACGCCGCCAGCCGCACAGGCTCGGCTGCCTGTGTGGAGGTCTTCTTTGTGGGTCATTCCCGGTTCGCGAAAATGGACCTGATCGTCAATGACACCTGGGATTAGCGTCAGCCCAGCGCCTTCAATGACTTGTTCTGCAGAGCTGCTTGCGGCAGCGTCGATGGCTGCGATTTTGCCATTTTCGATCAAGATATTGGTATCAACGATTTGCGTTGGCAAAACTACGCGTGCACTACGAATCAGGGTTCTATTTGACATCGAAATCGTCTTTGTTTTTTGAGCGGATGGAAGCAACTTTAGGCTGCAAGTGCCGTTGTGATTCGTTAGAATGCTACAGCGTTTTAAGCCTCTGGCTAGGCGTCGCAATGGCAGTTCGAGTGAAATAAGCTTTCGGTGAAAAAATGAAACCGCTCTTCAAATCCATCCGTGCAACGCATGCCCTCCTACTGTCTGCTTGCATCTTTCTGGTCGCCTGCGATTCGAGCCAATCGAGTGTGGCTCAGCAACCGCCTTTGAATCGTCAAGCTCAAGGATTGTTAGTGGCTGCTGCGGAGGCGTTCAATGAGGCTGACTACAAAACCACTCTGGCGAAATGCAAAGAAGTGGCTGAGCTACTGCCCGAGGATGCCAGAGTTCAACAGCGAGCCGCTGAGTTGCTTTACTTAGCGGGGCACGCCAAGGAATCGGTTTCACTTTTCGACAAAGCAAACCAACTCGATGAAAAACGAGCACCCCACAATTGGCAGCGAGGTATCGCACTTGCGACGGTGGGTGATTTCAAGCGTGGTGCCGAGCAGTTCAAAATCCATCACGAGGTCAACCCAGATGATGTTGAGAATTCAGCCTGGTACTATCTTTGTGTTGCGAAATCAGAAAATGTCGAGGCTGCGAAGAAAACGTTGATCGGAAGTCGTGGTGACAAGCGCGAACCGATGATGGATATTCTTCAAATGCTGCGAGGCGAAGGCTCTCCTGAAAAGGTGATCGCCGCTGCCGAAAAAGTTGGCCCAGCTCCCGAGAACAAGAAGATGGCTCAGTTCTATGGTGACCTGTACATTGGCCTGTATTACGATTCTATCGGTCGTACGGAAAATGCTGAAAAGTTCCTCAAACGCAGTTTGTCCTACGAGATTAATGGCTACATGGCCGATACCGCGCGAGTCTACTTAGCTGAGCGATTTCAAAAATCCAAAGATGCCGAATCTAACGGCAAACCGTAGCATTTTCGCAACAACCTTTGCGCATTCCTTAAGCGCGGTGCAATTGGTGATGTAGGTTCTTAGAGCGGATTTTCTCTATCCGCTAAAGTTTCGCAGTGAAGCGGTTCCGACTTCCTGAAGCTGAGCGATTTTCACCCATGATTCGGGGAGGGTGAGGCGTTTGCTGCGAGGGCCTTGCGCCATTTAGTCTTTGCTCGCCATGAGGAAACCGGGATGAATTCGCCAACAACTCCAATGCGTCCTGCGCAGAACAAATCGGAAGATTTTGAGCTCGTAAAGCGTCGAATTCACAACAAGCTTGTCGACAAACTTGACTTGAGTCGAGTTGGCGACCTGAAAGGCGAACAACTGCGACGCGAAATTCGCTTGGTCGTCGAACACCTTTGCGACTCTGAAAACACATTGATCAATCGCTCTGAGCGCGATCGCATCATCGAAGAAGTTCTCGACGAAACCTTCGGTCTGGGACCTCTTGAGCTGATCCTCAAAGATCCGCTGGTCAGCGATATCATGATCAACGGTCCAAAGCAAATCTATGTGGAAAAGGGCGGACAGCTTCAGTTGACTGGAGTTGAATTCCGCGACAACGCGCACCTAATGCAAATTATCGACCGCATCGTTTCTAAAGTAGGACGACGCGTTGACGAAACATGTCCAATGGTGGACGCTCGTTTGGAAGACGGTTCGCGCGTTAACGCGATTATTCCACCACTAGCCTTGGATGGCGCGGCAGTTTCCATTCGCCGATTCGGTTCTAACCCGCTGAAGCTGGAAGACTTGCTGAATTTCAAAGCCCTTACTCCTGAAATGGTAATGTTGCTCGAAGGCTGTATCAAAGCTCGACTCAACATGATCATCTGCGGCGGTACTGGCTCTGGTAAGACAACACTACTTAATACGCTGAGCAGTTTCATTCCAAACGATCAACGTATGATCACGATCGAAGACGCGGCCGAGTTGCAGTTGCAACAGGATCACGTGGTTCGACTGGAGACACGTCCTCCCAACATCGAAGGCAACGGCGCTGTAACTGCGACGGACCTGGTAAAGAACGCGCTGCGAATGCGACCGGAACGCATCATTATCGGTGAATGCCGGGGTGGTGAAACGCTGGACATGTTGCAGGCCATGAACACCGGTCACGACGGTTCGCTGACAACCATTCACGCCAATAACCCTCGCGACGGTGTAGCTCGACTTGAAACAATGGTGATGATGTCTGGATTTGAATTGCCGATCAAGGCTATTCGTCAACAGATCTCTAGCGCTGTTAATGTGATCATTCAAGCGAACCGTTTGCAAGGCGGTCCGCGTCGCGTCACTCACATTACCGAAATCAACGGTATGGAAGGTGAGACGGTGGTAATGCAAGACATATTCCGGTTTGTGCAAGATGGGATTGGTGAAAATGGCAAAGCCCACGGTCACTTCATAGCCACCGGCGTGCGACCATCGTTCATGCATCGTTTGGAATCGGCTGGCGTGCGGTTGCCTGCCAGCACATTCCGTGAACGAGTCATTATGCAGGCCTAAGTTTTCGGCAATCCACGAAGGACCTCAGTACTATGATAACTATCATCCTGATCGTCTCGGTCGGCTTAGGCGTCACTGCGCTAATTGGCGGACTAGCCATCGCGCTGCGCCAGGAAGACGAAAATGTTGCCGAGGATCGACTTTCAGCACTTACGAAGAGTAATAAAGGTGCCAACGCCGCAGGCTCGCCTTCGCTGCTGACGCGTTCTCCACTGGACGAAACAAAATCAGTCGCAGATGAACTGCTCATGAAGTTTGGCGATCTAAGCGCCATGATGGAACAAGCAGGTGTAAAAATGTCGGGATCAAAGTTCCTGACGATCTGCGCTATCGCAGGTTTCATCGGTGGGGCAGCCTGCATTGTCTCTCCAATTCCTTTCTATTTGGCTCCGTTAGTCGCGCTGGTGACTGGTGGTCTGCCAATCGTTTGGTTGTTGCTCAAACGCAAAAAGAGATTGAACGAATTCTCTAGGCAGCTGCCTGAAGCTCTGGAATTATTGAGCCGATCTCTTCGCGCAGGACACTCATTGGCCTCAGGTATCGGCTTGGTTGGTCAAGAGATGCTCGCACCGCTGGCAACAGAGTTTTCCAGAACATTCGATGAGCAGAATCTGGGTATTTCATTGGACGAAGCTTTAGAGCAAATGACCAAACGGGTCCCCAACTTGGACCTAAGGTTCTTCGCTACTGCCGTAATTCTGCAACGACAGACTGGTGGTGATTTGGCTGAAATTCTGGACAAGATTGGCAGGTTGATTCGGGAGCGATTCAAATTGGCTGGTCAGATTCAAGCCTTAACTGGCGAAGGCCGATTGTCGGGAGTCGTTCTGCTGGCGTTGCCACCAACTTTGTTCCTGGTGATGTTGTACATCAACTACGACTACGCCATGGTATTGTTCCGCGACGACCAAGGCAAGAAGCTGATGGCTGGCGCGTTACTGCTGCAGTTAGTCGGTGCTCTGGTGATTCGAAAGATTATTACGATTAAGGTTTAATCATGCTCTTGGGATTTTCGTTATCACTATCATTGATCATTCCAATCGCCATCTTCATCGGTTTCGGTGCTATTGCCTGGTTGGTTTTGGGAACATTCTTCAATTCAGAAGACAACCCCGCCGAGCATCGCCTAAAAGCACTAAATCAGGTTCGTCGCGGCAATAAAAAAGAAGAGACCAAAACCGAGGCGTTGACCAAAGCCCTCGAGTTGGCTTCACCGGCCTTGGCAAAGCCGCTAACTCCGAAGACCGAAGCCGAGATGGGTAAACTTCGCCAAACTCTGGTTGAGGCGGGCTTTCGAACTGAGTCCGCACCGATGACTTTTTTGGCAATTCGCGTGGTCGTCTCTTTGTTGTTTCTTTTCTTGGGCGGTGGATTCTCACTGTTCATGTATGGTGTGGGCAGCACTGCAGTAATTCGAACTTTCGTGATTGGTGCCGTTGGATTTTTCCTGCCGGTCTTCGCGCTCAGCTTCCTTCAAAGTCGTCGTAAGCAACAGATTTTTTTGGGATTGCCCGATGCCTTGGACTTGATGGTAGTTTGTGTCGAGGCGGGATTGGGTTTGGACCAAGCTATGCGCAAGGTCTCGCAAGAGATGGTTAAGTCTCACAGAATTGTTGCCGACGAGTTCAGCCTGTGTAACCTGCAGTTGCAGATGGGCCGAGTAAGAAACCAAGTGCTTCAAGATCTTGGGGCGAGAACGGGCGTAGACGATCTTAGAGCCCTAGCGGGTATCTTGATTCAAGCCGACAAATTCGGTTCAAGTATTGCCAACGCGTTACGAGTGCAAAGCGACTCAATGCGAGTTCGCCGGCAGCAAATCGCTGAAGAAAAAGCTGCCAAGACTGCGGTAAAACTAATCTTCCCGCTAGTGCTATTCATCTTCCCTGGGATCTTCGTGGTGCTAGTTGGACCTGCTGGTCTGCAAATGGCTCGTGAAATGTTGCCAGCCATGAGTGCGGGAAGTAAATAACGAGTCGATCTGGTTCTAAATCAGCCCTGCAGGCTGATCATTTCAATCGCCAGGAACAGTGCGCTTCAGGCAACTGTTCTATTTGGGCTAGATTTCTGCATCGGATCATCCTTGAAATCTGATTCTTGCATGAAATGCGACCTTAGGGCCTAAGTGAAGGGCTGGTTTCCGCACCTGTTTGAAGCGATAATACTAGACCCACCTTTCATCCCACCTAGAAACGATCTGGAATTTTCTATCCGTCCAGCATCAGACAGGGAGTGTCCTAGCATGAACCAATCCAACGCAAATCGCCGTTCAACGCATCACCACTTCTCGCGTAGAACGCTTCTGCGCGGAGTTGGAGTAAGTATGGCCTTGCCGATGCTCGAGTCCGTCTCGGCCTGGGCGGATCAACCTGCCAGCGAAGAGGCGCCAATCCGCACTGCCGTGTTATTCTCCGGAAATGGGTTCCACAGCAAAGAATGGTGGGCGAAGGGCGAAGGCTCGCAAATGCAACTGGGAAGAGTGCTTCAGCCATTGAACGATTTTCGCGAACGGCTGTTGGTCATCAATGGACTCTTTAACTCTGAAGCCTTGAAAGGCAACATCCACAGCTCGCAAACCGGCAACCTGCTTTCTGGTGCTCCGCTGGCAGCGGGTGGTGAGATTCGTTCGGGCACCAGCTTTGATCAAGTCATTGCCCAGCATCAAGGAAAGTCGACCAAAGTACCGAGCTTGGTATTGGCCTGCGAGAAATCCAATCCATCTGTTCACAAAAACTACTCCATGCTTTACAGCTCACACATCTCGTGGAGTTCGCCCACAACGCCAACACCGCTTGAACTTTATCCGGCCTTAGCCTTCGATCGACTATTCAAGGATGAAGTGACCGCCGCCGATCACAGCGTCTTGGATGCAGTACTCGAAGACGCGAAGAGTATGCGTCAAAAAATCAGCGTTTCTGATCGACGAAAGTTGGACGAGTATCTCGACTCGGTTCGCGATGTTGAAGCTCGAATCGAGGATTCTGGTAAACGAGGCCAGTTGCAAGGCTGGCGACCAACGCTTGAGAAACCAAACATTGCTCGACCAACCGATGGTGTACCTCAGGATATTGCAGAACACATGCGATTGATGTGCGACATCATGGTGCTGGGCTTTCAAACAGATACCACCCGAGTTTGCAGTCTAAAGCTCAACAATGATCACTCGTCGCTACGCTTTCCAAATCTTGGAGTCGACTACATGATTCACCACCTGTTATCGCATTCCGATACTGAAGACTGGCTGAAGGTGAATCAATTCTTCTTGCAACAGATCGCCTACATCGCTGGAAGATTGGATGCGATTCAAGAAGGGCCGAGGACTGCGCTGGATAACTCAATGATCCTGTTCTGCTCCAGCATGCTAACCGGCAGCCATGACGCGACCAAGCTACCAGTGATTCTTGTTGGTGGAGGAGGCGGTCAAATCAAAGGTGGCCGAGTTCTCGATTATGGCGGGCAAGAAAATCGTCAGATGTGCAGACTATTTATGAGCCTGATGAGCAAAACGGGCGTTAAGTTGGACTCCTTTGGAGATGCAAGTGAACCGTTGGCAGAAGTGTAGATCATGTTGGCCTGTCAAACAAAGCATATTGCGAGGAATTGCATTGTTGCTTTGTGCATTTGCATTTTCAGTCCGAGCCTCTGGCCAAGAAGCTCAGGCAAAACTTAGCTACGATCGAGACATTCGGCCAATTCTGGCGGAGAATTGCTTTGCCTGCCATGGCTTTGATGAAGAAGCTCGAGAAGCTGACCTGCGACTAGATGTTCGGCAGGCGGCCATCGATGGTGGTGCTATCAAGCCCAATGATATAGCGGCCAGCAGCATGATTGCTCGCGTACTGTCGACAGATGCTGATGAATTGATGCCGCCGCATTCGACTGGCAAGAAGCTATCTAACAAGCAGAAAGAGTTGCTGAAGCAGTGGATCAGCGAGGGAGCCGATTACCAAAAGCACTGGGCTTTTGAAAAACCCGTGAAGGTAGCTCCGCCACTTTCGTCGCCGAACCAAAATCCAATCGATGCCTTTATCCAGCAGCGACTCAAGCAAGCCAATCTAAAACAATCGCCTCAGGCTAGTCCCGAAGTACTACTACGTCGACTCAGCCTAGACATTACCGGCTTACCGCCCACAGTTGAGCAGATCGATCAATATGTTGCAGCTTGGAAACAGGATGCCAATGCAGCCTACAGCCAAACTGTCGAACGACTGATGACCAGTCCGCATTATGGCGAACGTTTGGGACGTTGGTGGCTAGATCAAGCTCGCTATGCTGACAGCAACGGCTACTCGATCGATGCACCTCGATCCATTTGGCTCTATCGAGATTGGGTTATCAATGCTCTGAACGCTGACATGCCATTTGATCAATTCACCATCGAGCAGCTTGCCGGTGACCTTTTGCCGGATGCAACGCGAGAGCAAAAGATTGCTACGGGATTTCATCGCAACACTCAGATCAATCAAGAAGGTGGTGTTGACCCTGAACAGTTTCGCATCGACAGCGTCTTTGATCGGGTCGGAACCACTGGAACTGTCTGGCTTGGACTGACCATTGGTTGTGCACAATGCCACAATCACAAATACGATCCAATTACTCAGCAAGAGTATTATCAACTGTTCGCATTCTTGAATAACCAAGATGAACCCGAGCTGAAGATTGAACCAGAATCAGGCGATGGTAAACCAATTTCTACGATGATTCTCAAAGAACGCGTCAAGCCGCGAGAGACACACGTATTTATCAAAGGCGATTTCACTCGGCCAGCAGCACAAGTCTTTCCTGGAACTCCATCGGTACTGCACCCACTGAACGTATCGCTAAATCAGAACGAAACGACGTCGACGTCGAGTCCAATTCCTTCAGGCCAATCAACCTCTCAAGCCAGCGACTCCAATGAGAGCGACAAAACCAAAGAAGACCGCGCCGACAAACTAGCACGGCTTACTCGACTAGATTTAGCTCGCTGGTTGGTCGACCGCGAAAATCCACTAACGGCCCGAGTTATAGTCAATCGAGTCTGGCAACATTATTTTGGGCAAGGGCTGGTGCAGTCTGAAAACGACTTTGGTTTGCAGGGCACTCCACCAACTCATCCCGAATTGCTGGATTGGTTGGCTGTTGAGTTCATGGAAAAGGGCTGGCGATTGAAGGACCTGCAACGTTTGATCGTTGCCTCGGAGACCTACAAACAGTCCTCCAAGCGTACAACAGACCTGAACGAAGCTGACCCCTACAATCTGTTGCTGGCTCGGCAATCGCGTTTGCGTTTGGAAGCCGAGGTGGTACGAGACGTATCGCTTACAGCTTGTGGATTACTAGTTGAAAAGTTGGGGGGCCCACCCGTTTATCCGCCAATTCCAGACGGAGTGATGAATCAAGGGCAAGTCAAGAGAGATTGGAAAACTAGCTCTGGTGACGATCGGTATCGACGTGGAGTCTACACATTCGTTTTCCGCGCGACACCACCTCCGTCACTCAACGTGTTTGATGCTCCGGACGGATTCAGTTCCTGCACTCGGCGAATTCGCAGCAATACACCACTTCAAGCTCTGACCTTGATGAATGATTCGGGCTTCTTCGAGTTTGCTGAAGCCTTGAGCAAAATCATTGAAAAAGATGGATTGGCTGTGGCTTTCAAACGTTGCACCTCTCGCGAGCCGACGGTTGCTGAAATCGAGATCCTGAAGCGGCTAGATACCCTGAATGCAGCTCGAGCGATGCTGAACCTTGATGAAACCATCTCGCGAGAATGAGCACCATGAAACACTCAACTCAAATCCATAGTCAACAACCTGACAATGATCACGAATTGCTGCGCTCGACGCGTCGCCATTTCTTCAGTCGTTGTGGCGTGGGGCTTGGATCGATTGCTCTAGCAAATCTTCTCCGCAACGACCTTTCTGCTGGCGAATCTAACGAAACCCCCAACCCACTAGCACCAAAACCAACCCATTTTCCGGCTAAGGCGAAGAGTATCATCTTTCTCTTCATGGCAGGCGGACCTTCGCAGTTGGAAACATTCGAGCACAAGCCCAAGCTAACGGAACTGAGTGGCCAACCGATTCCACAGAGTTTTATCGAAGGCAAGCGATTCGCTTTCATGGACAGCAGTCACCGTATCGATCTGTTGGGAAGTAAGCGCCCTTTTGCACAGTACGGCAAGTGTGGAGCTTGGGTTAGCGATTTGCTGCCGCATACGGCAACGATGGTCGACGACCTGACGTTCATCAAGACCTGCAAGACCGATCTGTTTAATCATGCTCCTGCCAAACTGTTCATGAACACTGGTAGTGGCCTGTTTGGCCGCCCAAGCATGGGATCGTGGATTACCTATGGCCTCGGAAGCGAATGTAGTGACCTGCCTGGATTCGTGGTCTTGCAAAGCGGACCGCGAGGTCCACGCGGTGGCGCGGTAAACTGGAGTAGCGGAGTACTGCCCACAACCTACCAAGGCGTTCCGCTTCGCAATAGTGGCGATCCGATCTTAAACCTGTCCACTCCCAAGTCGATCAGCAACGATCAACAAATACAGTTAGTTGAAGCCGTTAAGCAATTGAACATGGCCAAGCTGGTTGAAACGGGCGATCAAGAAATTGCTACTCGTATCAATTCTTACGAGATGGCCTACCGGATGCAGACGAGCGCACCAGAACTGATGGATACGAGCGGTGAATCGGCTGAAACGCTGGAGCTTTACGGCATCAAAGATCCCAAGGAAAGCTCGTATGCTAGAAACTGCCTGCTCGCTCGTAGACTAGTTGAACGCGGCGTTCGATTTGTGCAGTTGTATCATACTAATTGGGATCACCATGGCGGTACGACCGAAAATCTAGAGAAGCATCTACCTGAAATCTGTACTGAGATTGA